>JBDHXV010000081.1:0-4254 GCA_039810885.1 Chitinophagales bacterium | reverse complement strand
TCTCCTATAATTTCTTCGAGAATATCCTCAAGGGTAACGATCCCTGCAGTATTGCCATACTCATCAATTACTATGGCCAGATGAATCATTTTCTTTTTAAACTCCACAAGTAATTCGGCAATTTTTTTACCCTCGGGAATAAAAAGTGCTTCGCGAATAAGTTGATTCCAGTTGCGCTTTGTTCCATCTTGCAGAAAAGTTAAGAGATCTTTTGTATAAAGGACTCCAATGATATTGTCTAATGATTTTCGGTAAACCGGAATCCGAGAGTATCCACTTTCACGTATAATACTTATTGCTTCATTAAAGTTTAAAGATTCATTTAGTGCAACAATATCAGGACGAGCTTTCATCACTTGTTTTACCTGAATGCTGCCAAACTTCATCACGCCTTTTAAGAGTTGTACTTCTTGCTCTTGTTGTATGTCTTCATTGTTTTCGGCCTCTTGTTTCAGCTCTTCTATTACAGATTCTGTCAAATTGCGTACTGTTTCATCCACCTTTTTTTCCGAATACAACATTAGATGCGCAAAAGGTTTTACGGCATAAAAAAACAGAGATAATCCGGGCAGTAACAACAACGTCCAGCCGACATTAAATTTCTCGGCAAGTGCATTGGGAATAACATTCACGAGTAGCACCAACCATAATGCCACTAAAAATATTTCAGGAAGGAAAGGCCACCATACCGATGTAGAAGTTGCTGTGACCTGCAATGAAATATAAGTTAGCAAAATAATGAGAGCGGCTGACAACAAGGTTTGCATAAGTTGAATAACCGAAGAGAGCAACTTCGGCTGTTCGAGATACTTCTGAAAAATTTTATAGGCACGTTTAGAGCGAGTATTTAATTTTTCTAAATCGCGGGAGCTGAAAGAAAATAAAGCCCTCTCGGCGCCGGCTAAAAGAAGAACCGAAAAGGATAAGATCATACAGATTGCAATGCTTAAAATAACATCATAAGGGATACTTGCCCAATTTAAAAAGATACCTAAAAGGGTGTTTCCACCGCTAATTTCACTATCTAGCAGTAAGACGGGTAAGAGTCCCGACGGAGGTATGTTAATGTCCAAAGACAGATCCTGACTTTAAATTGCGAAGGCTAAATTAGCGTAACTATTTAGAATGGTAAATCGCCTGCCGGCTCATCTGATGCGCTGAAAGGAGCATTATCTTCGGGTGCTATTTCTTGATGATGATGTGGCTCTTGTTTCTTATCAAGTAGGGTAATATTTTCGGCTATAATTTCTGTACGAAAGCGTTTGTTGTTGTCTTTATCTGTCCACGAAGAAGTTCTTAGTTTCCCCTCTACATAAATAGGGCTTCCCTTATGAATATATTTTTGGCATATATCCGCAAGATGCCGCCAAGCAATGACATTATGCCATTCAGTTTGATCTTTTAATTCGCCACTATTGCGGTCTCTGTATCGTTCGGATGTTGCAACTGTAAATTTAGCAATACTAACATCGCCTTCTAACTTATTGTAGTCCGGGTCTCTGCCTACGTTTCCAATAAGAATAACTTTATTAACGCCTTTCATAATCTTTTGGGGTTTAAGAGATTGGTAAGAAATTATTTCTTCGAAGATAATGAAAAGTTATGGTAAAATGCAAGAGTGCTGGGTAAAGAATAGAGCGCTAAGTCACTTACGGCCACAGATATATATTTTTCTTCCAATCGCCGATAAATGTTGCCACTTGCCGATAGGTGATATATGGTAAAATGAATTTCCTGATGTGATAATTTTTGTTTTTTTATCCATCCCGGACCTTTTAAGCTCATTTTACTTAGAAAGAGAACTTTAGCCAAAGGTGATTTTAATAATTCCTCAAATGAGAAAACGGCATTTGTTTCGATCAAAGGAAACTGATACAGCCCCTTCCAAATATCTTTATCACAACGTTTCTCAATGAGCATTTTATTGCGATACTCAATCCAAAAAAAATTTAGATAACGATTCTTTAGTTGTGCTCTTGCCTTGGCAGAAGGAAATTGCATGACCTGATTATTTTGATAAGCATGGCATATTCGATGAAAAGTGCAGACGCGACAATTAGGGTTCTTTGGCACACATTGCAGTGCTCCAAAGTCCATAACAGCTTGATTGTATTTGCCGGGATTGTTTTTATCAAGAAGTTGCTGTGCAGTTTCAAAAAAGAGATTTCGACCCGCTTTCTCTTTATAAGGATTTGTTATTCCGAAGATCCTTGCCAGTACCCGAACTACGTTTCCATCAACAACAGCTTTAGGTTCATCGGCGGCAAAGGATGATATTGCCGCAGCGCTATAGGGTCCGATTCCTTTTAGTTTTATCAGCTCAGAATAATGGAGCGGCACCTTCCCTCCATATTGTTGAGTAATCTGTTTAGCTGTTTCATGTAAGTTCCGTGCTCGAGAATAATAACCCAAGCCTTGCCATAATGACAACACCATATCAATATCGGCCCCGGCTAAAGCGTATATATCCGGAAAATGTTTGATGAAATTTAAATAATAAGACAATCCTTGCTCCACTCGTGTTTGCTGAAGAATAACTTCGGAAATCCATATCCTATAAGGGTCTTTAATTCCAACCCAAGGCAGTTTGCGGTCAACTTGTGCATGCCATAGAAATAGCTTATGGATAAATGCTTGTTGTATTTTTTTATCAATCCTTTTGTGAATCATTAAGTTATATCATTTCATACTTTAAGAATTTATTCTCACATTTGCACTCCTTTTAAAAACAAGGGACTTTAAAAATCATGAGAAAAGCAGATATCGTAAACATTATTTCTGACAAAACGGGGGTACCAAAAGTAGATGTTTTGGTATCGTTGGAGGCTTTTTTTAAAGAGGTGAAAGATCAACTGCGAGATGGAGAAAATGTTTATGTGCGCGGGTTTGGAAGTTTTATCGTTAAGAAACGTGCCGAGAAAATCGGTAGAAATATTAAAAAAGGAGAAGCAATTGTAATACCGGCACATTTTATACCGGCATTTAAACCGGCTAAAACTTTTGTTGAGCGTGTAAGAACAGGGAATGCGGTAAAGCAAGAAAAGGCTTTACATCACCGCGACAATGATGTAGAAATTGATGCAGAAGACTAATGTTTAAAAAGCCCTTATTTATATTGACTGTTGTTGCCGTTATTGCTATAAGCGGCATCTATATGTATTCGCAAAGCAAATCAACAGATATAAAGCTTACGGAGACCACGGTTCTGCCTACTGCCGAGAATGATCTAATGAATAGCAGTAAGAGTTTTGAGCATATTTTACAAATGGCATCTTCCAGGGTAAGCAAAACTTTGCTTGACAGTATTGCTCTTCTTGAAAAGGATATTAAATCTGAGGATATCAAGAAACAAATCACAGCTTATAAACAAATCGGAGACTTATGGGCAAGAAGTGGAAACATCATCTGTGGCGGACACTACTTTATTGAAAAAGCAAAATTGAGCAATGCAATTGGCGACTGGCGATTCAGCGCAGAACTTATGGCGTATGCAGCCGATGGTGCCGCAGATAGCATAGCCAGGAATTACGCTATTGATAATGCTATTCTCGGGTTTCGAAACATAATAGCTTTAGACTCCTCGGATATAGATGCCAAAGTGCAATTAGCAGTATGTCTTATAGATGGCAAGAATAATGTTATGGAGGGAGTAACACTACTGAAGCAGGTTGAGAAACTTGAGCCCGATCATGAATTTATGAATGTAACGTTAGGTCGCTTAGCTCTGATCTCAGGACAGTTCGATAAAGCAATTCCTCGGCTGGAGCATCTTATTCAAAAACATCCGGATAATTTTGAAGCTTATTACTACTTATCCGAAGCCTATAAGGCAACAGGTAAAAAAGATAAAGCGATTCAGTGCTTAGAAGACGCAAAAAAGCATTTTTCGAAAATGCCTGAAGCAGAAAAACAAATAGAAGAATTAATTCAAAACATAAAAAAATCGTAAACAACTATGCCTTGCGGAAAAAAAAGAAAAAGACATAAGATTGCTACGCACAAGCGTAAAAAACGTCTTAGAAAGAATCGTCACAAGAAAAAAGCACGTTAATCTATTTTGATTAAGAGTACATGGTCTGTGCCGACAACACCTGCACAGACCGTGTATTATTGCTCTCCAATTGCCTGCTGACACACTCGAAAACACATCAATCAAAATCTTATCAGGCACCTTAGCGGGGGAGGGTTATGTAACTTCATTATTTCGGGTGTTTAATAATCATGATTTGTGAATAAAGAACTTATAGTAAATGC
>JBDHXV010000080.1:0-4393 GCA_039810885.1 Chitinophagales bacterium | reverse complement strand
CATCTTACCAGGATAGAATAAGATGACTTGCTGATTATTACGAACACCTGCAATAACCCCTTGACTGTTCTGAAAAATTTGAACGGAGTGTTGCTTCTCTTTATTCATATCCATAAATGTATTCATTCCGACTAAAGCAATAGTTAGCAATAATGAAACCTGCAGCATCTTAGCTTTTCTGTAATATAAGAACTCGATTAAAAAGAATATGGCTATGAAAGAAATTATCATCATTACCCCGGTATAAGTTCTGATGTGATATAATGCAAAAGGTAACGACTGGATAAAATCTATTGAAGTATTTACTCCTTGTACAATATAACTTATGGCTAAGCCAAGAGGAATAGCTATCAAAGGAATGGCGCTAACCATTACCAACCCAATCAATGCATAAATAACGAAAGACAGTACCGGAACTACGATAAGGTTTGCCAGCAGAAAGTGAACGGGAATTTGATGAAAGTAATACATGATCAGAGGCAGAGTCAACACCTGTGCAGCTATAGATATACTTAGCACTTTCATCAGGTTATCCAACATAGGATTATTGGTTTGCATTAATTCATATACTTTAGGCTGAAGAATTAAAATTGATAGAACGGCACTAAAAGAGAGTTGAAATCCGATATCAAAGATGAGTAGCGGATTAAATAATAATAGAATAAAAGCAGAGCCGAATAGAATATTCAATGTAAGCAGTGGTCTATGCAGATAACTTCCGAATGCAACGAGGGTAATCATTGCAGAAGCGCGTATTACGCTGGATGAAAGTCCTGTCATTAAAGCAAAAAACCAAATGCCTGTTACAATTAGAGCGAATGATAACAATCGAAAGCGTTTTGTAAGCCCTATGGATTTAAGCGTAAGATGCAATAGTAAATAAATTAGCCCAACGTGCATTCCGGATACGGCAAGAATGTGAATAACACCGGCAGAAGCATAAGCACTTTCTAATTCGTTACTCAATTGTTCGCGTTGTCCGAGGAGCAGTGAAGCACACACTGCTGCGGCGTCTTGATTAGTAATATATTGATTCATAATGCCTACACAGTAATTGCGGGCGGCAATGGCAATCGCTTTGAGGTCGAATCCCTGATGGTGACCACTGATGATATATTCCGAATCATTTAAGAATCCACTTTCATATATGTTTTTGTTGCGAAGTATCTGCCTATAGTCAATTGCGTGTGGGTTGGGGTTGTTGTCAACCGGTGTTAACGTGTTTTTGCAAAGCAAAAAATCATTATACCTAATTCCAACTCCTTTTTCTGTCTTTCGGATAAATAGCAAGCACCTCCCTGATGCCGGAATTATATTTTTTCCATTAATCAAGCCGTTTATTTCTGCCGTTACCTTAATTATTTGTTCATGAGGAGAGGGATCCTCCATAACTCTTACTGTAATGTAATCTACAAAAGCATTTTTTAGATATTGCAAACCATGTTGTTCTTGATTAATGACCAGCACATAACCGCTAAGCATTATAGCAAACAAGAGTTGGAGACCATAGATATATTGCCATTTATATTTGAAGTGAACAGGCAAATACCTATAGGTGCTTATTAGTAAGAGAAGTAATACAATGGTAGAAAAAGCGAGGAGCAAAGAATCCATCGGATAATAATACCCTGCGAAGATGCCAATACAAAGGGCTATCAATAGTCGTATAAAAATATTTTCACGGATAAGTTCCATAAGATATTCTTACACAAAATAAAAAAGCGCTTCTATAGAAGCGCTTTTTTATGATAAATTATTTGTGTGCTTATTTCTTGATAAAACGTTTGGTCACGATGCCATCTTTAGCATTTATTTCAACCATATACATTCCTGAAGAAAGGCCCTCCAAAGAAATAATCATATTGTTATTTGTTGCGGTATTAGAATAGATAACCTGACCTAATACATTCAGTACACGCACTGTTGCACCTGATAATTTTTCAGAGTAAACATTGATGAAATTATCGATTGGGTTCGGTGATAGATAAACTTCATAAGTTGCTTTTGCAATATTCTTTACGCTATTGATTTTATCCCAAGCAAATTCACTGTCTTCAAACGTGATTCCGTTCAGATAATAAAATTCAACTGGATCATCTGCACTACCGGAAATATTGAATTTAGTAATTACAACAGGCATCGTAGTTGTAGTGCCGTTACGGAAAGAAGCAAAGCCAACTGAAGGGAAGGTGCAAGAACCTGACCATTGAATATCGTCTGCAGTAAAGTTCTTACCTGTAGTCCAAAGTTTAGTATCAACGTTGTAACCGCAACCTAATACATCAGGCAGGGTATTGTCTCCACCTGCATTTAGTGGAGAATCAGACCATTCTACTAAAACGCGACTTCCATCCGGGCAGGTGCTGGCTTGTACGCGATTGTCTTGTGAGAATGCAGCACCCTGAGAGGTAACTAAACTGCCACGGAATGTATAGATTGTATCCACCCATATAGCATTAAATTGCTGGGTGGCATTAGAATAAGTAATATCATAAAGGTTAAGCGATAGACCGGTTTGAATAGAATAGTTGCTGCCAGAGCCTATTACATTAAATAAGTGTGGATCTCCGTTTTTGTCAACGACCATGTCTGTTTCAAAGGCTCCGGTTGGGACACCTGTCCCGTTTGTCATGTCTAAACGATTCATAATTGAAGGGTAGTCGCTTAAGTTCACCGTTAATGGCCCTTGCCATGTATTGCCTCCATCTGTTGTTTTGTAAAAATAAGGAGAATAAACCCTGGCGCTTGAGAAGTTTCCGAAAGAACCAATCCATCCGAATTGACCCGTGGGGTCGAAGGCGATAATAGGATTAAGCTTTGTAATCGTATCCCCTAAATTGGCAAATCCAGGGTACATTCTGTTATAAACGCTCCAATCTACGTCATTGGTTATATCGTTCCATACCCCTTTATAGATAACTATGAAAGAGTCTTTCGTTCCCCATTTATATTCATTGCCGGCAGCCCAATACTCTCCCGGTAGTCCACGACAGAGAGAATAGGTGATTGTTACATCGCTATTGTTCATAACATCGTTATGTTCAGTATCACCCGTAAGGTTGCCATCTAATTTAGTAACACCATGGGTTAGTCCTTCCCAAATCTCGTCGCCTGAGCCATTTCCATTATGCCAACTGCCCAAGTAAACCAACCAAGCATTATCAATGCTGGATATACCTTGTGTGCTGCGCATAACACAGTTCGGAAACCGGGCATTAACACCACCAGCAAGGTTTGTTGCCGAGGGATTAAGTGGTCCGATTTCAGTTGTGAACGTTTGTCCACCGTCTGTTGAAATAGAGTAACGGAATTGAGAAGTTGTTAATCCATTTATTGCTGGGTTACTGCGATGGATAAATACAACAGTATTCAAGTTGTTGATAATGTCAATATTGTTGACTTCACTGCTTGAAGTTCCAAAGGCGTTGCCGGATGTTCCTATCATTACAGAAGTAAGGTTGCGCCCAACACTTTGTGTGGGAGTAACACCGCTTGGTTTGCTGCTATTAGTCAATTGAGAAGGGTAGTTTGGAGCTTCTAAGAAATGACTCAAAGGCAGTTGTTTCATAGGTTTAGGATCTTGTGCCTTGGTCACAAATCCAAAGAGACAGAGAATGAAGAGAGTGTTAAGGTGTTTCATTTATGAAAAAAATTATTTTAGGAATGCGAATATAACAAAGTCGAAATTGGAAAGCCTTTTTTAAATACCTTTTTTATTTCTTTTTATTCCGCTGAGACTGCTGTTGCTTTTGCATCTCTTCTAAGCGCGACATGAATCCTGACTTCTTTGGTGTTTTCTTTTTATTCTCTTGTATCTGACGATGAATGGCAGCCTCATCTATAAAGAATCGCTGTATAACCCATTGTTGACCAAAAGAGATAATATTAGATAAGAAGTAGTAGTAGGTCAGCCCGGCAGATAAGTTATTGAAGATGCCCAATAACATTACCGGGAATATATAGGCCATATATTTCATTTGCCCGCTAACGCCGGTTAATTGATTATTATATATGGCGAATAAGATAGAACTCACCGTCATTAAAAGAGTAAATAAACTCACGTGGTCGCCATAGAATGGAATTTTAAATCCAAGATTCAATATACTATCGTAAGTTGATAGGTCTTGCGCCCAAAGAAAAGACTGTTGTCTTAACTCAATAGAAACGGGGAAAAAGCTGTACATCGCTATCAGGATAGGCATTTGTAAAAGCATAGGAATACAACCACCCAGGGGATTTACTCCCGCCTTTTGGAAGAGCTTTAACTGTTCTTGGCCAAATTTTGTTTGGTCATCGGCATATTTTGATTTCAACTCATCAATCTCTGGTTTTAAAACGCGCATCTTAGCTGCTGATAGTAACGAACGTTGAGTCAATGGGAAGAGTAAGACTT
>JBDHXV010000079.1:0-4508 GCA_039810885.1 Chitinophagales bacterium | reverse complement strand
GGTCGTTATTATTAAAGTCCTTTATTTGTCAAGTAGCGTTCAGAATCAAGAGCAGCCATACAACCGGAACCTGCAGCAGTTACAGCCTGACGGTAGTGCTTATCCTGCACATCGCCCGCTGCAAACACGCCTTCTATATTTGTTTTAGCTGAATTAGGTTGTGTAATAATGTAACCTTGATCATCCATGTGAATAATACCTTTGAAAGGTGCCGAATTGGGAGTATGCCCTATTGCCACAAAGAATCCGGAGATGGGAATCTCATGTTTCTCTTTGGTTTGATTATTCAACACACGCATTGCCGTAACTACGGAACCGTCGCCAAGTATTTCATCAGTCTCGGTATTCCAATAAACTTTAATGTTGGAAGTTTCCAGCACTCGATCCTGCATCACTTTGCTGGCGCGCATTCTTTCGCTGCGTATCAACATGTGTACTGTTGTACACATTTTAGATAAATATAAAGCTTCTTCACACGCTGTATCCCCTGCCCCAACGATAGCCACCTCTCGGCCTTTGTAAAAAAAGCCATCGCATACTGCACAAGCCGAAACACCACTTCCATTATACTTCTTCTCCGATTCTAAACCCAGCCACTTGGCCGATGCACCGGTTGAAATAATGATAGTGTGTGCTTGAAATTCATGCTTTTCATCAACCCATACTTTATGGACAGGTCCTGTAAAATCGACCTTTGATACATATCCAAATTGAATCGTTGTGCCCATGCGTTCTGCCTGTTTTTTAAAATCCTCCATCATCTGTGGCCCAAGAACGCCTTCGGGATAACCGGGATAATTCTCTACATCTGTGGTATTCATTAGCTGGCCGCCTTGCTCCAATCCTGTAATGAGTAACGGTTTCAGGTTAGCTCGCGATGCATATATTGCCGCAGTATAGCCTGCCGGTCCAGACCCGATGATGATGCATTTGTGTATTTCTGACATGATGATATTAAGTGTGTTGTTAAAAAAACGTCACAAAGAAACTTAAATTCCAATGTAATGAATCGTCATAAGATCATCTTGTGGATAATGGTTCCAAATTCAACACTCAAGTGCAACTACAGTTACAAAGACACAGTGCATTAATAATAACGTTCTTTGATATAATTATTCAAGGCATGTGGGATAATAACAATGCTATGGTATTATTTTCTTATAATAAAAGAAAAACTTTCCAGAGAAAGAATATTTTTATACGGTAAATAACAAAAACTCATTATGCGTAAGATCATACTCATCATTGTGCTTGTACTGTTTGTAGGCATACAATTTCTTCAGGTTAACAAACACAACCCACCTGTTGACAACACTCAAAATTTTGTTGACATAAACGGCACTCCTGACGATATCAAGGCAATGTTGCAGGCTACTTGCTATGACTGCCACTCCAATGAAACCCATTACCCTTGGTACACATACATCAATCCTATTGGCTGGTTTCTGAAATATCATATTGATGAAGGTCGCGAAGAACTGAATTTCTCTGAATGGGGAAGTTATGATGCCAAGCGTAAATCTAAAAAGTTGGATGAAATAACTAAGATGATTGAAAAAAGGAAAATGCCACTGCTCTCCTACCGCATCCTACACTGGAATACCTTTTTGGATGTTACTCAAACCGAGCAGTTTATTAACTACTTCGATGATCTTAAAAGCCCTCCCAAAGAACCCGTTTTAGATATTGACCATATTGAGGAGCATGGAGATTAATGACCACAGTATATAGACAATTACCGATTCAATTACGCTGGGCTGATTTTGATGCCAACAATCATTTATTACATAGCCGCTATTATGATTTCGGTGCTTTCATTCGCATGCAAGCACTTAATGATTTAGGGCTGGCAATGAAACGACTATCACAATTACAGTGCGCACCGGTACTCTATCGAGAAGAAGCTGTCTTCAAAAAAGAAATCTGCTTTAATGACGAAGTCTTTATAGACATACACTTGCTAAAAGCCCGGCCGGATTATGCACGATGGAGTTTTATTCACCAACTTGTAAGAGGCAAGAGTGAGTTATGTGCTACAATTACTGTCGAAGGCTCCTTTATAGATCCATTCAAGAGAAAAGCAATCATTCCTCCGGAAGAGATAATAGCTGTGTTTGAAAAATTCTCGCATCACAAAAATTTTGTATGGATAAGAAAACAATAAGTAAATAAAAAATCCCGGCCTTATTTAAACCGGGATTTGTGCACTGACTGTGTTGACCGACCAGGGCTCGAACCTGGACTCTTCTGAACCAAAATCAGACGTGTTGCCAGTTACACTATCGGTCAGCGCGGGCGCAAAAGTAACCGAAATATTTATTTCACATAAAAAATAATCATCGCCCTCCTAGATTATAAATTCCAATATATTTATGAATTGATGTTTTATTATTTATAGTGCTGAAAAAGAAACGTAATAAACTGTTTCCGGTTTTTCTGTTAATCTTCAAGTCAATTATTATACCTGAGTATTGGTTATATTATCTAAAGGGCTTTTAATTCTTCGTTTAGTTTGATCTGTCAGGGACGTGTATATCATCGTTGTTTTAATATTATTATGACCAAGAAGTTCTTGTACAAAACGAATATCCGTGCCTTGTTCAATAAGGTGTGTGGCATAACTATGACGCAGCCCATGTATGCCTATATTTTTATTAATTTTTGCTTTTCGCATTGCCGTCTTGAAAACTAATTGAGCAGAGCGTACAGAGTATTGACCGCCATATTGGCCTTCAAAAAGAAATTCTTTAGGCTTATATGCTTTATAATAGGTTCTGAGCAAATCTAATACGGACTCCGGCAAAGTAACATATCTGTCTTTTTTGCCTTTTCCCTTATTAACCAAAACCTGCATGTTACCACTATCTATGTCTGTAATTTTCAGTTTCACCAATTCACTAACCCTAAGGCCCATTCCGTAGCACATTTTTAGCAAAAGCTGATGTTTTGGGTTATCTATGGTGCTAAGCATTTTTTTAATGTCTCTAGTGGAAATCGCTTTGGGGAGTGTGCTTGGCTTTTTAGGCCGTGGGATTTCCAAAAATAGCTTTTCGTGAAAAAGCACCTTTTCAAAGTAGAATTTCACTGCATTCATTCGACTGTGAATGAGATTCTCCGAAAGTTTCAATTTACTGATACAGTATAGGAAATAAGACCTAAGCTTTTCAGATGACAATTGATCTACAGGATGAGCTTTTAAGATTTTGAGTAATTGAACAAATTCGTTAGTATATGTACGGATGGTATTGGGGCTATATCCATTTAACTTAAGCTGCTCTATATATCTTTTTAGTGCCGGTTGATTAACTGCAGCAATATCTCTCAAAATACTGTTGTTATAGTACTTTTCTTCAAGACCAAAAAGTGTTCGATGATACGCATTGTCTATAACGTACCACATCTGGTTGCTTTGACTCCAATGAGCTTTCAGATTAGTTTTAAGCCATTGAATTCGTTTAATGTTATACGAAAACGAAATCCAAATAACTTCCTGCGCATAATGAGTACCAACTTGAAAAATAAAATCCTTTTTATCAAAACTTGTATCGGAAACATTCATACACTACGCATTAGTCATTGTAATAATAGCACGAAGTTAGTAAAATTTAACACCTTCAATACAAAACACGAAATAAAATGCGAAACAAAAAACAGATCTACTCTATTCGTATTCAATAGTTCATATAAAATAACCGGTAATATTTGAATTATTGCAAAAGTTTCGTCTATTTGTGAGTTAGCCACCATTATAAACGATATGCAACGACTAATATTAATAAGTATATCATTTTTGTTCTGTTCATTTCTATACGGACAAAAGGACAGCTTATCATGGCATTTAAGCGGACAGACTCGTGACGAATCCGTAAAAGCATTTTTTGTTTCTGGTAAAAATATTTCCTGCCCAAATGTTTTAGTTTTTAAAAAAGAAAAGACATGGGACACTCTTAACCTGTGCACATATGCGTCAATGCTTCCATATTTCAAAGACACCTGTCGTCTTCAATCTATACAAATGGACGGACAAGGACTGAATGAAATAGTGGTGTCTTGGGATTACGAACAAATTCAAAAAAACGGACAACAAAACTATACGATTTATATCATATGGGATCTTGACACAAAACAACAAATATTTTATATGACGCCAGCATACTATCGATTGACGAGAGAAAACATTTACATGATTGACGAGAGTAATAAAGTTCTTGATTCAACTCTTTCCCTGGACAGTTGTATTTATCAATGCTATTTTAAAGTAAATCCAAACGGACAAATCTTAATTAGTAATTTAAAGCAAACAGGTGGTTGTCATGACAATGGTTGCTGGAAAAGGACAGAAGGAATTTACTATTATGAGAACAAAAAATTACAGTGGAAAAAAGCGAATAACGGTGGCTAACACTGTGTTGCTTCTATGGCGGGCGACTAGGTTAATCGAAGGGCAGTGCAATAAATAAGCAGCGGTAACGGGGGACAGTTCCCTGCTCCGAATTCCGCCACAGCAG
>JBDHXV010000078.1:0-4973 GCA_039810885.1 Chitinophagales bacterium | reverse complement strand
TTTTACTTCTAAATCTAACTTCTTCAGCCGAGTTCGCCATGGGTTCTGGGTGTATAGGGCAAGGTCTCGTTGTACAATTATTGGATAATGCACCTGATAGAACTCAAACAGTTTTTTTAATTGCAAATGATAGGAAACTTCAGCACCCCCGCCAATAAACACAACATCCGGTAAAATCATCGCTTGATATAAAGGACGCAATATTACATTGGGGCTAAATCGTTCCGGAAATTTTTCCAGCTCCTCTACTAATTCTTCTCTTGAAACAGATGCCTCTCCTATTCGATAATATGTTTTTTCAAGTTGTATTCTCTCCCGGCTCTTCTCTCGTAGATAAAATAAATTGATAGTACGGGGTACGGCTTGTACGTTATAGCCTCGCTGTATTAGTTGATCATTCGTATCTGATATAATATTGCACGGTGATTGTTTGATCAAATCATCTCTCATTATATCCATAAAGGACTTTTTCAATACAGCATCATCCCCATGAATAATAACTAAACCATACTCTCCAAAAATCTCATTTAGTAAAGAACGGGTTGCCCGTTCTATATTGGGTTGGCTAAAATAATATTGTTGCAACCACTGTTGCACATAAGCAACCCGATCTGAATTTCCGAGAATATCAAAAACCTGTTGCTTCACTTCCCCGATATCCTCTAAAACAAATCTGCCAAAAGCGCCCTGCTGCATGGTGTTCCACTCAACTCTTTTGCCGAACAAATGAATATGTGCAAGCTCGTCTTTATCGTGGTCCTCCGTTCCCATCCAAAAGACCGGAACAAAGCAGGTACTCGAATATTGTTTATTGAGTTGCTGTGTAAGCTTTAGGATAGAAACAATTTTATGAATTACATAGAGCGGGCCTAAGAGTAAATTAGGCTGGTGCGCCGTAGTTAATGTAAAAGTGTTTTCAGATTGAAGCCTTTCAATATTTTGCTTTACCGCGGTTGTTGTATTTATCCCTTCATACTGAGAGGATAAGCGCTGTGTCAATAACGCTCTGTTAACGGCAAATTTTTTTCTGTTATCAATACCTTCCTTAACAGAGGCTTCTGCCGGGATATAGTTAAAAAAATCTTTTAGCAAGTTCGGGCTGTACAAATAATCGCGAACTATTTTTTGTATTACCCTTGTTTCCTGAAAAGTAAGATATTCGGTCATGACTAAGGCAAAGGTTCCGCATATAAATCAAACTCATCGGCATCGGTAATGCGAACTTTTACAAATTCACCTATGCGTAGATAAGATTGGGATGCATCAATCAACACCTCGTTGTCCACTTCAGGGGAGTCGAACTCTGTTCGAGCCACATAGTGGTTTCCTTCTTTACGATCTATCAGTACCGTATAGGTTGCCCCTACCCTGCTGAGATTCAATTGTCGCGAAATATTGCTTTGAAGTTCCATTAAAGTCGAAGCTCGCTCGGCTTTAATTTCCTCAGGCACATCATCCTCAAATTCATACCCCGAAGTGCCCTCCTCATGAGAATACGTGAACACCCCCACACGTTCAAACTTTTGTTCTTTAATAAAATCACACAACTCGTTAAAATCTGATTCCTTTTCGCCCGGGAACCCAACCAATATCGTTGTGCGCAAAGCAATTCCCGGCACTGCCTCGCGTATGGTGCGAATAAGATCAACTATTTCCGCTTTCGTAATCTGTCGCTTCATGCTCTTTAAGACATGGTCTGAGATGTGCTGTAAGGGAAGATCAAGATAATTACAAATATTATCATGTTCTTTTATTACGGATAATACTTCTACAGGGAATTTAGACGGATAGGCATAATGCAAACGGATCCATTGCAGTCCATCAATTTCGGCAAGTCGCTCCAATAATTCAGGAAGCTTACGCTCTTTATATAAATCTAATCCGTAATACGTTAACTCTTGTGCAATTAACATAATTTCCTTCACTCCCTGTCGGGCCAGACTCCTTGCTTCATCAACCAAAGCCTCTATAGACTTCGACTGGTGCTTGCCCCGCATCAACGGGATTGCACAAAAAGCACAAGTTCTGCTGCATCCTTCCGATATTTTAAGATAAGCATAATGCTTAGGTGTAGTCAATAATCTTTCCCCAACAAGCTCGTGCTTGTAATCCGCTCCTAATCGCCGTAAGAGTGCCGGTAATTCATTCGTTCCGAAAAATCCGTCAACCTCATTTATTTCTTGTTCCAAATCATTCTTGTATCGCTCGCTCAAGCATCCTGTTACATATAATTTCTCAATAACTCCTTGTTGCTTTAGCCCGGCATACTCTAATATCGTATTGATGGATTCTTCCTTTGCCTTGCCGATAAAGCCGCACGTATTTACAATTACAATGTCATGTTTCTTATTATATTTTTCATGCTGCACATCAAAATCATTCGCACGCAGTTGACCCATCATCACTTCGGAGTCCACCCTATTTTTAGAACATCCGAGTGTGATGACATTCACACGAGGTTTATGATGAGTACGAACGCGCATCCTTAAATCTTAAATGCCGTTTTATCAAATAAGGAGTCCACAAACTCTGCACTGTCAAATATCTGCAATTGATGCATCTTCTCGCCAACGCCAATATATTTCACCGGTATGTTAAATTGATCGGCAATGCCAATAACAACGCCGCCCTTGGCCGTGCCATCCAATTTGGTTAAGGCTATTGCGGTAACCTCTGTTGCAGCAGTAAATTGCTTTGCTTGCTCAATTGCATTTTGCCCCGTTGATGCATCAAGAACTAATATGACTTCGTGCGGAGCATCGGCTATAACTTTTTGCATCACACGTTTTATTTTACTCAACTCACTCATCAACCCTACCTTGTTATGTAAGCGGCCTGCCGTGTCAATAATACACACATCGGCATTGCGTGCTTTAGCCGATTGCACGGTATCAAAGGCTACTGCTGCGGGGTCCGCCCCCTGGCTTTGCTTAATTATATCTACGCCTGCGCGCTCTGACCAAATCGTTAGTTGGTCAACCGCTGCGGCTCTGAAAGTATCTGCAGCACCAAGTAACACTTGGTATCCTTTTGATTTGAATTGATGCGCCAGCTTCCCGATTGTCGTTGTTTTTCCCACTCCATTTACGCCAACAACCATAATCACGTAGGGTCGTTTATCTTCGGGCAACACATAATCGTCTGTTGTTTGCTGCGGTGTGGATTGTTTCATGATCAATTCAACTTCGTCACGCAGAATTCGCTCTAACTCCGAAGTGCTCAAATATTTATCTCGCGCTACCCGCGCTTCAATATTTTTAATAATCTTAACCGTTGTTTCTACCCCCACATCAGAAGAAATTAATACATCCTCTAAATGGTCTAAGACTTCCTCATCAACGACTGACTTCCCTACCACCGTTTTAGCCAGCTTGCTGAAAAAGCCTTCTTTGGTTTTTTCCAACCCTTTATTGAGGTCTTCCTTTTTTTCTTTACCAAATAGTCCGAAAAAAGCCATAGAGATTGTTCTTTTAATGTTTCTATAAAAAAACAATAGCTCCTCCTAAAACAGAAGAAGCTATTGCACAAAATTATTTAACTGACTGGAAATTACTTTCCGGCTAAATATTCCTTTACCTTATCCTTGTGCACCATCTTTTCTTTAAAAACGTATGCACCGGATTTGTCGGATTTTTCTGCTACGATAACTTTTACGTAAGCTTTTGATGCAGCGCTCTGAGCGGCATCTTTTTGTGTCTTAGCGTTCTTTGATGCTTTACCTGAGTCTTTTGCCATAAGTTTTTTATTGTTTTATGGGTTATTTAATTTCTTTGTGAATCGTATAACGGCGCAACAGGGGATTAAACTTCTTAAGTTCCAAGCGCTCCGGTGTATTCTTCTTGTTCTTTGTTGTAATATATCTTGATGTTCCCGGCTGTCCGCTGTTTTTATGCTCGGTACATTCAAGTATAACCTGCACTCTGTTTTCTTTCTTTGCCATATCCTATGCTTTTATGCTTTGTTTAGTTCACGTAAAACGGCAGAAATGCCTTTTTTGCTAATCGTGCGCATTGCGGAAGTTGATACTTTAAGCTCAATCCAACGGTTTTCCTCAGGAATAAAGAAGCGCTTCTTTTGCAAGTTCGGGTTGAATTTGCGCTTAGTCTTGATATTTGAGTGCGATACTTTATTTCCGCCTATCGCTTTCTTTCCGGTAATGTCGCAAGCCTTTGCCATGTTTCTGTCGGTTTAATAAAAAGGATTGCAAAAATAGCTATTCACTTGACAAAAGCAAAGCACGATTTAATTTTATTTATTTAAGATAACGGAAAACAGAATGCCTACTTAATAAAAAAATGGCAAAATTGAAGAATAATGAATCCGAAGATAGTAAGACCTAAGGATATGGCCAGGATTACGTCTATGCGAGGTATGGATTCAATAAAATATTGAAAATCCCTTATCTTGAATGATTTATGACCTTTCTCCCCCATAGCTTCCTTACTAATTAGACATAATGAGTTTGTACAGTTCAAAATCAAGATTCGGCATCGAGTTGTATGCAAAATCATCTTCCAGGCAGTCGTTTATAATTGAAACCTTATAAGGATGAAGGCTGATGACAAATGTATTCTCGCTGTTAGTGCCGTATTCAAGGTAGGAAAAGTAGAACATACTCAATAAGGTCTAGTAAATTTATTGAGTTTATACAGTCATAATATATTTTGGTTACACACTAATGTGTAATTATTTCTTTTATCCTATATCTTTTATGGTTTCTTCGGGCGCATTCTTTCAGTGTTGCAACCTATATTGGCCTATTTGTGCAGCCTTACCTCTGTCTTTGTTGTAAAAGGTAAATCATCAACATACTGTTAATACTTCATCGGGGTTGCCCGTTCCTCGTTTCTTTCAGATCCTACTGTTAGCCCGCTGATACGTTATTGTGTAAATAGCAACTAGGTGCAAGTTCAAAAAAGGATTTCGTCTGTCTTGGATTTAGATATAGATCTATTTCTTCTTTGAGCTATGTA
>JBDHXV010000077.1:0-5236 GCA_039810885.1 Chitinophagales bacterium | reverse complement strand
ATTACGCTTTCCTCTATTGGGTACGGGGGGCAAGTATGGAGCATCTGTTTCTAATACAATATGACTTAGAGGTATATAGCGCAAGACCTCATCTAACGCAGCCTTCTTGTATGTAACCACTCCACCAATGCCTAACATACAATTCATATCTATAATTTGTTTTGCTTGTGCTAAGCTCCCCCCGAAACAATGAAAAACGCCGCGCACTCCTTTATCTAAGAAGGTTTTTGTTATTGCAATGGCATCCTCAATGGCTTCGCGTGTGTGCATGCTAAAAGGTAGAGAAAAATGATCACACCAATTTAGCTGGGTTTCCAATGCTTTCTTTTGCTCGTTTACAAATGTATTATCCCAATAATAGTCAAGTCCTATTTCGCCAATACCGCAGTACGCAGTTGATTTAAGATGTAGATAAGTGGATAGTTTTTCAAGAGCATCTTTGTAAGAGGCAGTAACCGAGCAAGGATGCAATCCCATCATAGGTTTACAGAAGCTACGATAGGCTTGAATACATTGATGCAATGCTTCAACCGAATCTAAATCAATGTTGGGAAGCAATAAAGCGGTAATGCCCGCATCTTTTGCCCGCTGTATCACTAAGTCACGATCAGTATCAAATTCCTGAAGGTAAATATGCGTATGAGTGTCTATCATCAAGAACTTTTTTTCAAACGCATCCTTATCGTTTCATAAACGATAGGAAGTAAGGATATGATAATAATCATGATAACTACAGCACTGAAATTTCTTTTTACAAAATCGTTATTTCCAAACCAAAATCCGGCATAAGTAAACAACGCTACCCAAGATAACCCTCCGATCATATTAAAGAAGCTAAACCGGCTATATGTCATTTTGCCAATACCCGCAACGAACGGAGCAAAAGTGCGGACTATAGGCATAAATCGGGAATAGATAATCGTTTTGCCGCCATGCTTTTCATAAAAGGATTGTGTGCGATCGAGATATTGTTTTTTTAAAAAACGATAGTTGCGATTAAATACTGCCGGGCCAAGCCAACGCCCCACCTGATAATTTACCATGTTACCGCTGACTGCCGCAAGGGTTAAAAGCAAAGCAAGTAAATGTACATTCAACCCGTTAGCTTCGTTAGCAGTTAGTGCACCAGCAGCAAACAAGAGTGAATCTCCGGGTAAGAATGGAGTTACAACGAACCCGGTTTCTGCAAAAATTATGACGAATAAAATGGCATAAGTCATAACACCATATTGAGAGATGATATCCGTAAGGTGCTTGTCTATATGGAGGATAAAGTCAAATAGTTGTTGGATAAATTCCATATCAGGTGTTTTGTTTTAAAAATTCAAATCCTATATCGCGACGGAAATATTTCCCCTCGAACGATATATCGTCGGCAGCTTTTATTGCTTTTTGTAAAGCATCATCAAGGTCGTCGCCTAATGCTGTAACCGTTAAGATGCGCCCGCCATCGGTAACTAAGGCGCCATCTTTCAAAGCTGTACCGGCATGATAAACCGTTGCACTTGTTACCTTTTCCGTATTTGATATCCCCTTACCTTTTTCGACCACTCCCGGATAACCGGCCGATGCAAGCACGATGGTAACACCTGAACGTTTGGTCTGTCTCACGCAATACGTTTGAAGTTGATTTTTTGTAGCAACAAGAAATAATTCCACTAAGTCGTTTTCTATGCGAGGCATAATGACTTCTGTTTCAGGATCGCCGAGACGACAATTATATTCAATCATATATGGGTTCCCCTTCACATTCATTAACCCGAAATAGATAAAACCGGTATAGGCTATTTTTAGCTGTTGCAACCCGTTAAGTGTTGGTCGAATTATGCGGTCATTAATTTTTTGCATCAACGCTTCATCTGCAAAAGGTACAGGAGAAACCGCACCCATGCCTCCGGTATTTAATCCGGTATCTCCTTCACCGATTCGTTTATAGTCTTTTGCCGTAGGTAGCAAGACATAATCTACCCCGTCGGTGAGTATGAAAACGCTAAGTTCTATTCCGGATAAAAATTCTTCAACAACAACCTTGTTGCCTGCACTACCAAACTTGCCACTATTTAAGAACTCATCTAACTCTCTCGCCGCTTCCGTGGGGTTCTTACAAATAACTACTCCTTTTCCGGCAGCAAGTCCGTCTGCTTTTAAAACAATCGGTCCTTTGAAAGTATTGACAAATGCTACCGCATCGTTATATTGTTTTTGATCAAATGTTTTGTAGTATGCCGTAGGAATATGATGCTGAATCATAAATGCTTTAGCAAAATCCTTTGAGCCTTCCAATCTGGCACCTGCCTTGGATGGACCAATTACGGGAATATGTTTTAAATGCGGTTGTTGAAAATAGTCCCAAATCCCAAGTACCAAAGGTTCTTCAGGGCCTACTACAATCATACTGACTTTATGATCCAATGCAAAATCAGCAACTGCCTTAAAATTATTGAGGTCTAACGAAACATTCTTGCCACACAATGCCGTGCCGGGATTACCGGGAGCAATAAATAGCTTATTACAAAGCATACTTTCACTAATCTTCTTTGCGAAAGCGTGCTCGCGACCGCCTTTACCTAATAAGAGTATAGTTTCACTCATGGCAGCGAAAATAGCTATACTCTTAGGATTAAGTATGTGGTGACCATTTAGTTATTATAGACATACACCTCATAAGTATAGGTTATCGTCTTGTTCTCATTGGGCTTCAGCGTTATGGTCCATTCTGCACTGCTAACAGGATTGAGCCCGTTATATTTCCCCGGAATATTGATTTTACCTTCATCGCCTGCTGCGATAATAGTTCCGTTAATGTATTTGCTGATGTTGAGCGAAATGGTTTTGTCCTGAAGGTTTTGTACAGGAATGCTTCCTTTGATAGTCACTTTAGAATAAGAAACCTTATTATATGTTTTGGCATTGTCGTCTTTCTTGATTTGCTCCTCGATATTTGATACATACACGTCAGGAGATTTGCTTAGTTGCACCTTTACGGTGCCGCCTTTCGGGGTGTATTTTATTTCGTCTTGAGCAAGAGGTTCTAGTTTTTCATCTTGAATAAAAACAGGAGCCGTTGTAAAAGGATTTAAGGTGCTGTTTGTTAGTTTTAAAGAATGATACACATCAAAATGCTGATCAGGATTGTTGTTGATGTATCGTGTAGAAGCAAAACTAATGATGTCACTAATTGTTACTTCATAGATATCAGCGTAAGGAACCGCTGCAGAAAAAATAGAGAAGCTGCTCTTCGTATTTTTCAATAAAGAAACCTTCCCGATACGATACTTAAATAAATCGTTCGATTTTTCGCCGGTAGTGGAATAGGGATCATAGTTGCTCCAATCTGTGCTATTGTTTTCGCCGAGGCTTTCTTCTGATTTCATCATCATAGGTGCTAAACCACTTGTAATAGAGTTTGAGTATAAGTAAGTATTTGATCTATTACTGATTCCGCCGCCACCTGCTATACCGGTGTAATAATTCAAGGCAAAGTAATCTACCTGAGTGCCATATTTGAATTGCGGTGCACCAACAGTTAAGGTTAAATCCACGTTGGATAGGGTTTCGGAGAAGTTCTCCACTAAGGCTTTCATTTCCAGTTGCAGCGTTTTATCATCTATCAGTTTGATGTTATAGGAAGGAATCCATTGTATGCCCCCTGACATATAGGTGAGTTTGAGCGGAATATCAGTTGCCGGCTTGTTAAAAGTGATGATGCCTACACGAGTGAGCGAATCGGCTTTATACTTATCGTCGGTTTTGCCCTCGACATATAATTCCAAAATTTGATTTGTAGTGAGGAAGAGCGTAAACCCATCGTTGGTTGTGATTTTTAACGTGTATGTATCTTTAAAGTAATCCTGAAGTATGCCACTGACCTCACGCACCGGAGATAACTGTGAGTTTGTAACAGCATAAGATATTTTCACCTTTTTACCTTTACTCAAAGGCAAAGCATCCAAGCCTTGTTTAATAGTGCGACTGATTTTAATGGTATCATCTTTAAAATCGATACGACTGATTTTAAAATCTTTTGAGGTAGTAAGCCAAAAGGTGGACAGCAAGGGGCTTTTGGGCGATTCCATTTTCCATGTTCCCTTTTCAGCATTGACATTCCCTTCTTTTACGATAAAGTAGGTTCCGTTTTTAAAAACATTAACAGAGACAGGACTTAACGTGTTTTGAGCCCACACGCAGACAGGAAAAAGAATAGCAGAAAAAATGATTTTTTTCATAAGATCATTAAGAAGTTTAAATTTTTATATAAGATGCTATAATAAGCAGTATTACATAGCAAACGTAATCGGAAATTATTATTTAAAATACGATGAACTTTAGAATTTGAAGTTGCACCTCATGAATATCACTTTATTGCATTTCGCAGATGTTCATTATGTTTAATGCGAGCAAGCTTATGATTTTCATAAAAGTAGTAACTAACGAATGCCAGCAGCAGTATCAGGATAATACCATTTTCTCTTGCATGTTCAAAGGGATGCACCCAAATTTCTTTTAGAAGGTTCCAGCGGCCAATGACTTCGATGAAATTCCAAAAGATGATAACTGTAGGTACGGCATAACGAATGGCATAATCATAGGTATTTATCTTCAACAGATTGATAAATAAATAAACGGACCAAAAAAGCGATCCGAACGCAACGATATAGGTAGCGGGATGTTTATCGCCTGCAATGTCTTTATCATAAACAAGTAGGAGAACAATGTAAAAGGTCCAAAGAAGAACGATAGTTTCAATAAAAGTAATAATAGCTATGAGCTTATGTTTGGCATTGTCTTCTTTAAACTGTTTTCTGATGTGAAGAATTTGTTGAAACCATTTAAAGAATTGGCAACGTGTAGAGCTGAATATGAAGAAAAGCAGAATAGTCGAGAGTAGCCCGAGCGAAGACATCATTATAAGATACTCGGGCTTGGTGGCAACCGAGCCATTCTCAATTAAAGGTTGTACATCATTTTTTTCGGCAATCCAAACGAAGGAAAACTCAACCCATCCGGTCCAAATGAGGACTCCGCCGAGTAACCCCATAATGGATGCAAGAGATTTGTTAGCGTTTTTTCTAACCCCGAATACTAAAGCAACCGCTCCAAGCAATCCAATGATAAAAGCGCCCTCAAGTTTAAACTCTTTAAAAAGCCCTTCGTTAAGGATCATTAGTGCATGACCAATCGGCATAAGAAGCAATACGATTAAAAAAGCAAACAGACCAAAACGGTACTTTTTCAT
>JBDHXV010000076.1:0-5471 GCA_039810885.1 Chitinophagales bacterium | reverse complement strand
CCTCTGTAACATCCCGTACTGCGTTAACCCCGCTATGGTGTCCGAAAATGCGCTGCTCGCCCTGAGCTTTGGCCCAGCGACCATTACCATCCATTATGATGGCTACATGCTTAGGCAACTTGGTTAAGTCTATATTTTCTTTGTAGGACAAGGTTGGTTCAGAAGTGCGCGAAAATAACAATATTCGGCTTCACCTTAGAAGATTTCAAGCCTGGAAAAACTTAACGAAGCAAGATTACATTTCCTTTGTTGCTCCCATTATAGAAAATCTCTTTACCTGATAAATCTTTGGCTTTGAAATAATACACATAAACGCCGATCGGGGCATTTGTTAAATGGTAGGTTCCATTCCATCCGATACGTGGATCATTAGAATAGAAAACTAATTCGCCGTACCGATTATATATCCACATTTCAAATAAACCGATATCTGTTCCCAAAGCGCGAAATACATCGTTGATGCCATCCCCATTGGGAGAAAATGCATTGGGAATATAAATACTTCCACAATCGTGGAATTGAAGTTCAACTGAACTTGATGTGCTGCAGCCGTCACTATTTGTTACAATTAACGAATAAGTACCGCTTGAATTTACTTGATAAGTTGGCAGGTTAGAGTTAGATGTGTTATTGGCAAGCCATTGATATGTTGAATAGTTTACAAGGCTTGAGGATAAGGTAATTTCATTTCCAACACAGAATACAGCAGTGGTATCATAAAGGACTTGAACATTCGGTATAACCGATTTCATAAGATTTACAGCTTGGGAAAGCGCAGTACATCCTTCTGCCGAAGTGACTAAGAGTTGGTAACTTCCGGCAAGTCCTGCATTAATTTGAGCTTGTCTATCGGGTAAGGCATTCCCGTTCAGAAACCACTGATAGAAAAAGTTACTATTGATGCTTTGTAAAAGGACTGTATTTCCTTCACAAAATTTCATAGCACTACTACTAATATGTGCTTCGGGCAAGGGGTTAACTGTAATCATTACCGGTGTGGAGGCAACGATGCAGCCATTTACACTTAATGAAACGGAGAAAGCACCACCTTGTGTTACGGTTATTGATGATGTATTTTCTCCGAATAATGAATCGGCATAGTGCATCCACTGATAATTGCTATAATTATTATTTACACTTAAGGTAATGCTGTCTCCTTCGCAAAATGAAAAAGCACCTGTCGAGCTTTGAATTGTTGGAGCCGCCAATCCGGCATCAATAATAACATATACCATGGACGTATCACTACACCCCTGAGGTGTAGTAGTTATTAATTGATATGTTCCCGGACTTGTGATGGTAAGCGAAGCATTCGTTTGCCCATATACGATAGTTCCATTCATCAGCCATTGATAAGCATTTGCAATGTTAACACTATGTAAGATTGCTACATCTCCCGGACACAGTGTATCTGCAGTGCTTGAAATAACGGCATCGATAATATTTTGTGCCGACACAATCACTGTATTAGAGACCGTTAAACAAGTGCCGCTTCCAACAGAAACATAATAGACTCCTGGTGTTTGTGTAGTATAAAATGATGATGTGGCGCCACTGATCGGTTGTCCGTTTAAGTACCATTGGTAGGTGGAAAATGCTGAAGGAACGCTTAGTGTCGTATTTCCTCCTTCACAAAACGTCGGATTGCCGGCAATAAAAATTCCACCTCCGACACCTGTTTGAACATGAATATATCCCATTGAAATGCCGGTATCTGCTCCACACGAGTTGGATATTATTAAGGTTACATCGTAATTGCCCGGAGTTGGGTAACAGATGTTTATAGGCTCATTCGATGTAGATGATGATGTAGATGCCCCTTGAAAAATCCATTGCCATGAAGTGGCTCCACCTGTGCTGTTATCTGTATAACTGATACAGTCGCCTGAACAGATAGAAGTTTGTGATGCAGTAAAGGAAGCATCAAGATTAACGATTCCATTTGTGGCATGGCCCGTTATAGCATTGCCGCAACGCTCCACCCACAAAGGGGATGCATCGCATACACGGGCTAAGGTGCAGCCATTGGCTCCACCACTTGGCAACAAAGAAAACTGATACGTTGCGGATTGAAAATTAGCAGATACGGAGTTGCAGGTGCCTACGATAGATGAGTTGATGTTTACCGGGAATTGACCTACACCCCAATAAACTGCATCTACGACTTGCCCACTGTTAGTGAGTAATATAATTTGTTCATTTGTGTTGGTAAAGGTTCCTATGCCTGCTCCTGATGTACAGTTACACGTTGCAATATTTATATCGATCGGGATTCCCGAATTTACACTGCCTATCGTTAAAAATCCATGCGATGGAATGATGGTTCCCGTCGGAAACGTAACGGTAAAATCGCCGTCTGTCATCATATAACAACTCAGATCAACAGGTGCAGTGCAAGCGTTGTATAACTCCACCCATTCTTCCGTGTTGGGATTGCAATTGCCATCGCAAGCACCGGGTCCGTTTATCAAAACCTCATTGATATAAATACATTGTGCTGCCGAGTGTTGGAAAGTAAATACAAAAAGAACTGAGGCTAGTATTTGCACCGAAGAGCTTAAAATCTTATTCAAGATATAGGGGGCGAGGGCTTTATTCTAAAAAAACTATATGGTAGTGAACCAGAGGTAAAGTACAAAAGCAAAAAGAAGCACGATTATGATAAAGAGAATACGCTTCACAATGTTTGCTCCTTGATAATCTCCACAGTAGGGGCATCGGACTACATTATTTTCCAATTCAGAATTGCATGACTTACAGCGTTTATTCATACTCCTTTATGCTTCTGTAAAAGTAATTACTCTTTATCACTGTTAGTGTTTACATTATCCGGTACAATAAAGCCGGGGAATTGAGAATTGATAATATCCCGAAATTGATTAGCTGCCGTTCGTTCAATGAAATCGCCCACTCGTAATTTAAAATAGGGTTGTTGATAGGTGATATAAGCACGTACATCAGGATAATTTTTTATAAACTCAGATTTCAAGTCGTAAACTTCTTTACGATTAGGTGAAGAGACTAATTGCACTCGAAATCCGCGTACACTCTGATTTTGTTGCAGTACCGGTCTGGTGTTTATCAGTGTGGTAATAGCTGTGTCTTGAATAATCTTGAGATTGCCTCGAACCACGGTATCTTGCTGTGCAGATGCCAACAAACTAAAGCTTAACAAAATCACACAAAGCGTTATTCTCATTCGCTTACCAGTTTAACACCTGATGATGTGCCTAAACGATCGGCTTGACTTTTTATTAGATCTAATGCAGTGTTTCTATCTCGGATTCCACCGGAAGCTTTGAGACGAATATGTTCAGGTAAATTTTTTCGCATTAATTGAATATGATGTACAGTAGCTCCAGCCGTGCTGAATCCCGTAGATGTCTTTACAAAATCAACCCGGGCTTCGGCAGCTAACTCACAGGCCTTTATTACTTCATCATCTGAGAGCAAACATGTTTCAATAATGACTTTAAGCAACACCTCAAAACGGTGGCAATAATCTGCTAAGTTTTTCATGTCATTCAGCACCAAATTAAAATTGCCTGATTTGAATGCTGCTATATTCATCACCATATCAACTTCATCCGCGCCGTGCCGTATTACTTCTTTGGTTTCTTCTAATTTTATATGTGTGCTGTTGTAGCCGAGTGGGAATCCGACTACGGTTATTAATTTAACATCTGCATTCATCAGCAATTTTGCAGCTTGTTCAACATAAAAGGGAGGCACACAAACTCCAAAGAATTCGTATTGTATGGCTTCAGCACAAAGCTTATCAATCTGTTCCGATGTTGTATCGGGCTTTAAAATGGTTTGCTCGATATAATATTTTAAATCAGGCTGCATCTTTTCCATGACATTGTTTGTACTTTTTTCCACTGCCACAAGGGCATAGATCATTGCGTCCAATTTTAGGACCAATACGGACAGGTTCTAAAGGTTTATTTACCTGCTGTTCGGGTTTTTGTGATTGACTGTTTTGCTGCGCCGATGTGCGTGTAGGATCAGTTATCGCATCGGTATTTTCTCGGCCTGTTTTCATTCGACTCATATCGGTCTTGGTCTGTGTAGCTGTCGAATTCACTTTTGATGTATCTGATTGTGGCAGGTTGGCCTTGAATAGGAATGAAATCACTTCACGGTTTACTTCGCCAATCATTTTCTTAAATAGCTCAAAAGCCTCAAACTTATAGATAAGTAAAGGGTCTTTCTGTTCGTACACCGCATTCTGAACTGATTGTTTTAATTCATCCATCTGACGAAGATGCTCCTTCCAAGCCTCATCAATGATGGCTAGTGTTATATTTTTTTCAAAAGAGGTGATCAACTCGGAGCCGTTTGTTTCAACCGACCTCTTGAGTGGCGCTACTACTTGCAATCCTTTAAACCCATCAGTAAATGGTATCACCACGTTCTCATACTGTTGGTTTTGTGTCATTATGTTTTTGATAACGGGTAAAACCTGTTCTTTGATGTTTGTACATTTTCTATGATAATAGGCTTGTGCCGCATCAAAAAGTTGATGTGCCAATTCAGGAGTTTTCTCCTTGTGGAAGGTGTCTTCATTAAATGGCAGTTCAATGGAAAGGATACGAATGGCATCCAAGGTGAAGCCGACGAAATCTTGTGCTGCTCGGTGTTGATTTACCATTTCTTCGCACAAATCAAAAAGCATATTGTTCAAATCGAAAGAAAGGCGCTCCCCAAATAAAGCATGGCGGCGCTTACGATAGATGACATCTCGTTGTGCATTCATTACGTCATCATATTCTAACAAGCGTTTACGAATACCGAAATTATTTTCTTCAACTTTAGTTTGAGCCTTTTCTATTTGAGAAGTGAGCATCTTGTGCTCAATTACGTCATCTTCTTTAAAACCCATGCGATCCATCCACTTTGCAAGATTGCCTGCTGCAAACAAGCGCATCAAATCATCTTCAAGAGAAATAAAGAATACAGATGAACCCGGATCACCTTGGCGTCCTGCACGGCCGCGTAATTGCCTATCTACACGACGTGATTCATGCCGCTCTGTACCGATAATGGCAAGTCCGCCCGCTTCACGCACTCCTGCGCCTAACTTAATATCTGTACCGCGACCAGCCATGTTCGTTGCAATTGTTACCGTTCCGGCAAAACCTGCGTTAGCTATAATTTCTGCTTCACGTTGATGTTGCTTGGCATTCAATACTTGGTGCGGCACATTTCGCTGCGCAAGTAAGCGACTCAACTTTTCAGAAACATCTACTGAAGTGGTACCAACCAAAACCGGACGCCCTACTTTGCGCATAGCCTCAATCTCGTCAATTACAGCTTTGAACTTACCGCGCATTGTCTTATATACTCGATCATTCATATCATTTCGAATAATCTTTTTGTTCGTTGGTATTACCACTACATCCAATTTATATATCTGCCAAAATTCTCCTGCTTCCGTTTCTGCCGTACCGGTCATACCGGCAAGTTTG
>JBDHXV010000075.1:0-6107 GCA_039810885.1 Chitinophagales bacterium | reverse complement strand
CGTTGCGTTGCGTTGCGTTGCGTTGCGTTGTTAAAAAGGTTCTTAAACTACGCAGTTTGTTGGAAGGTGTGAAATGGGTATTCATAAAACAGGTGGTTTAGATAATGTAAAGTAATTAAATAAATAACACTATGCAATGTCTATTCGAAGCAGCAGCGATTAACTAATAGGGTTACACAAGGTCATTTCCACATTTTACGCCTACAACATCTTATAAGTAACCAAGCCGCTCAACAGTTTCGGTTCAAACCAAGTACTCTTTGGCGGCATAATCAGTCCCGCATCGCTTACATCAAATAACTGTTGCATGCTCACTGGATAAACAGCAAAGGCTACGGCACTCTTGCCTTTTGAAACCTTTTTTTCCAATGCGGCCCCCCCTTTTGTGCCCTCTAAGAAATCGATGCGTTTATCGGTTCTTGGGTCGCTAATGCCTAATATAGGCCCTAATAAGTTCTCCTGCAATATGTGAACATCCAATACACCAATGGGATCTTGAGTATAGGTTCCTTCTCGGGCTTTGATCTTGTACCATTTCCCATCGAAATACATTCCCATTTCGTGACTTCGTTGAGATACGTATGGGTTCAGCTCACTCAGCGTTACTTCAAATTTTTCCGCAACCCGTTTAATGAATTCTTCGCTGCTCAACCCATTCAAGTCTTTAATGATGCGGTTGTAGTCGTATATTTTTAACTGATTGGCAGGAAATAGGCACGTGTGCAGGTAATTATAGGCCTCCTCTCCGCAATGCAGCGTATTCTCTCTTTTCTTAATGTCGGCAACCAACGATGCCGAAGCGGCACGATGATGACCATCTGCGATATAACTTACCGCAATGTGTTCATTTAACAAGAGCGACAATTTTTGCACATCTATAGCATTGCTGATAACCCACAACGTATGATACACATTAAAATCCGATTTGAAGTGATATTCGGGTGTTTCGGCAGTTAATGTGTTAATATACGTGTCAATAGCAGGGACGGCATTGTAAGCCAGAAAAACCGGATTGCTTTGTATGCCGGTGGCAAGAATCTGTTTTACATTTTCCGATTCTTTTTCAGAGCGCGTATTCTCGTGTTTTTTGATATTGCCGTTTTGGTACTCAGAGATGTGATAACGTGCAACTACGCCGGTTTGACTTCGCCCGTTTAATGTTTGGCGATAAATATAAAAGCAATTCATCTCATCTTGCTTAAGCGTTTTATCATTCAACAATTTTCTAAAATATTCCGCGGCAAAGTCAAATAATCGCTGATCAGTCTTCTCGGCTATATCCGGGAAATTAATTCGTGGTTTAATAACATGGGCAAAAGAGATAGGGTTGCGAATGGCTGCTTCACGCCGAGCGTCTTCAGTCATCAGATTATTAGGAAGTATAGCCACTTTATCGGCTAAGGCTTTTGATGGCCTGATTCCCGGAAACGGTAATATTCGCTGCATATTTTATGTGCTTATTTGCGTTTGCTTTTCTAAAATTTATCGTGTTAATCTCTCGTGTTTTCTCGTTTGTTTTTTCCTTAAAAGTAGAAAATCAACAATACCGAGCAAATATCCATAGCCGTAAGATAGGTGTATGGTTGGGAAAACACAAAGTAAGGTAAAAACTTCGCCAACCTCGGCACCTAATTTTAGTGAAACTAGTAAGGACACGATTAAATATAAAATCAAAGGAACCAGCCATATTATGCCTACCCACAAGCAAAACGGAAGGCTAATGATATAAAGTAAGAAAAACAGAGGAATTAACTGTCTGAGCGTGGTGATGGCTTGATGTTTTCTGTTTACATAAACTTTCCAATAGCCGTATTGAAATTGTTGTGCTGCGAGCTTCTGAAAACTATTGCGCACATAATACGTTGCGGCAGTATGGGTATCCAAATAAATTTTATATCCACTTTTCAAAATGCGGTAACTCATCTCGTCATCTTGGTTGCGTGCAAGATCTTCATCAAAATATCCTATTTCGTCAAGCAATGTTCTACGATAAACACCGAATGCTACCGTATCTACATACCCCGAAACTAATCCTGTTCTAAAGTGCGAAGACCCTACACCAAACGCAGAACTCATTGCTTTAGCAATCACTTCCGATTTCCTATTGCTTGAAATACTTTTTAGCCTACCGCCGGCACATCCGATATTGGGACTGTTTTCCAAATGATCAACTGCCCTGTTGATATAATCCGAATCAACTTCGGAATGCGCCCCTAAAATCATTACATATTTACTATTCGAACTTCGAATGCCAATATTCAAGGCGTAAGGAGTTGTCTTCTTTTCATTATGCATTAACTGCACTCTATTATCGTGAGCAAAGTGCTGATTAATAGTTTCACGGGTTCCATCTGTGCTCATCCCATCTACCACAGCGATATGTAATTTGTCAGCAGGATAGTCTGATTGCAATACGGTTTGAATACACGGAATGATAAAATCACGTTCATTGCGGCAAGGAATGACCACCGTTACATGAGGTTTACTTGTGCTATCACCCATAATAGGGCTACTTACTAAAGAAGTGTTTTATAATTTCGTAAACTTCAATGCCAACACGCTCTTGCGCTTCAACAGTTGATGCGCCTATATGTGGAGTTAACGACACATTGGGGTGTTGTAATAATGAAGCATTATCAGTGGGTTCTTTTTCAAAGACATCAATCCCCGCGCAAGCAATATGACCGCTGTTTAGTGCATCAAGAAGGGCTTTTTCATTAACCGTTCCACCGCGAGCACAGTTAATTATCACACTGCCTCGCTTCATTAAATCAATTTCTTTTTTACCGACAACTTCCTTACTGCCCGGACTATGGATGCTGATGACATCGCTTCGCATTAAAACATCTTCTTTACTTATGGTATCTATATCTATATCTATAAATTTCCCGTTAGGTAGGGTCATCCGGATGATCACCGTCCTCGGGTTTGCAACACACGCAACAACATTCATTCCTATTCCCAAGGCAATCTTAGCTACAGCTTGCCCTATGTTTCCAAAGCCAATAAGTCCAAGAGTCTTACCGCTCAATTCCCACCCATTAGTATATTTCTTTTTTAAATCATTAAAATGGGACATCCCCTCAAGAGGCATTTTGCGATTGGAGTCGTGTAGGAAACGAGCAACGGAAAAAATATGTGCAAACACTAATTCAGCTACAGACTCCGACGACGCCTTGGGGGTGTTTTTTACTATTATTTTTTTGCTTTCTGCATAGGCAACATCAATATTATCGAGACCAACGCCGCCACGCACAATCAACTTAGTACGTGTCATAACATCGATTAACTCTTTACGAACTTTAGTGGCACTGCGCACGGTTAACACATCATAGTTGTTAATTGCTTCTGCAAGTTGTTCTTGTGCATACTTCGTAGTATCAACTTCAAAACCTGCCTCGGCTAATAATTGTTTACCGCGAGAATCTATACCGTCATTTGCTAATATTCTGATAGCCATTTATGCGTGCTTTATTGTGAATTCATCAATCAAATTTGCCAGTAACTCGACTCCTGCTTTAGGCATGGCATTATATATCGAGGCCCTGAATCCACCGACCGAACGATGCCCTTTAACACCAATGCAGCCATGCTCCTTTGCGTAGTTGTTAAATGCTTCTTCTAACTCCGGTTTATTTATACCCCACGTTACATTCATATCGGAACGGCTATCCTTGCGGGCAATCCCCGTAAACAAAGAACTTCGATCTATGGCCTCATAAAGCAATTTAGCTTTCTCTTTATTCCGCTGTTCCATAACAGCCAACCCACCCTCTTTTTGAAGCCACCGTAAAGTGAGCAAAACAACATAAATACCAAATGTACTCGGAGTGTTGTGTAAAGAGTTGTCTTTGATATGAGTTTTATAATCCAAAATTGTAGGAATGTTTCGTTTGATCTTGCCTAAAATACTTTCTTTTACTATAACTAGAGTTACGCCGGATGTCCCCAGATTCTTTTGTGCACCGGCATATATTAAATCAAACTCTTTCCAGTTTAATACTCTGCTAAAAATGTCCGAACTCATATCAGCAATTAACGGACACGGCGCTTGTGGCATTCCTTTCATTTGAGTTCCTTGGATGGTTTCATTTGTAGTAATATGTAAATAAGATGAATTATTGGCAACATTTATTTCATGCGGCATATAACTATAATTAGCATCTGCAGAGGAACAGGCAACATGCACATTCCCAAACAACTTAGCTTCTTTTATCGCCTTCTTAGACCATGTCCCCACGTCCATATAAGAAGCTGTTGCTCCATCTTCCAGCAAATTAAAAGGTATCATGCAAAATTGTTGAGTGGCGCCACCCTGAAGAAATAACACCTTATACTCATCCCCCAAGCCTGTTAATTCTTTAATACGTTGTTGGGCCTCGTCTATCACCTGAGTAAATTCTTTAGAACGGTGTGAGATTTCGATTAAAGACAATCCCATCCCGTTAAAATCCAATACGGCCTTAGCCGATTGTTCAAATACTTCTTGAGGTAAAATAGCCGGACCGGAGTAAAAGTTATATTTTTTCATAGGTTGTAAAAATTAGCTTTTACAAAAGTAACAAAGCGTTGATAGTCTATAATCACTTATATATATAGTGGGTGTAGATTTGTCATCGGTGTCCTATAAATTTATTGCACTTTTACTTATTGCATCTTATGCTGCTGCACAAGATCAGGGAACAGATGATTATTACATTAAATATCCCGATAGATTGCAGGTTAACCTGTTTCAATCTCAAAAGCAATATATTCTTATTATCGCTCCCGGTGGGTTAACCAACAAGAATGGTAAATCACTGGTGCAACGATACACTGCACAAGCTCGTGCGATCAGTGGTTTTGATCTGGCGTATGATAAACTGTCATTATCTCTAACCTTTAAAAGTATCTCACCTGATGAGCGCATCTTGGGGAAAACAAAATATTTTACCCTGTCAAATAGTTTTGGGAATAAAAACTATATTGTTGAATCCAGCATTAGACGCTATAAAAGCTTTTATGACTCCAATTCTCCCAATTATAATAACCAATACACCCCTCCAAACCCTTATTTTATTAATTCTGATCTACGCACTATATCTATAAAATCAAAAGTAATTTTTTTTTCAAACGCAAATCACTTCTCATACCGAAGCTCATATTCATTAAATTACCGTCAATTAAAGAGTGCAGCATCTTTTTTACTATCGGCAGGCATACAATATAACAACTGGAAATCGGCATCACTATATGCCCCGGACATTAAGCCTTATTTTGAACCTGTGGCAGACGTATATAAAATTACATCATATAACTTATTAACAGGAATTGGTGGCTCAGCCAATATTGTGCTCATTAATAGATTTTTTTTTAATGCAACACTTCTTGTAACTCCTGAGCTGCAAACACGCTACTACTTTGCGGCAAGTAATAAAATAAATAGAGCAACTTACATAACTACATCTTTAGATACGCGCTTTGCCTTTGGAATTAATACAAAATATTTTGCTTATTCGATCAACTCGATGAACGATTGGACCTTCTATAATGGAAATCATTTAGATATTGTAACAGCATTTACTTCAGCCTCCTTGAACATCGGATTTCGTATCAATATGAGTAAGGTCGCTATACTGAATCGTCTTAAAGAGAACAAATTCTATAAGATGCTATAAATATTTAAGCCTCATAATCATAGGTTTTATATCATATTTATGAAATTATTGCAGAATAGGCTTGTCAAATCAAAAACGGCGAATTACTTTTGCCGTCCCTTTTGAAAGAGATGTGAGTAAATCGTGTAAAAAGGAAGGTTCTTAAAAAAAATATGCAAAAGAATTTGTCGATCTAAAAAACAATAGTAATTTTGCAGCCCGCTTTGAAAAAAGCGAAGTTCTTTGGAAAGTAAATAGTGGTTTGTACCCACAACTTTCACAACTATTCAAGTAAAAAAAATTTCACTTGAATAAAGTTCTTTGAAATATTGGAATGAAGCAAGTCAAGCACAAACAAGCAAGGTATCCACTTAATTAATGGATCCACAAACTTTTTTTACAACGGAGAGTTTGATCCTGGCTCAGGATGAACGCTAGCGGCAGGCTTAATACATGCAAGTCGAACGGTAA
>JBDHXV010000074.1:0-6254 GCA_039810885.1 Chitinophagales bacterium | reverse complement strand
CATTCTCATTCATGTTAGTGAGTCTGCGGTTGCTCTATTCTCGGCTAAAGAAAGCCACGATAAAGAAGAACAAGAAGACTTACGTAAACTTAACCACTATGTAGAACAACTACAGTCTAAAGGCTACAACGCGCTTGCTGAACTTGGCCATGGTAAGCGGGTTAGAGAAATTATTGCAATACTTCAAAAACAAAATGCCGACCTGCTTGTTATGGGAGCTCATGGGCACGGTAGTATAAAGGATCTCATCTTTGGTCAAACGATTAATGCACTTCGTCACAGAATACCTACACCTATATTAATTGTTAAGCAATAAGGAATTCATTATTGTTCGCACAACTATCCTAAAAATCTATATCGGATTGATACCATTAGTCCGGATGAGGTCATACTCTACTGAAGCACGAGACAGGTTCGGCTTGAAATAGTTAAAAGTAAAGTATAGACTTAATTTTAGTGAGATGTTTTAGGGTAGTGTTAGTCTGTAGTAATTTTATTTAATCAATACATTCTAAATATCTTCTACCCGATTCGTTCTACGCAATAAGATAAAATCCGCAAGCACCAACCAACAGAATGCTTCTACAATACTTACTGCGCGAGGTAATACACAGGCATCGTGCCGGCCGGTAGCCTTTAGCTCCAATTCTTCGTGTGCTGCATTTATAGTTTGTTGCTTTGCTCCTATGGTTGCTGTAGGTTTAAATGCAACATTAAAGGTTATCGTCATTCCATTCGTAATGCCTCCTTGTATCCCGCCCGAATAATTTGTCTTGGTTACCACGCGTTCATCTTCCATCACAAATGCATCATTCACTTCAGAACCATAATGATTTGCATATTCAAAACCAAGCCCGTATTCAAAGCCGTGAACGGCATTTATTGAAAATATAGCTTGTGCTAATGCCGATTGAAATTTATTAAACAAAGGCTCGCCCAGCCCGGCCTCGATATTCCTGAACTCACCACGTATGATACCTCCAAGGCTGTCTCCTTTAGCTTTTACTTCCTTAATTAAATCTGCCATCGCATGTTCGGCCTTTTCATCAGGGCATCGCAGGGTTGAAGCATAAACGTCTTCTTGATAAATAGGTGCCGAAGCAGGATTCGCTTTTAAGTTTCCGATTTGATTCACCCATACTGCTACTTCAGGTGCAGTAAATTTTATTTGACGAGTACATTGTAAAACCACCTGCTTGGCTATGGCGCCTGCAGCGACCACACAGGCTGTTGCTCTTGCAGATGAACGGCCACCGCCTCGATAATCGCGATGTCCATATTTTACATCATAAGTATAATCGGCATGCGATGGGCGATAAACCTCCTTCAATAAGTCATAATCACCGCTATGTGCATCTAAATTTTGAATAACGAAGCCTATGGCTGTACCTAATGTTTTTCCTTCATATACACCACTCAACAGTTCTACTTTATCATCTTCTTTTCTTGTTGTAGTGTAATCTGACTGCCCGGGTTTTCGTCGTTGTAAGGCTTCCTGAATTGTATCTTCTGTAATGATTACGCCGGCAGGACAGCCGTCAATGATTCCACCTATTGCCCTGCCGTGACTCTCTCCAAATGTGGTGATTTTAAGTAAAGTACCGATCGTGTTAGACATTTTTTGTGTGCCATAATACTTTTTACATTTGATTTGCAACCCTAATCAAACTTAATATGGACTTAGTCCTCAAAAATATTAAAAAGCTTTGTCAGATACGTGATGCTAAAATACACATGGTAAAAGGCGAGGAAATGTCAATATTGCCTTCTATTGATGATGCTTTTATTATTATTAGAAATGGACGCATTGTGCGCTTCGGTCTTATGAGTGATTTAGCTGAAGACGATTCCTTTGCTGATATAGAAGTTTTAGACGCGAGCAATCGATTTGTACTTCCGGCATTTTGTGATCCGCACACGCATCTCGTATTTGCAAATTGGCGCGAAACGGAGTTTGTAGATAAAATAAAAGGATTGTCTTATGAGCAAATTGCACAAAAGGGCGGTGGCATTCTAAATAGTGCAAAACGATTGCAAGTTACATCGGAGCAAGATTTATATGAAGATGCAATAGAACGACTGGAAGAAATAAAACAATGCGGCACCGGTGCTGTGGAAATAAAAAGTGGATATGGGCTTACCACCGATGCAGAATTGAAGATGTTAAGAGTCATTCGTCGTTTAAAAGAAAATTCACCTCTTACGATTAAAGCAACCTTTTTGGGTGCCCACACTTACCCTTCTGAATTTAAAAATAATCATGAGTCATATATAAAACAGATAACGGAAGAAATGTTGCCGCTTATTGCTGAACAAGGCCTTGCAGATTACGTTGATGTATTTTGCGACAGAGGATTCTTTAGTGCAGATGAAACTGCACGCATTCTTGAAGTTGCTGCACGATATGGATTGCCGCCAAAAATCCATGCTAACGAATTAGATTATAGCGGAGGAGTACAGACAGGAGTTCTGCATCAAGCATTAAGCGTAGATCATCTCGAATGCACAGGTGACGATGAAATTGAAGCACTGCTTGATAGTAACACTATGCCTACCCTCCTGCCATCAACTGCATTCTTTCTTGGACTACAGTATCCTCCTGCTCGCACGATGATAAATAGCGGCTTACCCGTAGCCCTGGGAACGGACTACAATCCGGGAACCTCACCGGCAGGCCGCATGAGTTTTGTTATTTCATTAGCTTGCATAAACATGAAAATGACACCTGAAGAAGCCCTTAATGCAGCTACATTAAACAGTGCCTATGCTATGGGCGTCGAAAATGAGTTAGGATCTATTACCATTGGTAAGAAGGCGAATCTAATTATTACAAAGCCTATGAATGATTTAGCCCTTATTCCCTACCGTTATGCTAACGATATAATTGAATCTGTACTCATTCAGAAATAATTTAAAAAGAAAGCAGAAACAATACTCATGTGCATAAGGATTAGTATGCCGCAAAAGGGTTTCGTGATAAATGAAATATTTTGGCGGAGATTAATCATGTCCTAATGCGTTTTTCTGAAATGAAATATAGCCGCCCCGAGTTTGCGGCTTTTGAGAATGAATTTAACCGGGTATTGTATCAGTTCTCTATTGCACCTAACGAACAAGTACAACTTCATCTTTTCAACGAAATCTATGTGTTGCGCAGGCAATTTGAAACAATGATGACTCTGGCATCTATACGTAATTCTTTAAATACAGCTGATGCATTTTATGAAGCGGAGCAAACCTTTTTTGATGAGCAAGAACCACACTATAAGAAGTTAGTTACGGCGTTTTACAGAGCTTTGCTAAACGCTCCTTACCGTTCCGCATTAGAAAAAAGATATGGTGTGTTGCTTTTTAAGCTCGCCGAGTTGAGTCTTAAAACATTTGATGAATCTATCATTGAAGATCTGCAGAAAGAAAATGCCTTAGGAACGGAATATACCAAGTTGCTGGCATCTGCTAAGTTGGAATTTGACGGTAAAGAATATAATCTTGCCGGGTTAGCACCTTTTAAGCTCTCCCCCAACCGATCCATCCGCATGCGTGCTAGCGAAACGTATGATATTTTTTTTGAAAAAAACAAAATTCAGTTAGATCGTATTTATGATGAAATGGTAAAACTGCGTCATAAAATGGCAAGGAAATTAGGTTTTAACAATTTTGTGGAATTAGGTTATGCCCGTTTGTCACGCACAGATTACGCGCCAACTGCCGTAAAAATATTTCGCGATGCAGTGCTTCGTCATTTGGTACCCATTGCACAAGAGATAAAAACACGACAGCAACAACGTTTGGGTATAAGTGATTTTAAATATTATGACGAGCCTTTAGATTACCCGGGAGGCAACCCTCAACCACAGGGTAATCCTGAATGGATTGTGTCAAATGCGGCTACAATGTATAAAGAGTTATCACCAGAGACAGATGACTTTTTTCGCTTTATGCAACAGAACGAGTTGATGGATCTAATTAACAAACCTGACAAAGCAGGTGGTGGTTACTGTACCTTCATCAGCGGCTATCAATCCCCGTTTATTTTTTCCAACTTCACCGGCACTTCACATGATATTGATGTTCTTACTCACGAGGCAGGCCATGCATTTCAATGCTATCGCAGCCGTTACCTCGGTATAGAAGAATATTACTTCCCTACTCTGGAGGCTTGCGAGATACATAGCATGAGTATGGAATTTTTAACATGGCCATGGATGTCTCTCTTTTTTAAGGAGCATACAGATAAGTATAAGTATTCTCATTTAAGTCGTGCATTAACTTTTATACCTTATGGTTGTGCGGTGGATGAATTTCAACATTGGGTATATGAAAATCCTGAATGTGACCCGGATGAGCGTCATGCTATGTTTCGCCATATAGAAAAGAAATATTTACCCCATAGAGATTATGCCGGCAATAGCTATATGGAGGCAGGCGGGTTTTGGCAACGTCAATCGCATATCTATCGTTCGCCATTCTATTATATAGATTACACTTTGGCTCAATTGTGTGCCTTTCAATTTTGGCATCGCTCTTTGCAAAGCAGAGATGAAGCACTTAAGGATTACATTCATCTTTGCGATCAAGGTGGAAGCAAGTCGTTTCTTAATCTGATTGAGGTAGCCCAACTCAATTCACCTTTTTGTGAAGATACCATTAAAGAAGTTGCCTCACAGGTGAGGGCTTGGTTAGAACAAATGCCTGAAGAGAAATTGGCGTAGGAGGCAATGTCCTAGCGCATCAATGCAGGCCAATCGTAAGATTTGTTTAGCAAATCAATGATTGTACCTGCTGCAGTTAGTTCGTGATTCAGTTGACCACGTATTTCACTGGCAACCTTTAAGTAATCGTTAGTGCGCTCTTGACTTAAACCATAATGCATAAGTTCTGCTTCAAATATTGTTTGCAGTGGGCTTATTAAGATTTGTGCGGCACAGTCAACCAATAAGAATAAGTATATGAGTTGATAAAAACTTAAACGTATGTCATGTTGAGATATCGTACTGCAATAAATCTTTAAGGTGTTATATCGGCTCAAATCCAAACCTGTTTGTTCAAAGAAAACATGACGATTATGCATGTGGTCCACGTGAGGGTTTAGCATAAAAAGTTGATCGATAACTACGAAAGTACCCTGCATAAAGAGCGAAGTATTCTTGCCCATAGAGAAGAAGCCACCCTCTGCCAAATGCAATTCCTTATTCCCCTCCCAAGTCTTCTCCCGCACGGGTATCTCGTGAATAATACCTTCAATGATTTTATCGTAATCTGTTTCTTGTAATATAAACGTCGGCACTTCCTGAACACCACTTTCTAAACACATTTGATTAAAACTCACTTCGGTTTGTTCAAATGATTTATCAATCACTGTAAACAATAGCTCAGGGTTTAATAAAGAATCGAATGCCCCTTTAACCAAATACTCGCAACGATATAAAATCTTTGCAAAGTGAGGTGCTAAAATCTCGATATCAATATATAAGGTACAAATCTCCGGATCATTCAAATCACGCACATAGTCAAAAGCAAGGCTAACATTAGATTCTTCACTCAACTTTTCATCATTGACCATTGTATTATTGCTTTCGGCAATAAAGTAAATTTTATACTCGTGCGTTAATTCTATTTCAGGCTGTTTATTCAAGATTCTAATCAGATGTACTGAACAATATTAATAGAACTTATGTATTTAAACTTCGATAATATTTTCCACGTACCTCAATGGTGCATTAATCTGTACAAAATAAGAAAGCCCCTTAACCGGGGCTTTCTTATTTTATATCCTACTCTAGTTTTACTTTACTCCAACGACCTCAACCTCAAATACCAGTACAGAGTTAGCCGGGATGCTGGCACCTGCTGCACGTGCACCATAACCTAATCTTGAAGGAATAATTAATATACCTTTTCCGCCAACATTAAAGAGTTGCAAGCCTTCATCCCATCCTTTAATTACTTGACCCATACCAACCATAAAGTCAAAAGGCTGAACGTGATTAAATTTCGGATCCGTGTTTGAATCAAAAGCATTACCATTTAAAAGCTTACCGGTATAATTAACCGTTACATTCTTACCGGATTCAACCTTGGCTCCTTTACCTTGCTCATGTATGATGTAGTATAAACCTGAGGCAGATTTTTTCACATCCTTTAAGTTGTTCGCTTTAATATAGTCATTGATTGCTTTCTCATCTATCTGAATTTGCTTTGCCTCTGCTTCTTTTTGTTCTTTCTCTTTTTCTTCTTTTGTCAATACCTTAACC
>JBDHXV010000073.1:0-6644 GCA_039810885.1 Chitinophagales bacterium | reverse complement strand
TGGTTTTAATGAAATCTCTACGTTCGCTCATAACGATCTGATTAAGGGTTAAACATAAGAAGGCTATTTCTTTTTATAGAAATATAATGCATTTGCTTGCGCTGTGGGGGTAACCACTAAATCATTGATGCAGACATGAGGGGGGAGGCTTGCACAATAATAAATAATATCGGCTATATCTTCAGGTTTTAAAGGATTGAACCCCGCATAGACTTTAGCCGTCTTTGCCTTATCTCCTTTAAAACGAATTTCGGAAAATTCTGTTTCTGCAGCACCGGGATGTATAGCAGTAACTTTAATATTGTATTGTAATAAATCAATACGCATTGCTTGTGATACAGAGTCCACGGCAGCTTTTGTAGCGCAGTACACATTTCCCTTTTCATAAATATTCTTCGCCGCCGTAGACCCGATATTAAAAATGTGCGGGGCATAAGATTTTTTTAAAAAAGGTAAGCAAGCTTTTGTTACATAGAGTAATCCCTTCAAGTTGGTATCTATCATTTGATCCCAATCTTCTAAAGAGGCCTCGTCAAAAAAATCAAACCCTGCGGCTAAACCGGCATTATTTATTAAAATATCAATTTGTTGCCATTGTTGAGGTAAACAATTGAATAGGCTTTGAACATCTTTTTGTTTCCTTACATCTAAAGTTACTCCCAAAGCACGAACATTATATTGCTGCTTTAAAGCGTTTTCTAATTCGATAATTCGCTGCTCTCTTCTACCACATATTATCAAATCATATCCATGCTTGGCAAATACAAATGCTGTTGCCTTGCCAAACCCGGAAGTGGCTCCGGAAACAAAAACTGTTTTCGTACTCATTTCTTAAGACTAAACTTTAAATAAAGCAATATTGGGAATTCCTTAATTTGCTAACGCACTTTAAAAATATTACGTATATTGTAAAAAACCAGATTACATCCTATTTTTACCAAACCATGAGAGGAATCATATTAATTGCAACAGTATTTCATGTTTTATTTTTTCTAAAACAATCAAATGCTCAGGCTATTGTGATTGTTGAAGGGGACTCATTAGCATTATGCCAAGCTGGCCCGGTAACATTGCATGCGGTTTCAGGAGGGATAGATACCTCTCAATTGGTTTCATCCACTGCCCTTAATACGCAAGACGATACATATAGTGGCATTGTCAATATCGGATTCCCCTTTGTTTATTATGGTGTTTCATACACAAAATGTTTACTCTCTACGAATGGTTATATAACTTTTGACTTGACCGATGCTGGTGGATATAGCCCGTGGTCTATAACTGCCGGAACCCTGCCCAATGCAGCGTACCCTAAGAATAGTATTATGGGGCCCTGGCAAGATAATTATCCAGGTGCTTGGGGTGCCCCCTCTCCCGGTTATGTATCTTACGCAACTACCGGCACAGCGCCCAATCGTAAATTTGTTTTCAATTTTTGTGACGTGCCCTTATTTAGCTGCACATCTTTATCTTTTAGCGGACAGATTATTTTATACGAAACGACGAATGAGTTTGAATTTCATTTAAAGCAAAAAGTGGTGTGCACCACTTGGAATAGCGGTAGAGCAATATTGGGATGCCAGAATGCTACCGGCACACAAGGAACAGCCATTTTCAACTCACTTTCCCAGTGGACTGCAACAAATCAATCTTGGAGAATGACTCCTAATGGCACAACAAATTACACCTATACCACGATTCCATATGATCCAATACCGGTATATGTACCAAGCCAATTACAATGGTCGTGGAATGGTACTCCGATGGGATCCGGAGATTCTATTACCATTAACGTAACACAACCCGGAATTGCTGTTGTTACTTTCGGCGGATGCTTCGGAACAACAAGTGTTGCATCAGGTTCTGATTCCATATATATTTATATTGATCAATTGGGTATGGTGCAATCACGAAAAGTATCTGCTTGTTACAACCTTTTTGAGAATCAACTTTATGCGAACTTCACTCAAAACAATGAGCCTCTACAGGTAACTTGGTTAGACTCGGTAGGGAACGTGCTCGAAGTGCATAACAATGTGCATCAATATGACACGTTAAAAAATGTACCTGCCGGTGGATATAAATTACATGTGGTCAAACCTTCAGGATGTGCTCTCGATTTTATATATAAGATGCCTAAGCGTCTCATCACGGTACTGCATACAGTATCACCCACCCTCATTTGTGAGTATGTTCCGGTAACGTTCAATAATTTATCTACGGGTATTATTAATCATTATGCTTGGGGCTTCGGAGATGGCAATTCCGCTACCACAAACAATGCAATGCATTCATACAATTCGTTCGGAGCCATGCAAACCGTGCTTACTGTCTGGAATGATACATTCCAATGTATGTTTAGCGATACGGTCAACATTTTTGTAAATAAGAATATTGTTGCCGATATAAATTCTTTTTCAAAGTTTTGTGAAACGGACCCATTATATCTTTCGGATCAATCAAACCCATATCCTACAAATTGGCAATGGATTTATAACAACAACGTATTTGCAACGACAAAAGATGCGGAAATAACTTTCTCTCAACCGGGAGCTTATAATATCACCTTAATTGTAAAAGACAGCCTTTGCGGAGTCGATACAATTACAAAAAGCTACAACGTGAATGCATATCCTGTAGTGAATATTGTTGGCGACACATTCTTCTGCCCAGGGGAAATGGTTACTCTTGATGCGGGCAATCCGGGGTTCTCGCATACTTGGTCAACAGGTCAAACAACTCAAATAATATCAACAGAAGTTTATGAGACACAGGTTTTTTCCGTGATAGTTGACAATCAGGGATGTAAAACAAAAGATGATATTACGGTTTACGTAAATTGCAATTTCTATTTTCCTAATGCTTTTAGTCCGAATAATGATGGCTTTAATGATCGGTATCGCCCGCATTTAGTTAATATGGAGAGTTATGAAGTGTTTATCTATAACCGGTGGGGAGAGTTGGTTTATAATTTTAGAGGCTATGGGAATAGCAGTGATGATGCCGGATGGGATGGCACCATTCGCGGAGAGCAAGCACCTATAGGAACCTATGTTTATAGCGCCGTCGGTACCACTATCAAAGGTCAGTTATTAGAGAAGAAAGGAAACTTTGTGCTTTTGCGCTAGTTCTGCGGCGAACCATTATGAACCCAACAGTATAATTTTTGGATCGTAGCATCATCCAACATAGAGGCATCTTTGGGCATTGGCGTATATCTTTTCTGATGTTGAATAGAGCCTAAAAAGCTACTATTACTGCTCTCTGACTTTGAATTATTATAAGTGCTTAAATCAATTCCATTTTGATGAGATGAAGCGTCGTGGCAGCCCGACGTTGCACAATGCGTGTCCAGTATTGTTTTAATCTCTCCGTTGTAAGTTGGTGAAATACCCGTGCAGTCGTATTGTTTAACCGTATCTTTTTTGCAGGAAACAAGTGCGATAAACAGCAGCGCGCTAAACGCAAACACCTTACTTTTCATAGATATGTCGAACTGCTAATCCGTAACGAAAATATTCTCATTTAAGAATTTTTAAAAGAGATTATCGACTCAGATACATACTCTTCTCTTTATATAATTGTCTGAAGAAAGGATCAAACAAATCATTAATAAATCGTATGGCTTCTCCCGTGCTTTTCATTTCAGGCCCTAATTCCTTGTTTACCCCCGGAAATTTATTGAAAGAAAATACAGGCTCTTTAATAGCATAGCCACGCATTTTTTTCTCGATAGTGAAATCCTTTAGCTTGTTAGCCCCTATCATAACCTTAGTGGCTATGTTTAAATAGGGAGTTTGGTATGCCTTAGCAATAAAGGGTGTAGTTCGCGATGCTCTGGGATTCGCCTCGATCACATATACTTTCCCGTTCTTAATCGCATACTGAATATTAATCAGACCTTTAATCTGTAAAGCAAATGCAATCTTCTCGGCATATTCAGCCATTTGAGTTACCACTTCATAGGGTAGATTAAATGTAGGCAGAACAGCAGAACTATCGCCACTGTGAATGCCCGCCGGTTCAATGTGCTCCATAACGCCCATGATGTGAAGTTGTTCTCCATCACATATTGCATCTATTTCGGCTTCGTCTGCCCGGTCTAAGAAGTGGTCTATAAGTATTTTATTCCCAGGCATGTGCTTTAACAATTTAAGCACAGCAGTTTCCAACTCTTCGTCATTAATAACAATACGCATACGTTGGCCACCCAAGACATAAGAAGGGCGCACCAGCACCGGATATCCAACGCGATGAGCTACTTCAATTGCTTCATCAACAATATACGCTACACCATAGTCGGGGTATGGAATTCCCAACTCCTTTAATAGATCAGAAAAAGCTCCGCGATCTTCGGCTATATCCATATTCTCAAATGAGGTGCCGATGATTTTGATGCCGGCTTCATTCAAGCGCTTGGCAAGTTTAAGTGCCGTTTGGCCGCCTAGTTGAACAATGACCCCTTCGGGCTTTTCAAGTTCAATGATTTCAATTAAATGCTCCCAATAAACAGGCTCAAAATAAAGTTTATTGGCCATATCAAAGTCGGTAGAAACCGTTTCGGGATTACAATTAATCATAATGGCTTCATACCCACACTCTTTTAATGCAAGAAGGCCATGCACACAACAATAGTCAAATTCGATTCCCTGACCTATTCGATTGGGTCCGGAGCCAAGCACAACAATCTTCTTGTTATTGCTTGAAATGCTTTCATTTTCGCTTTCAAACGTTGAATAGTAATAGGGCGTTTGTGCCGGAAATTCAGCAGCGCAAGTATCAACTAATTTATAAGTGCGCTTGATATTGAGTTCTTTTCGCTTCCTAAAAATATCTTCTTCCGATACATTCAAGACCCAAGCTATTTGAGCATCGCTATATCCTTTTTGCTTTAAATCTAACAATAGGACAGAAGGTAAATTCTCGATACTGTATTTTCTTAGCTCTGCTTCTGATTTGACTAATTCATTGATTTGATTTAAAAACCAAGGATCAATTTGGGTGAGCTTGTGAATGGTTTTTACGGATACACCTAACGTCAGAGCGTCTTTTATTCTAAAAATCCTATCCCAGTGTGGTGTTTGTATATGCTCTAAAATTTCTCCGGACTTTTTCCATTGCCTTCCATCCGTGCCAAGCCCAATACTATCGTTCTCCAGACTCTGACAAGCTTTTTGCAAGGCTTCGATAAACGTACGTCCGATGCTCATGACTTCACCTACAGACTTCATTTGAAGTCCAAGTGTTTCATCACAACCAGCGAATTTGTCAAAATTCCATCGAGGGATTTTAACAACCACGTAATCTAATGCCGGTTCAAAGTATGCCGAAGTAGTCTTCGTAATTTGATTCCTTAATTCATCTAATCGGTATCCTATAGCAAGTTTTGCAGCAATCTTAGCAATGGGATATCCGGTTGCTTTCGAGGCTAGTGCTGAAGACCGAGATACACGTGGATTTATTTCAACAGCTATGATTTCTTCATTCTCCGGGTTGAGTGCAAATTGCACGTTACATCCGCCTGCAAAGTTTCCTAAGGAGCGCATCATACGCATAGACATATTACGCATTCGTTGATAAGCCGTATCACTTAATGTCATAGCCGGTGCAATGGTTATGCTGTCACCTGTATGCACACCCATGGGATCCAGATTCTCTACAACACAAATAATAACAACGTTGTCGTCTGCATCGCGCAGGAGTTCCAATTCAAATTCTTTCCATCCGAGGACGGCTTTCTCGACAAGCACCTCGTGAGTTGGAGAGGCTACTAAACCACGTTCTAATGCAGCATCAAAATCCTCCTTTCTATGAACAAATCCGCCACCGGTGCCGCCCAAGGTATAAGAGGGTCTGATAACTAATGGGAAGCCTATGACCTGAGCAATTTCTTTTCCCTCCAACATGGATGTTGCGGTTTGAGATTTGGCAACTGGCACATCAATGTTGCCCATCAATTTACGAAATAGCTCTCTGTTTTCGGCTCGTTCAATCCCCTCAATATCTACACCAATTAAACGTACACCGAAACGATGCCAAACCCCCATTTCATCTGCTTCTTTGCAAAGGTTCAATGCGGTTTGCCCTCCCATAGTTGGAAGAACGGCATCGATAGGCAACGAACTGCTTTTATGTTCTTCCAATATTTTTACCAATGATTGCGGTTCAAGGGGCAATAAGTATATATGATCGGCGGTTACCGGATCGGTCATTATGGTAGCAGGGTTGCTATTGATAAGAGATACACAAACTCCTTCTTCGCGCAATGAACGCGATGCTTGAGAGCCGGAGTAATCGAACTCACAGGCTTGCCCAATGATAATAGGGCCACTACCTATGATGAGAACGTGTTTTATGGAAGAGTCTTTCGGCATAAGGAACTATTAAAATGCAGGCGTGCTGCGGAGACTCGTGTAGTAAATTGTAATGCTTACTTTTAGAGTCGGGCAAAGGTAATCATGGAAATGAATTGTTTTTTTTGAAATAATTATTCACATAATCTTGTTATCCCGTTTAAGGTGTTTTATATTTCGCAACGTGCTGCATGCAACAATGCAGGGAGTGCCTGAAAATCCTTAAGAGTAAGACAACAAACCTCATCTAAATTATGTATTGTAGAAACTGTGGAAACGAAGTTTCCGATAAAG
>JBDHXV010000072.1:0-6682 GCA_039810885.1 Chitinophagales bacterium | reverse complement strand
GAGAAACAAATTATCGTTTGTAGAAGAGTAGAAAACAGCTAATGTATGATTCCTGAAATAAAATATAACACAGTAAATTGGATTGATGGAATGAAGATTTCCAAGAATCGATTTATTGAAAGTGATCGTGCACATATTGATGCTGTTAGAGATTCGTATGCATCCGCTTTAAATGAATGGAATTATGGCTTATTACCGGGTAATAAAAATAGCGATACCATTAGTTTAGATGTTATTGACAGCCGTTTTGATAAATTCAAAGTGCGCATCAATACCTGCCGGGCACTTACCATCGGAGGGTGCCGTATTGAGATATTGAGTAATATAGGAGATATTACCGTTACTACAGACATAGCAAAGGAGCAAACTCGCTCGAACAAGGCAGTGGTATATGATCTGGTGCTTATGGTTAATCCTTATGACCGAACACTTATTGGCCAGGCAAACCCAGAAGAACTGCCGCTTAGAATACCTTTTACTTCTAATACTTACTCATTGCACATTCAACCTGCAGACCAGGCAGCAAACAATGCGGGACTGGATTATTGCTTAACGATAGGCAGGGTGTTATTAAAAGGAGATGATTACGTTTTCGATACAAAATATGTACCCCCTTGTACTACGGTAATGAGTCATCCGACTTTGATTAACTATTACCGTAACTATGGCGGAATACTTAATTCATTAGAAGAAAATTGTACTAAGATTATTCAAAAGGTAATTTCAAAGAATCAGACTACTTCGTTAGCGGTCAATATTAAAAATCTCTCGGAGCGCTTACTTTATTTTATTGCAAATATTTTCTTTGATTATCGGCAGACCTCTTTATATCGCCCACCGATTTTCTTAGTTGACTACTTTATTCGCATGGCTAATACAATTCGAGTTTACAATGATTGTTTGCCGGAGAAAGAGAAAGAAGAAATGCTCCTCTATTTCTCAGAATGGACCGAACTGAATGCGGGGAATTTTGATAGCTTCTTAAATGATATTATTTTCCACGATTACGATCATAAGAATATTCTTAACTCATTTCAAAAGATTGATAACTTTCTTTCATTGATAGATAATCTCTTGGCTAAACTCAATCAGTTAGATTTAATCGGGAAGCGTAAAGACCGTGATATCTTCGTGCGAGAAAAATCAAACGCCGAGAAAAAAGATGAAAGAAAAGGTTGGTCATTACTCGAATAATAAAATTTACACACACTATGAAGCCAAAGAATGAAAAAGAAATAAATAATGCCTTTTTTCAATTCCTGTTAATGTTTTTGGTAACCGTATTTATTGTTGTGATTACTGTTTTTATTGATTACAGTTTTCCATGGAAAGACTATAAAACATTAAATAAAGAGTATTACGATTTGAAAGCCCAATCTAAAGGAAGTGGTAATGTAAGCGCTGTTATAGATTCACTGAATGTATGGTTTACCGTATATGGGAAGCCGGGACGTGTGCAGTCTGCAGTTGAAGCGGATATTGCAGAACATATCACTCGTTTGAAAAATGCAAGCGGAGATTCTTCGTCAATTAAGTTTTATAAGAAAATAGCTCTCGCATACAGCACTTTACTTGAGGCTAAAAAGAATGAACTCTCCATTACTAACCAATTCAACGCTTTGTCAATAGAAAATAATAAGTGCAAAAGTGATTTAGACAAAGCAAAAAGCGACTTAGAGAAATATCAATTAATACTATCGGCACCAAGAAACTAGCGGGTAGAATGCGCTTTATACAGCAGTTCCTTCTTGCTCTTAGTCTGTTGCAGTTCCTTTTTGTAACTGTCGAAGCTCAAAAGAAACCCAAGCCTTTAATCGGGTCAGCATACAAGGTTGATAATGACTCATCTTTTCAAATTACATTTCGTTTAGATACGATTTATAACGGATACAATAATTACACTACTCGATATACCCTCACAGATTTTAATAAGGAGTTTGGTTCTGTTGAAATTGATTATAATAACAATGATCAGGAAGTGGTCATTCGCGAATATGATAGAACTAATACTCAAACACCCAAGACCTCCTATACACAATATATTACGCGCTCTAAAACGGGATATATATTCCCTAATGGCATTGATACCATACCTTATGTGATGGATTCTAATTATCACTTTGTATTCTTCTTCAAAGACCCAAAAAGAGAAAAATATTTATACCTAAACCAAATCGTTGACTTGGGGGTTGAACACCCGACGTATCATTATACCTTAGAAAGCATTAATCCGGAAATAGAAAAATGGCATAAAGAAGTTATAGGTAGATATTATCCTATGTCATTTAAAATAAAAGTACAAACGGTTCGCCCTATAAAGCACGAAAATGTTATTCTAACTTCACCTATAAAAAATGACTCATTATATATCGATTCTATTCATGTGGAGAAGAAACCCGTTACCTTACCACAAGATGAGCCTTATGAAGAAGCTACCCCGGCCAACTTAGTTTATTATCAAAAGTTTATACAGAAGGATTTAGATGAGATTGTGAGTCAAATGCCGATGAATTATCATTACTATGCCAAGATTGATTTTTTTGTTAATAAATCAGGCGTATTACAGCAGGTGATCTTTAGAAATATAGATTCAACAAAAAGCAAGTTCTCATTTAAAAATAATTTGTTGTCGAGATTGCAAGACAAGAAATGGGATGTTTCTTCTAAATATGTAGGCAATGATTTAATTCGGGTTAATACAAAGTTTACACTATCACTTAAAGCAAGAAAGGTAAACTATACAGCCATCTGCATCAAGAAAGGAGATAAAATAAGATTTAAAAAATTAGCACCTGAAGATGATAAACTAAAATATTCAATGAACTACGACTTAGGTCATCGCGATGGGCGCTTTAAGTTTAAGATTTTATCCACCTCGTTGAATGGGGTAACGAATAGTAGTGTGGAAGAAATTAAATAATGCTTAATTTATTAAATAATTAAAATGAAGGTATATTGCGAAGGAAAACCCTGCCCCAATGAAGTTGTTTTTTACCTTCATCTGTTTATTATTTGTAACAAGTATATGCTACAATGGATTCTCACAGACGGTAACCATATTCCCTGCCACTTTAGACACTGTAATATGTAGCACGCCGCACACAGATAATATTACTTTTAGCTACTCCGGCTTTGCTATAAATAATGAGATAATTGTTCAAATCTCTAATAACACCGGCACATTTGCTAACCCCTCTTCACCTGGAAGTTCATTCATTGGCAGTTCCGGCTTATTAAGTGCAACTTCGGATACTATATCTATAGATTTGAATTACTTAGGGACATTGACAGCCGGTAGTGGATACAAACTTAGGTTTATTAATAAACAAGGCTCGAACTACACAATACTTAATACCCTTCCATACACATTGGACATTAAGATCGTACCAACAATAACTATTGCACCCTCAACAGCTACAATATGTGCAGGCGGGAATGTGACATTAACAGCCTCAGGTGGCGTATCCTATATCTGGACACCGACCTCGGGCTTAAATACAACTATCGGTAATCAGGTTAATGCGAATCCGACAGCAACAACTACCTATACCGTTACCGGCACACATGCCAATGGTTGCACGGCATCGGCAACAAAAGTTGTTAATGTAAATCCAATCCCATCTGTTACCGTGACTCCGACATCGGCAACAATATGTACAGGTGGGAATGTAACATTAACTGCATCAGGTGCTTCTACCTACACTTGGTCACCTGCAACAGGTTTAAATAAAACAACCGGAGCCTCCGTAACCGCAAGCCCTATTAATACAATAACCTACACAATTAGCGGTACCGCTAATAACTGTACTGGAAGTACAACAATAATCGTTACAGTTAATCAACCACCCACAATCACTATAACACCGGCCTCTGTAACAATTTGCAGTGGTGCTTCGGCCACTCTCACTGCATCCGGAGCAAATACTTATACATGGTCTCCATCAGCCGGACTAAATACGACAACCGGCTCCTCAACAACAGCAAGTCCTACAGTTACCACTACCTATACCGTTACCGGAATTGCGGCTAATAGCTGTTCGGCCACTGCAACAAGAATAGTGAACATAAATTCACATCCAACATTAACCATTACTGGCGCCAATAGCATTTGTATGGGAGCCTCAACAACATTAGGCGTTTCAGGCGCTTCAACCTACACTTGGACGCCTGCAACAGGTTTAAATACAACAACCGGAGCCTCCGTAATTGCTAGCCCTACTCTCAATACAACGTACACGATTACCGGTTCATCTGCTCAAGGGTGCACAGCTACGGGAACAAAATCCATAACTATAAATCCTTTACCATCTATAATAATAACTCCGGCATCTATTACGATATGCAACGGATCCTCATCAAATTTATCTGCATCCGGAGCAAATACTTATACGTGGTCTCCATCCGCAGGATTAAGTTCTACGACCGGTGCCTCAACAACAGCAAGCCCTACAGTTACCACTACCTATACTGTTACCGGCACCTCCTTGGCCGGCTGCACCTCGACTGCCAACCGTATTGTAACCGTAAACCCTTCGCCTGCTAACCCAACGGTATCGCAATCTCCTAATGGAACAATCTGTACCAACCAAACAAAAACATTAACTGCTTCGCCTACAACAAATGTCACCTATACTTGGGCTGTAAGCAGTGGTAACATATCACCTACAACGGGTAGTGTAACTACTTATACCCCAACAGCACAAGCCACGGTTACTTGCACAATCACCGGCACAAATAGTTATGGCTGCACCGTACAACAAACAAATTCTTTTCAATCTGTATTATTTCCAACCTATACTTCTGCTGGTACAGCCAACCCTCCCACTTCCACAGCAATGACCATGTGCTCTGGTGAAACATTTAGTTTAAAATCACTTGTGAGCAATGTTAATTTTAATATCAATAGTCCTGCGCCGGATGATCAATTTCGCTATAAATGGAACAGTACGAATAATTCGGCAATAACGGCTAACCCATCTTTAGCGGCTAACACTTTTTCTACATATCAAAATATCCCAACAGGCAATATTGATTTGAACCTTACAAATACATCAAACAATACAATTGTGGTAACCTATACCATTCAATTGAAACGCGGAGGATGTGAAGGAGGGGAGATTACAGCATATATCTTGCTCCTCCCGGAGATTAATGCTACAATCACTCCGTCTAATAATGCTCGGTTTTGCAACCAGGAACCTATAAACCTTACCGTTAACTCAAATCTAAACGCATTTCTAAACCCATCAACCACCTATAATTTAAGTATTACTTTACCGAGTGGACTTACCATCCAGGGCGGCGGAGTTAACTCGAATAATAATTCTATCGGGAGTACAACCACACGTTCCTATTCCAATAGTACAACGGATGTCAAGATTGTCAGTTACGTCATTGATGTTTCTCTTAAAATAAATAATAAAACTTGTACTTCTAACATTGCCGCAGATTACAAAATAAATCCATCGCTTAACAGCATTGTACCTACATTTCCCGATACCATTTGTTCTGCCCTAAACAGCTCGATCTCCTTATCTGCATTAGGTTCTACTACTTATACATACGATTGGTACTTCTCCCCATCTCAAAGTTCGGGGGTTAGTTGTAATGCAATTTGTTCTGGAAATGAGGTTACATCGGGAATTGGTTTCACATTAAATCTTATAAACAATGGAACGGCTGCGTTGAATGGTGTTATTCATTATGATCCTGTATTACCGAATTCGGCACTGGGTAGTCAGGGATGTCATAAAGTTAACGGAGATACCACCTTTAACATAGTTGTTTTACCGGTACCACAGTTTACATTCTCTCCGACAAATCTTGTCGTATGTGATGGTGATATTGCTCAAATTCAATTTACACCGACAACAACAGGCACTCCAAATTATTTCTATGACTGGGTATGGAATAATGCGTCGAATAATTCATCTAACCCAACTACAAGCCCTAATCCTTCAATCGCAAAGATTGTAGCAACGGTACAAAACCTGGATGATACGCAACACGTCCCTGTTTCATATAATGTTACTCCACGCTTCCAAGTTGCTTCACCGGCGGCTACTTGTGCTGGAACTACACAAGAGATTAGCATTCAGGTATTACCCACGTTAAAAGGCAATGATACCAGTTATATAAGATGCGAAAAAGCGCAGACAGGATGGATTGATATCAACACGAATGAAGCACCTTCTGCTGCAGCATACACGACATACAAATGGCATAGAACATCTGAAACTAATGTTAATACATCTACACTTTGGGCACAGGATACGATAACACAAACTTATTCCTTACCCTCAGCTTATGTGACTTTGACCTCCAATAGTACAACAGGTACGGTTGATTACGACATAACACCGATATATACCCTTGATGGTACTTCCTGCAACGGGGAAATTATTCATTTGGTTTTTACTATTAATCCTGCACCCGACGATCCGGTTTTTGTTATAGAAAGTTCATGCTTGGGGCAAAAGAATGTCTATGTGTATAATAACCCTGCACCGAATATCACATATAACTGGAATAATCAAGCAGGATTATATAATAATGATAGCACTAAGGTATTTATAGCAGATCCGGATTTGCTGGGTAACAGCATTTCATTAACAGCTTTCAATCATTTCTCTGGAGGAGTTAAATGTTCTACAACAAAAAGCCTTCCTATCCCGAACTCGAA
>JBDHXV010000071.1:0-6978 GCA_039810885.1 Chitinophagales bacterium | reverse complement strand
CGACGTATCGGTTCAGGAAATTTGAGGAAGTTGCCTTGGTTTACGGAGTATATTTTCCCCTTTGACGGGAATTTAAAATTGGGATGGGATAGGCAAAACTCGCCAATGGAGGGGTCTAAAGTAAAGCCGTTTACACCATTGCCGGTGGTATAGACCAACATCGTAGATGACCCATAGATTATATAACCTGCAGCAACCTGCTCCCTACCCTTTTGTAAAAAATCTTCTGCTGTGCACGCCCCATTTAAAGATACACGGCGATAAATAGAAAAGATAGTGCCTATGGATACGTTTACATCTATGTTTCCGCTGCCATCTAAAGGGTCGAGGTTTACTATATACTTCACATTTTTACCCGGCATCGGTTCGAACGCAATAAAGTCTTCGTTTTCCTCTGTTGCCACGCCACAACACTCACCACTCACACGCAGTGCGTTAATGAACATGTCATTGGCATATACATCTAGCTTTTTTTGTTCATCGCCAGTAGAGTTGGTGCTGCCTACGATGCCTTGTATATCCGTAACGAGACCGGCCTTGTTTACTTCGCGGTTTACTATTTTGGCAGCAAGCCCGATGTCGCGCAATAGTCCGGAAAGCTCACCCGATGCAAAGGGAAAATCTTTCTCATTGCGAATAATAAATTCATCGAGTGTAATGAGTTTCTTCAAAGGGGTATTCATTCGATAATAGGTTTTGTGCAAATATAATCGTCGGTATTTACCTGTCGAAGAAAGCTATTCATACTTTTTTTCTCCCAAAAGAGCTAAAACTTTGATTTTATTGGACTAAAGGTTATTCATTACGTAATTAAACACCTGTGTATATAAATAAAGACGGGTGTTACCGCCGTAGATACCATGATTCTTATCGGGAAAGGTCATTTGTGTAAATGTGATGTTGTTTTTATATAATGCTTTGAGCATCTCGGCAGTGTTTTGATAGTGCACGTTATCATCTGCCATGCCATGGATCAACATATAATTTCCTTTAATGCGGTCGGCCATTTTTAGCGGAGAGGTTACGTTGTAACCGATCTCATTTTCTTTATTGGTTTGCATATAGCGTTCGGTATATATTGAATCATAGAAGCGCCAATCCGTAACAGGAGCAATTGCCACGGCAGCCTTAAATACTGTATTTCCTTTTTCAATACAAAGTGTACTCATAAAGCCCCCAAAGCTCCATCCGATAATACCAATGCGTGAGGGTTCTACAAAATGAAGCGTTTGCAGATATCGTGCGGCATCAATCTGGTCGTTACTCTCCAACTCTCCGAGTCGTTTATAGGTGCATTTGAGAAAAGTTTGTCCGCGCGAGCCTGTGCCACGATTATCGAAACATGCGATGATGTATCCTTTTTGACAGAGATAATTCAAATTCAAATCGCGAGCGCCGCCATAAGCATTCAACACTTGCTGATTTCCGGGACCTCCATAAACATGCATCAGCACAGGGTATTTCTTATTCGGGTCAAAGTTTAAAGGTTTCATCATCCAGCCATTCAGCTCTGTTCCATCGGGAGTTTTCATTTTTATAAACTCCCGTACGGAACGATTCGAATTGTTTAATGCGTCACGAAGCAACTTATTGTCTTCGACTATGCGTAATTCTTTACCGATAGCATTACAGATAGAAAAGGTACGCGGCGTGTTGGCATCAGATGTTTCGTGCATAAAGTAGGTCAAGTTGTTGTTAAAAGTGGCAACATGAAACCCTGATGCGGGGGTAAGGTTCTTCTTAGCGGTTCCATCTGCTTTAATGGAATAGATGTGTCGTTCTAATGGAGATATTTCCGCACTCTGATAATACAGCACGTTCGTTTTTTCATCTATGCCATAAAAATCTGTTACATCCCAGTTTCCTTTTGTGATTTGGTTTATTAAGCGCCCGTTTACATCGTAATGGTAGATATGATTGTGTCCATCCGTCATGCTAAGCCATATATATGAGCCGTCAGCTAAAAAGGTGAGATGGTCTTCCACTTCGATATAATATGGGTTCTTTTCTACAAAGAGTGTAGAGGCCTCTCCATTGCTTACATTGCAGAGTAGTAGTTCCAGTTCATTTTGTAAACGATTTAACCGGGTTACACAGAGTTGCATGTTGTCTTTCCATTTGATGCGTGGTAAATAAGCCTCTGTTCTCGCCACCTTCATTTCTTTTGTTTGTGCATTATTGATATCATAAACCCAAACAGAAACTACGGCATTGTTCTCCCCTACTTTGGGATATTTATATTCATAATTTACAGGATATAATCCGTCAAAATATTGCAAGGTGTACATGGGTACTTTGCTTTCATCAAAGCGAATCCATGCGATATGCCTGGAATCGGCACTCCACTCAAATGCTCGTGAAAACGAAAATTCTTCTTCATATACCCAATCGGGTACACCGTTAATGATCTCGTTACGTTTACCGTCGTGAGTTATTTGTGTTTCCTTTCCGGTGTTGAGGTTTTTGATAAATAGATTGTTGTTTCGTACAAAAGCTACGGAGTTGCCATCGGGTGAGAAGGTAGCCTCTTGTTGTGCGCCGGCATCTGAAACCGGTGTTACGTTCTTCTTTTGCACATCATACACGAGATAATCGGCCACTACACTATGGCGGTAGATGGGGGTAGCATGAGTTGCAATAAGGAAACGAGTGCCGGTAGCACTCCATTCCACATCCTCTGTCGAGCCGGGGGCATCATCACCGAATGCACGTATTAACTCTGATTCAACAACAATTTGTTTTACCCTCTTGCCTGATGCAAAATCAATCAACCAAAATCCATTATTCGCAGGCTTATCTTCGTTGATATATTGTACGTAATCCTTTCCGTCGTGCCATGGGTGAAAAGAATCCGGCCTTTTTTCAATATAAGTTTGTTTGTACCAAACATCTTCTAGAGTAATATCTTTTTTCTGTGCCTGGGTCTTACCAATAATAAAGGAAAGTATTACAGACCCGATGATGAGTTTAAAGCAATGTTTCATAATACGAATATGAACGAAAAATAATTATTCGTCAGAAGCAAGTTTCCATCTTTACTTACTCAGTTGTGTTATTCAGAAATAGAATTCTTATCGTAAACTTATTCCAAGTAACCGAACTTGCCGCTTTGGAACTCATCAAAGGCCTGCATCAATTCCGCTCTGGTGTTCATTACAAAAGGACCGTGCGCTGCGATGGGTTCTTTAATCGGTTCTCCGCTAAGGATTAATGCCAATGCATTTTCGTCAGCATTCAGCGTAAAAACACCGTCTTCGTTCTCAAAAAGAGCAAAGTGGTTAGTCGGTATCATATCTTTGTCATTTACGGTTACTTTACCTTCAATCATTAACAAAGCAGTATTATAATGTGCGGGGAACTCAAACTCGGCACGAGCACCGGGTTTCATTCGTACATTATATAAGTGAACCGGTGTAAATGTGGATGCAGCACCCTTTACCCCATTGTAGTTTCCGGCAATGACTTCCACCTCGCCTCCATCATTCTTCAAATAATAACGTTGTATATTTTTATTTTCAATAGATTGATATTTTGGAGCAGACTTCTTGTCTTGTGCCGGCAGGTTTACCCAGAGTTGTACCATTTGAAAGTCTCCACCTTGCTTACTCCAATTTTCTTCGTGATATTCTTTATGCAAAACACCTGATGCGGCTGTCATCCATTGAACATCTCCTTCGCTAATTATACCACCGCCACCACTGCTGTCGTGGTGTTCTACCTTGCCTTTATATGCTATAGTTACCGTTTCAAATCCCTTATGTGGATGCACGCCCACCCCTTTAGGTGTGCGACTAGGCGGAATGTGCATTTTTGCATTGTAATCCAGCATGATAAAAGGATTCATCCGTTCCATGTCCAAACGAAAGTGGCTTGGTATAAAATGATGTACCAAAAAACCATCTCCTACATAGTAAGGCTCGGGCGGTGCCATACTAAATTCAATATTCCTTGTCTTTGTCATAATCTAAGAAGCGTTTATGACAGAACACGGAAACAAAATAAACGTTCCGCACAATTACGTGCACATTTTTTTTACATCCCTATAATACGGACCTCTGTACGTCGATTTTGAGCACGTCCTTCTTCTTGTTGATTGTCTGCAACAGGTTTTGTGGCACCATATCCCTTAAATGTTAAGCGAGAATTTTCAATACCTGCGGCAATCAACACCTGATACAGCGCTTTGGCACGTGCTTCCGAGAGTTGTTGATTATTCGCTACGCTTCCGGTGTTATCCGTGTGTCCACCAATTTCAATGCGCACTGTTGGATTTGTTTTTAGAAATTGTACCAGTTTTTCAATTTCCGTTTTGGATTCTGGTTTTAAAGTTGAAGCATTCACATCAAAAAAAACATTGCGCAGCACTACCGAGCTGCCAGTTGTTGCGGGTTCTAAATTAATATTGAGGATAAATGGGTTCGAGACATCACGCTCGGATAACAATTCAAAATTTTCTGAATGAAACAGATAACCGGACTTTGACACATTAAATGCATAATTATATCCTGTAGGCAAGCTGTGAAAAAACACACCATCGTTTCCACAATCTAAAATGGCTACGAGTTTATTTGTATTCAAGTCAATTAATTCAATCTTAGCTTGTAGCGGTTTTCCATCTGTTTTGCTTCTTACGATACCTTTCACATAAGTAACCGGAACGGGGCGCACCTCTTCGGGCATATCAAATTTATAAATGTCCAAGTCTGTGCGGCCTTCGGGTGTTGAGGCATAGTATGCCATTTTTCCATCTGCTGATACTATTAATCCGGTATTATCTCCTTTGGTGTTTATGGGATAACCGAGATTCATTGGTTTACTCCAGATGCCCTTCTCATCGCGCTTACTCACAAAGATGTCTATACCACCCATACCGGGCCATCCATCGGAGCAGAAATAAAGTGTTTTATTATCCGGGTGAATGAAAGGATATCCTTCATCGTACGTGGTGTTAATGTTCTCTCCAAGATTTTCGGGGATTCCCCACTTACCATCGGCTCCTTTATGCGATACAAAAATGTCGCGTGCTCCAATGGTGCCGGGACGATTACTAGCAAAGTATAAATCTTTTCCATCGGCGGAGATGCTAGGCTGCGATTCCCATGTAGGCATGGAAACCGGAAAGCCCAGATTGCGAATATTGACCCATTGATCGCCGTTGCGTTGTGCGGTGTATATATCACAAGAGCCATAGCCTCCTTGTTTATTACATATAGTAAAAAATAAGGTATTTCCGTCTGCACTTAATTTCTGTGCTCCTTCGTTATTTGGCGTATTCAGCGGGGTGCCCGCATCTTTGGATAACATCCAAGTTCCGTTTTTATAAAAGCTGATATAGAAATCTTCTTGATGTGTATTGCCCACAGCTACATTGCGGTTATAGATAAGAATCGAATTATCCAATGAAATTGAAGGGCTGTATTCGTCCATTGTTTTAGTGTTGATGCTATCTCCAAGGTTGATTGGATTAAACGGCACCGGGTGCTGTATTGCATAAGATGCAAATCCTGAATTTGCTATGGCTTGATTCACATCACGTACCCAAGGGTCGTATTTATCTTTTACCAGCAAGTATTCTTTTCCATTTTGAATACAATGCTCATAATCGTCCATAGTCCAGTAACTCATGCAGAGCATATAATACCCTTTTGATTTATAACCTTTGTTTAGCTGCATAACCCGTTCAACATTTTTAGCACACTGTACATACTGCCCGCGTGTAAAATCTATATCTCCGAGCATCTGCCACGTATCAATACACAGAGAGTCTTCTTTCAGGGCGCGTTGCAGTTGCTTCACAGCATCATCAAGTTTGTTAGATAAAATATATCCTTTAGCCGCTGATAACAATTTTTGTGTTTTCGCATTTGTTGTTTTTTCGGTAGTAAATGTTTGTGCAGAAACCCGATTCAGGTTCAGCAGAACAACAAGCAGAAAAAAAAGATATCTCATTTAGGGTATGTTCATGTATTTATGGGTCTGTAACGAAATGCGCCATTGCGGATTGTTCTTTACAAAATCAATCATCAACGGTAGCATCTGTTTTTCTCTGCTCCATTCGGGTTGCAGCAGGAGGGCACATTGTTGATTCACTTGTGTCGCATTTTGTATAGCCCAATTAAAATCACTTTTATTGTAAATCACCACTTTCAATTCCTGTGCCTGGTATAACACTTCCGAAAGTGGCACTTTAAATTTTTTTGGTGAAACACAAATCCAATCCCAACTTCCGGTGATGGGATATGTTCCCGAAGTTTCCAGGTGGGTTCGTTTCCCATTCTTTCTCAGCGAAGTGGTTAATGCTTTAAGGTTGTGCATTAAAGGCTCTCCGCCCGTAACCACTACAATGTCGGCAGGATATTTTTTTACCTCATCGAGTATTTGTTCAATAGACCAAAATGGATGCTTTGCCGTATCCCAGGATTCCTTTACGTCGCACCAAACACAACCAACATCGCAACCTGCCAAGCGTATGAAGGTCGCGGCTCTGCCCTGATACACACCTTCGCCCTGAAGCGTGTAAAAGAGTTCCATCAGAGGTAATTGTTGCGTAGTCAATGGAATTAAAACTGAAGCGTGGTTGATTGTAAGGTATTTCGCATAAGCGAAGCGATGGTCATAGGGCCTACACCACCGGGCACAGGTGTTATAAAAGAGCATTTGGCTTTCACCTCCTGGAATGCGACATCTCCTTTTAGGCTAAATCCGCTTTTCTTATCCAGATCGGGAACACGAGTGGTGCCTACGTCTATTACTACCGCACCTTCTTTTACAAAATCAGCTTTTACAAACTCCGGTTTGCCTATTGCTGCAATAAGAATATCGGCACTGCGACAAACGGCAGTTATGTCTTTGGTCTTACTGTGGCATAATGTTACGGTACAATTTCCAGGGTAATCCGCACGACTCATAAGTAAGCTCAAAGGCTTGCCCACAATATCACTGCGTCCCAGCACCACACAATGTTTTCCTGTTGTTTCT
>JBDHXV010000070.1:0-7322 GCA_039810885.1 Chitinophagales bacterium | reverse complement strand
ATGTAATATCAATAATGGAATGTATGTGCTCTTTGGTAAGCGCGTTAAATACAACAACATCGTCTATTCTATTTAGAAACTCCGGAGAGAATGTGCGTTTTAACGCAGATTCAATAACCGTTTTAGAATGTTGATCTGCACTTTCCACTTTAGCTGATGTACCAAATCCTATTCCCTGACCGAAGTCTTTCAATTGGCGTGCGCCAATATTTGAAGTCATTATTATTAGCGTATTCTTAAAATCTACTTTACGTCCTAACCCATCGGTAAGAATACCGTCATCCAATACTTGCAACAGAATACTGTAAACATCGGGATGCGCTTTTTCAATCTCATCCAATAATATAACAGAATAAGGCTTGCGTCGAACCTTTTCGGTTAGTTGCCCCCCTTCCTCATATCCTACATATCCGGGAGGAGCACCAATCAAACGGCTGACACTGAATTTCTCCATGTATTCGCTCATATCAATTCGAATCAGTGAATCTTCACTGTCGAATAGATAACGAGCTAACACTTTAGCAAGCTCCGTTTTTCCCACACCTGTTGGTCCTAAGAAAATGAATGAACCAATAGGCTTTTTGGGATCTTTCAAGCCTGCTCTATTACGCTGTATAGCCTTTGTTACCTTGATAATAGCATCATCCTGACCAACTACGCTGCCTTTAAGTTCTTCGGCCATTTTGAGTAAACGATTGCTCTCCGTTTGTGCTACTCGCTTTACCGGAATACCGGTCATCATAGCTACAACTTCTGCGATATCCTCATCCGTTACCGGATAACGTTTTGTCTTAGTTTCCTCTTCCCAGTTCAATTTAGCTTTGTCAAGATCTTCCAGCAATTTCTTTTCCGTATCACGTAATCGTGCAGCTTCTTCATAACGCTGACTTTTTACGACTTTATTTTTCTCCACTTTAATTTCTTCAATCTTCTTTTCTAGATCAAGAATAGACTGTGGCACGTGAATATTTTTCAAATGCACTTTTGCTCCTACCTCATCAATAACGTCAATAGCTTTATCCGGTAACAGTCGATCAGTTATATAGCGCGTGCTCAACTTTACACAAGCATCAATAGCTTCAGGCGTATAGTTGACATTGTGAAAATCCTCATATTTACCTTTGATATTGTTCAATATAATAACCGTTTCCTCAGGTGTAGGAGGATCAATTATTACTTTTTGGAAACGACGATCGAGCGCTCCGTCTTTCTCAATATGCTGGCGATATTCATCCAATGTTGAAGCCCCGATGCACTGTAGCTCACCACGTGCTAATGCAGGCTTAAAGATGTTTGATGCATCCAAAGAGCCTGTAGCCCCTCCTGCTCCAACAATGGTATGTATTTCGTCAATGAAAAGAATCACATCACGATTCTTTTCTAGCTCATTCATAATCGCCTTGATACGTTCTTCAAATTGCCCGCGATATTTTGTTCCTGCAACTAATGCAGCGAGGTCAAGCATAACGATGCGTTTATCATAAAGCACGCGAGATACCTTACGTTGATTAATGCGCAAAGCCAATCCTTCCACAACCGCCGTTTTACCTACTCCCGGCTCTCCGATAAGAATAGGATTATTCTTTTTACGACGAGATAAGATCTGTGATACACGTTCAATTTCTGTTTCGCGGCCTACAATAGGATCTAATGTTCCTTCTTCGGCCATCTTCGTAATATCACGTCCGAAGTTATCCAGAACAGGTGTTTTTGATTTGGACGCTCCAGGCTTTTTAGATGCCGCTCTTGATCGATCTTCATCTTCAAATGTTTCTTCTTCGCCGCTGTCATTAGACATATCTGCACGAATATCTTTATTCAGCAAGGTATATTCTGCTTTGAAAGTTTCATAATCAACCGTAAAACGGCTTAAAATCTCAGTACCTACATTATCTTTAATTCTAAGAATAGATAGCATGAGATGCTCCGTACCTATTGTATCGCTGTGGAGGTTCTTTGCCTCCAACAATGAAAACTTCAATACCTTCTCTGCTTGTTTGGTCAAGGGTAAGGTGTTAATATCATGGGTCTGATGGGTAGCCTTATCGCGAATTGAATCTTCAACAATGCGACGTAACATCACCGTGTCAACCTCAAGAGATTTTAAAACCCGCGAAGCCGTATCATTCTGATCGCGAAGCAGACCTAATAATAAATGCTCTGTTCCGATAAAATCATGACCAAGGCGCAAAGCTTCTTCTCTCGAATAAGCAATGACCTCCTTGACCCTTTGTGAAAATTTTTGTTCCATAGTGTTTTCATTTTTACAAATAATACACCAACTAGCATTAATGTCTTATTTGTGGTTTGTTAGCTTGAAAAATAGCCAATATTTGCATAAACATGATTTTTTGACCGCTTTTCAATGTTGATTTTTACACATCAATACGCTATTATGTTACTTTTTGTTTAAATAATCTTAATTTTATACACGTTTTCAAAACCCTTAAATAAACACTCCACTCAGTTATGAAGTTCACACTCGACAAGCACGACAAGTACTGTATATTCACTATTGAAGAAGAAAAGTTGAATTCTGTAATTGCTCCTTTAGTGAAATCAGAAATGATCGTTCTGAATGCCGAAGGCGTTAAGAATATAATTTTTGATACAAGTCGGGTTCGCTTTGTGGATTCTTCCGGTTTAAGTTCCATACTAATCGCTAACCGCCTTTGTAAAAACTCGGGCGGCAATCTAATTCTTTGCTCTGTAAGCGATAACGTACACAAGCTCATTAAAATATCTCAATTAGATTCTATTCTTACCATCATCCCTACTAAAGAAGAAAGTATTGATATGGTAATGATGGAAGAAATTGAGAAGGACCTTAAGAAAGGATAATGACGTTTAGCGTTACTATTCTTGGTAACAGTGCCGCTCTTCCTACACGAAATCATCATACTACAGCACAAGTTGTAACTTATCACAATCAACTTTTCTTACTTGATTGTGGTGAAGGCACTCAAAATCAAATTCGTGATTTAGGAATTAAGGTTTCCAGAGTATCTCATATTTTCATTTCACATTTACACGGCGACCATTATTATGGAATTCTAGGGTTGATAACAACACTTCATCTTCAACGTCGCACTCAGCCTTTAACTATTATTTCTCCTTCAGGATTAAAAGAGATTATTCAATTAAACTTACTTGCTTCGGGAACGGAGCTTTCCTACGAGCTTCTTTTTATAGAAATACATCCTCATACAGAAATATTGTACGAGGATGAGTTTTTATGTGTGACTCCGATACCTATGATACACCGTATTCCATGCTATGGATATTTGTTCACAGAAAAAAAGGGACGAGTAAATGTTAAAAGCGAGGCACTGAATGAGTATAAAATTCCTATTGAAGAAATTAGTTCTATTAAAGCCGGGGGAGGGTTCAAAACGACATCGGGTATTATTGTGCCTCATGAAAAATTAGTTATCAAAAGGCCGCAACGTAAATACGCTTTTTGTTCGGATACCATTTTTAGCGATTCTTATCTAAAAAGAATTATGCACGTTGACCTACTTTATCATGAAAGCACCTTTTTGAAACAGGATGCGGATAAAGCTAAAGATCGTTTTCATTGTACATCTGAGCAAGCGGCTATTGTTGCTAGAGAGGTGGGTGCGAAGAAATTGCTGTTAGGCCATTTCTCTTCGCGTTACGCCTCGGAAGAATTATTTGAGAATGAAGCAAGGCATATCTTTCCAAATTCATATAGTAGTATTGAGGGAGAAACCTACGGCATAGAGTGACTATCATGGCTTAGTCTTCATGCGTTATGAAAATAAAAAAAATATTTTCTGCTGTTAAATATTGCGTAACCTGAAATCATCTGTCGGATAAAGCCTCTCCTTTCTCTTGGTATTCGCTGTCGGTATTGATAGCCCACAGGTCTTCGTTGCTGCCTTTAATTATTTCGCGTGCCGCCAACAAGCCCATTAATATGGAGTGGTCTTGATTGTTGTACTTGAAAGAACCATAGCGACCTATAGCCCGCAGGTTACTTACAGTTTCAAGATACTGCTGGATAATTTTAACATGTTGCATATAGCCGGTTTCATACACCGGGTAGCAATGCGGTAGCTTTATCACTTCGCTATTCAGGATTTTTGTTTCCGGTTTTACCAGTTTTATTTTTTTCACTTCCTGTTCAGCCAGTTTGCCAAAGTAATCTTGGCCTTTGCTCCATATCTCATCATTGTCAAAACACCAGTATTCCAAACAAAGAATGGTTGTCGTTCTATCGCCATATAGTTGAGGGCTCCAGTTGCGGAAGTTGGTGATGCGTCCATGAATTACTTCGGGGCTGTGCACATAAACCCAGTTGTCGGGGAAGAGGTTTGAGTCGGCCACTTCTATGTAAACTAAAATGGTATTGCGGTAATACAATTTATTACAAGCCTCTACCACAGGCTGTGGCACAGCAGGTAAGCCCTTTACCATTAATGTGAGAGGCATGGTAGAAATGATTTCATCGGCGTGGATGACTTCACCGGTATTCAGTTCTATGGCGTAGGCCTTCTCCTCGTTAGCCAGTATCCGTTTAACCGGAGTATTCAAATGAATGGCCCCGCCATTCTGCTCAATGAATGCTTTCATCTTCGTGTAGATGCTTCCGGTGCCATGCTTAGGATAAGCAAACTGATCAACCAGTGTTTTGTGCTTATTGCCCTTGTTGCCAAATAAAGCAGTCTTAACAGCTTCCACTAATGAAAACTTCTTAATGCGTTGCGCCGCCCAGTCGGCATCTATCTTTGCGCACGGTATGCCCCACAATTTTTCGGAATAATTTTTAAAGAAGATAGAATACAGTTTTTTACCGAATCGGTCTATTACCCAGTCCTCAAAGGTTTGCGGGTTCTTTATCGGGTTAATCCTTGTTAAAGCATAGCTCCACAAGATTTGAAAAATTCCAACAGGACCAATGTTCAGCAACACATTACTCACTTTAAGAGGATAATAGAAAAAGTGGTTGTTGTAATAAATACGGGTGAGGCGTTCCACATTCACAAAATCATCTTTCACCACCTCTTTAAAAAAGTCGTTTACTATTTTATCGTTGCTGAAAAAACGATGCGGCCCACAATCTACCGTTTGACCCCATAAAGCAAAGCTACGCGCCAGACCGCCAACGTGAGCGCCGGCTTCATAAACGCTGACCCGATACCCTGCTTGTGCGAGTTTATATGCGGCTGTTAATCCGGCCGGGCCTGCACCGATAATGAGGATGCTTTTAGACATGAGGGCGATAAAATTATTTATTACTGCATAATGAACTGGAAAATAGATTCTATAAATTCAACAGTAAAAGTTTTATGCCTCGCATTTAAAGATTAATCAAAATATGAAATCAGTGCCCTGCCCTAAAACAGCTTGCCAAAAATTAACCAAACATTGCTCACTTATGTACAAGCAAGAAAAACAATCCCAGCGTAGAAATGGCTAAGAAGAGGATGAAACAAGCCGTTGGGATTTACAACAAAAAAATACAAGCGCTAAAAAAACGGGCGCCTGATTAATTACATTTGAAGTGTTCAGGTGAGGATGGAAACGGGCTATGCTGAGGAGCAACCCGGATAGTGCCAACATCGTGAACCACGAAAAATGAAGCGGGATTTCGTCCCCGTTCATCTCAACAAATCATTTTTGTGCAAGAAAAAACTTAGAAACCTTTTTTATTTTCTAGCAAAAAACGGTCAACCTATATTTAGGACAAGACAATGAACAAAATTTTAATCATAGATGACGAAGAAAAACTTAGAAACCTGCTGACAAGAATTATCAGCTTGGAAGGGTTTGAAGTGTTACAAGCAGGAGATATTAAATCAGGTTTAAAAAAGTTGGAACAGCAAGATATTGATGTAGTGCTTTGTGATGTTAAGTTGCCTGATGGAAATGGTGTTGATGTTACTAAAATTATTAAAGAAAAATTTCCAACCGTTGAAATTATTCTACTGACTGCTTATGGCAATATTCCAGATGGAGTTCAAGCTATTAAAAATGGAGCATTTGATTATATCACAAAAGGAGATGATAATAACAAAATCATTCCCTTAATATACCGTGCTTTAGAAAAAGCAGCCTTAGCCAAACGAGTAATACTGTTAGAAAAACAATTGGGTGAGAAACACTCATTTGATAAAATTATCGGAAATTCAAAAGCAATTCAAAAAGCCATTGACTTGTCCAAAAAGGTAGCACAAACGGATACCACTGTTTTGCTAACCGGAGAAACCGGAACCGGAAAAGAAGTTTTTGCACAGGCCATACACAATGCAAGCAATAGAAGTAAACAAATTTTTCTTGCTGTGAACTGCTCCGCATTTAGCAAAGAACTTTTGGAAAGTGAAATGTTCGGACATAAAGCCGGAGCTTTTACCGGCGCTATAAATGAGAGTAAAGGAATATTTGAAGAAGCTAATAATGGATCTGTTTTTTTGGATGAGATAGGCGAAATGCCATTGGATTTACAAGCTAAATTATTACGGGTTCTGGAAAATGGCGAGTTCCTGAAAGTTGGCGACCACAAGCCAACAAAAGTAAATGTTCGCATTATAGCGGCTACCAATAGGGATTTAAAACAAGAAGTTGAAAAAGGCAATTTTAGGGAGGATTTGTTTTATAGAATTGCAATTTTTCACATTGAACTTCCTCCCCTTCGTGAAAGAATAGTTGATATAGATGATTTAGCTTTTACTTTTCTTTTTAAATTCACTCAAAACAAGAAAAAGAGTATCTCAAAAGAATATTTAGATGTCCTTAAACAACATCAATGGAAAGGAAATATTCGTGAATTACGAAATGTAATTGAACGAAGTGTAATATTAAGCGAAGGAGATGAATTAAAAATTGAAAACCTCCCGATTGAATTGCAACAACTTTCAACTTCAAATCCCCAACTTTCAACTAAAGGAAATCTATCTGCATTTGCATTAGCAAGTGCCGAAAAAATACATATTCAAAAAGTACTGAACTATACAAACGGTAATAAAACTAAAACTGCCGAACTTCTCAATATCGCCTTGACAACTCTTTACCGTAAACTAACTGAATACGGTTTAGAATAACAATACCCTTTCAAAACGCTACGATATACCCTTTCAAAATGAAAGGGTTTTTTATTTTGGTACAATCCGTTTTGTTTCTCAATATCTTTATTATCAATCTATTACATCTATTTTAAAAACCTTGGACTGTCATTTGAAATAGTATTGGCATAACAATAATTATTTCAAAAATGATAGCAACAATTTTAATTCTAACGGGCTTACTAATCTTCGCCCTATTCTTTTATCTCATTAAATTATTTGAAAAGATATGACAGC
>JBDHXV010000069.1:0-7461 GCA_039810885.1 Chitinophagales bacterium | reverse complement strand
AGTAATCTATTTGATGCAAACCCTTCAATTACCTATTGTGATTGCCTTATGGAAACTCTACACAGCAGATTCAAAGAAGCAATACAAACAAGTAAGCATGTTACTGAAATTAGTTATGCTTATGGGAATACTCACGATTTTCTATTTCTACTTTTTAATGAGTCGTTGATGATACAATACACTTTAACTCCTTATAAAATATTTCTGGCTTCTAAATCACCTCGTAGGCAAGAGTTGCTGCGTACAGCGGGAATTGATTTTACATTGTTACAAATAGAAGTGGATGAGTCGTTTCCTCCGGAGCTTAATAGTGAGCTGGTACCGGAATATCTGGCAGAAAAAAAGGCAGATGCGGTACCAGAATTAAAGGATGACGAATTGCTTATAACAGCGGATACTGTTGTTGTTTTAAACCACGAGTTATATAACAAGCCATTAACCAATAATGAAGCCTTGCAAATGCTGATGCAACTTTCAGGGAAAACACATACCGTAATAACAGGAGTCTGTATCAAAAGCAATAAACACAAACAAATTTTTTCCGAGCAAACGGAAGTTACATTTTATGATATCAGTGAAGCACAAGCCCTATTCTATATCGAGAATTTTCACCCGTTTGATAAAGCGGGAAGTTATGGAATACAAGATTGGATAGGTGTTACCAGCATACGCTATATTAACGGCTGTTACTTTAACGTAATGGGATTGCCTGTGAGTCGTCTGTTGAGAGAATTAAGTGCCTTCTGAGGGAGGGCTCTTCTTAAAGTGATATACAATTCGTGGTGATGAGTCTTGAGGGGATTTCGTTGTAGAGTCATCTTGTGGCTTTTCAGGCTGCTCACTTTCCAAAGGTGTATTTAATAAATTTCTCTTTAATTCATCATCATAATACCACTCGGGCAATGGATCGTTTAATGGGCCTTGATGCATAAAAAGCACTGCTAACAACATTCCAGAAACAAGCCCAAATAAATGTGATTCCCAGGAGAGTTGAACTAATTGGGGAAGGATACCCCAAACTATTCCGCCATAAAGTAGGGCAACTGCAAAAGATATAGCAAGCAGTCCACGGCTTTTTCGTATCAAACCACTAATAAATAAAAATGAAGCAAGGCCGTAAACGAGTCCGCTGGCGCCAATATGATAGCTGTATCGGCCAAATACCCAGACACCGATGCCGTCCATTAACCATAAATAGAAAAACATTTTGTATGCTACATTTCTATAAAAGTAAATAACGGCCGTTCCCAATAGCACCATGGGAACGGCATTAGAAAAAAGATGATCCCAATCTGCATGAATAAACGGGCTGAATAAAATGCCGCGCAGCCCTTCAAAAGTTCTCGGTTCAATACCATAATAAAACAAATCGTGGCCGCTGACATTCTCATAAAGCTTTACTACAATCATAACGCTGACAAAGAGTATGGGCGAAAACATGCTGACAAAGAGCTTTGCCTTGAAAATTTTATGTTCACTATCTTCCTGCATCACTTTTGCTTTTTGGGTTCGGGCGCTACTTCGCGTTTGAGTACGGTTAGTACTGAACAGTAATCGCCTGCTCGCTTGTAGCTTACGGTACAAATGATATTGTAGATGCCGTCGTAATCGGGTTCAAATTCCGAGTAAACAAAATCAGAATCAAGGTTTAATGTTTCCTTTTCAAACTCTTGTTGCTCTCGAGTTTGGTCTAATATTTCAATCGATGCAGAGGCTGCATCCTGTGGTGAAACAAGTATGACTATATATTCAAAATCAGAGTCAAAACTCTTTTTCAGTTCAACTTTTTGATTGTTGGGGATTTTGAAATAGTCCGTAAATTCTACTTCATAATCATCATCAAGATAGGTTCGAATTGCATCATTATATTTTTTCTCAATAAACGTATTACTGCAATTCTTATGTTGGGCATAACTGATGAATGGAATCAGGAAAATTAAAATTAATCGGTAGTGCATCTATGTTTTTAGCTTTTTCTTTTTCGCTGCTGGAAAGAGCACATTATTCAGGATTAAGCGATACCCTGGAGAATTGGGATGAAGGGATAAATCAGTTGGCGGGTCTCCTACGCGGTGCTCATAATCTTCAGGGTCGTGCCCGCCATAGAATGTCCATGTGCCATTACCGAAAGTACCATGTATATATCTTGCCTCGTTGGCAGGTTTACATTCTCCCATAATCGTAACACTACTTTTAATAACTTCTTTACGAAAAGCAGTAGTCTGCCCCATAAAACCTTTTATTGTCATTGTGTGATCTTGACATAGCATACTGGGTACCGGATCCCATTTAGCAGAAAATTCAAATAGGGTAAAATAATCATCTTTAAAATTTACATAGCGATAACGGGTGTTCGTAGCATCGATATTAGAGAACTCATAATTCATTGGATTCATATCCAATAAAAAGTTTTCGAACGCAAAGCATTTGCTAAAGTCAAGTCGCTGCTGTGCATTAGGGTCAGCAGGATCATAATCAAATTGTGGGGCGCAAATGTCTATACCTTCGGCGGCTAAGGCAATATCATAAGAGTCAGTGGCCGAACACATAGCGAACATAAACCCTCCGCCGGAAACATAATCCTTTATTTTCTTGGCTACAGCAAGCTTTAGCTGTGATACTTTTTTGAATCCCCATTTCGCCGCAATGGCTTCATTAAATTTTACTTCATCCTGATACCATTGTGCTTGTGAGAATGCTGCATAGAATCTTCCATATTGCCCCGTGAAATCCTCATGGTGCAGATGTAACCAATCATATTGAGGTAGCTTATTGCTTAATATTTCATCATCATAAATCACATCGTAAGGTATTTCAGCATAGGTGAGAACTAAGGTTACTGCATCATCCCAGGGGTGTTTATTCTTTGGAGAGTACACGGCAATCTTAGGCGCTTTTTCCAATTTGACTATATCCATATTCACTTCCGGGTCACTTATTTCTTTAAGAATAGCTTGGTACTGTACATCGGGTACAATTTCGTACTTTACTCCTCGTATGACACATTCATTTTCAAATGATTTGTCATAGACAAAAGCAAAACTTCCCCCGCGATAATTTAATAACCAATCTACGCTTCCACCACGTGTCAATATCCAGAAGGCAATACCATAAGCCTTAAGATGGTCCGTTTGTTTCGTGTCCATAGGTATTAGAATGGTGCTTGCCAGCAAGCCTTGTGCTGTACTAATAAGTAAGACTATCGTTATCCATAAGATATTACACCTCTTGAAATAACTTTTAGATTGTTTTATTTCCGGTTCCTTAAAACTCTGTGTGCTGCTGCCCATATTTACAAAATTAGCGGTTTAACTATGGATGAATCAAACGTATTAAGCCATTCTTTATGATTACGTTAGGCTGATTTTTTTTGTACAGGCAGATAAGGCTTGTAAGTAACAAAAAACATAAGCCATAACGTGCGAGAGAGACGCATTAAATAAGGTAACAGTGCAATAAGTATGATTAAGTTGAAACCTAACCAATAAAACGGTCTGTAATCTTTAACAGACATCCCGATTAATACATACCAGACTATAAAAGTGGTGAGACTTACCGAAACGCTTATGCCGTAACTTACATATCCTGTTCCCCACCAAAAGCCCGTTTCTTGTTCAAACTTTAAATTGCAAGCCGGGCAGTTAACCGGCATTTGCATAAACTCTTTTGAATATGCCGGTTTAAGAAACATATAACCAACCCGGCATTGTGGGCATTTACATTTAAGAATGGAGGCTAAAAAGGGCTTGCTCATAGTCTATTTCAACGACAAAAATAGGATTAGAGAGTGGATTAATGAGTAATAGTAGTTACAACTTCTTTTTCCTATAATATATGTTGCTTACTGTTTACTTACGATGAGTAAGGTGTTTCAGTACTCCTTAACTCACTTTAATAACATTCACTGGACAGGCTTTTACAACTTCTTTCGTTTTCTCTACCTGATCATCTGTAATATCTCTAACATAAACCTTATTCTTCTGATCGCCTTTGAGTAAAGTTGCTTTGCCATCTTTTTTTGACATGCGCCATAGCTCGGGCTGCATCTCATAACATACTCCACAGCCAATGCACTTATTTCGATAATGGATGATTTTAGGCATTTTCTACGGCGGCTACTACCTTATAAATCTTATCCGTAGCACTTACTTTAAAAGAAAAAGGAAAAGTGATTTTATCACCTTTTACGGCTTCCGGCTTTTCTTTGCCATTAACGACCAACTTTGAAATCTGTTCTTTTACCATTCCACACTTGGCACCAATTACCATAATTGTGTCGCCGGCTTTTAATGCACCCGTTTCCATTAAAAATTCTGCGACACCTATCTTAGAGTAGTATTTATTACCCTTGCCCAAATAGACCTTCTTTTCTGTTGCCGCAGAGCCTGGCTGTGGAGTCCATTCACCAAGTTCTCGTCCAAGATAGTATCCTTCCCAGAAGCCTCGATTGTACACCTTCTCCATTTCTTTTTTCCATTGCTCAACTTTCTCTCTGTTATAGGTACCGTTAGCGACGGCATTGATGGCTTCACGATAACACTGGGTGACTACCTGAACGTAATCCGCACCTTTCGTTCTACCTTCAATTTTAAGTACATTAACGCCTGCACCGATTACTTGATCTAAAATGTCAATAGTGCATAAATCTTTTGGAGACATGATATACTCATTGTCTATTTTCAATTGCTCTCCGGTCTCCATGTCGGTTACGATGTAAGGTCGGCGGCAATTTTGAACACAGGCGCCGCGATTAGCTGATGCATTTTGTGTATGAAGGCTCATAAAGCATTTTCCTGAAACCGCCATACATAAGGCGCCATGAACAAAAATTTCTATCTTAAGCAGCTCGCCCGAAGGGCCTTTGATTTGCTTGCGCTCAATTTCTTTTGTGATGTGCTCGGTCTGCTTTAAGGTAAGTTCACGGGCGAGAACTATCACATCGGCAAAGCGGGAGAAGAATTGTACCGATTCAATATTACTGACATTAGCCTGAGTAGAAATATGGAGAGGAATACCCATTTGATTGCAGTATTCAAAAACCGAAAAGTCTGAAGCAATGACGGCATCAATTTGGTGCTTTTTAACCTCTTTGAGAATAGACTTTAACAGTTGCATATCGTGTTCGTACATCACCGTGTTTAAAGTGATGTAGGCACGTATCCCATTGTGCTTACAAATAGAACTTATCTCCAGAATATCATCGAGTGTAAAGGTACCCGCTGAACGGGTACGCATATTTAATTGCTCAACGCCAAAATAGATGGCATCAGCACCTGCATTAATGGCAGCTTGCAGGCTTTCAAACGAACCGACAGGAGCTAAGAGCTCAACCTTCTTAGAATTCATTTTACAAAAGTAAAACTCTTTAGATTATTAAATTCTTTAAAGCATAACATTCGAAATTAAAGGAATAGGAGCGGAGCCATAACTAAGAAACTGCTCATGGTACTTCTTTAAATTGAAATTAGTTCCTTGTCTCATTTTTAGCTTTTCACGCAAAGCATAAATTTCTGTGAATCCTGTAAAATAGGAACAGAGTTGCACCTGAGTTAACGTAGCGCGTTTCCATTTCCCGTCTGCTTCGGCTTGTTGCTGGAAAGCCTCTTGTGTCATCAATCTTTTGGCTTCTTCTTCGGTCATATTCAGGCACTGAATGGAATAATCCAATATGGTATTCATCACTGAACGAAGATGCCATTTGTAATACATAAGCCATAACTCAGGGCTTTGGTTACCATAGCCTTCTTCGAGCATCATTCGTTCGCCGTACACAGCCCATCCTTCAATCATAGCGCCGTTACCAAAAATGCTTTTTACTAATGAAGGCGATTGATTGGCATACACTAATTGAGTATAATGTCCGGGAATAGCTTCATGAATATTGAGAATTTGTAAAATATAATCATTGTATTCTCGCAGGTAACTCTCTGCCTGCTGAGGAGTATAGTGGGTTAATAACGAAACATTGTAATATGTTTTTCCATTCTTGTTAAACGGCCCCGGATCGTTAATACTAGCCCCTGCACCGCCGCCCTCCATATAGGGAGGCGTTTGACGTACAACTAAAGGCTTAGACCGGTCGAGATATATCAGGTTCTTATCATTGATGAACTTCTCTAACTCAGGGATTTGCTTCTGTATGGTTTGTAAGAATGAATCTCGATGGCAGTGCGAGCGTGAGAGCGCCTCTATCATCATCGCAACAGACTTTAACGAATCGTTAGGCTCCGGAGTATTTGTAAAATACTTTGGCCATAGTTGGTGCGTTAAAGCTCTCATTTGTTTTTGTATTTCTGCTTTACGCTGCAGCGCGATATGGTATATTTCCTCGGCCTTATAGGAGGATTGAATATCATATTTAAATTTTTGTTCAAATAACTCTTTCCCGATTCTGAAATCACGAAAAGCATCTGTTGAAGATTGTGCTGATAATTTTTTCAAATATTCTATATATCCATCAATCGCAATTATAGCATGCTTTAGCTGTAGGTTGATGTCCTCTTTTACGGCTTGAGAGATAGTAGCGTTATTTAAGCTGTCAATAATGAGTTTCTGAAAGATGTATTTACTGCCATCATTTTGCAAAATAGCAAGCTGTATATGTTCGCGGGTAGGTTTGTGAATACTGCTTATTGCATTTTCATAATAAGCAGGAACTTGTTTTAATCGTTTTAGAATAATCTCTAAACGTTCATTCACAGACTTTGCAGTATTGTTCAACACTATATCGAAACTCTCTCCCACATTATATTCAGCGGGGTTCCATTCGTGGCTTTTTAACACTTCGGAATACCACTTGTATGAGTCGAAATAATTAATTAGCATTACCTTGTCCATACGGTTAGCAGGGGATAAGGTAGAATCCGGATATTGTTGAAGAGAGTCTTTCCATAAAGCATATTGAGCCATTTTTTGTTCACGTACTTTAGGCGTTACAATCTCCAGAATATCATCATTGTCGTGTAGTCCTATGCTCATAGCCCAAGAAGGGTTTAACTTGAGAAAATCATTTACCATCTGAGCGGTGAATTTTCCAAAAGCATCATCGTGATAATTATCTTTTGATTTGGGTTGTGTGCAGGCGTACATTGTTAGCGCAAGAAGAATCAAGAAGTAAAATAAGGATTTTGACATAGGACTATGTAAGAAAGGGATTAATCAGCTTCAAGCATTTTATTCAATCGGTTACGAATTGTGATATGCCAGTGTGCATCGGTTATTTCGGGTAAAAATACAAAAGCCTGCTTCAGGTGCATTTCATCCAGAAGAAACATTGTTTTGTATAATGATGAAGCAATTTTATTCGGTTGGTGAATCGAACCTAATGATAAAATGTTCGCTTGTCGGTGAATCGTATTTAGTATTTCATCTACCGTTATCAATGCGGAAGAGGAGTCGGGTATCCATTCAGAAATATTTTTGATTTCGAACAGTGGCGTATGGGGCGCATAATGTTTATAG
>JBDHXV010000068.1:0-8271 GCA_039810885.1 Chitinophagales bacterium | reverse complement strand
AGCTCATATCGACGGGGAGGTTTGGCACCTCGATGTCGGCTCGTCACATCCTGGGGCTGGAGAAGGTCCCAAGGGTTCGGCTGTTCGCCGATTAAAGTGGCACGTGAGCTGGGTTCAGAACGTCGCAAGACAGTTCGGTCCCTATCTGTGATGGGCGTTGAAAATTTGAGGAGAGCTGACTCTAGTACGAGAGGACCGAGTTGGACGAACCTCTGGTGTACCGGTTGTGGCGCCAGCTGCAGCGCCGGGTATCTATGTTCGGCAGAGATAAGCGCTGAAAGCATCTAAGCGCGAAGCTCGCTCCAAGATGAGATTTTCTGGAACCGTAGAAGACGACTACGTTGATAGGTAGCAGGTCTAAAGGCAGTAATGTCAAAGCCGAGCTATACTAATTGTTCCTTCGCTTTCTTTTTTTCTTTTTCTCTAATCAGATGTACATTTTTATTAAATATCTTGAACTAATACTGTCTATATTATTTATGGTGGCTGTAGCGAGGGGGATCACCTCTTCCCATTCCGAACAGAGAAGTTAAGCCCCTCAGCGCCAATGGTACTGCACCACAATGCGGGAGAGTAGGTCGTCGCCATTTTTTTTAAAGCCTCTTTGGTTTCTCCGAAGAGGCTTTTTTATTTTATTATCTTGTTATGAGATAGGCCTACCATTTTTTATTTACACTATTGTGATTGACCATAATACTTTAGCGGGAAACACAGGTTCTTTTTTCTGTTAAGAATCAATTTATTATTTTTGAGCATGACCGATATACTATGAAAACTCAAAACTACTTTATACTATTACCTTTAGTGCTCTTTTCATTTCATACAGCTTGTGATAAGAATAACCTATTGTCTATAGGCAACCTAAAAGACAGTATTTTGATACATCAGAATATAAGATTGTCCGTAATGTTTATTCTATGATAGATACTCTTTCTAACGATACAATCTACAGGTACGATGATTAATCGATATTTGTTAATAATTTGTGTCTTATTATTAGGATGTAAAGGGAATGATAAATTGAAATTGGCATCAGTTGTTTCGCTTATTGAACAAGATTCAGTTGTTTTATTTGGAGATGTTTTTAACCTAATTGCTAACGATCAATTTATTTATGCCAAAGACTTTTCTTCTGAAGGCATATATTCAATCGCATTAGAAAATGGTAATGTGACAAATTCTGTTGTTAAAAATGTCCCTTGGGATTCGATATACAATCATTTTAAAACCAAGTATAAAAATCAGATAGATTTTAAATATGCTGAGTTTGATGATAATCAAAGGATGTTTACTGAAGGATTAACATGCAAAGATGTTACCACCTTACAAATGAGTAACGACACTATGATAGCAGGAGCTTACATTACAATAGCTACTGACAGTATGATAACTAGTTCAAGCAGTGGATCCGGTTTTAATGATACTTACTTGTTAAGCATTCCATTTATTGTTCGTTATATGATAAAGGGCTCTCACCTTAACTTTTTAGATATTGTTGATTTTGATTTTCCGATAAACCGGCTTAATCGCATCAACCTCTACTCATTCTTATTTTTTGGTAATAAAATGATAACGTTAAGCAACAGTAAAGATGAAGTACTTTTTGAATTTAATAAGGCCCACAACAGTATGTCATTTTATACACAGCTAAAACCAACATCGCTATCTTATAATGATGATAATTATTTTATTCCATTAATCAAGGATGACATAGCGGGCAACTTCGCATTTGGCAATATGGTTTTTGATAAAGACTTGAATGTCAAGATTGATTTGACAAGTGAGTTAAAGCAATTAAAAATTTTACAAGGTCATATTGCTGCATTGCATTTTACAGAAACAAGAAATGTAATTATTTATGTTGACCACTCATTAGAAAACAACTATTACTGTTTATATCGTACTGCCGGTGAAGAAAAATGGGAGATAATTCAAAATATTAAAATTAATCCAATGAGCTGTGTCTTCAAAGGGAATAATCTTTACAGTATTTTGCCTAAAAAGGAAAAATATGAGTTAAATATTTATGAGGTTAATTAGTTTTTTGATCTTAATCAATTTATCTGCTTGTGACTATACAAGTTCACCTGAATTAAAATACATCATTCTATTAAGTCCATACTCTTGTGCCGCTTGTTCGCCAATATATCTTCAAGATATACAGTATTTAATAGAAACAGATGTACCCATCAGGGTAGTTATGCCTAAAGTTAGAGATAAGGAATTAAAGAAGTACTTTGGAGAGGACTTATACTTGAAAATTAAACCCGATCTTATGATAGGTGATGATAAATATATTCAGTTCCGTGAAACCATCGATAATAAGCATGCCAAGAATGAAATCAATTTTTTATTAGTTTCAGATCAAAACGAAGACATTATTTCATATTATCCGTTAAAATATGTAAGCGAGGAAAATTTAATAGCAATTATTAAAAAAAGTCAAATACCTAAGCTATAGCAACTATATAGTTAGTAGGCTCGCGCATCTATTCCTTCCATATAATTGATGAAGGCACGGTTTACGACTTTTTTGCCACCCGGTGTAGGGTAATTGCCGCTGAAGTACCAGTCTCCCAGATGATTGGGGCAGGCCTTGTGCAGATCTTCTATACTTTGGAAAATAATTTTTACTTCAGCTTCCACATCCGGAGCTTTTAATAATACGGCGCATTCATCGGCTATTTCTTCATCGCTTAACCCGTGATATAAATTCTTAACCTCGTTGTGCATTTCTTCTACAGGTATATCCATAGCTGCTTTGCAGCGATCGAATATTTCATCCAATAAATCTTCCTGATTTCTTTTTTTGCGAAGCGAAACAGCCGCGCGGAAGGCAATAAAATCTTTCATCTTGCTCATATCTATACCATAGCAATCCGGGTAGCGTATTTGCGGCGCACTGGAAACGATAATAATCTTTTTAGGACCCAGACGATCGAGCATCTTGATGATACTTTCTTTAAGGGTAGTGCCACGCACAATAGAATCATCAATAACTATCATAGTATCTATGCCACGTCGTATGCTGCCATAGGTAATGTCATACACGTGGGCCACCATTTCGTTGCGGTCGGCATCTTGTGTGATGAAGGTGCGCAATTTCACGTCTTTGATAGCAATTTTTTCAATACGCAGACGGCGTGATAAGATGCGATTAATCTCCTCGTCGAAGTTGCCATTAAGTTTCATTATTTCATTTTTCTTCCAATCATTCAACACATCTTCGCCGGCTTTAATCATGCCGTAAAAAGCTACTTCAGCGGTATTAGGGATAAACGAGAAAACAGTGTTTTCAAAATTGTAATCAATTTCTTTACAAATCTTAGGCATCACCAGCTCGCCTAATTTTTTACGTTCATTGTATATGTCCACATCGTTGCCTCGCGAGAAATAGATGCGCTCAAAACTACATGAGGAACGTTGCCGAGGCTCTGCACACAAAGCTTGTTGCCAATGCCCGTTACGATGTATGATTAGGGCATGACCGGGCAACACTTCTTGTATTTCATTTACCGATATGTTGAACGCTGTTTGTATAGCCTGGCGCTCACTGGCTACTACTATTACTTCATCGTTAGCAAAAAAGTATGCCGGGCGAATACCGTTCGGGTCGCGCAGCACGAAGCTATGACCTGCTCCGCTAAGACCTGCCATAACATAACCTCCGTCAAAATCTTGCGCCGCACGAGAAAGTATGCGGTAAAAATCAATATGTTCAGAGATGTGCCTGCGTAGTTCATCTTCAGTTTCGCTTACATTTTTTTGTAGCTGATATACACGGTTAATTTCTTCTTCGAGAATGTTGCTGATATGGTCGAGAACCACTGCTGTGTCGGGGCGCACATCATCTTCGTCTTCGCTCCAACCGAGGTCTTCAATATTGGTGAGGTTAAAGTTGCCGACCATTAGCAGGCTGCGTGTGGCGGATTGATGGTTTTTGATAAAAGGATGGCATGATTCTAATCCATTATTGCCATGAGTGCCATAACGCAGATGACCAAGCAGGACTTCGCCAATGAAACTGACGTTTTTTTTGAGCCAGTCGGTATTATTGATAATGTTGGGATTTACCTTTTGAGCCTGACGAATTTTTGCAGAAACTTTTTGAAAAATTTCAGAAATGGCTTGTGGGGAGGTAGAGCGGTAGCGACTCATAAAGCGCTGTCCTTTCTGCATGCCAAGTTTTACGACACCTATTCCTGCACCATCTTGCCCTCGGTTATGCTGCTTTTGCATAAGCAGATATAATTTATTAAGCCCGTACAGAGCGGTGCCGTATTTATGATGATAATAATCGAGTGGTTTTAAGAGGCGGACAAGCGCAATGCCGCATTCATGCTTAATGGAGTCGCTCATAAATTGAGATGGTAAAATTAGCTATTTGTTGACATAGCTTGGAATAGATGCAATAACCCTATCGAAATGAGAAGGGGGTAATTGAACTTGATCGCAAATTGAGCGTTACGAAATAGATGTTATGGGAAAGTAATTGAATAAGCTTTTCCGGCTTGTACCGTTACATTCCAATTTAATATGGTTGGATAGACAAGATAGCCGCTTACTTGTTCTACTCTAACCGTATGCTCACCTTCTTTGACATCTATGTCTTTAGAGTTATTTCCGTTTAATTTGAACATAAAACCACCATCTACATAGCAGTTGTAAGGGTTTGCTGAGTTATTTGAAAAGCGCAATTCTCCATTCACTAGTTTGGAGCAAGAAGTGAATAAACTCGCACTAGCGAGTGTCAAAAAGAGAAAACAAAATATCCGTATTTTTTTCATGTTTTTAATAGGGGTTTATAAATAAGAGGGATATTCAAAAATTAACACAGCGGCTAAAACAGCTAACCCGGCAAGGATTCCTATCAGCAGCAACTCTTCCCTGAATTTGCGGTCTTTAACATCCATTTTGCTCTCTTGTTTCGTATTAGATTTGAAATTTTCCTCTTTTCCATTACTATACTTTATCAGTAACACTTCTGATTTCTTAACATTATATGTTGGACCTTCTTGATTATCACATAATTTGTATTTAACATCGGTATCTGTTATTTCTATAACCTTAACTTTTAATATTTTTCCTTCCTTTAATATGATCTCATCACATTCTGTTAAGATTGATATAGGAACTAGTTTTGGGTCATGGTTATTTAGAGTTACTACATTGGTTGTTTTTGTAAGCTTAGGCGCATTACTTTGAACACTCGGTTGAATCTCTGTATCGCTTGATGCAAGTAGTGATAAATTGACTGTTTCACGCTCATAAACTTGTGATTTGATAATATTTTCTGTTTGTTTTTTTGCCTTTACATAATACGATCTGTTATACATTTTATGGCTTAATAAGCTTGTACTGCATGAGCTAATTAAAAGCAGCGTACCAAGTAAAAGAAATGAAAGAGTAATTTGTTGTTTCATAGGTATTCAGGGGTTGGGTAAGAAATAACTTTTTGGGAGAAAATGAAAAAGATGATATTTTAATGATTGAATATATCGGCTATAATGGGTAGTAACAGGCTTCTCAGTCGTATATGGATGAGAGGCTTGACTTATAGCAATACTTTTAAGGCTTTGCGTTGTTAAATAAAAATACCCTATGTGAATTTCAGACTCTACTGTGAGCTGTGTGCTGTGTGCTGTGTGCTGTGTTATATAGAGCAGAATAATTCATCAATGACATACTTGAGTGTGTAAATATAGTTATTTGCATCTTTTTTCAAAACGGATTGCTTTGATATATTTCACTATGGATTTTGACATCTGTGCAGTCCGATTTACCTTACATCAGTTAACATCTATGGAAGAGAATATTTCCAACACTCTAAAGCAATGGTCTGAAGAAGACAAGCCTCGTGAAAAGTTGCTGCTCAAAGGCAAGCATACCCTCAGCGAAGCCGAACTGATTGCTATATTACTGCGTACCGGCTCGCAAGGATTAAACGTAATGGATCTTTCGAAACGCCTGTTGTTGCTGGCCGGTAATGACTTAAATGAGTTGGGCAAATGGAATATAAACGAAATATTAAGGCATAAATCTTTAAAAGGTATGGGAAAAACAAAAGCCATCACTCTGGTGGCGGCTTTGGAGTTAGGCCGGCGCAGACAAGGCACTGAGGTGAGGCAAAAGCCAAAAATTACTTCGAGCCGTGATGTATATGATATCCTACATCCATTGATGGCTGATCTGAGCGAAGAGCAGTTTCGTGTGCTCTTGCTCAGCCAGGCAAATAAAGTATTGGCAAATGAAATCATCAGTTTTGGCGGACGAGTGGGCACGGTAGCAGATGTGCGGGTTATTTTCAGACAAGCTATATTATCTAATGCCGTTGGAATTATTGTGGCACATAATCATCCAAGCGGTAATCTCAAACCCAGCCAATCAGATATAGACCTCACACATAAGTTGAAACAAGCAGGAGAGGTTATGGACATAAAAGTATTAGATCACCTCATCATTACCGACAATGGGTATTACAGCTTTAGTGATGAGGGAATGATGTGAAGCGCAGCATTTGATTGTCTTCATAAAAAGTTTACATTCGTTAGTACAAAACTTAATTGTTATGAAAAACAAGACACCTCCATTAGTAAGGTTTTTGGTTCTTGTTTCAATGCATTTTTAATCTGTCAGTTTGGCGACATACGCTTTGCTTCGTCTCAATGCTTCCAACCCGCCGTTGTACCCGAAAACGGACCCGACCCGGGCAATGTCAACGGCATAAGCTGGACGGGGAATGATGTGAAAATAATAGACGATAAAGTAATGCGCGTTAATGTATGGGATGGCCGCTATTGTGGGTTGGGTTGGGATTATTTTGACGGTACAAACACGCACACGGGCTTTTGGTTATAGAAGATGGCGCAGGCCCCCGATGTGCCTTAATACACAATGATGCCGATTGGTACGCCATAGTGGCATGCACATCTGCTTCGGATTTAGAGATTTATTTGGATATCTATGTAAGGATGGTTCCCTGCAAATCCGTAACACGGGCAAGCAGGCGGTGCAGTATCATATTACCGACATCAACGGACGCTCGCTTTATGCCGGAATGATCCCTTATGATGATTTCGTACGAACACAGATAGTACAAAAAGGGGTCTGCCTGCTGCACATTATTTGCGGAGAGAATAAACAGATAATGAAATTGGTTGAATTCTAACTCAGGCTGGCTATATTCTTCATCAAATATTCTGAAAAAGCCAACAATTTCGCTTCGGAAAATTTATTGCCAATGATTTGTATGCCAAAAGGCATTCCGTTGCTGTGCTTACACAGAGGAACTGAAACAGCCGGAAGCCCTGTGATATTCGCTTGTACAGTGTACATATCTGCCAAGTACATTTCCAATGGGTCCTTAGATTTCTCACCAATATCAAATGCTGTAGAAGGCGTGGTAGGCAAAATGATAAAATCGTATGTTGATAAGATCTCTAAAGTCTTATCGCGAATGAGACGGCGCATCTTTTGTGCTTTGGCATAATAGGCATCGTAATAACCGGCACTAAGAACAAAGGTGCCCAGCATAATGCGGCGTTTCACTTCTTTCCCGAACCCTTCGCTGCGGCTTTTTCTATAAGTACTTTCCAAATCAGAAGCATTGGCGCAGCGATAACCATATCGAATACCATCAAAGCGAGCAAGATTAGACGAAGCTTCTGCCGTTGTGAGTAGATAATATGTAGGAACAAAATAATCCAACTCTTTAAAGGGTACAAACGCTGTTTGATGTCCTTGCTTTCGTAAATTCAAAAGTAGATTCTTCATCATCTGAGAAATCTCAGCATCCAGATTAGGGTGGTCAATGGCTTCGTGAAAGGAGGCAATTCGAGCGGCGCCGCTGAAATTCAATTCCTTGCTATAAGACGCAACAGCATGCGATGATGAAGTAGCGTCCATTGTGTCTTTACCGCTTATGATTTCTAAAACGAGAGCGGCATCTTCAATATGATTACTGAAGACCCCAATCTGGTCGAAAGAGGAGGCGTAGGCTATTAATCCGTAACGCGACACTCGTCCATAAGTAGGTTTGATACCGAACACACCGCAAAGTGAAGCCGGTTGCCGTATGGAGCCTCCCGTATCGCTGCCCAATGATACGGTGCACATATCCATCTGCACGGCAACAGCACTACCTCCCGAAGATCCACCGGGTACTTTGGATTCGTCAAGCCCATTATGACAAATGGCAAACGAAGAATTTTCGTTAGACGAGCCCATGGCAAACTCATCGCAATTGCAACGGCCTATGATGATGGCATCTTC
>JBDHXV010000067.1:0-8462 GCA_039810885.1 Chitinophagales bacterium | reverse complement strand
TGTTGTGAGTTTGTAAGTCCAGCCAACCTTGTTCCACATCATCTTCAGCAAACTCAACGGCTTTACGGATAGCGGAATCGCCACCGGCAATAAGCCCTATCACTAGGCCGGGGGGCACACCATAAGTCGGAGGACATTCGCTGGCATCTACAATACCGAGCCTGCCGCTTGTACCGGATCCTATATAAAATAACCGTCCACCGGCATTCACTTTATTAGAAAGCACATCAACAAGTGTACTGATCTGAGGTATAGCCTTTTCTACGGAAAGAGCTACGCTTTTATCTTCTGCATTTATGTTCGTCAGCAATTCTAGAATGCTCATATCTTGAAGATTGCGATAACCTGATGCCTGCTCTGTAACTTTTGTCTGCATAATTCAAAGTTATTTTTAAAAGCAATAAAAGTAGCCTTCTACTAATAGATTAACCGCAACTTTCCTGCACATATTTTTAGTCATCGCACACCGTAGTAAAAACAAGTAATTTCGGCAGCCGATTATGAATTTTAATAATACCGTGTACAGACCTTTGCAAATAACGCTATTGCTGTTATTGGGTGTTTTCATTGGATTTCTGCTTGCTCCATCCTCATTAAAACCATCTTTCTTTAGTAATTCCGAGCTGCCGATCACAGAACAAGTTATAGCACTTATCAAAGCCAATTATACTGACACAATTAGTGACGAACGATTAACGGATGCAAGTATTGAAGGCGCATTATCCATTCTAGACCCTCATTCCACATACATTCCACCTTCTCATACCTCATATGCAGATGAAATGATAAAGGGTACGTTTGGTGGAATAGGAGTACAATTTTATTTGGTGGCAGATACGCCTATGGTTATTAAAGTGATGCCGGGCAGTCCGGCTGATAAGGCAGGCTTGAGACGAGGAGATAGAATTATATATGCCGATGATTCCCTGCTCGCTTCATCTAAACGTACCTCGGAGTATGTTATGAAACAAATGCGTGGAGAAGAAGGAACTGCAATTAAAGTAAAGATAAAGAGGAACGGGATATTAAAAGAAATAACAATTATACGAGGAATGGTGCCAAGCCCAAGCGTACCGGTTTATTATATGTATAGTCCAACCATAGGTTACCTAAAACTCGAGCATTTCAGCGAGAGTACCTACGATGAGTTCATGAATGCAATGCATGATTTGAAAAAACAAGGTATGCAAAAACTAATTCTAGACTTGAGGAATAATGGGGGAGGTATTTTAGAGCAGGCAACTGAAATCCTTGATGAGTTCTTGAGTGAGCAGAAATTATTGGTTTATACACAAGGAAGGGTTTATGGGAAGCAAGAATATAAGTGTAGAGTCTCGGGAATCTTTGAAGAAGGAGAAATTGCCGTACTGGTTAACGAGAACACAGCTTCTGCTTCAGAAATTATAGCAGGAGCATTGCAGGATTATGACCGTGCAACGATTATTGGACGCAGAACCTTTGGAAAGGGGCTTGTACAACAACCCTATAAATTATTAAACGGAGGCTATCTGAGATTAACAGTAGCTAAGTATTATACTCCATCCGGTCGTTGTATTCAGAAATCTTATGTAGGGAATCGTGAAGATTACTATAGTGAAATATATCACCGAGATTCGAATAAGGACACAGCAAGTATAGATACAACAACATACTATACAGCAAAGGGCAGAAAGGTTTATGGTGGCGGCGGCATTCAACCGGATATCGTTCTCAACGAAGGGAATAACCTTGCTAAGGATTTCATCGGATCTATGATTTCGACAGATTTCTTAAACCAACTAGCCTTAATCTATGCCGCCAAGCATGAACAAGAAATACTTGAACGCACAAAAGACCTCCATTCCTTTATTTCATCGTATGAAGTGCCTAGAATATTGATAGAGGAAGGAGTCAAAGCAAGCAAGCACGGCGATCCATTAGATAAATTGAATCAATATATTTCTGATAGGATAAAATCTGAAATGGGATTATACTTGTTTGGTGATGAAGCCTATTATCGTATCATACAAAAAAATGATTCCTATATTACTGAAGCTATAAGAGTGCTCGATTAGGTTTATTAATAATCTATACCAATTACGGAATTAATCAAAAAAGCAATTTTGCTAAATACCAGGTTGTGTTTAATAAAAGATCTGATTTAGACCATGCGCCGATAAAAACAGGAATTCTATCGGCTAATAGGTAATATCTACCAAATAAACAAATAAAATCTCATTATATATGTAACAAGGCTACCCATATAAGGGTATAAGGTGTAACTAAAATAAACACCATGTCTCCTACACTTGAATTAGAGTTCCACATCAGAAACTATGAAGCGAAGTATCCTAACGAACGTTCTCCATTAGAATTCTTAATAGGAAGAACAGCGGAACAATTGCTTGCTGCATTTAAATTAGCCAAAGGTAAGAAGTTGGAATCTTGTCATTTTGTAATTACTAAGCGTCAGAAAAAGAAAATGGAGCGCATGTTAATGCTCGAAGAAGCACTTGAAAATAATCAACAAGCTGCTTAAGATATACTTTGTAAGTATTAGATATACAATACTAAGCAATTAATAATCCTATTTATTTAAGATTTATACATAAGCTGTTATCCTTGATGATGGCTTCTACTTTCCAATATTATTTCAATAATTCAAAATAAACAATAGCACCGACTTACGGCATAAAATTGTATTGCAAGATACTTTATATTAAATGGGTAACTAAAAATAGGCATATAGCGTATAAACTCAGGCCTTTGATTATGAGTAAGTTTTATCACCTCGTGGTAGTTAGTCTGTTGTTAGTCGTGTCTGCTCATGTCCATGCGCAGGTAAACGCCAACTTTACGGTTAACCTTCCAAATCCTGCTTGTAATCCTGCAATTGTTGGGTTTAGTAATAGTTCAACGGGGGTAGCGCCGTTAACTTATCAGTGGAATTTTGGTGTTTATGCCGGTGTCAATTCAGTATTTCAAAATCCTTATACCACTTACTTAAATTGTGGCACCTATACCGTAACACTCATTGTAACTAATGGGTTAGGCGAAAAAGATACAGCAACACAAAATTTGACGATTAATTGTACGCCGACTGTTGATTTCACGGTTTCCAATTTATTAGGCTGCGCTCCATTTACTCCTACATATACCGACCTCTCAATTCCAAACAGTGGTGTTATCTCTACAGTCGAATGGGACTTTGGTGATGGCTATCTCGGATTAGGGGATACAGCAGTACACACTTACAATGCAATTGGATGCAACACTGTAACTCTGATTGTTACCAATTCTTTCGGATGTAAGGCCAATAAAACAGTTCCAAGTATGATTTGTGTGCAAGATCCTCCGGTAGCAGCTTTCACCTCATCAGATCCTACTTCTTGCGCCGCTCCTTTAACCGTAAACTTTTCTGATGCCAGTACCGGTGGTACAGGCCCTTATGACTATGTATGGAATTTTACTAACGCAGTGCCTGCAGTAGATTCTACGGCAAACCCTGTTATATCCTTTACAGGCCAAGGTTCTTCGGGAGTGAGTTTAACTATTACCGATCAAAATGGATGCAGCAGCACTGTTACAGATCCTGATTATGTTACTATAGCTAATAATAGTATAGATTTTAGCAGCAGTACGTTTGAGGGCTGTGCTCCTTGGGTTTACCAACCACTTGGGATAAGCAGTACTTCAGTACTAAATTGGTCGTGGGCGGTTAATCCTGGTAACCTGACTGCAAGCGGGCAAACGCCTTCCTTTAACCTCAATATACCGGACACCTACACGGTATGTTTAACGGCTACGTTTTCAGGATCCTGTCAAGCAACAATTTGCAAAGATGTTGTGGCACTTAAACCTCCTATGGCTCAATTTAGTGTTATCGGTCCCGATACTACTTGTATGCGTCCAACTTCTGTAAGCTTTAATAATCTTTCTACAGGCGATACTCTAAGTTATAGTTGGTCTTTTCCTGGCGGTTCACCTGCAAGCTCTGTAGATTCATTACCGACACTGATTAATTACACGAGTTGTGGAAGTTACAATGCGCTATTAACTGTTACCGACATCAATGGTTGTACTGCTGCTACTAATCAAAACAACATATTGACCATAGTATGTCCTCAAGCAAATTTCTCGGTTTTTCCCGCAGGTGGCTGTATTCCATTAACGTCCACTTTTAATAGTGCAGGTTCTGTCGGAAATAATATTGTTCAATACTTGTGGGATTTTGGAGATCCATCTTCAGGGGCCGACAATTATTCTACTGACCCCAACCCATCACACACATTCAACAACGAAGGATGTTACAATGTTACATTGATTATTGTAACTGCAGAAGGTTGTACAGATACCATAACGATAAATAATGCAGTATGCGCAGGCACAATTCCGCAAGTTAATTTTAGTGTAAACCCGGGAATTGCATGTGCGAATGATCAAATTTCATTTACAAACCTTAGTACTAACGTAAACCCATATACACTTTATATATGGGATTTTATTGGTGTTCCGCCTTATGATAATATGTCTAATGGCGTAAATCCGACCTATGTATATAATGATACGGGGTACTTTGATGTTACTTTAATTGCTTCAAATTTTGGTTGTAATGATACCCTTACGATTAATGACGCAGTATATCTGAACCCTCCTGTGGCACACATACAGCTTACTAGAGATTGTGCAACGCCATATATAGTCACTTTAAGCGGTACATCATCGTTAGGTGCTCAAACTTACACATGGGTTATTCCGGGTGCTACTCCATCTGCGGCATCTACTCCAACCGTAACAGTTACATATACAATGAGTGGTAACTATAGCGCCAGCTTATATATCACAAATGATTCGACCGGATGTGATGATCAAACTCAGATAAACATACCAATACGCGATGTTTATGCGAGCTTCAGCGGCACTCCATTGATGGGATGTGCTCCATTACAATCTTGCATGAATAATACATCTACGGATGCTGTAAGTCATGCTTGGACAGTTTTTGTAGCCGGTACAAATACAATTGTTGCTACTTCAACACAAACAAACCCTTGTTTTACGATAAGTACACCCGGTGTTTTTGATGTTCGCCTCATTGCCACTAATATGTTCGGATGTAAAGACACCTTGATAAGGCCATCTTATATTACGGTTTGGGGTCCTATAGTTAATTTTATCGCTAACCCTTTAGAAGGTTGTACCCCGCTGGTCGTACAATTTACCGACTTATCGAGTGCTCCAACTTCAACCATTGTCAGTTGGAACTGGAATTTCGGAGACCCAATTAGTGGAATCGCTAATACATCAACCTTACAAAACCCAACTCATACCTTTTATAATCCCGGTTATTACACGATCAAACTTACGGTTACAGATGATCATGGCTGTGTGAAAACCTTAACTAAGAATAATTATATACATGCAGTTAAACCCAAAGCGGATTTTACACTTTCAAAAACAATTTTATGTTATGGCGAGATTGCTTGTTTTACAAACAGTTCTACAGGAAGCGGTTTAAGTTACGTGTGGAATTTTGGAAATGGAGATACCTCTTTCCTTACAACACCATGCATTACCTATTACAATAGTGGCTCTTATGATATTACACTATATGTAACTGATCAATTGGGATGTAAAGACACCATCATCAAACCAAATTATGTTACCGTAACCAAGCCAACTGCCAATTTTGTGGCCGACACTTTAAGTTCAACGTGCCCCCCATTGAAAGTCACTTTCACCAACTTGTCATCCAATATTGATACAGCCACAACCTATTTCTGGAATTTTGGAGACAACTCCGTATCTATAGCTCCTAATCCGGTTCATATATATAATCTACCGGGTTCTTATACTGTAACACTTATTGTGACCAATGCTAATGGATGTAAGGACACATTAACCATTCCTAATTATATCAATATTGGCGGCCCTCAGGGATATGTTACTACGCCAGTTACCAGTGGCTGCAGCCCACTAACAGTCTGTTTCACAGCTACTGCACCAACTGCACAATATTTTACGTGGAACTTTGGTGATGGAACAGTGATGCCGGATGATGATTCTGTATGTTATATCTATAATTTGCCGGGAGTATATAATCCTGAATTAATTTTAGATGATGGGTTAGGATGTGTTTATGCCTTACCTATAGGTCAGATCACAGTAGGAGGCGTTGTTTCGAACATACAAACTTCTGCTGATACCATTTGCGGGCCCGGAACGGTTCAGTTTAACAGTAATGCATATAGTTATATGGGTTCATTGTCTTATCAATGGAATTTTGGTGACCCTGCAAGCGGAGCACAGAATACTTCAACGCTAGCTAATCCTGTTCATTATTTTAGTGCAATAGGTAGCTATACGGTTACTTTAAGTATTACCACTTCAGATGGCTGTGTGGATTATCATGCAATTCAGATAACGGTACTATCTAAACCACATGCAGCCTTTATAGCTAGTGATGTTTCTGTTTGTCCGCCATCTATGATTAGTTTTAATAATCAATCCACCTCTGTATATCCTATTGTATCATACAGTTGGAATTTTGGTGACCCGGGCAGTGGAGCTATGAATACATCAAGCTTTCCTAACCCGTCGCACTACTATACATCCCCGGGCACGTATGCCATTACATTAACAATTACAGATCAGATGGGTTGCAGTGATGTAGTAACGCACCCATTAACTGTGAACCCGCCCGTATCAATATTAACGACACCAGATCAAAATATTTGTAGCGGTTCTGGAGTAGTACTCAGTGCAAGTGGAGCATCATCTTATGTGTGGTCGCCTGCTACCGGGTTAAACACTACAGCAAATGCGTCTGTGCTTGCTCATCCTACTGTAACAACAACCTATACCGTTATAGGTACATCAGTTTACGGATGTACTGCATTAACTCAAGTTGTTGTTAATGTAAAGCCTAAACCACAAATTGACAGTATAATAATAGTAGCAGATACTTGTTCTGTTGCCATGGGAGCAGCAACTATATTTGTAAGTAATGGCACTTCGCCCTATACCTACCTATGGAATATAGGTAATACCACAAACAATATAACGAATGTTGCCGGAGGTTTCACTTACTCCTTAACGGTAACTGATGCACAAAACTGTACAACCCAAGCGAGTGTCAGCATACCTGCACTTGGACCGGCATTACTTACTTCTAATGTTTCTCATAGCACCTGTGAAAATAATAATGGAGCAATTATTCTTAACATTAGCGGTGCCCAGGCACCTTATCAGTTCTTTTGGAATAACGGTGCAACAACAAAAGATATAAACGGTTTGTATGCCGGTTATTACGCAGTTACTGTTACCGATGCATTCGGATGTACATCAAGTACATCTACCAATGTAAATAACATAGCAAGCCCAATAGTTAATATCAATATCCATAATGCAACTTGTTCTATAGATAACGGTATAGCTACAGCTCTTTTAAATGGAGGAACTTCGCCTTTCCAATATATTTGGAATACCTCACAAACAACTTCATCTCTTAACAATCTTTCACCGGCCATCTATTCTGTAACCGTTACAGACAATAATGGATGTACCGGCAGTGCAACGAACTCCCTCATCAATTTGCCGGGACCTTCATTGAGTATATTTCAACAAAATGCTACCTGCGAAGGCAACAATGCTTCTATCGATTTAACAATTAGTGCCGGCACAACACCTATGCAGATTAATTGGAATAACGGATTCTCGTTTGCTGAAGATCTATATCAAATCTATTCAGGCAATTACACGGTTACTGTAACAGATGCGAATGGCTGTAAAGATTCTATTAGTACCATAATTACAGATACTCCTAAACCGCATTTGAATGTAACGAAAACGCCCGCAACTTGTGGTAGTAGCAATGGTGCTATCGATATAACAGTTGTTCAAGGCATTTCACCATACAGCTTTTTATGGAGCAACGGTGCTACAACAGAAGATCTAAATAATGTTGCGGCAGGATTACATTACCTGGCTGTTACCAGTGCTAATGGTTGCGTGCTAGATACGGTAATAATTATAGATAATATTGATGCGCCAACGGCAAGCATCGCCTCGACACAGCCAACTTGTGGATTTAGCAACGGAAGTGCAACGATATCGCTGGTGAGTGGAACTGCACCGTTTACATATTTATGGAGCACAGGAGCAACAACATCAAGTATTTCAAATCTAAGCCCGGGGATTTATGACATAACAGTTATAGATGGAAATGCTTGTAATCTGTACACAACAGTATCCTTAACCAATATTCCGGGACCGTCATTAAGCACAACGCCTATTAATGCAACTTGTAGCAATGCTAATGGTGGAATACAATTATTGACAAGCGGAGGCACCGCACCGTTTTCTTATTTATGGAGCACCGGTAACACAAATCAAAATCTATCAAGTGTTAGCAGTGGTGTATATAATGTTACCGTTACGGATTCTTATGGCTCACAAGCAAGCGGTTCTGTCACAGTGAATGC
>JBDHXV010000066.1:0-8772 GCA_039810885.1 Chitinophagales bacterium | reverse complement strand
AATTTTGATAAGAACGGGCGTTATGATGTGACTGTTAAGATTAAAGAAACACAAAGTATTTCTTACACCTCCCCAGGTACCAGTTGCCAAAACGTAACGAATACTCTTATTGACACAAAGACTGTATCAAAAGGACTTTGGAATTTTGTAGGTGGTGTGGGCTCTATTAAAAATAAAGAAGAACTGGTATTAACCGAATCTGAAGATGGAGTTGCCGGACAAATATTTAACATTATTCGCTTATCAAGCAAACAGATTAAGTTAGAACAAGCTGTAACCAATACAACAACCGGAGAAGTTGTTAAGTATGAATGGACCTTAGAACCAGATAAAGGCTAAGTAATTTTTTTCATAGATAAAAAAAGCTGCAACTGATGTTGCAGCTTTTTTATTTTCTGTCTTTCATCACCCGGTCTAATTCACGTTTACCTTCTTTTTGTTTAATGCTTTCCCGTTTATCATGAGTCTTTTTACCTTTTGCTAATGCAATCTCTATTTTACAATATCCTCTATCATTAAAGAAAATGCGAACAGGCACAATCGTCAAGCCGCGCTCTTTAATCTTTACGGATAAACGGTGCAATTCACGTGTTGTTAATAGCAACTTACGAATACGAAGCGGCTCATGGTTATTAATATTTCCTCTGCTGTAACCTGATATGTTCAAATTTTTTACAAAAAGTTCTTCCTGTTTGAAGTAGCAAAATGCATCGCTTAGGTTTGCCTTCCCTTCACGAATAGCTTTTACCTCCGTTCCCAATAGTTGAATGCCTGCAACAAATGATTCCAGCAGATGGAACTCAAACTGTGCCCTACGATTTACGATTTCAATTTTTGCCTTAATACTCACAACGCTGCAAAGATGTGTTCTAACTTTTCTTTTGAAAGAATCTTCTGCCTCTGCTCTCCCTTTGCAATCAATCGGGATCCGACACGTGCATCGAAGACACAGATAATTTCATTTTTATTAATAGATTTTATAGTTGCTGTAAGGGCAACCTCTTCCCCCAACCTGGCAGGAGCTATATGCTCTACGGTAATTAAGGTTCCGATTCCTTCCTCGTGAGGTTCTTTCATATCTAATACAAATAAGCGACCACACCACTCTGCATCACGTGCTAAGCTAAACGTGGCATAGACAGGGTGTACCATACCGTCATCAAAGCGAGCCACATCGGCTTCGCCCACTTTTCTGATAAATGTTTTTGTGTCTCCCGCTTTAAAAATATTTTTCATATCCGTATCTTAATACACAACTAATGCGGTAATATATTGATATCCCATATACTGGTTGATATTACTTATTATTGTTTCCTGCATCATCAATATTTGATGTTTGATTACTGATGAATTTACTCTGACTATAATTTTATCTTCTCTTACTTTGATCTCGTCAGTGTAACGTGCCACAAACTCACCAACAATCTCGGGCCAATGCTGTATCAAGTGCGTTTCATCTACTTTACTTTGTAAACGATAGCGATGCATAAACTGCTCGACTGCATCTTTCATGTTTTGTTCATTTTTCTCTGCCATAACCTTAAGGCAGGTAAATATAGCTTAGTTTTTTACGGCAATTCATCAGAGCCTGCTTCACACGCTGAACTTCGGTATCGGTTATTATGACTTGACCGAAGGCCTGGTCGTCAATACAATATATTAAGTTTTGTATTCTTTCATGATCCAACTTATCGAAGATATCATCGAGCAAAAGAATTGGGTGTATATCCTTTTGCTTCAATATGAATTGATAAAGCGCAAGTTTCAGTGCAACAATTGCCGTTTTCTTTTGACCCTGGCTTCCTGCTTTTTTCAGTAGCTTATGATTTAACGAAACAATAAAATCATCACGGTGTGTGCCCAACGTTGTACGTTGTTGTTCAAAGTCTTTGTTACGGCTTCCTTTTAATAGTTGAATTAAATCTGCTTGATTTAAATCCGATTGATAGCTGACCGAAGCTTCTTCTTTTCCTCCGCAAAGGAGCATGTAGTATTTATTAAAGTCGCCTTCAATTTCGGACAGAATGTTTACACGATATTCGTGAACAGTGTGCCCAAACTGATGTAGTTGTCCATCAAGTGTATCTAATAAAATATCATCTATGCTTCTTGTAGAATACTGTTTCAAGTAACTGTTACGCTGTTGTAAGACTTTGTTGTACGACATGAGCGCATCTAAATAGAGATGATTCGCTTGTGATAAAATGTTATCAAATAGTTTTCTTCGCTCCTCGCTACCTTCAACTATGAGTAGCGTATCGTCCGGATCAATCACGACCACGGGATAGCGCCCTGTGTGATTGGATATCTTATCATATTTTACTCCCTGTCGTGTTATGATTTTGTTATCATTCAGCTTATATGCCAATGTAATTACGTCTTCTGCATTGTTATCTGATCGAAAAATTCCTTTCAGGAAAAAGTAATCAGTGTAATATTTCACATTATTAGCATCTTGACCGTTGAAATAACTTTTTCCAACACATAAATAATAAATCGCATCCAGTAAGTTGGTTTTGCCTGTGCCATTAGCTCCTGAAATTACGGTGATGCCTTCCGAAAAGTTAAATTTTGATTCAGTATAGTTACGAAACGAATGGATATGAATGGCCTCTAAGTACAATAGGATCAAATGATTAGATTATCGTGTATCTGAGTGAGCTTGGTGTGATTTTTTTCTATATTTGCGGCTCTAAACTTAAACCGTGTCAAAACTAACCAAAGAGACCTATTTATACTGGTATGAAATGATGGTGCGTGTACGCCGCTTTGAAGAAAAGGCCGGTCAACTATACGGTATGCAAAAGATTCGCGGCTTTTGTCACTTATACATTGGGCAAGAAGCCGTTGCTGCCGGAACGATTACGGCATTGCGCCATCAAGATCCGATAATTACTGCTTATCGCGACCACGGTTTAGCCATAGCACGCGGCATGAGCTGTAATGCAGCAATGGCTGAACTTTACGGTAAGGCTACAGGATGTTCTAAAGGTAAAGGTGGTTCGATGCACTTCTTTGATAAAGAAAATTATTTTTTTGGCGGGCATGGAATCGTAGGTGCACAAATCGGGTTAGGCGCGGGTATTGCGTTTGCAGAGAAATACAAGGGTACCGATAATATTTGTATTTGTTTCTTCGGCGATGGAGCTGCTCGTCAGGGAATACTTCATGAAACATTTAACTTGGCAATGACATGGAAGTTGCCCGTAATTTTTGTTTGTGAAAATAACTTTTATGCAATGGGCACTTCGGTAGAACGTACCAGTAACGTCACCGAAATCTATCGTTTGGGCGAAGCCTATAACATGCCTTCTGAATCTGTAGATGGCATGAAGTGCGAAACAGTACACGAAGCCATTGAAAAAGCTGCAGCCCGTGCTCGCAGCGGAGAAGGCCCTACGTTTCTTGAGATTAAAACTTACCGTTACAAGGGACACTCGATGTCGGACCCTGCTAAGTATCGGAGTAAAGAAGAAGTAGAGGAGTACAAACTGAAAGACCCGATAGAAACAACATTGGCAACTATATTAAGAAAGAAATACGCAACCCAAACAGAAATAGATGCTATAAATGAACGCATTCACAAAGAAATTGATGATTGTGTAGCATTCGCCGAAGAATCTCCTTGGCCCGATGCTTCTGAACTATATACAGATACCTACACACAAGCAGATTATCCTTTTATTATTGATTAAAATTAACACCACTCCTAAATACTCTCTACTAAATACAAATGAGCACTGAAAAAAATACATTCGAAGGACAAGAGGTTCTGAACAAATTTGAAGACTTCATTAATAAAAATAAGAACATCATTACCACAGTTTTTGGCGGTTTGGTTTTAATTATCGGAGGATATCTTGGGTTTAAATACTTATATCTCGGCCCCAAAGAGAAAGAAGCACAAGAACAAATGTTCTTTGCTCAAAAATATTTAGAACGCGACTCCTTAAACCTTGCTTTAAACGGCGATAACAATTATCCCGGATTTCTGGGTATTATAGACAATTATAAGTGGACTAAGGCGGCAAACCTTTCACACTATTACGCCGGAGTTATTTATCTCAATCAGGGCAAGTTTGAAGATGCCATAAGTCAATTAAAAAGCTTTGACGGCAAAGGAACTCCCGTAGAAAGCATGGCTCTTGGTTGTATAGGTGATGCCTATACCGAGTTAGGTAAAATGGAAGAAGGCCTGTCTTATTACAAGAAGGCAGCTTATACTTCAGAAAATGAATTAACAACACCCTTCTTTTTAAAGAAAGCCGCTTTGTGTTTAGAGAAACTAAATAAAAATGACGAGGCGATTAAGATCTTCGAAGAGTTACGAAATAAATACCCGAACACAAATGAAGGCCGTGAAGCAGACAAATACATTTACAGCCTCGGAGGAAACCCAAATTCCTAAACTATATTAAGACTGTAATGTCTTCAAAGCTTCAGAACCTATCGCACGATAAGGGAGATTCAACCGTTCAAGCATCCCAATTGAAATTAAACTCTATTCGCATTAGCATTATACGGAGTGACTGGAACGATAGGATAACGAGTGCCTTGGAAAAAGGGTGTGTAGAGCATTTGATAAAAAAAGGAGTATTAAAAAAGAACATTCTCCAAAATAGAGTTCCGGGAAGTTTTGAATTGATATATGCTGCAGCACATTTCAATAAATTAAAAACATTTGATGCTATTATTTGCCTTGGCTGCATAATAAAAGGAGAAACTCCTCACTTTAATTATATTGCTCAAGCTGTAAGTAATGGGCTCTCGATACTAAATACACAAGGTGAAACACCCGTGATATTTGGAGTATTAACTACGGATAATTTAGCGCAAGCTAAAGCTCGCGCCGGTGGCAAATACGGAAATAAGGGGGTCGAAGCAGCAATGACCGCTTTAGAAATGATTACTATTAAGAGAGAAATAAAATAATTCGGGAACTTTATAGTTCTACTATGAGACTAAGTGTAATAGATACCGGAACTTTCAAACTAGATGGTGGAGCCATGTTCGGTGTTGTGCCTAAGAAAATTTGGAATAAAATAAACCCTGCCGATGAAAATAACTTGTGTACGTGGGCTATGCGTTGTTTGCTGGTTGAGATCGGAAATAAATTGATTCTAATTGATTGCGGACTTGGCGACAAACAAGATGATAAGTTCTTTGGCCACTATGAACCTTCGCGCGATGTCCATTTACTTGATTCCATAAATAAGGCAGGATATACTCCGAACGAAATAACGGATGTGTTTTTAACCCATTTACATTTTGACCATTGTGGTGGAGCCATCGTTAGAAACGCCTCCGGAAAGTATGAGCCTCAATTTAAGAATGCAACGTACTACAGCCACGAAAAGCATTGGCAGTGGGCTATACAACCGAACGCTCGTGAGAAAGCATCTTTCTTAGTGGAAAATATTCTCCCCATACAGGAGAGCGGACAGCTAAAGCTATTGAACGAGCCTTGTGAGATAGCGCCTAACTTCAGCTTCATAGAAGTATATGGGCATACCGAGGCTATGATGCTACCCGTAATTAAGTATAAGGAGCATAACATAGTCTATATGGCCGACTTGCTGCCCTCCGCAGGGCACATCCCTATACCTTATGTTATGGCTTATGATATAAGACCCTTAAAGACCCTCGAAGAAAAGGGTTCATTTCTAAATGATGCCGTAAAGAATAACACCATAATTTTTTTTGAACACGATCGCCTTTATCAGGCATGCACTATACAACAAAGCGACAAGGGAATTCGTGCAGCGGAATATATTTCTATAGCCTCACTTTAATTCACCTCAGATTCCTATATATTTACTTGAAATAAAATTCTTTTGATGACACGTATCCTGCGATACAGTTTATATTGCCTTTGTGTAAGTATAGCTCTATTTACTGCCTGTAGAAAATCTCCTGGCTTGGGTGGCAGCAGCACGATAAGAGGCAAGGTGAAAGCAATACATTATGATGTGTTTGGGAACTCCTATAGTTACTACACAAGTAAAGCGGATGTATTCATTATTTATGGCGATGATGTCTATTTTGGTGACGATATCAAAACCAGCTATGATGGTACTTATGAGTTTCGCTATTTGAGAAAAGGGCGATATACTATTTTTTCATATTCCGATTGTGACACTTGTTTAGATAAAAGGCGTGTGGAAATATTAAAGACAGAGATTACCAAAAATAATAGTGTTGTGATATTGGATGACCTTGTTGTTGTAAAAAAGTAATCGGATGAGTGTTGCACTTCCGGATTTTCTGTTAAGATCTGTTTACAACTTCGATTCGATCAGTTTAGCTGAAATGGATCAGGTTAAGCTAATGGACCGTTATGATTTCAAATTGTTATTTGAATTCGAAAAGCTTAAAATTATTCTGGAAAAATTACTCCCTTATTATCGTATGCTTGAGGTTCATTCTTATAGGTTGAATAGTTACGATAATGTCTATTATGATACCCCTGAGCGATTGTTTTACATGCAACATCATAATAGAAAAGCCAATCGTTTAAAAGTGCGCTACCGCACCTATGTAGAGTCCGGGATTACTTTTTTTGAAGTAAAACAGAAAAACAATAAAGGTAAAACGATTAAAGAGCGAATAAGAGTGGACGGCTCGAAGATGATGCTAGGAGAAGATGAAAAGTCATTACTCAGCAGGTTTAGTGATAATAAAACCATCGAATGCTTAATCCCCAGGTTGAACAACAGTTTTCGGCGCCTGACTCTTGTAAACAAAACATTCAGTGATCGGTTAACATTTGATTTATATACCACGTTTGAGTTTAATCAACAAACGGCCGATATCCATCATTTAGTCGTTGCCGAGTTAAAACAATCGTCGCACGTATTAGACGCTTTTAAACGGCAACTTTTTAAAGACGAAAAAATATATCAGGTGAGTGTAAGCAAGTATATCATCGGCTCTTTATTGCTCGATAACAGCCTCAAGCATAATAATTTCAAGGAAAAAATTCTCTTCATCAATAAACACAAACATGTTGCTTGATACTGCATTTACTCTAAAAGATTACCGAATTTTTGAATCAGCCGAATTCTTCGATCTAGTTCTTCGCTTTTCTTTTAATTTTTTAATAACCTTCATCATTGTGAGATTGATTTATTATCCGGTACACAAGAACAAGGATTATCTCTTCACCTATTTCATTTTTAACAGTGTCATCTTTATGATTCTCTATGTCATGACAAACACAAAGATGGAGTTTGGTGTTTCCTTCGGATTGTTTGCTGTATTCTCCATTTTACGTTATCGAACAGAAGATATTCCCATCAAAGAGATGGTGTATTTGTTTATCATCATCGCTGTAGCCTTAGTTAATTCTATGAGCACCAAGAAGGTAACAATTGCAGAAATACTTTTTGCCAATCTGATGATATTGGTAATTATTTATACACTTGAAAATATATGGCTGATGCGACATGAGAGCAGCAGGATTATTATATATGAAAAAATTGATCTGATAAAACCTGAGAATTACGAACTTTTACTTCAGGACCTGCGAGAGAGGACAGGGTTGAACGTTCATCGTGCCGAGATAAAGAATACCGATTTTCAAACGGATACTGCCCGTATCACGATATTTTATTACTTGGACAGCAGTATAAAAAAATAGTACAGCCTACCAGCCTTCTGCCAATACATCGGCGATATGTTTTGTCTGGATGGGCAAATGCTTTTTCTTAATATATCCTTCAATATGCATCAGGCAACTAATATCTGTAGAGATAATGTAGTCTGCTTGTGTTTGCAATGCGCTATCCACTTTGTTTCGAACCATAGCCGAAGAGATAGAATCGTATTTTACGGCAAATGTCCCCCCAAACCCACAACATGTCTCTGCTTCGCTCATTTCCAGTAATTCCAATCCTTTGACATTGGCTAACAATTTACGAGGGGCTTCTTTTATTTTACATTCGCGCAGAGCACCACATGCGTCGTGATATGTTGCCCGAGCATTAAACGATGCTCCTATATCTGTAACTTTTAGAATGTTCACCATAAACTCGGTAAACTCATAAATATTTTTTTGCAATTGCTTACATTGATTATGGGCAATGCTATTATCAAATAGTTCTGTATAAAAATTTCGAACAAAGCCCACACAACTTCCACTGGGAGCAACAACATAATTATAATCGGAGAAATCGTTGATAAATTTCTCCGCTACAGGCTTGGCTTCGTTCCAAAAACCGGCGTTGAATGCCGGTTGCCCGCAGCACGTCTGATTAGGGTTGTAATGTACCGTACAGCCGGCTTTTTCTAATACTTTAACCATGTTAAAGCCTGTTTGTGGAAACATCTGATCGACAAAGCAGGGTATGAATAAATTAACTTTCAATCTTATGGAATGAGTGCGGCTAAGTTACTAATAATGAATTGCGAAAGCTTTCCTTCTCACAATATTTCGATGTCTATTTTATCTTTTCCAGAACTTCAATGAGTAACGTGTCAAATTTAATAGAATGAAAAGTCCTACGACAAAAAAGAAGATCATTCCTAATGCTGAGTTTCGCATACTCCCTGTCTTTTCTTCAATTAATCCGTAACTGATCGTACCAATAACGATAGCAAGTTTTTCGGTAACATCAAAAAAACTAAAGTAGGAAGCATGGTCTTCTGTTTCGGGTAACATTTTAGAATAGGTACTACGAGACAAGGCCTGTATGCCACCCATAACGCAGCCTACAATGAATGCTAATACATAGAACTGCCAAGCTTCCACAGTATAATATGCGCCGAGGCAAA
>JBDHXV010000065.1:0-9743 GCA_039810885.1 Chitinophagales bacterium | reverse complement strand
GTTGTTTAGCAATAAGTCAAAGATACATTCTGAAAGCTATTCACAACCACGTTGTGTGAATGATGTAGAGCCAGATGTTGTTTAGCAATAAGTCAAAGATACATTCTGAAAGCTATTCACAACATGCTCACCCGTTGTTTTAATTTCCAAGTGGTTGTTTAGCAATAAGTCAAAGATACATTCTGAAAGCTATTCACAACGGTATATCCCCAATTCGAAAAATGAAATAAATGCGAAGTGATATTATATGTTTTACCTAATTATTAATGCCCTATGCCCGACAAAGATTCTTTGTCGTGCTTGTATCTGAATGTTATGGCAAATAATATGGCAATAACGAATGCATAAGCGGCAAATGCAAGCCAAATCGATTGCCAATCTCTCAATTGTACCGCATCGGAAAGATCTCCGTTTGCCAAGATGTTAATATTTCTATCGGATAGAAATTGCAATAAATTTCTATTACTCGTTTCTGTATCCAGATGCGTTGCTAAAGTTGAAACACTTGTGTAGCGAAGTGTAAAATACTTATCTATTACCCAACCGGAGGTAAGGCTTCCGAGCACAGCCCCAAAACCATTCGTCATCATCATAAACAACCCTTGTGAGGAAGAGCGAATGCTATGATCGGTATTTGTTTCTACGAATAGAGATCCTGAAATATTGAAAAAATCAAATGCCATCCCATACACAATGCAAGATAGTATAATCATCCACAATTCAGTCGAAGGGTTACCCATACCAAATAAGGCAAAGCGTAATACCCAAGCCATCATTGAGATAAGCATCACCTTTTTTATCCCGAATTTTTTGAGGAAGAACGGAATAGCCAGTATAAACAAGGTCTCGGAGATTTGAGAGATAGACATGATAATCGTCGAATATTTTACCACAAACGAATCGGCATATTTGGGAAAATGTTTAAACTCATCTAAGAAAACATCTCCATACGCATTGGTCAACTGTAAAGCTCCTCCTAAGAACATAGAGAAAATAAAGAACAGAGCCATCTTGTAATTAGCAAATAGCTTGAATGCATCTAAGCCCAGTAATTGAAATAAGCTTGCGTTCTTGTTTAATAATTTCTGCGGCTTGCACGGAGGTAAGGTAAATGCGTAAAACCCTAATAAAACAGCCGACACGCCGGCAATATAAAACTGAGTTGCACTTGCTTTGCTTCCCGTAAGATTTACGATCCACATGGCAACAATAAATCCGATGGTGCCCCACACCCGAATGGGTGGAAAATCTTTTACCACATCGCCCCCTCTGTTCTTGAGTACAGAATAGGAAATAGAGTTATTCAGCGCAATCGTAGGCATAAAAAAACACATTGCGACCAGCATAACCCAAAAGAAACTCGTGGGGTTGTCCACCTGCGGAATATAAAACAGAACACATCCGTAGGCTAATTGCAGTAATCCATAAAGCCGCTCGGCATTCATCCATCGGTCTGCAATAATTCCGGTTATGGTAGGCATAAAAATAGAGGCTATGCCCATGGTGCTGAAGACTGCTCCAAATTGAGCACCTTCCCACCCTTTGGCGCCAAACCAATAATTTCCTATTGTAATAAGCCATGCACCCCAAACAAAAAGTTCAAAGAAATTCAAAATGGTTAAACGCAGTTTGATGTTCATAGTTATGCTATTTAGAATAGTGAGTTGATAAGTATAGTTTTGTCATTGAAGCAAAATAAAGAATTGTTTAAATTCTTACGGCCTTTTTCAAAAGCAATTCTATTTATAGTTTTTCGGCCTCTCTTTCTTAGCTCTTCAAACCACATCGTTTCCATGTATCGTTATTATTTGCTCTCACACGGTTATCATTTAGTACCGGCTATGGCTTGTATAAGGCTCGCTACCCTATATACATAGACCACAACTGGCCTTTCTTCATGTTTTTTCATAAGCGTATTCCGGTTGCTGAATTAGTATTTCTTAAAGCTTAGTAAAAAAAACTATAGGCTGTGTTAAACAAAGAGTACGAACTAAAAAGACATAGTTCTAAGAAATCGCTTTATGTTTGCCTGCATAATCTTTTATGCGCCTGTACCTTGTACTTATTTTTACCTTTATCTGCTCCTTTGCCCTGGCTCAAAGTCATACCATCAGCGGGTACATCAGCGATGCCAAAACCGGCGAACGACTTATAGGAGCTAATGTTTATGAACCTTCTCTTAAAAACGGTACAACCACTAACACATACGGATTCTACAGTATCACACTAACGGTTAAAGACAGCGTTCGATTATTGGTGAGTTATGTGGGTTATCAATCGCAAATCGTTCGCTTGCTTCTGCAAAAAGATGAAGTTCTTGATTTGAATTTGCAACCTTCTGTTACCTTGAATGAGGTGCTGATTACTTCCTCGCGCAGCGAACAAATACAAGACCGCACTCAGATGAGTCGCATAGACTTGCCTATGGAAAAGCTAAAATCTATTCCGATGTTTATGGGCGAAACGGATATTTTAAAGGCCATACAACTGTTACCCGGTGTACAGAGCGGCGGTGAAGGCAGCAGCGGATTATACGTACGCGGCGGGGGGCCGGATCAAAATTTAATTCTGCTCGATGGCGCACCGGTATATAATGTATCGCACTTGTTCGGCTTTTTCAGTGTGTTTAATTCCGATGCCATTAAGAATGTAACACTATACACCGGTGGGTTCCCTGCACGTTATGGTGGTCGTCTTTCCAGCGTTATTGATATTACCATGAAAGAAGGTAATATGAAAAAAATGAGCGGCTCTGCCGGCATTGGGTTGGTGGCCAGCCGTCTGATGCTGGAAGGTCCCATAAAAAAAGATAAAGGCTCGTTTATCGTGTCAGCACGTCGCACCTACATTGATCTATTGTTGTCTCCGCTAATTAAACTGGCATCAGACGGAGAAGCCACCACAGGATATTATTTCTGGGATATCAATGCCAAAGCAAACTATATACTCTCTCCCAAAGACCGCATCTACCTGAGCTTATACGGCGGTCGCGATCGATTTTATGCAAGCACTTTTTATAAGTATCAAAGTGCAGGAACGGAGTATAGCGAACGGAATAACTTCGGCATAAAGTGGGGTAACGTTACAGCTACAACAAGATGGAATCACCAGTTTAATAAAAAACTATTTGCAAATACGAGCCTTCTGTTTTCTGATTTTCGTTTTATCATCAAAGCAGATTTGAACGAGGCTACCAACGATGGCTTTAGTAAAACAACCAATTCTTATATTTTAAAATATTTATCGGGCATCAACGACCAAAGCATAAAAACAGATTTCGATTATTATGCAGGGAGCAAGCATTTGCTGCGTTTTGGTGCGGGATATATTTATCATACATTCACCACCGGCACCATTCAGTATAACTACACCCAAACGAACAGTGCAAGTTTCGACACCTCCTTCGGCAGTAAGCCCGTGTACTCTCACGAGTTTTATTCTTACATTGAAGATGATTGGCAACTCTCCTCTTTGATAAAGATTAATCCGGGCATTCGTTGGTCAGGTAATGTGGTGCAAGGGAAGTTTTTTCAGATGCCGGAGCCTCGTATTAGTGTGCGTTATTTGCTAACCGAGCATAGCTCCATCAAAGCAAGTTTTGTGATGATGCAACAATATCTGCACTTACTATCTAACAGCAATATCGGATTGCCTACGGATCTTTGGGTTCCGGCAACAGCCCGTATCAAGCCACAGCGCAGTTGGCAACCTGCATTAGGTTACTCCCATAGCTTTAAGAAAAATGATCAGGATTTTGAATTCACAACCGAAGTGTATTACAAAGAAATGCACAATCTTATTGACTACCTCGGAGGAGCTAATTTTATCAATACCGCCGAATCGTGGGAAAATAAGGTTGATGCCGGTAAAGGCTGGTCTTATGGAGTGGAATTTTTTCTTCAAAAGAAAACAGGTCGCCTCAGTGGCTGGATTGGCTATACGTTGAGTTATAGTCGCCGTCGCTTTCCAAACATTAATTTCAACGAAACTTTCCCTTATAAATATGACCGCCGGCACGATATAGAAATTGTTTTGGAACGTAAGGTGAATGATAAATTCAGCCTCGGCATCACGTGGGTTTTTGGTACAGGCAACGCTATTACATTACCGATTGCACAATATAATGCCCCACAAAACCCTTATGCTTTGGCTAACGGCTTGGAATCCTATTACAGCAATACAATCGAATACTATGGCGGCAAGAATGCTTTCCGAATGAAGCCTTATCATCGTCTCGATCTCGGACTAAATTGGAGTGGCGGCAAACACAAACGAAAAGATCAATTGAATATATCATTCTATAATGCTTACAGCCGCCTAAATCCCTACTTCTACTATATCGGTTACGACCGTTATGGCAATAAGCAAGTTCGTTCGTTAAGCTTGTTTCCCATTATTCCTTCCATTTCATACAGCATTAGCTTTTAATGATGAGATATCTCTTGCCTTTTATACTTCTGATTTTCATAAGTGCTTGTGATCGCCAGGTAATCATCGACCTTGGCACACCGCCGCATCGCTTAGCTTTATCTTGTACGCTTGATGCCGATTCTTTTATTACAGTTTTTGTAAATAAAAGTGTTAGCAGCCTGGATAAGTACGGTCCCATTGCAGTTACTCATGCGCACGTTTATTTATATGAAGATGATATTCTGTTAGACACAATGAATCATGGATACGCGGGCTATTACAAGTTTAACATTAAACCGCAAGCAGGCAAGTCTTATAGCATAGGTTGTGTTTATGAGCAGTTTGATAGCATCTATGCACACACCAGCTTGCCATACCCCATTGCGATTATCGAAGCAAGAATGGATACGAACGCCTTTATGAGCGAAAATCAAGAAAAGGTGAATTTAAAAATCACATTCTCCGATCCGGGGTATGAATCGAATTACTATTTGATAAAATTATTTTATCGTGATTCAGTCAATGATTATAATTATGACGAGCATATCACCTCATCCGATCCTTTATTTGATGAAGGCGACTTTTTAGCTTTTGACGACCTTACATTTAATGGAAAGACACGTACCATATCTTTCACCATGAGCAAACCTGATTTTCAATTTCAGCAGGTGAACCATTTTGTTTTTGAATTGCATCATCTCAATTATGATGCCTATCGCTTTGTAAGAACCTTTGAACATTATATGAATAACTATGATAACCCATTCTCTGAACCAGTTCAGGTTTTCAGCAATGTCAGCAGTAAGATGGGGCAGTTTTCGGGCCGTGCCGTTACAGTAAAATCCTTAACACCATAACTTATTTAACCGAGCGCAGGGTTATCGTTCCGGTGAGCTTGCCGCTTTTATTATAAGTCTCTGATTTAATCATTCCTGTACCCGCACTCCACCACTCAATGGATGAGCCCTCGATGGGAAGTCCTAACCCTATTGTCTTTACTAAAACCGTTGTGCTTCCTGAAATTTTTAAACACTTATAATTTCCTGATTCAGTAGATAGCGATTCATTGCCAACTACTTTTCTATTAATGACTTTAGAAGAAATTGTTGCAAATTCATTATCGTTCTTATCATAAACTCTTAAAAAAAGATTGCCATCTTTTAATGTGGTACCCTCCGGTGCATCACTTGGATAGTCGAGGTACGCACTTTCTCCATTAATACTCTTGTCTTTATATGAATTCATAGTGGATGGGCTTAGTGTAGCTCGCATATCTATGCTAAATGTAGTGCCGTTGCATTTATATGTTACATCATTGTTGTACAGCACTTTTCCTTTCGAATCTTTATTCTCGATTGTAACCACAGCCGTTGATGTGCCTGATGAAGTATTTACTTCTTTGAAATAATAACTTACCGATCCGGTCTGCTTTCCCTGCGCATTCATTATATCGTAGGTTAAAGTGCGGCCTTGCACAAAGGGCATCATGCCACACTGTGCTATAGTATTTACCAACGAAGTAAACACAAAGAGTATCGTGATTAAAAATGTTTTCACTGGAAATAAGGTTTTTGTTTCAGTAACAAATGTACATTCAAGTAATAACTCCAAACAAATTAAATAACAAGGAAAGGGTATTACTAAAAAGAAAGCGGGGTTACTTTATTAGTAACCCCGCTATTATTTTGTATTGATCGGGTTAAGACTAGAAGAATAGCGTTACACTGATTCTACCGTTTCCTGAAGTTCCGAATCCACTTGAAGATATCTTATTATCTGTCTTAGTAGTCGTCGTTGAAATGCCTGTACCTTCTACTGTTTTCTCTCCACCTTTGCTAGAACTCATGTAAAATCCCCATCCAAATTCACCACCGACAGCAAAATTTTGAACAAAGAAATAATGGAATCCAACTACGGGGGTCAAGCCAAAAGAAATACCCTTTGCATTCTTGGTTGTAGTTTGATTATAGTCTCCGTTTTTAACGCCCGGAATGTCAGTACTATCCGCATTTACTACTTCGCTTCGGTTTATCGTTTTGCCGCCGCCAACGTTGCCTATGCTTAAATCAGCACCAAAGTAGGGGATCAAGCGATCTGTACCTTCAAAGTTTTTCTGAGCACCTAAGGACAAGCCAAAATTCATGCCGCTGTTTTTTACTGTTGTTTTAAATCCATGAAGAGTGCTCTCATTCGTGTTGCTGCCTGATGATACGTTTATATTAACACGTGCCCAAATATTATTCGGCATAGAATACAAGAATCCGACTGTACCGGAGTTAAGTGGAGTTAAATTAACCGTTTGTAACCCTGTAATCCCAAAAGTGATTCCATACTTTCCTTCTTCAGGTTTGTATTGGGCAAAGATTGTGCTTACGCCGAGAGCGAGCAAAGTGAGTGTTAGTATTGTTTTTTTCATAAGTTAAAAATTTATTTGCCGCATAGATACAAAAAAACAGGCAGAGCGTTGCAGCACATGTAAAAAAAATGCACCCTTTTAAGGGTGCATTTTCATAAAATTTAGACAATGTAACGTTCCTCTATTGTACCCAGGGGGCTTTGCCCTCCACATTCAGTCCGAGGCTGCGTGCTGTACCGGCAACCATCTTCATTGCTGATTCTAATTTCCAGCAGTTCAGATCAGGCATTTTATCTTCTGCAATAGCCTTAACCTGATCCCAAGTAACAGAACCTACTTTGTTACGGTTAGATGTAGCTGAGCCTTTTTGAATTTTGGCTGCCTCCATCAGTTGAACCGCAGCCGGCGGGGTTTTAATTACAAAATCAAAAGATTTGTCCTTGTAAACCGTAAGCACTACGGGCAATACTTTACCCATTCTGTCTTGAGTGCGCGCATTAAATTGTTTACAAAATTCCATGATGTTCACCCCTTTGGCACCTAGTGCGGGGCCAATTGGTGGTGCAGGGTTAGCTTGGCCGCCTTTTACCTGCAGCTTAACGTAAGTTTCAATTTCCTTTGCCATATTATTTATTGTTGTTTTTCTACTTGAACATAATTTAACTCAACAGGGGTTTTCCTGCCAAATATCTTCACGGTCACTTTCAGTTTTTTCTTTTCTTCGTTCACTTCTTCTACTAACCCTAAGAAATCATTGAAAGGCCCATCAATAATCTTTACTGTTTCGCCAACGTGGTATGGATCTACTAACCGTGAATTATCCATCTGCAAATCATCTACTTTACCCAAGATGCGATTAACCTCAGTCTGGCGCAAAGCTTGCGGCTTAGCGTCGCCTAAAAAATTAATTACGTTGGTTACGTTACGAACGGTTTGCATCATTTCAGCAGTAAATCGTTTCTCGTCTGCTTCCAAAAGAATGTATCCAGGATAAATGTTCCGCTCGGATGCTACTTTTTTTCCATTCTTAATTTTAATAACCTTCTCCATCGGTACTAATACCTGTTCGACGATGTCGTTCCACTTAGAACGCGTTATCTCAAGATCTAAATACTCCTTTGCTTTGCGCTCTTTGCCGCTTATTACTCGCAGTACATACCACTTTTTTTCTTCGCTCATTGCAGTCAGAATTAAAACGCTTTGTAATAAGTTGACAGTACGAAATTGCTTGAGGCATCCATAAGCAGGATAAGCACACCAATGAGTACCGCCGCAATGGAAACAATGATTGCACTATTTTGTAACTCATCCCATGTGGGCCACGTTACTTTAGTCATCAATTCCTGATAGCTCTCTTTAATGAAGGCATTAAATTTTTTCATCTGCTTAATTTTTTAAATGGCACGGGTGGAGAGATTCGAACTCCCATCAAAGGTTTTGGAGACCTCTATTCTGCCATTGAACTACACCCGTTTCTGTAATGTTTTTGATATTTGTTTAGAAAAAAAGTAGCAAGTACAGTGCTTTACCATACTTGCTACTCATCGTATTCATTCAAATTACTTTACTATTTCAGTAACCTGACCGGCACCAACGGTGCGACCACCTTCGCGTATAGCGAAACGAAGGCCTTTTTCGATAGCTACAGGCGTAATCAGTTTTACTGTTAATGAAATATTATCACCTGGCATCACCATTTCAACACCTTGAGGCAAGGTTACTTCACCTGTAACGTCTGTTGTTCTCAAATAAAATTGTGGGCGATACTTGTTGAAGAATGGAGTATGGCGACCACCTTCTTCTTTAGAAAGTACGTACACTTCGCATTTGAATTCAGTGTGAGGGGTGATAGAACCCGGAGCACAGATTACCATGCCGCGACGAATATCATCCTTTTCAATACCGCGCAACAAGATACCTACATTGTCTCCTGCTTCGCCATCATCCAAAATCTTACGGAACATTTCCACGCCCGTAACAGTAGATTTTAAAGGCTCATCTTTTAATCCAACAATTTCAACAGCGTCACCTGTATGAACTACACCTCGCTCGATACGACCGGTAGCTACTGTTCCACGACCAGTGATGGAGAATACATCTTCAACCGGCATAAGGAAAGGCTGATCTTTCGGACGTGCAGGAACCGGGATATAAGAATCAACTGCAGCCATTAACTCTTCGATAGCTTTGATGCCTGCAGGGTCATTATTAAGGGCAGCAAGTGCAGAGCCTCGGATAACCGGTGTATTATCTCCGTCAAATTTATAGAAACTGAGTAACTCGCGGATTTCCATCTCTACCAAGTCTAACAATTCCGGATCATCAACCAAATCCACTTTGTTCATAAAAACAACAATTCTTGGTACACCCACCTGACGAGCTAAAAGAATGTGCTCACGAGTTTGAGGCATAGGGCCATCGGTAGAAGCCACCACTAAAATGGCTCCATCCATCTGAGCAGCACCGGTAACCATGTTTTTAATATAGTCAGCGTGACCGGGGCAATCTACGTGAGCATAGTGACGATTTACTGTTTGATACTCTACGTGTGAGGTGTTAATGGTAATACCGCGCTCTTTTTCTTCAGGAGCATTGTCAATTGAATCGTAAGAACGCTCAGCAGCAAAACCTTGCTTTGCCAATACGTGGGTGATAGCGGCTGTTAATGTAGTCTTACCGTGGTCAACGTGACCAATAGTTCCTATATTAACGTGCGGCTTTGACCTTTCAAATTTTTCTTTAGCCATTTTGTTTGTTGTTTTTTATTGTGTTAGTTAATGTTATTTTATTTTGAGTAAAATGATTTATTGATAATACCTGAGCCAATGAAGGGACTTGAACCCTTGACCCCTTCCTTACCATGGAAGTGCTCTACCAGCTGAGCTACATCGGCTTGAAGAGTTAAAAACCGAATAAAGATACATCCGATTACTTAACTCTTCAATGTAGAGCGGGAGACGAGACTCGAACCCGCGAC
>JBDHXV010000064.1:0-10910 GCA_039810885.1 Chitinophagales bacterium | reverse complement strand
ATTGTATTTATTAAAAAATTTAAAATTTTATTTATTATGAACACAAAATTATTAAACCCTTCAAACTTTTCTATAAAAGTTTTAACTGTTGCTTTTTGCTTGTTAGCCGGTTTATTTTTCTCCTCACAAAGCAAAGCCCAAGCTCCCAACATCCAATGGCAAAAATGCCTTGGAGGTACCGGTGCTGATGGTGCCTGGTCCATTCAGCAAACCTTTGACGGTGGCTATATTGTTGAAGGAACTACGAGTTCTACCAATGGAGATGTTTCCGGGAATCACGGGAGCGATGATATTTGGTTGGTGAAATTAGATAATGCCGGTGCTATCCAGTGGCAAAAATGCCTTGGAGGAACAGGGTCTGATTATGCCAAGTCTATTCAACAGACTTCTGACGGAGGCTATATTGTTGCAGGAACCACAGAATCTAACGATGGAGATGTTGCCGGAAATCACGGAAACGGTGATGGTTGGGTAGTGAAATTAGATAATGCCGGTGCTATCCAGTGGCAAAAATGTCTTGGAGGAACAGGAATTGATTATGCCTACACTATTTCTCAAACCTCTGACGGGAACTATATTATTTTAGGATTTACAACCTCTACTGATGGAGATGTTTCCGGAAATCACGGGGACAATGATGTTTGGGTGGTGAAATTAGATAATACCGGGGCTATTCAATGGCAAAAATGTCTCGGAGGAACAGGGTTTGATCAGGCCTATTCTATTCAACAAACCTCTGACGGAGGCTATATCATTGCAGGAATCACAGGATCTAACGATGGAGATGTTTCCGGAAATCACGGGAACGATGATGGTTGGGTGCTGAAATTAGATAATGCCGGTGCTATCCAATGGCAAAAGTGCTTTGGAGGAGCACAATCAGACCAGGCATCGTCTATTCAAGAAACCACAGATGGAGGCTATATTGTTGCAGGGAATACAAGATCTAACGATGGAGATGTTTCCGGAAATCACGGGATGGATGATGGTTGGGTGCTGAAATTAGATAATGCCGGTGCTATCCAATGGCAAAAATGCCTTGGGGGAACATTAGCTGATTTTGGCGCTGCTATTCAACAAACCTCTGACGGAGGCTATATCGTTGGAGGAATGACAGGATCTAACGATGGAGATGTTTCCGGAAATTACGGGAACTATGATGCTTGGGTGCTGAAATTAGATAATGCCGGTGCTATCCAATGGCAAAAATGCCTTGGGGGAAGTGGAATTGACGTGGCTTATACTATCCAACAGACTTCTGACGGAGGCTATATATTTCCAGGATATACAAAATCCAACAATGGAGATGTTTCCGGAAATCACGGGGACTATGATGGTTGGGTAGTGAAATTATCAGATTCTGGTAATACTGATGTTCCTGTATTAGATAACACAGACGAAGTGTCAATTTTCCCCATTCCTACTTCTTCAAGCATACAGCTAAAAGGTTTAAAAGACGGAGTTTATACGCTTATCATTATCAATAGCATAGGTCAGACGATACAACATCATTTTATAGCATCTCCAGCCAATGCTGTTTTAGATTTGAGCCATTTACCGGGTGGTGTTTATCACCTGCAAATCATGGATAAGGATGGAAGAATAGAGCAAAAGAAGCTTATAAAGAGATAAGAATAAGATGATTGCTTTTTCTATAAAAAGCAAGACGACAATTAATTGTAATTTATTAAGAAATTAAAAAAGTATTTATAATAAACGCAAGATTATTAAACCCATCAAGATTTTCTAATAAAGCTATTGTAATAATATCTAAAAAGGGAAACCATTAAGGGTTATATATGTCTATTTAAATGCTTTAGCTCTTTCAACCGGAAAAAGAATAGTGAAGAAGCTTGTGAAGAATTAAAAATTTAGAATTAAAAATTAAAAGTGAAATATTAAAAACTGCGGAATCCGAAAAAAGAATAGGCATTTCTGTAACGACTACAATGCGTGGAGAAACAACTTTGGCAAAGTGATGTCTATACAACTTGAGACATCTCCTATATTGTTATATTCTTTCGAAAATACATGCTTTAAAAAGTCGAAGTGTGTGACCGTTTATGAATAAAACGCAAGAATATATTGCGCTCAATAACTACATTTGATATTATGAGTTCTTTATCCGACTTACAAGCATTTGGCGCCTCACTCCCACCCCAGCCTACGCAAATGCCCGTGTTATTTACATCTCACGGTAATCCTATGGATATTCCTTTAAGTAATGAAGAGCGACCTTTTTGGAAAAAACTATTTGAATTGGGACTCGATTTGCAAAGTAAATATGAGTTAAAAGCCGCATTAGTTATTAGCGCACACTGGTGTACGCGAGGTTCTTACGTGAATATTAATAAGGAACAAAGACAGATTTATGATTACTATGGCTTTCCACCGAACTACTATGATCCCAAGTACAGCGCACATGGCGCACCTGAGATTGCACAAGAAGTGGCTAAGCTTGCACCCACGATTCAGCCCAGTGCCGAATGGGGTTTAGACCATGGTGCATGGCCTATGCTCATGCATTTATTTCCTAAAGCCAACGTACCGGTATTTCAATTGAGCATTGATTATTATGCAAAACCCGAATATCATTATCAACTTGGACAACAACTTAAGTCGCTTCGAAAGAAAGGGGTGTTGATTATCGGCAGCGGCTCTCTTATTCATAACCTGCGCCTGGCGATGCAGCGCATGCAATCTGCAGATACACGGCCCTATGGGTGGGAAGTTGAATACGACGAGTGGATTACGAAACAACTATTGAGCAGAAATATAGAGGATATAATACATTATGAAACAAGTCATAAATTAGGTAAGTTGGCCGCTCCTACTCCGGATCATTATGTACCCGTTTTATACAGTTTAGGGTTAATGGACACTGCCGATGAGTTACAATTTTTCTATGAGAATCCGCCTGCCCTACCGGCCTTTAGTGAGCGCAGCTTTATATTACATAAGCCTTAAGCGATTTTACATCTCGGTTAAAATATTATTTTCGCAGTCCCTTCCAATGTGGGAGTACTTGCCCGGGTGGCGAAACTGGTAAACGTTGCGGTCTCAGAAGCCGTTGGGATTTCCCTTGTGAGTTCGAGTCTCACCCCGGGCACAAGTTGTAATAATCATTTTAGCATTGAGATGACATAGAGTTATACTACCCTTGGATGCCGTCATTCTATACTTTTCTCCTTTAGGATCTCTTCGAGAGTAACTTTAAAAATTACATTTTTACAAAAAAGCTTTTGGAAACAAGCTTTCTATACTAGAATCAAATTCTATTAATCGAAATTTTCAAACAAGCTTTCGTGCATCTTTAGTATTTTGCCACATCATACCCACTCATCATTTATGCAAGAGCATCATCATCATTGGTATTCTCACAACCTTGGAAAAAATATGGAAATGCTATCCTTCGGCACACGAGGGGCTCCAGTAATTCTCTTTCCTACGTCTATGGGTCGTTATTATGAAAACAAAGACTTTCACTTAATTGATTCCGTGCGGTGGTTTATTGAAGAAGGTATTGTGAAGATCTATTGCCCCGATGGAATAGACTCCTTCAGTTGGTATAATAAAAATATTCACCCGGCGGAGCGTGTACACAATCACATCCTTTATGACAAGTATCTGTTAGAAGAACTTGTACCATTATGTCAAAATGAAACAGGGCATAGTCGCGTAACTACGGCGGGGTGCAGCTTCGGAGGCTATCACGCAACTAATTTCGGGTTTCGCCATCCAGAAGTGATCCGCTATATTTTTAATATGAGTGCCGCTTTTGATATTAAACCACAACTAGATGGATTCTATAATGACGAGGTATATTTCAATAACCCACTCGATTTTATCCCCAATGCACAGAATGATAACTTTAGTGAGTTATTTGTTATATTAGGAAGTGGCGAATACGATATTTGCCTAAGCGCCAACAAGCAAATGCATCAAATCCTGAATAAAAAAGGAATACATAGCTGGTTAGATATTCGTAAGGGGGCTAAGCACGACTGGCCCGTGTGGCGGGAAATGTTCCCACAGTATATTTCGTTCTTAAAAGAATTTTATAAACCATAAACTAGATCATTATGTCAAAAAAAATAGGAATACTACATGGCATGGAAGCAACCTTCCCCGATGCATTCATTGAAGAAATAAACAAAAGAGGGTTAAAAGACCTCCACGCAGAACGTGTTATTATAGACATTGTAGAACAAGGAGCATCGGGTAATTATGCCGTAATCATAGACCGCATATCTCAGGATGTGCCATTCTATCGCGGATTTTTGAAAAATGCAGCCATCAGTGGAACGGCAGTAATTAATAATCCATTCTGGTGGAGCGCAGATGAAAAATTTTTTAATAATGCACTTGCAGTTAAAATAGGAGTGCCCGTTCCTAAAACGGTGTTGCTTCCTTCTAATCAAATGCCTCCGGACACTTCTTCATCATCCTTCCGTAACCTTGCATTTCCATTGGATTGGGATAATATATTCAAGTATATCGGTTGGCCTGCTTATATGAAACCCTTTGCAGGAGGTGGTTGGAAGAGTGTTTACAAGCTAAGTAACAAAGAGGAGTTTTTTGAGAAATATGGCGAAACAGGCACTCTGGTGATGATGCTTCAAGAAGAAATCATCTTTGATGAATACTATCGTTGCTATTGTATTGATGGAGACAAGGTACGTATTATGCAGTATGAGCCCCGTAATCCGCACCACTTACGTTATGTGCACGGTAAATTCACCGCGGATAAGAAATTATTGTCCACCATTGAAGAATATGTAATTCGTTTAAACAAATATTTAGGTTATGATTTTAATACCGTTGAACTTGCGGTACGAAACGGTATTCCTTATGCTATTGACTTCTGCAATCCGGCACCGGATGCTGATGTAAACTCCGTAGGTCAGGAAAATTTTGACTGGGTTGTGCGTTCTGCAGCAGACATGGCTATTGCACGAGCAAGAAATTATAAACCCGAAACAAATAATCTGACATGGGGTGAGTTTGTGAAATCATTTGTAGCAGGCAGGTCTATAATGAGTAAGTCTGATATCAAACGCAGTAATAAAAAATCAGAAAGCGAAAAACTGTAAACCAAACACTATGCAAAGATTCACAATAGGGGTTGAAGAAGAATATATGGTAATAGACCCTCAAACGAGGCAACTCAAATCTCACGATCAGAAAATTGTTGAGTTGGCTGCAAAACGTCTGAACGATCAGGTAAAAGCTGAAATGCATCAAGCTGTAGTTGAGGCCGGCACCGGAATCTGCCGTAACGTACAAGAAGCCCGCCGCGACCTTGGAAACCTGCGTAAGTCTATTGCTGAAATTGCTGCAGATCTGGGATTAAGAATTGGAGCCAGCGCCACTCATCCTTTTTCACATTGGAGCACACAATTGATAACTCCCAATCCGCGCTATGAAGAGATTATTAATGAAATGCAGGAAGCAGCGCGCTCAAATCTGATTTTTGGGTTGCACGTGCATGTGGGAATTGAGGATAAGAACATGGCCATACACATTGCCAACACCGTGCGCTACTTCCTTCCACACGTTTATGCACTTTCTACAAACTCACCGTTCTGGGAAGGTCGAAACACAGGTTTCAAGTCATTCCGTGCAAAAGTATTTGAGCGCTTTCCTCGCACAGGCATTCCCGATCATTTCAGCAGCTATGATGAATATAAAAACTATGTCAATCTATTAGTAAAAACCGGATGTATTGATAATGCAAAAAAAATATGGTGGGACTTACGTGTTCATCCCTTCTTCGACACAATTGAATTCCGAATCTGCGATATTCCTATGCATATTGATGAAACTATGTCGGTAGTTGCTTTGTTCCAAGCACTGGTTTATAAGTTATTCCGGTTACGTCAACAAAATTTAAACTTTATGATTTATCGCCGAGCATTGATAAATGAGAATAAGTGGCGCGCCTGCCGCTATGGTATAGATGGTAAAATGATTGACTTTGGTAAGGAGATGGAAGTAAACACCCGCTCTCTCATTTATGAACTATTGGATTTTATCGAAGATGTTGTTGACGAATTAGATATACGTCGCGAGGTAGAATATGTAAAAACAATTTTAGAAAGAGGTACCGGTGCCGACCGCCAATTAGCTGTGTACCAAGAAACACAAAGCTTAGAAGCTGTTGTGGATTATATCTGTGATCAAACTTTAGATGGTATTTGATATTTGCACCGCATGATAATTAAACCTTTAAATATTGCTATCCTCGATTTATACGATGGCGTTCCCAATGAAGGAATGCGTTGTATTAAAGACATCGTTACTCGATTTGCTCACGACAATGAGCGTGATTTAAACATGAAAGTGTACGATGTTCGACGCAAAAATGAAATGGCAGACTTAGGCTTCGATATATACATCGGAACAGGAGGGCCTGGCAGCCCACTCGAAAGCGAGCACAGTGAGTGGGAACGAAAATATTTTCGACTAATGGACGATATCATGTCGTTCAATAAAAAATACCCCGAACGTAAGAAATATGTATTTCTTATCTGTCATTCCTTTCAGATCTTTTGCAGACATTACCGCATCGGTAAGGTAAGCCTGCGCAGATCAACTGCATTTGGAATTTTTCCAACACATAAAACCCAAGCCGGTAAAAACGAACCTCTTTTCCACGATTTAAACGACCCGTTCTATATCGTGGACTCACGCGATTGGCAAGTCATCGAAATAAATCACAGCATTCTGAACAAGATGGGTGGCGCCGTGTTAAGTCTTGAGAAAAAACGCCCTCACGTGGATTTAGAGCAAGCTGCAATGGCAATTCGTTTTAATGAATGTTTTGTGGGCACTCAATTTCACCCTGAGTCCGACGTGGAGGGCATGAAGCGATATCTTATTCGTGAAGAGAAAAAAGAACTCATAACCAAACAACACGGCGAGGACAAATATCGTGAGACACTCGCCATGCTCACACAACCGGATAAGATTATACTCACACACGACACCATACTTCCAACGTTCTTGCGTATTGCTACGGAACACCATATACCTCACTCTTTAAGAGCTTAATTCAAAATTCGAAGAACCAACTCGCGTAATAGAGCACCGTCATCAGCATTGTTTTCAATAATTTTTTTTGAACGTAAATCATACTCGCTCAATAAATCCATAATCTGATAAAGTCGTTTGTTTGAATAATGGTGAGTTGCCGATTCATATTCATTTAAAAAGTAGGGATTCACTCCCATAGCTGATGCCAGTTCGTTACGTGGTATGCCGCTCATCGTTTGATACATCAATATTTTGTAGAAATAGCTATGCAGTTGAGAAAGCAAGGGTATAATGTGATTCTCTTTTGTGTTCTTTGAAAAATAATCAGCAATGGCTATAGCTTCTCTTACCTTTTTCATGCCGAGTGCCTTCGTTAATGCAAAAACATTATACTCTTTATTAATACCTATAAACTGCTGAATATGCGCCGCAGTAATGTCATGACCCTCTGGTACGTTAAGGATTAACTTATTTAACTCGTTTACTACAAAAGAAAGGTCTGAACTTAAATGCCCCGACAGTATTTGCAGATTATCGGGCTTAATGCTGTGTTTACTATGCTTGATAAAATCCGTTGCGAAGTCAAGAATTTCACTATCCTTCAACTTCTTTGAGTGATGATATATTGCCTGCGTAACCATATTCTTGATTTCTGTTTTACGTTTATCTAAAGCAGCTCCTGCTAGAAACAGAACCAGAATTGTACTTTTTGGCAAGCCGGATGCTGCCTTGCTCAATGCACTCCAGTCTTTTATTGCCTGTGCTTCTTTTACAATAACGATATTGTAATTTCCAAACATTGGAAATCCACTTGCCAATGCAACAATCTTAGTATCGCTTACATCTTTTCCATAAACAATATTTAAGTTGAAGCCTTTCTCACTCTCGTTCAATATGTCCTCTTCAAAATGCTTAACCAATTGCTCATTAAAATAAGGCTCTTCTCCTTCCAGAATATAAAGTGGATAATAAATTTTATTCTTTAAATCACGAGATATTTCCGTAAAAGACTTTTGCATGGCATTAGAACTTTAAGTGCCTTACGGTGAGGCCACCATTAATCAGTTGTTTTAAAGAATCAATACCTAAACGCAAATGACGATCGCTAAAATTTGCCGTTACGGCTGCATCACTTTTTTCTGTCTTTACTCCTTCCGGTACCATAGGCTGATCGGATACCAGCAATAATGCTCCGGCCGGTATTTTATTGGCAAAGGCCACTGTAAAAATAGTTGCTGTTTCCATATCAATACTCATAGCCCGTATGCGCCTCAAGTAATTCTTATACTCCTCATCATGCTCCCAAACTCTTCGATTGGTCGTATAAACCGTTCCTGTCCAGTAGTCACAATTGTTATCCCGTATTGTAGTTGAGATAGCCTTTTGCAAGGCAAATGCCGGTAACGCCGGAACCTCAGGTGGAAAATAATCATTCGATGTCCCTTCTCCACGAATGGCCGCAATAGGTAGAATCAAATCGCCGATTTGGTTTTTCTTTTTCAAGCCTCCGCATTTACCTAAAAATAACAGCGCTTTAGGCTTTATAGCACTAAGCAGGTCTATAACTGTGGCTGCATTGGGGCTACCCATACCAAAGTTGATAATCGTTATTCCGTCAGCTGTAGCATTAACCATAGGGCGATCTTTTCCGTGTACTTCTACGCCGTGCCATTCGGCAAAACGATAAACATAGTTGCCAAAATTGACAAGGATAATATACTTACCAAAATCTTCAAGCTTCGTTCCTGTATAGCGGGGAAGCCAATCCCGTACAATATCGTCTTTCGTTTCCATAGAGGTGTGTAATCTTTCGGCTTACAAAATAACTAATTTGCTAATGCATCAAGGCAAGTGTTTATACAGATACAACGTGTACGCTTATCTTTATTCACAAAATTTAATGATTTATGATCCCCTCTGTTCGTAAACAATACAATCAAACCTATACTGCAGAAAAATACAAAGCCTTAATTGATGATATTGAACAAACAGCGCAATTTAAACTACCCTTTCGTGTAGCCGAAACACCTGTATTCGTTGATGCCATGCTATTCTCAAAATTAATATCAGCCGGATCAGAAATCATTCGTTTTATTGATCACAAAGACTTTAAGCAAATTACTGAACGGGCCATACCTAACGTATGTTACGTCCCAAACGAAGACGAGAAAAGTTTATTTATTGCGCTGGATTTTGCCGTCTGTAAAGACGATACCGGAAACTACTCTCCACAACTCATCGAGATGCAGGGCTTCCCTTCTCTCTTTGCATATCAACATTTCCTTGCACTAAATTTTAGAAAGCACTTCGACATCCCCAGTACACTAAATCATCTTTTAAACGGAATGACAAATGATGAATACCTGGCCTGTCTTAAAAATTCTATCCTTGGCTCGCACGAGCCACAACACGTAATACTGCTTGAAATAGAACCCCTCAAACAGGCTACTGCTGTTGATTTCATTCTTACCGAACAATTTGCCGGAGTAAAGGCTGTCTGTATTTCAGAAGTTATTCGCGAGAATAAAAAATTATTCTATCTGCGTCAAGGCGTTAAAACAGAAATCAAGCGCATCTACAACCGCGTAATATTTGACGAACTACTTAAACGACCCGATTTAGATTGCGCTTTCTCCTTAACAGATGATGTTGATATAGAATGGGCAGGTCATCCAAATTGGTTTTTTCGCATAAGCAAATACACGATGCCTCTTCTGAAAAGTGATTTCATTCCGCCTTGTTATTTTCTCGATCAGATAGCCAACATCCCTTCCGATCTTAAAAATTATGTTCTCAAACCTTTATTTTCTTTTTCGGGAAGTGGTGTCTTATTTCATGTAACACCAAACGATATAGACCAAATACCTTTTGAAGAACGGCACAACTATTTGCTACAGCGCAAGGTACATTATGAGCCCTGCATACAGACACCCGATGGACAAGTGAAATGCGAGATACGGCTTTTATATATATACAATACAAACAAACAGAGTTACGAACTTATTCTAAACCTTGTCAGACTGAGCCACGGTGAGATGATAGGAACAAAATACAACAAAGACAAAACATGGGTGGGTGGAACCGTTGGCTTTTTTGAATCCTAATCTTGTAGTTTTGAACACAATAAGACTATGGCTGTAACTAGAAAAAAACTCACCCTCGCCCTGGCGGTTAAAGGCGGATTGTTGGCAGGCGTTTCGGCTGCTATAATTACTAACATATATAATTATCTCTATTTCGAACTATTCCATTTCTCTTTGGACGAATACATCAACTTCCCTGTACTCACCTTCGTTTCTATAATTTCTTCGCTTATAGCCTCAGCCGGATACTATATGCTTGTAAAGCTGACACGCAAATACACCTTTTACTTTAATCTGACTTGCATCATCGTACTACTCCTTTCTTTTTACTGGAGTTTTTCTGCAACCCTACCCGATGGCATGACCAGCCCCTCCGGTTTTCGACTTCTTTCTATGCCGTTGCACGTCATCGTAACGCTTTGCATAATGATTATTATACCTAAGGCAACAGATGTAAGGCGATATTAATCTCCGAGATGCTCAAATAGCTCCTTTTTTAGATTACAAAAAGCAAAAGGTATCGCTATGACGAATAATGTAAAATTATTATTTCATACACTACGCATTTGTCATTGTAACATTAACACGAAGTTAGTAAAATTTAACACTTTCAATACAAAACACGAAATAAAATGCGAAACAAAAAACGAGGCTACTCTATTCGTATTCAATAGTTCACATAAAAGAACCGGCAATATTTGAATTATTGTAAAAGTTTCGTCTATTTGTGAGTTAGGTGCAACCCTATGACAACCCATCAGACAGTGAAACAATGAACAGAATAGACAGACT
>JBDHXV010000063.1:0-11920 GCA_039810885.1 Chitinophagales bacterium | reverse complement strand
AATAGTTCATTGCCTTATGCTAACACGTTCCAGTTAACGGTTAATCCGGCCTCTATGGCTGTATTATATGATTTGAGTTCAGTTGAATATTCTTGGTATAAAGTGCCTAAGAATATTTTTAATGATAACTCGTCGTTTGAGCTTAATACAATTGCTTTACCATTATATCCCACACAAAACCAAGCTGTTTTTGTGTTTAATGTCGGAACACTAAATACAGATGAATTTTATTATTATGTTGATTACAAAAGCAGTTCTAACTCTTGCATTCAACGCTCATTCTTAAACAACGTTTCTAACGTCTTGTCAACTCCTTATGACTATCTAAAAACATTTTTTAAGGTGTATCCTAACCCTGCATCGGATCAGATCGTAGCTGAAGTTCCTTATTTTAATGGCAAGGCTGTGCTCACATTAAATGCGCCTGATGGCAGAATAATCAAGTCATTACAGGTAACCAGCCCAATTCAAACTATAGATATCAGAGATATTGCTTCGGGAATTTATATACTTCAATATCATGATAATAATGCCTCATTATTAACTCAAAAGGTAATGATACTACGATGAAAAAAAGATTACTCTTATTTATTATTTGTTTTGTTAGTATCGCAAGCAGTTATGCTCAAGAAATCAGTTGGGAGAAAAAAATGCGGGCTTTTAAATTGATAGACTCACTGCTGAATGTTTACGAAGATTATAATAAGTTCAAAACACAGGGTGTGGATTCAATCACCACAGAAGCCGAAAATAAATTTCGTAGCCTCTTTTCTGATAATGCTGATATCTATAACGAGTTTGTCCCTAATCTGTTTAGAAACCCTCACATCATTCAGCAACAAAATGTTTATGACGTGGCTTATGATTTAGATCTGATGGATATTGATAAATATGTTAAAGAGATACGTCAGTATTATATGAAGGGAATCGATATTATCAAGATTAGAAACATATCCGTTAATCTGAATGATTTTAAAGAAAACGTAGTCTATATAACAATTGAGAAAGAGTTTCGTGCAAAATCCACGATTGGGCCTCCCGTTGTTTTGTTTACTGAGAATTCACCCATAACCTATAATCGTGATACCGTTACACTCACTTTTTCATTTAATGAAGATTATACCGGTGCATTGATTACTAAAGTGGCAAATGCGGGAAAATCTTCTAAGATAAAATTCAGCAATGACTCGGATGGAGATTTGGTATTTGGAAGTGAAGATAAATGCCCCGGCACACGCGGGGTCATTTCTAACCGAGGCTGCCCTCCAGCCTTTGGGGAACGTATCGTGTTTAATATCAATATAGGAGGAACTCTTACATTCGTTGATTTTAGCAAAGACAAATTCCAGAATAACCTAACGCAAGGATATAAGAATACTTTTGCACCTAATGACAATCCGGATCAATTTGCTCTAAAACAAGATTTTAATATATTTAAGAAATCAACACTAGGGCAATGGCATGCCGCAGCAGAGTTAGAATATTATTTTGGACGCAAAAAAAGAATTATCGGGTTAGGCCTTGGAATGATATACACCAATGCTAAGCAGACAATTGGGATTGACAACTTTTATGTTAGTTTCATCGATAAGAACATAGACCCGGAGAATAAACATACAATTGAGAGTGTTAGAAAAATAATTTCTGCAGATAATATTGAAGAGCAAATCAATTATTCCATTTTAACAGCACCTATTTTGTTTCTAAAGTATAAATACAATATCAGTAATAAGAATGCGGATGCTGTAACTTCTTTTCTGAAATTAAGCATAGGTGTAGGTCCCAGTTTTACGAAAGCACAATGGTCTTTTACAAAAGACGCCCCTGCATTTAATTACTACTCCTATGCGAAGTATGATCCGAGCATTGGAAAGTTTATTGCAACAGATATCAACGATGACTTATCCTCACCGTCAGTAATAAAATTTGATAACTCAAAAAGCAATGCTCTTGAAGACTTACTACTCTATGGTAGTTCCTTAACACCCCAAATATCCGATAATAATAAAAACATAGGTTTTAAAGGTTTGACTTTAACCTATATTGGCAAGATTCAATTTGCAAAGTTGATTACCGGTAAGTTATATTATAATGCCGGGCTGGTTGTTATCTATACACAATTAAATAACAGCGAGTCGAGCGTTTATTATAATACCTATTGGAAGGAAAATAAAACTGATTACAGCAATGGCAACCGAGAGTTGAAAAGTTATCAATCCTTAACAAAGGGTATCGGTCGTAACAATATTTTGTCCTGGGGAATTAATGTGGGATTAACGTATGCAATCTTTAACAGATAAAAAAACAACACTTAATTAATAGTATGGATAAACGAATTCTTTTTGTAGTCGGCGCAGTTATTCTTTTGGCTCTGCTGATACTTGGATTTAAAAAATATTTTGGTGGCGCCGAAGAATGTCAAAAAGCAATCTTCAGCGTGAGCGAACGTAAAGTATTAGTCGGTACTGAAATATCCTTTAAAGATGAATCTCCCAATGCAAAACAATGGAAATGGGACATGGGCGATGGCTCAGGTACATTTGAAACTCAAGAAGGAAAATATAAATATGATAATCCCGGAAGATATATCATCTCGCTGTTTGTAAATAATAAGATAGAATGTAAGGATACTTTCGCAATTGTAGTAGAGGCACTGGTTGAAGAAACATCAACAAAGCCTGTTGCAGCCATCTCGGGACCTTCTGAAGGGAAGGTGGGCGAGAAGTTGGAATTTGCTTGCCTGGCAGAAGGCGCAAAAAAGTATGACTGGAAATTTGGATATAGTGGTCGCATAGATTCTCGTGAACAAAAAGTTACTTATACTTACAAGATGGCAGGTACGTATCAAGTCTCTTGCAGCACCGATGTTTCAGAACCGGTTTACAAGACCGTTATAATAACAAAGCCTATAGCTACAACGCCACCTACAGTAAATGATAAGCCTATTGTCAAACAAGAAACAAAAGTTAAAGAGGAAAAGCCCAAACCTACACCTACACCTGCCCCTACACCTACACCTGCTCCTACAAACTCTAAAACGATATCTGCTTCAGAACTTAAAAATAGATTGACTCAGATTGCAGATAATGGCTCGCTCAACTACAATGATAACCGGGAGTGGATTGCAGATAACTTTCTAAATAATCAAAATACAGATGTAAAGTTGATTAAAGATGGAAAAACAGAAACCAAGAAACTGGCATCCTTTATTAATGAATGTAAAGCTAATGCCGGGCAGATTCAAATAATTTCTGCAGATATGACAACGGATAAGAAAACCGGTAAAATCAACATGGCCACCATTACTTATCGTTACAAATAAGCATATATGAAACCTCATTTGCTACTTGTTCTCCTTACTTCACTTACTGTATTATCAGTATGTGCTCAGCAAACCTTTACTACTGAAAAAAAATCTCTTTCATTGGTATATATAGACAATGGACAGGCAGATATACGAGCCGGCGTTCGTTTAAATAGTGATGTTCGGGTTGACATTAGCAACATCTTGGAACGCCTGGCAAATAAGAATGAAAATTATTTTATCTACTATCAACCCAACAAATTAAAGCCGGTATTCTATACAAAAATTAATAAGCGACTCGACATCCTCGATGAGTTAAACTTGGATAATGAATATGCCACACCTTATTATAATTTTGATAATGAATTTATTCTTGACATATTGAATCAGGAGCCTATTCGTATAACGGATTCATTACTTTGCTATTACTATATAAAATCTGACTATATATTCAAATCACTCAATAAAAATCCTTATGAGATATCTCGAATGTTTAAATACATTCCAATGGAACTGATGTCTTTGACCGGATGTAAACCCGGATTCACTAAAGTTATCTTGCGTGTTTCCTATAAGGAGGATAAGAGCATGAAAATGTCGCGAGATAAAATGCAAAATGAACTTAATGCACTTCTACAATTCTATAATTTAAAAGACGAGAAAAACTACATCAGCTATGACATTCAAGTACTTGATTAGAACAATCATTGTATTACTTTTTATCAACGTTTCTGTTTGGGCACAAACAAAGAGCATCTCTAAGGGCACTATGGTATTTCGTACTCCGGATGCTTATAAATTCCCCGATGGAACAGAACTAAACGACCACGCAAATGCAGACAAAGACAATACCATCTGGACTGTATATACGATTAGAAATGATGTTCAAGCATTCGATAATCCGAACACGGCTATAGTTGCTCGTACATTAAAATTCATGACCCCTGCCTGGGTAATTGGTGAAAAAGGAGATTACTTGAACCTTATGGAATATAACCCTGCAGTTCCAATAGACAGCAAATGGAAAATTGGGGCAGAAGGCACCTCCATTGGATGGGTAAAGAAAAAAGATCTCTTGCTATGGAGCTCTAGTTTGGTTGCCAAAAACACCTTTGTTTATCTGAAAGCACTTACGGTTGTTTCCGACTTGAGTGTGTTAAAGGACTTAGCTCGATATATCAACTCCTATAACGGAGAAATAAAATTGTATTATGACCCGCCAAGAACACAAGTGATACAAGACAAATCTCTACGCCTGTTTCAATATATTTTTATTTCTAAAATGTACATATCTAATAATGATACCTCTTACTTACTTTGTAAAACCAATTCCATTACAGGAAGAAATTGTGAAGATAAAATTCTTGGATGGATATCAAGCGGCTTAATTAAAAAATGGGCGAATTGTATATGTATTGAGCCTAACCAAGATGCCAATGCAATTCAAGAGCGTAAACAAAAAACTATGAATGCATGTATTGTAGGTTCAACCGGCGAGGCGATAAAATTCCAATCGGGCACTTATCCGACTGATCCTCTTTGGAAAGAAGATGACTCCTATAAGAAGCTAACTTCTTATGATTTTCGTTCACCCGTAATACATCAAGATAATGAGGGAGTAATTACCACAGGCTTTACAACAGATATTATTAGCAAATCAGGACAAAAAATCATCGGCAATTCCGATCGTCCGCTAATTGATAAGAATACAGCAGAGATTCTTGCCCTGGCCAAAAAAGTCAATATCGTTTTTGTTGTTGATGGCTCGGAAGAGATGGGTACCTATAATGAAACTATATTAAAGGCTATTCAAAAAGCATTGGATAACATAGGCATATCCAGTGAATATCAATACAAGTACGGCTTTGTGGTGTACCGCGATAAATCATACAAAGACTGCAATGCAGATATTGTTGCCAGCAGTGGACTAAACTCCTCGGTAAGCTCGTTCCTTTTTAATATTAAAAAGGAATTATCTGCAAAGTATCAGTGTAGCGAGAAAAGTCCTTATCAACCGGTATTCGAAGCCATTATGAATGGAACACGTTTATTTACCGAACGCTACGAATCCAATATCCTGATTTTAGTAGGCAGCGCATCTAATGATCCGAATGATTCACAATATACACGGAGCAAGGTTGAAGAAAAACTTGCACAGTATGGCGTTACGTTCTCTGCCATTCAAGCCAATAACGGATACGCCCCGGAGTTTGAACAGTTTGTTACCGATGCTCGTGACATTATTAAAAATTCATCTTCTATGTTAAATGATGATATTAATAAGACTCTTGAATTGGTAAACCAAAAGAAAGATTTTAAGAAACCGGTTTTTAGTGCGCGTAACACAACCGGCACGGTTTGGTCTATCAATGTTCCGAACGATGGCCCGGTAAATGATTACCTATTGTTTCCTCTGGAAGGCTCCTCGATGCGCGTGGACGAAGTTGAAATTGCCCTTGATTCATTAGTGTTAAATGCAGACCGATCCATCCGTATGGCCGTTGACGGCGTTATTAATATTATTAAAGGATTTGAAACGGCAGGTAAAGCCGGCTTCAATCCCTTGATTGCAAAGATTTTTAAGAATGCGGTTGACTTCAATAAATTAGACCCCTCCACAATCAACAAGTATGCTTCGGAGAATTTCCAATTCTTTGTTCAGGGTTATACGACAATGAGCTCTAAAAAACTTACTTACCCTATTTATAGCTATACACTCTTACTTACAGGCTCAGAATTAGATAAGATACTCGAAAGCTATCAACGATTCGGCTCGGGAGGTAATTCGGATCAACAACGTCAAGATGTAGTTGAAGCTTTTAAGCAAACACTTATCACATATAAAGGAGGCAGTGTTGACCCTAAGCTGTTAGCGGATATGTTAAAGAAAAAGCCCGCTGAGGTATTAACGATGATTACAGGGTTACCTGTAAAAAATGAATTACTTACTAAATATTCAATTGATGATTTGAATAACGTTAAAAAAGTAAGCGATAATAATATTAATACAATAGCCAATCTTCTTTATGAGGTTTCAGGCAAACTCGAAAAGATAAAGAACGACAAGTCCAATGCTAAAGATGCTCTTGATGGATATTTCTATTGGGTATCCAGCAATATTTTTCCTTAAGAGATGAGTAATGTTTTTGAAATTCGTAAACTTGATTGCTCATATACTGGAAATGTAGCAGACAAGGTTTTACATATTAACTATTTAGATATTCAAGCCGGAAAGATTACTTTCTTGTTAGGCGCATCCGGTACTGGTAAGAGTACCCTGCTTGAAACAATCGGGTTAATGAATAATACTATAGCGAGTGGTGAGGTAAACTTTGTTAATGGCAAAGAGCGCATTGCATTTCATGAATTATGGAACACACCGCTAAAATTGAGCGAGGTTCGCAAAAAACACCTGAGTTTCATCTTTCAGAATACGAATCTGATGGAAAACTTTACGGCTTATGAAAACATAAGCCTTTCCAGAATGATAAAAGAGTCTAAAGCTGAAATTGATGTCCTTCCGGGAGCTAAAGAGTTAATGAAAAAAGTTAACCTTCCTGAATCGGAAGTGAATGAAACAACTTTAGCAGTTAATTTATCGGGAGGGCAGCGCCAACGTATTGCCTTTGTTAGAGCATTAAACACAGAGGCTCACGTTTTACTCGGTGATGAGCCTACAGGAAACCTTGACGAAGCCAATGCCAATGAGTTAATGAAACTCATTCGTTCAAACCTCAGTTCTGACTTATCTGCTATAATTGTTTCACACGATATCAATTTAGCACTTGCACACGCAGATAATATCATACTCATTACAAAAGACAAAGCACAAGGTTGTGGGCAGGTACAACCGGAAAATATATTTCAACGCGAACAATGGCAAGCATTAAATCAAACGGAATTTTATGAGTTCAGACAAAAGATTAAGTCCCTTTATCAAACGAATGTTGATTCACAAACCAACCGTACCAACGAAGTTGATGTAAAGAAGAGTTATTTTAAAAATTATTTTCGTTTATTCCTTAATAAGGAATCTAAAGCTATTGCCGGAAAAAGCTTGTCAAACCTATTAGTCTTGTGTGGCATATTATACTTCACATTTTTGGCAGTCGGTTTTGCTAACGGCTGTTTAGACTACTTACACAAAAAGCTGGATAGTGCCTTTACAAATTGGTTGCAAATAAGCATCCCGGCATCACGCGGCGGGCAGGAAACAATTAATCTTATTAAGAACACGTTAGAAAATGAAGACCTAAAAAAACAGTATTCATATAGCACTATATCCGCCACAAAAGAATTTTCATTACGCGTTGACTATAAAAACTCTGACAATATCGAGTATGCTAAGTGCCGAACGCTGGACATGGGAAAAGACCTCAACTTAATTAACGATTATATCCTTGGTCAGAAGAATATAATTAAAGGACGCACAGATCATTTATATAAAGAAGATTTAAGCATAATTGTTACCGAGTCATTTTTTGAAAAGCTGGGCTACAGTAATGATGATGATTATATCTATATAAGAAATACCATCATAGACACAGCAACAAATAAAGAGACCCAATTACGTGTCCCCGTTCCGGTTAGAGCAATTGTTCGTGAATTACCCGGCAAAAACAATATAGCCGTATCGGAGTTTTTCTATCCGGTGTACACAAATAAAATAGATGATGTATTTGATATCTCTAAAAAGAATAAAAATGTCAACCTCGTTTTGTATTGCAATCAGGATGAAGCTTTCGAAGTAAAGAATCAATTGAATACATTTCTGGCCTCATTAAAAGACTACGAATACAATGACCCGAAAATAATATCTAATCCGACCGAACATAAAACTTCGTTCAAAGATGGATTTGATATTACCATTAATCTGATGGAACCATTTAAAAATCAAAATCAACAAGAAACATTTTACAGAATATTGCAAACATCAGAGCCGCTCAAGCAGACTCCTTTTAAAATTATTTACACTTATGATGATGCAGTTGCGTCAACCTCTGATTACAAATATGATTTTCTCTCAGTTTACTTTTCGAGCTTGGATTCTGTAAGAAGCTTCTCCGACTTTATTGTTAATAGATTTAATGATAAAGATGAAACCTCACGAAATGTGATCGAAGTAGATTTAGCGAAAGTGAAAGAAAAGGAAAACTTCAACTTCCTTAGTAAAATCACACAGATAATTTCTTATCTGGTCATCTTATTTGGCACCATAACTATTAGCCTGTTTCTGTTCAACTTATTAAAACTACACCTCAATAAGGTGAAAATGAACATTGGAACTTTTATGGCAATCGGCCTTGGAAACAAAGACTCTCTGCGTATTTATTTTACAATCATTCTATTCTTCATCGTTGTGGGTATCCTCCTCTCGGGAGGATTAGCATATATGACCGGGATTACGATTGATAAATTATTAAAACAAAACTTCACGGTTGAAAGCGATGTATCCTACTTTATCTTAAAAGATACCTACACATACGTAACGATTGTGGTCATATTTATTACATCAACTTTTGTTTCCACTTTCATTATTAATAAAATGTTATCTAAAACGCCAGGCGACTTAATTTATAACCGTTAACCTCTTATCCTAATGAATACAATTAACCTCAACGAAAATGTAAAGCATGCAGTTGAAATTGCACAAGCCTTTGCAAAGGAATACCATAACGAAAAGTTCACTGCGGCACATCTGCTCAGGGCATTAATGCACAAAGACATTGGCTTAAAGCAGTTTTTAGAATCTATCGGTAAAGATGCTAATTACATTGCAGATTGGGCCGAGATACGAATGGAGGATGCTCCAAAAACTTCGAAAACGATTGAATCGCCAACAGGTGATGACACCGTAATGTCCATCTTTGATGAAGCCGATAATGTCAGAATTAAACTGGGACTTCATGAAATAAATCCCATTTGTGTCTTTACCGCTATCTGCAAGCCAAACATCGCATTCACATCCGACCAATTAAAATCATTCCCTGTAAAAGAGAAAGAAGTTCTTGAACTCTATTTAAACGATGCAAGCATACAAAATGCCGTAACAGCAAGCACAGATTCAACATCAGGAGCCGACATGGCACCATCAAAGTCGCAAGGCGTTCTATTCAAGTATTGTATAGATAAAACCTCCCTAGCAAAGGAAGGCAAATTAGACCCAATCATTGGTAGAGATAAAGAGATAAAGATGATGATTGAGATTCTTGGCCGCCGTAGCAAACCCAACGTCATTCTTACGGGCGAGCCGGGTGTAGGGAAAACCGCTTTAGTAGATGGATTTGCTTTAGCCATCATTGAACAAAAAGTACCTGCCAATTTGAAGAATGCGGTTATATTGGAACTTGACTTAGGGGCATTAATCGCAGGAGCTTCATACAAAGGAGAAGTTGAGGATCGTTTGAAAAATATAATTAAAGAAATCAAACAATATGAAAAAGCCATTTTGTTTATTGATGAAATTCATTCCTTACTTGACCCTAAAGGCCCGGCCGGAGGAGGAGCAGCCAACCTGCTCAAACCGGAATTGGCTCGAGGAGAGATTACCGTAATTGGTGCTACAACAAATGACGAGTATCGCAAAATCATTGAACAAGAACAAGCCTTTAACCGCCGCTTTGAATTAGTGAAAATTGAAGAACCCGATATCGACACTACAGTAAAAATGCTCGCTAAAGTATTGCCGGCGTATGAGAAACACCATAACCTAAAAGTAAATCCCGATGCTTTGCCCGAGTGTGTCAAACTGGCTAAACGGTATATCAAAGATCGGCGCTTACCGGATGCCGCTATTGATTTGTTAGACAGGACACTTGCAGCAATGAAGATGATGAGCGAAACGTCTGAAAAAGATTTACTCGAAGTAAAAGAACAAGTTAAGGCTATTGATGCAAATAAAGATTTATCGGAACCCGAAAAACTTAAAGAATATCAGTGGCTTTATACCACATTTAAGAATACTCTGAGCCCCGTGCTGTTTGGCCAAATAGATGATGAAACAGATGTGAAAACTTTAGAATTTGCTTCAATCTTTCATGATTATTTAATTAAGAATATTGATAAGCTCTTGGGCATAGCAGCTATTAAAAAAGATACCATCGACAAAACCGATGTGGCGTCCGTAATCTCATACAAAACGGGAATTCCCTTAGGTAAAATTCAGGCATCTGAAAAAGAAAAATTATTAGCGATGGACGAATACCTCAAAAAAAGAGTTGTAGGTCAAGATCACGCATTAAAATCTTTAGCAGATGCTGTATTAGAGTCCCGCAGCGGATTAAATAAACAGGGGCAACCCATAGGATCATTTTTCTTCCTTGGCCCTACCGGAACGGGTAAGACAGAGGCTGCAAAATCATTAGCTGAATTCCTGTTCAATGATGAGAAAGCTATGATTCGATTTGATATGTCTGAATTTAAAGAAGAGCATTCTGCAGCTTTACTGTATGGCGCACCTCCCGGATATGTTGGTTATGAAGAAGGCGGTATGCTGGTTAATAAAATAAGACAGCAACCCTATTCTGTGGTGCTTTTTGATGAAATCGAAAAAGCTCATGCTTCGGTATTTGACATCTTCCTGCAAATATTAGATGAAGGACAAATGCACGATAGATTAGGTAAAGAAGGCGATTTCTCGAACGCAATCATTATCTTCACGTCTAACATTGGTCAGGAATGGATAGTTGAGCAATTTGGAAAAGACATCATGCCCAAATCGAATGATTTAATGGAAATCATGTCCAAACATTTTAGACCGGAATTTCTTGCACGTTTAACTGAAATCATACCTTTTGCCCCTATCAGCGAAAAGAACGTAGTTAAAATATTTGAAATTCACGTTAAGAGTTTAATTAATACCTTAGATAAGATGGGAATCACAATGACTTTGACAGATGATGCCAAAAAAACGCTTGCTATGATGGGCTTCACCCCGCGTTACGGAGCAAGACCCCTTACGGGAGTTATTCGTAATCAACTCAGAAGACCCATATCCAAAATGTTAATTGGCGGCAAGATTTCTAAAGGGAATAAACTCGAAGTATCTGTGGATAACAATGAAATTAAGTGGAATATTTCATAAATTAACCCTTTGGGAGTATTGTTAAATTATTTAATTAACTTTAAATTTGAATTGTTAAATACAAAAAACCCTTTTTCCCATGAGTATGTATAACTTCGGAGTAGGTGGTAATGAGGTAAAAAAAGATACCTCGGAAGCAATTGCCGATATTCCAATGAACAGGACGATGTTCATCCAAAAATTAACTGACGAAGCTCCCATTAAACCAGAGGCTGTTTATGATTTAAAAACAGTTGAGGAAGTTTTCGATCATTTTAAACCTTCAGTAAATGTTGACTTTGAAACTGCTGACGGTAGTTCCATTCAAGAGAACATCAATTTTAGCAATCTGGGCGATTTTAATGCTAAGAATATTACCGAGAACAGTAAGTTCTTAAAAGATCAACAGTTGCAGCAAGATCAATATCAAAACATTATTAAACAACTAAAAACCAACAAACTCTTAAAATCAGTTGTTGAAAATGCTGAAACGAAGAATGCTTTTATCGACTCATTAAAATCTCTCATTCAAGAATTAGAAGACCATACTAAAT
>JBDHXV010000062.1:0-12713 GCA_039810885.1 Chitinophagales bacterium | reverse complement strand
TTTTTCTGAAAATAATAACATCGTGTTGGTAACACATTCACTGAATTGTCAAGTGCAGTATAGCTTTACGAAAATTTTATTTTCTTTCATGTATGTCTTAAAAATTGAAGGCAAAGTTAAGATTCCCGATTATGTTCAAATTCGAGATGAAGAGTTTACCTTACTGGCATACTTTCGTGCAGACCGACCTGAAGGTGCATTAGCTAAAATCGGATTAGCAGATAAAGAAGAACAATTAAAAAAAATTATTGCTGAGTTGCCTTACGGTAAAATTCAAAAAATAGATTTATAGTAAAATGGAAACCCCTGTTATCAAAGTTCAAAATGCCAGCGCCTATCAAGGAGATAGCCTAGTGGTTAATAACGTCAGTTTTGAAGTTGCGCGGCATGAATTTGTTTACCTTGTTGGCAAAACCGGGAGTGGCAAGAGTAGCATCTTGAAAATGCTATACGGTGAAACTCTTCCGGCATCCGGCTCTGTACTGGTTTCGGGCTTTGATCTAAGACAAATGAAGTTTAAGACACTCCCTTATCTACGACGTAAACTAGGCATTATATTTCAGGACTTTCAGCTATTGACCGATCGTAGTGTAAATGACAACCTTCGCTTTGTGTTGAAAGCAACAGGATGGAAGGACAGATCAAAAGTTGATAAGCGTGTAGATGAAGTCTTGGATTCTGTCGGGTTAAATACTAAAGGATTTAAAATGCCTCACGAGCTTTCGGGTGGAGAGCAGCAGCGCGTAGTTATTGCACGTGCCTTATTAAATAATCCGGAGGTTATCCTTGCCGATGAGCCTACGGGCAACCTGGATCCGGAGACATCGGATGAAACGTTGCAACTACTTCGCGATCTTTCTAAGCAAAACGGCACAGCCATTTTAATGGCTTCTCATGATTATCTTACTATAAAAAAGTATCCCGAGCGAACGCTACTATGTGAACAAGGACGCATCACTGAGATGGCTGCAAGCATTGTATAAGCTTTGCCGCATTAGCTTTATTCGTAAACTCTTTTTCTAAGTACATACGACGCAAGTTAATATCTTCTTGTGTAAATTCTTTTTGCATGTTGTATTCAATTGCACGTTTCATCTCATCTGCTGTTTCGTTGACAATGCATAAACGTTCCAGCCCTGTTTGTTGGACCATCAATGGATTTACAATTACGAAACGCCCCATAAACAAGGCATTCAACAACTTCAGCTTAATGCCGGTGTCTTGAAATGTAGGGAGTACATGAATGTGTGCTTTACGAATTAACTCAAGCATCTCACCTTGTGACGGATTGGCAATGAGTCGAATATGTTTATACTGCGTAACCATATTTTGCAAGGTGGTCGAAGGTTGCGAGCCCGCAATGATAACAGGAACGTTCAACCCACTAAAGACACGTGCTGTTAGCCAAACGGCAGCCTGATTATTTTCATTAACCGACAAATTACCATGAAACAAAACATATTCTCCCTTTCCTAATAAGGATTGGATCTCCTCATTCGGGTGAAATGCGGGTAAGTAAGTTACATTCGTGTAACGTTGTTTAAACAACTCGTAGTCGTGAGTAGATATCGGCAAGATTGCATTTGCATGTTTTAATATCTTTTCATAATAATTCAACTTCAGAGATTCTGTGTAGAAATAAAATTTCCGCATGATGTTTCGTTCGTTTCCTCCAAGTGCTTTATAGTAGTCCGACTCAACATTATGCATACGCACTAGTTTATATCTGTCTTTCAAATCCGGATGCCCAAGATAATAGCATGTATGTAGCCCCTCAAATAAAATCGGATCCTTATCGTAAGAAAGGTTTTTTAACAGCTCAGATGATTTTCTTGATTTCACGATAAAAGGAGTCAAGCTTGAAAAATCTCTTAAACTATAATCACGATGATAATAATAAACCCTTTCGCAAATTTCATTCAGCTCTGGTTGCTCTTTACGACCATACTCAAAGCAATGTAATACAATCTTGACATCCAAATTATGTAGTGCTTTTAGCTTATAATATACATCTATCACTCCGCCATAATCCGGTGGGTAAGGAATATTGAATGATATGACGTGTAGTCGCATCAGCTTAACCGATAAAGTTCAATAAGTTTTCGTTGCTCGATATGCCAGTTCCATTCTTTTGCTGCAATCTTACACTGTTCCTGCATCTGCTTATATACTATAGTCTCTGTCAATAACTTGTTGATGGCTGCTGCAATGGCTTCGACAGTGAGCTCATCAATAAGTATGGCTACCCTATGTAGCTCATTCATTCTTTTATATTCGGGAAAGTTCATACAGACCTGAGGAATTTCTAAATGTACATAATCAAAGAATTTGTTTGCTAACGAATAATAATAATTTAGACTCTTTTGTTCCAGTAGGTTAACGCCAATACGTGCCTTACTCGACACGCGATCTAATTCAGCGGGTCTCAAATAACCGGTGAATCGTATTTTATTCTCTACTCCATGTTGTACAGCAAGTTCCTTTAATAAAGGCGTAATATCGCCATCTCCGGCAATTGTAAGCTGAGCATCAATACATTTCATAGCTTCTATCAGCATTTCAAGGCCTCGCCCTTCATTAACGGCACCTCGATATAGCACGATATTTTCATCTGCTTGTGTCGTAATTGATTTGTAATCCGGCATATTACGGATAATAGAAAAAGAGCAGCCGTAGCGTTTACCCAATTCGTCTGCCACAGATTGGCTAACCGTATATTTTACAATAGACTTGCTATGACAAATAAATCGTTCTATTCTCAACCAAATGCTCCTAACCATAGGCCGGCGCACAACCTCAGGCACTTCAGTAAAAAGTTCATGTGCATCATAATAACACTTTCCTCCTTTTATTCTTGAAATAAAATAACAAGGCAGTATTGTGTCTAAATCTATTCCGCAGACCATGTCAAAAGAATGGAACAAAAGATAAAAGAATAGGCGAATCTGTAATTCGATATAAAATAGTTTGCCTCGTTCAAAAAATAGGGAGAGCCTCACTTGTTTATATTGCTTTTGAGGCAGTGGTTGTGAACTTTTTCGTTTGCGTCCGATAAGATAAACATCAAAACCTTGCTCATGCAAGGTTTTGCAAATCCGGTTCATTCGCTGATCGGTATTCAAATCATTGCTCACTGTAAATAAAACCTTCGTCATGTTATCCAATATAAAATCCCGCTTTCGTCTTCTCGTATGAGATTAGTGTCTAACAGCCAACGGACCGACGTACCCACCTTTTCTTTCGGGATGTTAGATAAGATATCGATAAGTGCTTGTTGTGTTATTGATTCTTGTAAAAGAACTCGCTTAATTGCTCCAACTATATTTTCAAATTCCATATCACTCACATCCAATTCATGGCGGCGCAAACAGGCATCACATATCCCGCAACGATAGTTTTCGTCTTCACCAAAATATTGCAAGAGCATCTGAGTGCGACACTTCCATTTAGTCTCTAAATAATGTATCATCGCATCGGTTCGCAGTTGAAAAGATTCTTTTCTTTTTTTGAGGAGAAAGGTGTCAATATGTAAGTCCTGCGTATCTCTTCGCGGAGAGGTGTATGTAATTTGCGGCTTATCTGTGGCCGGAACGTAATCAATATAATCTTGTTGGTGTAAAGCCTTTAACGCCTTCTCGACTGTTAGTGTTGATGTGTTTAGGTGCGAAGCTATATCACGCTCAAAGATAGTTGTGTAATGATCAAATATTCCTCCATACATACGAAGTAACGCCGTAATGAATGGCTCGGCACGCGGATTTTGCACCTGTAAGCGATAGAGTTGCTCCCTATTAACTACAATCATCACACGAGATGGAATTAAAATGGCATCCGATAAAGAAATATAGCCCTCCAGTTCCAGTGTCTTCAATGCATTCAATGTAGGGATAAGCGGCAAGTCATATTTTTTACAAAAGGATTGCATATCTAAATCAAAGCTCACGCCTAGCCCACTACCAATGGCAACTTGAGTGTAGCCCGATAAAACATGATACACCATTTTAATTTCTTTCTCGGAGGGAAACTGTGTTTGTACTCGTTCTTGCATGGCTATAATGTCTGCACGGTCATAGAGACAAATGGCAAAAGCTTTTTTTCCATCGCGTCCTGCGCGGCCCGCTTCTTGAAAATAAGATTCAGGATTTTGCGGTGGCTCATAATGAATCACCATTCGAACATCCGGCTTATCTATGCCCATTCCGAAAGCATTTGTGCAAACCATCACTCGTATTCTGTTTTCAATCCAATCTTTTTGTCGTCTGTTACGTTCCTCAGAGGTTAACCCTGCATGATAGTATGAAGCACTGATTTTATGCTGCAATAAGAAGTCGCTTACTTCCTTTGTTCTCCGTCTGGTGCCAACAAACACCAGTGCGGATCCACTTTTCTTTTGCAACATGGAAACCACACGATTCAGTTTATTTTCCTCATATAGCACAGCATAACTCAGATTCGGGCGAATAAAACTTTTTATAAATACTTTTCCATTTCGAAATCGAAGTTTGTCAACAATATCTCCTTGCACCGAAGGTATGGCTGTTGCCGTGAGTGCAATAACAGGGCACTCTTTGATAATGCTTCTTATTTCTGCAATTCGAAGATAGGCCGGGCGAAAGTCATAACCCCACTGCGAGATGCAATGTGCTTCATCAATGGCAATCAGACACACATCGGCATTAGAAATGCGGTGCTGAAATTGCTCTGTACCCAGTCGCTCCGGTGAGACATACAGAAATTTAATCTTTCCATCAATCGCCTCTTGTAGTGTAATATCCATCTCGCGCATGCTCATCCCTGAGAATAAAGCCCCCGCTGCAATCTTACGTTTTCGCAATTGTTCTACCTGATCCTTAATCAAGGAAATGAGCGGAGATACCACAATACACAGCCCGGGTTTCATCAGTGCCGGAATCTGATAGCAAATAGATTTGCCGCCGCCGGTTGGCATGAGTGCAAGCGTATCGTGGCCCTCTATCACCGAAGCGATGATTTCGTCCTGCATGCTACGAAACTGGTTAAACCCCCAATATTTTAATAATATCTCTTGTGCGGTCATTAGAGCGCGTAAGATACTATGACAATAGGTTATTTAAAACTTCGGTTTATGGTTAAGGAGAAGGCCGTACCAATGGCGGCACCAGCAAGAACATCGCTCGGCCAATGTCTGTTATCATGAATTCGAGATAGGGCAACTGAGGCTGCCAAGGTATAGGCGATTATGGGGACAATCTTTTTATTGGATATGCTCGTGAATGTTGTGGCTGTCGTGAATGCAAAGGTTGAGTGCCCGGATGGGAATGAGGTATATTCCCAGTCGTTACTCCACATCTCCCATTCCTTACTACCCAGATACATATAAGGTCTGGCTCGATGTGTTAAATGCTTTATTCCAAAAATGAATGCGGAAGAAATAAGTACAGCTTTAAAGTTTTGCAATCCTATACAACTCGTTTTCTCCTGATGCGTTAAAGCTCCGAGCGCATATATTCCGGCACTACCTCCTAAGACAACTAAGTCGTTACCAAGCGGCTTTAAGAATTTTGTTATCTCCCCTGTAGCATCCGTTTTATTTTGTTGTACCCAACTTGAAATAGATTCATCATATTGTGTCAACGCAATAATGCCTCCGGTTATCAATGCTGCAGCAATATACTGTTGCGGTTTCCAATGCAATGGAGCAACAGCAATATTCTTTGTATCTGTAATATAGGATTTAAAATAAGCCCCCCCCAACTTACAACTGGTCTGCGCATATACCGGTTGGAGTAATAGGGATAAGGCGTAGCAAAAAGTAATAAAGCTTAAATTATTTTTGTTGAACATCTTATCAAAAGTCTATAATGAAAATTGAAAAATTTAATATTCGTGTTTATGGCATTCTTCAAAATGAAATAAACGAGGTGTTGGTATGCGACGAAGATCGGTTTGGTATGCATTTTACAAAATTTCCCGGTGGGGGATTAGAACTTGGTGAAGGGTTAGTTGAAGGGCTTATACGGGAGTGGAAGGAAGAATTAGACACGACAATAAAAGTGATGGGTCATATTTATACAACTGATTTTTTTCAACCTTCTGCCTTTAATCCGTCAGATCAAATTATTAGTGTATATTATAGCGTGCAGCTAAATACCCCCTTACAGCATAGCATTAGTACAAAACCTTTTGATTTTCCCGAAGATCAAAATGAGCGGCTCTGTTTCAGATGGGTGATGGTGGATGATGCCCTTCTGAATCAGCTAACATTTCCGATTGATAAACTTGTAGTGCAGAAGTTTTTATTAAAAAGATAATTAACTCTTAGTTACTCTTTTCAGAGAAAGCAGGTTAAGCGCATTTGGACTTAAACCGCTAACGTTGTTCTGTATAAAATCCAGTACCTCATCATAAAATAATGGAATTACAGGAAGTTCGCTCATCAGCAATCGATCCATTTTTAGGTAAATCAAGTTTCGTAAAGAATCATTTGCTTGCAACATACTTTCAGAATAGTCTAAGTCATAAGTTAAGTCGTGAAAGCGTGTGTAGTTTGGAGGAGCACCATATTTTCCATAACAAATGGCCAAGAAACTTTCCGCATCGGGATAATCGGCTATCCATGAAGCTTTGAAGAACAGAATATTCCCTTTTACCATTTGCTCATTAAGTGCCTTGCCCTGCATTACATCTACTTTAACCGGTATCCCTATTTTTTTTAATTGATTAGAGATAAAAACACAAAGGGCTTCATTCGTTGAATTGCACGATAACTTAACCTCCGGAAACGGATGCTGCTCATCAAAGCCACATTGGGTTATCAAGCTTTTTGCTTCGCCAAGTTCATAAGAGTCAATATAAATTTTAGAGAAAGGATACCCTCCAATTCCCGGAGCAATAAAACCACGATTTGCGGGAAGACCAACACCATTTCTCAGGTAGGTAATAATTTCCTTTTTATGAATTGCTAAGTTAATTGCTTTCCTTACTCGCCTATCGCGTAATGGACTCTTTTCCTTTTCAGCAAGTTCAAGATTTACACCCAGATACTCCGTATTCAAATATGGTCTTTTGATTAGGTGAAATTGCTTTATAAATTGTCCTCGTATAGAACCGGTTCTGTTTATCACTTCATCCCTAACCGACGCATCTAAATCAACCATCAAATCCAACTCCTTAAGTTTAAATTTTAAAAACTCAGTAGTTTTGCTATCTATGAAGGAAATACGTATGGCATCAAGGTATGGTAACGCGTTCCCTTTCTCATCCTTTTCGAAGTAGTGTTCGTTCTTTTTTAATACCATCAATTCGCCTTCGCGCCAAAAACCAAATCGGAATGGGCCGGTGCCCACCGGATGAGATCTAAATTCTTTTCCATATTTCTCTACCGCTTCTTGAGAGACGATAAAACAATATTGCATCGTTAAAATGCCGGGTAATGCCGGAAATGGCTTACGCAATCTGATTTCAAACGTAGTATCATTTAGTGCCCTGAAGGGATTAAGTGTGTCCACTTTATCATTAAAAACCCAAGCCCCTTTTGCTGCAGTCTTAGGATCAACCAAGCGTCTAAATGTATATTCAACATCTCGTGCAGTAAACTTTTTTCCTTTTGAGTTTTGAAAGCAAGAATCATCATGAAAATAAACATCAGAACGTAAGTGAAACACATAGCGCTTTCCCTCATCTTCTATGGTATAACTTTTAGCCAGTGAGGGTATAATATTTAATGCACTGTCGGTTTCGAGTAACCCGTTATACAATTGATTTACTACCCAGATATTAGATTGTAAACTGGCAAAAGCCGGGTCGGTAGAGCTTACCCCTGATGCTTGATTATACCGAAACACTTGCAACCCCTCATCCATTGGCGGATTATGGCACGAAGCAAAGAAAACAGCAAACCCAAGTAAAGCGTAAAGGCAATAATACAGTCTCACTGTGCGTAAATGTACCCGAATGAACCTATTATGCTCAACGTCATAATTAACATTAAAAAGAATCTATGTAACTATTGTTTTTTGTGTATAATTTGTTAGTAAACAATAAACAGATGGAAGTGAATTTAGCCCTATTGTAGTACCTTTGGAGCGCTTGAAAAATAAGGTATTACAGCACATTTAATTTTTACAAAAAGGCAACATGGGAAAGGTTATATCCATAGCAAATCAAAAAGGCGGTGTAGGCAAAACCACCACGGCCATTAATCTGGCAGCCAGTTTTGCAATATTTGAATACAAAACATTAATTATTGATGCCGATCCGCAGGCTAATGCTACATCGGGGTTAGGAATAGATCCCAAACAAAAGCATAATAGTATTTATGAATGTTTGATAAATGAAGTAGATATCCATGAAGCCATTCGGGAAACCGATGTCCCGTTTCTGCATATCATACCCGCACATCTCGACTTAGTTGGTGCTGAAATAGAACTTATCAATCATCCTAACCGTGAGCGTATCATGAAATCAGTGATTGAGCCTATTAAGAAGGATTATCAGTTCATCATTATTGATTGCTCTCCTTCTCTCGGATTAATTACAGTAAACGCACTCACAGCATCCGATTCTGTACTGATCCCGGTACAGTGCGAATATTTTGCATTAGAAGGATTAGGGAAATTATTAAACACGATTAAGATTGTTCAAAGTCGTTTAAATAATGCCTTGCAGATAGAAGGCATTCTTTTGACGATGTTCGACACGCGCTTACGATTATCTAATCAGGTCGTTGAAGAAGTAAAACGTCATTTTGGGAAATTAGCGTTTGATACGATTATACACCGTAACACCCGCATTGGCGAGGCCCCCAGCGTAGGCAAGTCCGTGGTGATGTATGATGCAGAAAGTAAAGGGGCCACCAATTATTTGAATCTGGCACGAGAAGTACTTCAAAAAAATGAATTCACACAAATGAAAACAGTTGATAAATATTTAGACTACGAGGAAAATGAGTAATAAAAAAGAAGCACTGGGCAAGGGAATTCGTGCCCTGCTCGACAGCATTGACACGAATAGCACAACACAAGTAGCCCCCTCATCAGAAGCCGCTTTAAGCTCATCCGTAAATGAGATTCCCTTAGAATACATTGAGATAAACCCATTTCAACCTCGCGTTGATTTCGATGAAGCGCGATTAAAAGAGTTAGCCGATTCAATTAAAATACACGGTGTTATTCAACCAATCACGATTAAGAAGCTTACTTCAAAAAAATATCAACTTATTGCCGGAGAGCGCCGCTTGCGCGCATCTAAGATGTCTGGCCTTACAACCATACCTGCATTTATACGTTCAGCGAATGATCAGGAAATGCTTGAAATTGCACTAATTGAAAATACACATCGCGAAGATCTTAATGCTCACGAAGTTGCTTTAAACTACAAACGGTTAATGGATGAGTGCCATCTTACACAAGAGAATTTGGCAGAACGTGTAGGGAAAGACCGTGCTACGGTTGCAAATTACTTGCGCTTATTGAAACTACCTCCGGAGATTCAATTAGCAATAAAGAATCGCAGCATCAGTATGACTCATGCACGAGCTATTATTAGCATAGAAGATCCTGTGGCGCAGTTGAGTTTATATAAAGATATTGTCAGCAAAGACCTTTCTGTACGTGCTGTGGAACAATTGGCCCGAACCGTAAAAAAATCAAAACAACCCCTAAAAAATCATCAACGCGAATCGTTATCTTACGAGTTGAAAAGCGTCCAAGACAAGTTGGCTTCGCATCTGGGAACTCGTGTTATTATTAAAAGCAAACGTGGCGATCGGGGCGAGATACTTATTTCCTATTTTTCAAGCGATGATTTGGAACGCTTAATGGGTTTAATGAATTTGTGAAAAAGTGCGTCTAAGCGTGTGTCAGGTTCTTGCTCTTTTTTTTTCCATGCTACTTTGCTATAAAGTAAATGCACAAACCGTCTCCGACAGCACTATAAAAAAGATACATTCGCCACATAGAGCCGGAATCTATTCTGCCGTTTTGCCCGGACTTGGGCAGATATACAATCGCAAATATTGGAAGTTGCCTATTGTATATGGTGCCGGAGCAACGGCGGGTTATTTGATCTATTACAACGCTACCATTTATAGCAAGTTGAACAAAGCATATCAGTATAGAAAAGACAACGACCCGCAGACCTCTCTTGAAACATTTACTTTGCAAAGAATTAACGGCAAGCAAGAAATAAATCTGAGTATGTTCGGCGACGATGAAATATTAACTTTAAAAAACACATATCGCCGCGACCTCGATCTTTCCGTGATTTTTGCCGCCGCCGTTTATGGCTTAAATATTCTTGATGCTATCGTAGATGCTCATTTATATTCTTTCAATGTGAATGATGACTTATCGCTGCAAATCAATCCGGCTGTGTTACTTATGGCAAATAATTTTCAACCCGGTTTTTCACTAAATCTAAAACTAAGATGAACATAGTTCTTGCAGGCTATGGCAAAATGGGAAAGATGATTGAATCTATTGTGTTGCGAGAACAACACGATAGAATTGTTTTACGTGTTACTTCTGCAAATAAAGGCGAATTGCAACATCTCAAAACATATCAAGCTGACGTGGTCATTGATTTTAGTAAACCCGATGTCATACTTGAGAATATAAACGCCTATATCAATCAAAAGATACCGGCTGTAATCGGCACTACCGGATGGTATCATCAGATTAATGAAATACACGAACAAAGCCAATTTCACCAAGCTTCAATCGTTTGGGGAAGTAATTTCAGCATTGGTGTAAATCTATTCTTTCGCATTAATCAATATGCTGCAACATTGCTGAAGCATTACTCCGAATATCATATTAATATTACAGAAACACACCACAAGAATAAAATGGATAAACCCAGCGGCACCGCTCAGATCCTATCTCACCTCATTCAACAAAACTTGAATAATTCGCTCAACATACCGATTGAGTCTATACGTGATGAGAATTCAGTGGGCCTTCATTCAGCACGCTATCACTCCGCCATTGATGAAATTGAGCTTATTCATAATGCACATAATCGGGAAGGCTTTGCAGTGGGCAGTTTAAAAGCCGCATCGTGGATAATTCGCCATCAGGGCTTTTACAATTTTGCCGACATTTTCGAACAACTTTAATGGACCTCAACTCTTTTTATATAAAAAAAATAACAAATTATGAATTGGAAATTTTGGAAACGGAAAGCGAGCAATAAATCTAAAACTCGTGAATGGGTTGAAGCGATTGTCTTTGCTGTTGTAGCCGCAACTCTTATACGCACCTTCATCGTAGAGGCTTACACAATTCCAACTCCTTCTATGGAGAAATCCCTCTTGGTAGGTGACTTTCTTTTTGTAAGCAAACTTAGCTACGGTGCCCGTATTCCCAATACGCCTCTTTCCTTTCCATTTGCCCACAACACCTTACCCATCTTTGGCGGCAAGTCCTATCTTGAATGGATAAAGATTGGATACCACCGCCTGCCCGGCTTTGGGCATGTTGAGCGAAATGATGTGGTTGTATTTAATTATCCTATGGAAGATTTTCGACCCGTAGATAAAAGAGAAAATTATATAAAGCGATGTGTGGGCACTCCGGGCGACACATTAGAGATAAAAGATGCTGTGGTATATATCAATGGGCAACCCAATTGGAAGGCTCCCAAAAGACAAGAAGATTATCTGGTTACCACAGATGGAACTCCTATAAATGATAAACTATTGAAAGAACTAGATATTACAGAAGGCGGGCCCATTGGTACCCCGGGAGTATTCAACTATCACCTCACAGATGAAAATGTAGAGAAACTTCGTGCGCTTCCTAATGTGAAAAAGATTGAGCCTATGATTCTACAGAAAGGGTTTAACCCCGAAGTGCTCTTTCCCGGTGATGCAGAAAACTTCCCATACAATATTGATAATTACGGGCCTATCGTTCTGCCGGCTAAGGATGTGACCGTAACCCTCTCCCCAAAAAATATAGCACTCTATCGCCGGATTATTACAATTTATGAGGGGCACACGCTTGAAGAACGCGACGGCAAGTTCATTATTGACGGCACGGAAGCCAACACCTATACTTTTGCAATGAACTATTATTGGATGATGGGAGATAATCGTCACAACTCCGCCGACTCAAGATATTGGGGCTTTGTACCAGAAGATCACATCGTAGGCAAGGCAAGCCTAATCTGGATGAGTTGGGATAAGGATGGTGGCTTTTTTCAAAAAATACGGTATAGCAGAATCTTTAACTTGATTCATTAACTCAATTGAATCACCTTAAGGCGAGTATCCCACAAATTAAAAGATTGCATTAACATTCCAATATATTCGTTCCCATATTGAAGATAGAACGGAAGGAAATTGTCATAACGTTCGTGTAGCCTATCTTGTGGTAGAATCGCTTCTCTTAGTTTCGTTAATTGCTGTGCTTGTGCATCCATTTTACGCTTCTCGCTGCGTATTACCTTTTCTGCAATTGTTTCTATTGAGCGTTCCAGCTTTTTATACTCTGCATCTACAAAGGCTTTCAAAGTCATATCGCTTTGCGTTGCTTTTTCTTTCAACCTCTCAAATAATGATTTTGCCACAGAAAGCTCTTCCTTAAAATCAATATTTGATGTCGCATGGTTTGCAACATAATCATGAATTAAGACAGACAGCGGTTTAAATAAGTTTTTTACTTCTAAATCTAACTTCTTCAGCCGAGTTCGCCATGGGTTCTGGGTGTATAGGGCAAGGTCTCGTTGTACAA
>JBDHXV010000061.1:0-12831 GCA_039810885.1 Chitinophagales bacterium | reverse complement strand
AGGAGCGCATTAAAATAACAAGGCACGCTATGTATATAATTGCTTAACGTTGCGGTAATCCGCGCATCTGACGACCCATACTATTCATCTTGGTCATCGTTTTCATCATCTTGCGCATATCATCAAACTGCTTTAGGAATTGATTAACCTCCTGTACGGTGTTTCCGCTACCCGTAGCAATACGCTTTTTGCGGGTACCGTTTAGTAACTCAGGATTGCCGCGTTCCTCCGGAGTCATAGATAAAATGATTGCTTCAACTTTTTTAAAACTTTCATCATCCAAATCAACATCTTTAAGTGCTTTACCCATACCCGGAATCATAGCCAGCAAGTCTTTGATATTCCCCATCTTCTTAATTTGATTCAATTGATTAATAAAGTCGTTAAAGTCAAATTGATTCTTCCGTATTTTCTTTTGAAGTATTTCTGCCTGTTTTGCATCAAATTGCTCTTGCGCTCTTTCTACCAACGACACTATGTCTCCCATGCCCAAAATACGTTGTGCCATACGCTCGGGATAAAAGACATCCAACATATCCAACTTCTCACCCGTACTAACAAATTTGATCGGCTTATTAACTTCATACTTAATAGATAAAGCAGCACCGCCTCGTGTGTCGCCGTCTAACTTAGTGAGTACAACACCGTCAAAATTAATACGCTCATTAAAGGCCTTTGAGGTGTTAACTGCATCTTGACCCGTCATAGAATCCACTACAAACAGAGTTTCGGAAGGATTCAATGCATCTTTAACCTTAGCAATTTCATTCATCATTTGCTCATCAACGGCAAGCCGGCCGGCCGTATCAACGATAACTACATTAAATCCCTTTTGTTTAGCATATTGCACCGCATTCTTTGATATTTGAACGGGGTTTTTATTTTCTTCTTCGCTATAAACTTCGACACCTATTTGACCACCTAACACTTTTAACTGTTCGATTGCAGCAGGGCGATACACATCGCATGCAACTAAAAGGGGATTTTTGCCACGTTTGCTTTTGAGATTGTTGGCCAACTTAGCCGAGAATGTGGTCTTACCCGAGCCTTGTAATCCGCTCATTAAAACAATAGCAGGCTCTCCCTTCAGATTAATGTCCACATTCGTACCGCCCATCAGCTTGGTAAGCTCATCCTGTACGATTTTTACCATCATCTGCCCCGGAGACACTGCTGTCAAAACATGTTGACCAAGAGCTTGCTCACGAATGCTATCGGTAAATTGTTTTGCTATTTTATAATTGACATCAGCATCTACCAATGCACGGCGTATTTCCTTAACCGTGGCAGCCACATTTAGCTCGGTAATTTTACTTTCACCTTTTAGCGTTTTAAAGGCGCTTTCCAGTCTGTCGCTTAAACTTTCAAACATTTCTTTTTTAGTTTAATAAATGAAAAAAGGGAAGTAAAACTTCCCTTTTGCAAATCTAATTGAATTGTATTTCTTATTAATAGTTGATTTCGGTAAGTTGGAGGTTTACTACTCCCGTTGCTTTTACGACAACAGGGTTCTTATCGTTGTTTAATATCCATAGTTCGAGGGCAGGGCCATTACCCACACGGCTTAAGTGATAGGCCTCTGTATTTACCATATTGCCGTTTACCTTTATTTGAATATCTTCTTTCCCGATTACGGCCATCCCGAAAATTTCTTGCTGACCATTTATGTAAAACATACTCTTACCCATAGACACTTCATAAAATCGAGCTTTGCTTAACCAAAAGAGGTTATCGTTTGGGGTAATATTCTGATCGGTATTCAGCATCAGATTCAGTGAGTTTTCATAAGATTGTGTGTTGGGGGTTATGTTTATTAGCTGCCCATTATGGGTGTATGTAGCAGTAGGAGCCACATGTGCATTGGCTTTACTGAAGGTTACCAAAATGGTTTGAGGAGTAGTGCCGCTTAGTTCATACATGCAGGTAGTATTGGCCCCAAAGTTTATAGTGGTGTTTTGTGCAAAGCCATAAGCAACTAGACAAGAGAGCAGGAGGGATGAAATAATTCTAATCATAAGTACAAAGGTATTTTTTTTAATGTATTTTGTTATTCACCAAGATAGGTCTTTAATACCTTACTACGATTTGTGCTTCGAAGTTTGTTAATAGCCTTATCTTTTATTTGACGAACACGCTCACGGGTGAGATTAAAGCGGTCGGCGATGTCTTCAAGCGAAACAGGTTGAATGCCGATTCCGAAAAATAAACGAAGCACTTCGCTCTGGCGGTCAGTAAGCACCGTCATGGAACGTTCAATTTCCATACGAAGCGACTCAATGTGTTCTATATCGCGGTCGGTATTAACGGCATTGGGGTTCTTTAAGACATCAATGAGCGAGCCGTCTTCGCCTTCCTGAAAGGGGGCATCCATACTCACGTGACGCAATGCCACACTTATGGTTGAGCGCACTTCATCGTCGCTTACATCTAATAATTCTGCAAGTTCCTCAGCGGTAGGCTCTCGTTCATATTGTTGCTCTAATTGCGAAAACGCCTTGTTTATTTTATTTAACGATCCAACTTTATTTAAAGGTAGTCGCACGATCCTACTTTGTTCAGCCAAGGCTTGCAGAATAGATTGGCGAATCCACCATACAGCATAGGAAATAAATTTAAAACCACGTGTTTCATCAAAGCGTTGGGCCGCTTTGATCAAACCTAAATTACCTTCGTTAATTAAGTCCGGTAGCGATAAGCCTTGATTTTGATATTGCTTAGCAACGGATACAACAAAGCGTAAGTTTGCTTTAGTCAGTTTTTCAAGAGCCTCCGCATCACCGTTCTTAATTTTACGAGCCAATTCCACCTCCTCCTCTGCAGTAATTAAATCAACTTTAGCAATTTCTTGAAGGTATTTCTCTAAGGATGCACTCTCACGATTAGTTATGGAGCGAGTAATTTTTAACTGACGCATAGGTGTTTAGGTTGGGCTTTAGAAGAACAAAGATAGGCGTCCGCATGAATTTATCAACAAAATATCAACAACAGCCACTTTGTCACTTCTTTATTTGGAAACTTTTACAGTTTACGAATCTTATTCAGCAATGAGAAATAGCATGTAGATAACCTGCATTTAAGAATTTAGAAATGATTTGGAGATTATATCAAAATAATTACTTTTAGCGCAATTGTATTTATGAAACCGAAACATAATAGTAAATCATCTAAACCTTCTAGCCAGGTAAAAAAAGCTACTGTAAAACCTGTATCCAAGCCCTCATTAAAAAAGACTGCGGACAAAACAGGAAGCAAGAAGAGCGTTAAGAAACCTGCACCGATAAAGCAGGTCGTGAAGGCAACTGCCAAGAAGGATGTTAAACCAACAAAAGAGGCGGAGAGTAAGGGTGTGAGATTGGTAAAGACCGAACCGAAAAAGGTACTTTCAAAATCAACTGAAAAGACGCAAGCAGAGGCGGGCAAGAAAGCATTGCGTAAAACAGAAGGTGAGGGTAAGAAGCGTGGCCGTAAAAAGAAGACAGACGAAGATGATGAAGAAGCAAACGTTGTAATTGAAAATATCGAAATTAAACCCGACCCGGCACTAATACCTAAGAAAGTTTCTCAAAAGGATAAAGCCAAAGAGCGCATACAAGCTAAGTTACGCGAGAAACTACAATCGGAGTTAAGTAAACGAACGTATCTGCCTACGAAGAAAAAAAAATATACACTCGAATATATTATTAAATCTTCACCTATTATTCTTTGGGACTTTGTAACCACTTCCAGTGGCCTTGCCCTTTGGTTTGCCGATGAGGTGGATGATCATTTGGATATTTTTACCTTCACATGGGAAGGGCATAAGCAGCAAGCGGAAGTTGTAGAATACGAAGATTTAGAATACATCAAATTTAGGTGGATTGACAACCCTTATGATGAATATTTTGAATTTAGAATAACAAGTACTGAAATAACAGGCGACACGGTATTACTCATTACCGATTTTGCAGAACAATATGAATTACGTGATGTCCAGATGCTTTGGGATAGTCAGATCAAAAATCTGATGATGCGACTCGGACTGGGTAACTAATTACCAGATACAATTTATTCATTAACGAGGCGAATGGTTTACCTTGATACCTCGATATCGGGAGGCGCACCTCTTATTTCTAAAAAACTAATTTTGTATTCTGCGCAGCATGTTCTTGATGAAAAAAATTGATCGCCTTTTACTTAAAAGTTTTATCGGACCTTTCGTATTAATATTTTTCATTACACTATTTGTGTTGGTGATGCAGTTCTTATGGAAGTATATTGATGAACTGGTAGGGAAGGGATTAACCATAGATGTTATTTCGGAGTTGTTGTTTCTTGCCTCGGCAAGTTTGGTGCCGCTGGCACTACCACTGGCTATGTTGCTTTCTTCAATGATGACTATCGGCAACTTCAGCGAACAACTGGAGCTTACTGCGATGAAATCTAGTGGAGCCTCCTTGTTTAGAATACTGCGCTCTATGTTTGCGGCTTCATTGGTTATCAGTTTTGCTGCGTTACTTTTTTCAAACTACGTTTTGCCTATAGCGAATTTAAAATTCGGGGCACTACTCTATGATGTGCGCCAGCAAAGACCTGCATTGAATATTAAGCCCGGAATATTTAACAACGATATTGGTGGAATCAGCATTCGGGTTGGGGCAAAAGATGCAGACAATCAAGGCATACGCGATATATTAATCTACGACCATACTTCAAACCGGGGGCAAGGTTCAATCGTGTATGCCAATAAAGGAAAGATGAGTACCACACCTGATAAGCGTTATCTCATTCTTGAGCTGTATGATGGAAACCAATATGAGGAGAATAATGTGATCTCGTCAAAGAACAAGAAGAACGAACAAGTGCGGTTTCACTTTGAACGTTGGCGTAAGGCACTAGATTTATCAGAGTTCAATATGACACGCACACAAGAGAGCCTATTTAAAGATAATTATCAAATGATGAATGTTTCGCAGTTAAATGCGTCCATTGACACGATAGGTATGAATATAGAGAAAAGTTATTCGCAATTAGATGAATATCTAAAACCTTATTTTACTTTTTTGCTGGATACTTCGATGTTTAGTATAAAAAGGCAAACGCTATCACCTTCTTTACATATAGATAGTTTAAAGCATCAGGAATTAGTACAAGCCTATCATAGAGCTTTAGGAAATATCAGAAATGTAAGAGGTTATTGTTCTATTATTTCCAATGATATTACCATACGAACGGATTTAATTACACGACATCGTATAGAGTGGCACCGAAAGTTTACATTATCCTTAGCCTGCATGATCTTGTTTTTTATTGGAGCTCCACTAGGAGCCATCATTCGTAAAGGAGGGTTCGGACTACCATTTGTGATCAGTATATTATTTTTCGTCCTCTATTATATGATTACGATTTCCGGAGAAAAATTTGCTAAGGAGCAAGTATTAACAGCATTTCAGGGAATGTGGCTTTCTGTGTTCATCTTATTCCCTCTCGGAATTTTTTTAACTTACAAGGCCTCGAATGATTCGGCATTAATGAATATAGATAGTTTTATAGTGCAGCTAAGAAAGTGGGTTCAAAAATTCAAAAACAGCGAGAGATAGTGTTGCACCCCAAGATAAAGCCAGGTTATGTAACCGTGTCCACCCTGATATTAACGGTTGGTTTAGTTGTTGCTAATATTTTTCCTAAGGGCAGCCCTGAGCTTTGGTTAAATCAACATTATCACATTTTTTTAGATTACTTATTCTATATCGTAACCGAGGCAGGCACCGGGTATTTCTATACTCTTGTTGCTATTGCATTTTTATTTTATCGTTATAGTATAGCGTTAACATTGGGTGTTCAAGGCTTAATGGCTGCGTTAGTGACTAATGTCTTAAAGCATTGGGTATTTACAAACTCACCACGCCCTCCGGCATACTTTGCAGATCACAACATGTTGCATTTTATAGCGGGCTCACCGATTTTTTATAATTGTAGTTTCCCATCGGGTCATAGCCTTACAATATTTGTTTTATGTACGACATTATCTATTCTTTTTCATAATAAATTTTCGTGGTATTTGTTGCCCGTATCCTTATTGGTACTCGTTTCAAGGATGTATTTATTACGCCATTTTTTAATTGATGTAAGCGTGGGAGGCTTAATAGGGTTATCGATTAGTGTGGGAACCACGATATGGCTGTTTAATTACTTTCAAAGACGTTTGGGATCGTCATCATTAATAACACAACAAACTCATGCGAATAGATAAAAACTATTTTATCCTATTCGCAAGTGCATCGGCTTTATTTATGGTCGGTATCGGCAGCACACATCTATTCGATTGGGATGAAATAAATTTTGCGGAGTGTGCACGTGAAATGATAGTTAGCGGAGATTATAGTAAGATGCAAATTGCTTTTCAACCTTTTTGGGAAAAGCCTCCCTTGTATATCTGGCTGCAGGCATTGAGTATGCTAACCTTTGGTGTGAACGAATTCGCAGCACGCTTTCCTAATGCACTGCTGGGTGTGACAGTGGTTCTTTTGTTATATCATATCGGAAAATTGAGATACAGTGCAATGAATGGTTTGTTATGGGCTGCTTTTTATTGTGGATCGTATATGTCCTTCTTCTATTTCAAGTCAGGTATTATTGATCCTCTGTTCAATATTTTCATCCTTTTATCAATTTTTTTTCTATCTCAATATAAAAGGCGTGGTTATAAACAAATTGTCCTATCGGGGCTTTTTGCCGGATTGGCTGTAATGACTAAGGGGCCTGTATCGTGGCTTGTCATAGGCGGGTCGTGGGGAATTAACTTGATCTTGACAAAAGATATCAAAGCACTGCGCATACTTCAGACTATGGTGTGGATTCTGGTTTCTGTATTAGTTACTTCGATTTGGTTTGGATATGAAACACTTCTACACGGTACCTGGTTTGTGTACACTTTTATTGAGTATCAGATCAGACTCTTAACGACACCTGATGCAGGCCACAGTGGATTTTTATTCTATCACTGGGTGATTCTGCTGTTTGGGATGTTACCTGCCTCGGTTTATTTCATCGCCGCATTATTCAATAACAAATTCAAACAATTTAACGACTTTGAGAAGCTGTTATTTATCTCGTTTTGGTTAGTGCTCATTCTTTTTACTATAGTCAAAACTAAGATTGTTCATTATTCATCTTATTGTTATTATCCAATTACATTTTTTGCCGCACGTTATGTTACTGAATTATTACAAACAAAGAGTAAGAATAAATTAACCTTTCGTATTGCTTCTATATCGCTATTGTTTATAGGATTTCTTGTAAGTGTTTTCATCTATCTTGCTTCACATCCAACCTTATTAATTCCCTATATCCATGATCAATTTGCTGTTGAGAACTTGCATGCAGAAGTCCACTGGGGAGTTTGGTTATATGCGATGCCGTTAATGTTAATTGTGCTTATCGGTGCTATACTGTTCAAAGAATTTACTCTTCGAACTTTACTATTCCAGTTAAGTGCTAATGCGATATTCTTATTTCTGCTTATGCTATTTATTGTCCCTAGAGTTGAGCGCATTACACAGGGTGCTTATATTCAAATGTGTAAAGACTATGCAAAGAATGGCTCAATTGTGCTTCCTTATGGGTTTAAAAGCTATGCTCATTTATTTTATGGTAAGCTAGGAAAAGAGCAATGCATGTACTTCGCTGATGATCTTTTAAGTAATAAAAACATATCTGTACAAAAATTTCTGATTAGCAAAGCAGGAGAGGCAGATGAGCTCCTAAATAGAGAGAATGTAAAGCTTATTAAAGAGCAGAACGGATATTATTTGTTCATGATTAAAGAGGACACTTTGCTTAACAAATAAACTCATTGTTACTTGCAATAATAGCTATTCAAAATATTCATTCTCAAGATAGAACTCACTTTAAAAGTTTGTGTTATACTTTTGCCTGACCAATGAAGAAAACACACATCATTTTACTGATTGTTATTGCCGTTTTAATTGGATTCATCATCAGTATTGCTTCAGATTACAGCCATTACGAATCGTTTAGTTCTATTGGAAATAACAGCAAAAAGGAATATCAAGTTGTAGGCGTTTTAGTAAAAGACAAAGAAGTAAGTTATAATCCAGAAATAGATGCAAATCGTGTTGAGTTTTATATGAGGGATAAGAATAATGAGGTACGAAAAGTCATTTTTCTTGGCACCAAACCGCAAGATTTTGAACGAAGCGAACAGATTGTATTAACCGGAAGAATGAAAGACAGCGTGTTTGTTGCTTCATCGTTACTACTAAAGTGCCCGTCTAAATATAAGAATCAGGAAATGGAGTCCAAAGAGTTTAAAGCACAAACAAAAGAGAGTTAAGCGCATGCATTTTGAAGGCGAAACCCTTTGGCCCGGGGTAGTTGGCCAGATTTCGGTTATTACGGTATTGGTGACCTCTCTTCTTTCAGCCATTGCATATTTCACCACAACACTCAAGAAGAACGAGTTGGCCAAGAAAGATTGGCTAACAGCAGCGGATGTTTTAGCATACATCCACGCTATAGCAGTACTTGCCATATTTGGTGCCCTATACTACATCATATCCAATCACATGTTTGAGTATCGGTACGTTTGGGAGCATTCTAACCTACAACTCCCAACAAAATACTTACTCAGTTGCTTTTGGGAAGGTCAGGAGGGCTCGTTCTTATTATGGACAATATGGAATGCGGTACTGGCTATTGTTTTAATACGCTACTCAGGTGAGTGGAAGCCCTATGTGATGTTCTCTTTTATGATAGTGCAAGCCTTTTTAGGGTCTATGCTTCTGGGTCTTGAAATTGGGGGGGCAAAGATTGGAAGCACTCCATTTATGCTTCTGCGCGATCATTTCACAGATGCTCCGGTATTTAAACGAAGTGATTACTTGTCTTTTATTAAAGATGGTAACGGATTAAATCCATTGTTACAGAACTACTGGATGGTGATACATCCACCTGCATTATTCCTTGGATTTGCCAGCACTTTAGTTCCATTCTCATACGCTATAGCGGCTTTATGGAAAAAAGATTATGTAACATGGACGCAACCGGCATTGACGTGGTCATTGTTTTCTGCTGCAGCGTTAGGAACAGGCATAATGATGGGCGCTGCTTGGGCCTATGAATCTCTGAGCTTTGGAGGATATTGGGCTTGGGATCCTGTTGAGAACGCATCTTTAGTTCCGTGGTTATTATTACTTGCCGGCTTGCACACTTTATTGGTTTACAAGAAAACCGGTCATTCGTTACGTATAACTCTTGTATTCTTCATCCTTACGTTCATTCTTGTTTTATATTCTACTTTCTTAACAAGAAGCGGCATACTTGGCGAAACATCAGTACATGCTTTTACAGATTTAGGTATGATAGGTCAGCTAGTGATTTATATGGCGGCACTAAGTATTCCAGCGTTAGTGTTATTTGCTATACGTTATCCGTCTTTGCCTAAGCTGGAAAAGGAAGAACATATTTACAGTCGTGAATTTTGGATGTTTATTGGAGCCTTGATGCTTATGTTATCAGGCCTACAAGTAACCTTTACGACTTCGATTCCCGTATTCAATAAAATATTAGGCACTCACTGGGCCCCGCCCACCGATGTGATGGCACACTTTAATAAATGGCAGTTACCCTTTGCCATTGTAATTAGTGTTTTAGCTACTGCAACTCTATTCCTCAAATTTAAGAAGACGGAGGTTTCCTATTTTGCAAAGAAGATAGGATTTACGGTGCTTTCCTCAGTTCTAATTACAGGGCTTATTGCGTGGTTTGATGATATTGAGCACTTCGCCTATCAGGCATTTTTATTTTCAGGTGTTTATGCTGTAATTGCAAATGGTTATTATATCCTTGATGTCTTAATAGGCAAACGGAAAGTATCCGGGCCGGCACTTGGCCATTTGGGCTTTGGGCTAATGTTGGTGGGCATCTTATTTTCTTCATACAACAAACATGTAATTTCAAGTAACACTTTAGGAGTTGACTTCGGTGATGCATTTGACGACAAAGCGAAGCGAGAAAATATGTTGCTTTATCGAGGTATTCCATCTCAACTTGGCCCTTATACAGTAACCTATATCGGCGATTCTACAAGTGGACCGAATACCTATTATGCTGTTCATTATGCTCGTTTTGACACAATTAACAACACGATTAAAGAGGAGTTTTATCTGCACCCCAATGCCCAGATTAATCCTAAGATGGGACTAATTTCCAACCCTGATACCCGACACTATTGGAACCGTGATATATATACCCACGTTACTTCAGTACCTGATAGAACGAAACAAGAAAAGCCAGAGGATGATAAGTTTAAGAAAAATATATTACATATAGGCGATACAATTTTTACTTCAAAGTTTTATACCATATTAGATCGTGTAGATAAAATAACCCAAACGGAAGGCGACACGGCTATACTGAAGGACGACATTGCAGTACGTGCACACTTGAGCATTAAGACATTAACCGGTTTTAGCCGTGAGGTGGAACCCGTATTTATTATTCGTAATAATAGAATTATCTCGAAGATAATAGAACTGCCCGACTTAGGGCTGAACTTTAGGTTTACGAACATTAATCCTACCGATGAAACCTTTACGATAGAGGTTGCAGAGACGGAAGCAATACCGGACTATATCGTTATGAAGGCAATCGTGTTTCCACAGATTAATTTATTGTGGATAGGTTTTTTTATTATGCTTTCAGGATTTATTGTCAGTATTATCCGCATCTTTATGAAGCCAAAAAATAAAAAACCACTTGCAGGTAAAGCCCTATAATATCAGCATCATTGGTTTAGGGAATGTAGGTCATCACTTTGCGATTCAATTGCAAAAGGCGGGACATAATATTCATCAACTATGCAGCCGAAATACTTTTGCTCAACAAACTGCGCAACAATGCCACGCCGAATTGGTTGATGACATCAGTAAAATGGATAATGAAGCGGAAGTGTATTTATTTTGCGTTCAGGATGATAAGCTTGCCGAAGCACTTTTGAGCTTGAATGTTTCGAAAAAATTATTATTACACACCTCAGCAACAGCGGACATCGTTCCTGTATTTATGGATAATACCTTTGGAGTATTATATCCATTACAAACATTTAGCCGAGAAGTAGAAATGTCTTTTAAAGAAATTCCATTTTTCATAGCAGCCGAGAACAAGCATGCGTTGCAAACCATTCGGCAGATTGCTTTATCTCTAAGCCCATCAGTCTATGAAGTGGATGATGAAAAACGCAGAGGATTACATGTGGCAGCAGTATTTGTAAATAATTTTCCAAATTACATGTACGTGGTTGCAGAAGAAATTTGTAAACAACACGAATTGTCGTTTGATGTTTTAAAACCATTAATTCAGCAAACCACACTTAAAGTATTACAACATCTCCCGTTCTATGTGCAAACAGGCCCTGCCGTACGTCGAGATAAAAAAACAATAGAACACCATGTACAATATCTTCAGAAAAATCACCCTCAATGGAAAGACTTGTACGAAGTAATAACTCAATGCATCATAGACACTAAATTTCATGAGTAACGAAAATTCCCTAATCAACAAATTCAAAAATATTCACGCGTTCGTATTCGATATGGATGGGGTATTGACCGATGGAAGACTTCACGTCACTGAAAATGGAGAGGAGTTGAGGTCTATGAATATCAAAGATGGCTATGCTATAGTGCAAGCAGTTAAACATCAACATGAGGTTGTAATTATCAGTGGTTCGCGTAACGAGGGCGTACGGCTAAGATTGCACCGCCTTGGCATCAATCATATTTTTATGGGAGTACAAGATAAGTTGAATGTATTGACGGAATGGACTTTGGCCAACCGAGTTAAACCGGAAGCTGTTTTATATATGGGAGATGATGTTCCTGATATTGCGGCAATGAAGTCTGTAGGGATCAGCGCTTGCCCTGCTGATGCTGCACAGGATGTGCTCGAAACAGCACAATACATCTCACCATATCATGGCGGATGTGGTTGTGCCCGTGATGTGATTGAAAAAGTACTGAAAATAAAAGGGGTGTGGTAATATAGCCGTTGCCAATGCAGAAGTTGATTACTTATTTAAAATTATTCCGCTCGGGAAACTTGCTATTTATCATACTTACAGAGTATGCATTACACTATTTTTTGATAGTGCCCACTTTACAAAGCAATGGACTTCATTCCATAATGACCCCGCTGGATATGTTCTTGTTAATACTCAGTACTGTATTAATTGCGGCGGGTGGATATGTGATTAACGATTACTTTGATGTTAACATCGATACTATAAATAAACCTGAAAAATTATATATCAGTAAAAGCATTCGACGACGTGAGGCTATTCTGCTTCATCAGATCTTATCGGGAATTGCCATATTAATTGGAATTTATTTAGCTTGGCGTTGCGGCAATCTCAGGCTAATGATGGTTCAACCGATTACAATAGCCTTTCTTTGGTTCTATTCGACCGGATATAAGAAACAGCCCCTGCTTGGTAATGTGTTGGTTTCTTTTTTAACCGGCTTTGTAGTGATCCTAACCGTTCTTTATGAAACACCCTTATTTCACCCAACGAGTCGTGAAGAATACTTAGCTGCTTATGCTATTTTCATTCGTGCATTTTATTATTTCGTATTTGCTTTCCTAATAAGCCTCATGCGTGAAATCGTTAAAGATATGGAAGATGCCGATGGTGACGAGCGATACGGTTGTCGAACGATTCCGATTATTTGGGGAATGCAGGCAGCCAAGCGTATCGTGCTTGTTCTGGCTCTTGTGGTTATTGCACTTATCATTCAAGTACAGCAAACCCCTTTTAAATATAAAGATTATCTCACA
>JBDHXV010000060.1:0-12952 GCA_039810885.1 Chitinophagales bacterium | reverse complement strand
ATAAAAAGAAATAGCCTTCTTATGTTTAACCCTTAATCAGATCGTTATGAGCGAACGTAGAGATTTCATTAAAACCATGGGCGCAGTTGCCTCAGGGGCTGTCACGATTCCCGGCCTCGTGAATTTATCATTAGCTGATTCTATTGAAAAGGAGTCTCAACGGATTAAATCTAAGCCAATTCAAGAGGCTATTCTGGATGAAGCATTCTGGAAACAAATACGCCTTGCTTTCTCGGTGTCGCCTTCAATAATTAATCTGAATAACGGCGGTGTAAGCCCACAACCTATATTAGTACAGGATATGTTGGATAAATACAATCGCATGTGTAATGAAGCTCCAAGTTATTATATGTGGCGCATTCTGGATATGGGGCGCGAGCCGTTGCGTGAGCGCCTAGCAAAACTTGCCGGATGTAGTGCAGAAGAAATTGCTATAACCCGTAATACGACCGAATCTTTAGATACCATAATATTTGGTCTTGAATTAAAACCCAGAGATGAAGTCATTGTGAGCAAACAAGATTATCCAAATATGAAGCAAGCTTGGATGCAACGAGAGCTTCGCGATAAAATAAAACTTGTTTGGCTCGACTTGAAAAATCCAAGTGAGGATGACTCTTATTTTGTAAAAGTATTTTCCGATGCGGTAAATGCAAAAACAAAAGTGGTACATATTACGCATCTGATTAATTGGAATGGCCAATTAGTGCCTTGTAAAAAAATAGTTGATGCGGTGCGTGAAAAAAATAAGAACCTATTTATTCTTGCCGATATCGCACACAGTTTTGCTCAAATTGACTTTAAAATTTCCGAACTCGGTGTTGATGCAGCCGGGACTTCTTTACATAAATGGCTATGCGCTCCATTCGGCACCGGTATGCTTTACATCAGGCGAGAAATGATATCAAGCGTGTGGCCTTTATTCCCTAATGACAAACCTCAAAGTGACGATATTAGAAAATTTGAATCTCAGGGGACACGCTCCTTCCCCACAGAACAGGCTACGGGATATGCCATTAACTTTCACGAAACGATGGGAACTGCAATTAAACAAGCTCGACTTTTTTATTTAAAAAACTATTGGAGCACTAAGGTGCAAAATATCCCATCCGTTTTGCTCTATACTCCCATGAGCAACTCCTTTAGCGGAGCACTGGGAACATTCGGGATAAAAGATAAAAAAGCTACCGAGATTGAATCCAGATTAATGAATAAATACAAGATTCATACGGTGGCTATAGAAAATGAGATGTTTAATCACGTTAGAGTAACGCCAAATATTTATACCACAACAGACGACTTAGATAAACTTGTATTCGCTATTAATGAAATTGCCACGAACAACAAATGATTCGCTTCATACTACCTATCCTCCTCCTTTCTTATGGCGTTTTGATCATCGATGTTCAAGCACAGCATCGCAGTAGTCGCGATGGGTTTCATGTTGATCAGGGCAAGAGAAATATTCCTCCCGTGCCCGATTATTCTCTACAAAAAAGTTGGGCAGCCTTGCCGCAAATGAAAGATGCTGCCGACACGGTGCCACAAGGGTTACAGGACAACCAAAGCACCGCACAAGTCGATGTATTTTTCATTTATCCAACGACTTATATTTACGTGCCCAAAAATTCTTATAAGTGGAATGCGGATATCCATGATGAAAAACTAAATAAACGTACAGATAATACGGCCATCCGTTATCAGGCAACAATATTTAACGGCTCTTGTCGTGTGTATGCGCCACGTTATCGGCAAGCATACATAACAACTTTTATTACGCTAAATCATGCTGCTGCAAAAGAAGCTCTCGCCTTAGCCTATTCTGATGTTGAATCTGCTTTTCTATACTACTTACAACATTACAATCAAGGCCGCCCTTTTATTATTGCCTCTCATTCACAGGGAACATTACATGCTCAGCGGCTCATTAAAAATATTGTGGAGAAAGATTCCGACTTAACAAAAAAATTTATTTGTGCTTATTTAATAGGAATGCCGATACCTAAGGATTCTTTTAATGTCATAATGCCATGTACTGCGGCAGATGATTTACAGTGCTTTAACAGTTGGTGTACATTTCAATATGGATATTACCCGGCGTGGTATGGTATAAGTCAAAAAAATGCATGTGTTATTAATCCCCTCTCATGGACGGCTGATTCAACACTCGCACCATCATATACTAACAAGGGTGCCGTATTAAAAAATTTTAGAAAAATAATACCCAACGTGTGCGATGCAACGGTACACCGTGGGATGCTTTGGATCCATACTCCTAAAATTCCGTTAGCCCGCACTATGAGTGGTGGGATTTATCACGTAGGGGATTATAATTTGTTCTATATGAATATTCGCGAGAATGTAGAACAAAGAGTAAAAAAATATTTAAACACTTCTGCTACTTCAAATAAATAATGCTTTTTGTAAGCTTAGCATCTATTATCGGAATGTGAAATTAATCGGAAGAACATATTTTATGCGAACAGGCTTCCCGTCCATGATTCCCGGGCTCCAATTAGGCAGTATTTGTACAACGCGTATTGCCTCTGCATCAAGACTTCTGTAAACGCTTTGAAGCACTTTCACATTGCTTACAGACCCATCTTTTTCAATAACAAATTGAACTATTACTTTTCCCTGTATGCCATTCTCGACAGCATCAACCGGATATATAATTTGTTTACTAATAAATTTCATCAATTCCCTTTGCCCACCGGGAAATTCCGGCATCTGCTCTGCAGTTAAAAGAGGGGTATCAATAATATATGTTGAATCTGTAACTGTTATATTTTTATCTGTTTTTGCTGCGTTGTTCGTAATGTGAGTAGGAGGCAATTGTGCAATGCTTGTAGTTGCAACAATGCAAAGAAGCAGAAGAAGGAGATATTTCATCAAGGTAAGTAGTTAATGTCTTTATAGCCTCAAAATTAGTTATTTACCCATTGCTTGGAGCGCTTGAAGGCCTTGTAATGTACCCTTATCCTGCGGGTGATATTGTGCATTTAACATCCAATAATATCGAGCCGAATCAAATTGCTGGATGGTAAAGTACAATCCTCCGAGGTTATAAAGTAAATCGTTATTGTTTCCTTGATAGCGCAATCCGCGCAGGTAATAACTTTTTGCAAGCGCATAATTTCTTGTGTTTCCCGCTGCCGCATGGTTGCCCTTGTTCAAATAGGTTATAGCCAGCACATTATCATATTCAGCTAGTTTAGGGTGTGTAGGATTGCGTTGGCGAGCCTTATTCCACATATCTTCTGCCTTTTCTATATCTCCCTTTCTGTTGTAGGCTACGCCAAGGTTCAAATAGGGATCAACATAAGTCGGGTGAATTTTCAATGCCCGATTTAATAACAATATTGCCGTATCAAGCATTCGTTGCTTTGCCGTGCTGTCTTGTTCCGCATCGGATAATAAGATATAAGAAGTTCCAGCCCCGTTATTGGTCCGAGCGCTATTCGGGCATGTCTTTACATCCGTAATAAATAGCGTGTTATCATTTTTCCAATCTTTATTTCTCATATAAGTCCATGCAATAGATGGCAGCATTATGATAAGAGTGAGAATCAGAATTACTTTTAATCGCTCGTGCTCTTTCTTAATAAAATGGGTTGAGCCGGCCTGTAGGACTAACACTAATGCTAATACATATCCGACAGACGGTTGAAATAAAAAGCGTTCGCCCAATACACCACCGGTATCAACTAATAGGTTAGATACAATAAAAATACTGAAGAAGTAGAATAGTAGGGCAAAGGATAGCATATCTTTTCTTCTGATATTGATCGCTGCATATACAAGCAGCGCCCCGTTAATAAGAACGGAAACTATCGTCCAAAAGTCGAATATGTTCCTATACAGAATCTGATGGTATGAGTAATCGTAACTCAACGGGTAAGGAAAGAAGAGTAGTTTTATATAGAGTAATAACACATACAACTTTGTAGCAAGTGCTTGTAAAGGGGTTGCCAGCATATATGGAGCATTCATCACTTCATCAATTTGCTTATGCGTAAACCCTATTACTGCAATGCGAAGTATCATATAAAAAAGAATTATTGCAATATGCGGTATAGCTCTGCGCAGAGCTTGAGTTGGGGTGTCTTTACTCAATACATAATAGAGCAGCGGAATAAACGCAATACCCGTTACTCCATTTTCTTTACTTAGTAATGCCAGAAAATAACATATCAAGCTTATGGGCAGAAGATACCCTTTTCCTTGACCGTAATGATATCGCAGTGCCAGATGTAGTGACGCAAGAATTAACAGAAGTGACAATATCTCATCACGGCTTTTAATATTGGCCACCACCTCTGTGTGAATGGGGTGTACAGTAAATAAGAGCGTTGCGGCGAGGCTTAACCATAGATTTTGTTTAATTATGAAATCATACAACAATCGAAAAAGAGCCACACAACACAATCCGTAAAGCAACACATTGATAATATGGCTTACAGTAGGGGCCTGACCAAAAAATTGCCTTTCGGTTGCAAAGGTGATTAGAGCTAAGGGGCGCCAGCGTCCGCCGGAGAGTTCGCTGGCGTTACCTATAAACCCAACGAAGCTATCTTTTGTCAGGATATCTTTAAATCCAGCAAACCCTTTCTTGGTAAAGCTATTCATGGTAATCGAAATGACATCATCCAGTGCATAGCCATGTTTAATTGTATTTGCATAGAGCAATACAGCCAGGCCGAATATTGCTGTTTGCCAGAACAAAGGCTTTTTCCATAGCAACTCTTTTGATAAGTCAGGATGAGGTTTTGTTACTTTATGAATTTGTTTTTTAGATGACATCTCAATTTAAGGAAGTAAAAATAAGTAGGCATTTTTAAAGTACTTTGACTATCGTTCATATGTAAATGATTAGTTTTGCTATCTTAATTCTTTTTACAATATGAGTTTCAATAAGATTGTATCGGTGAGCGGCAGCAGTGGCGTTTATAGTTTGGTGGCAACCAAAAGCAATGGCATCATCGTAACCAATTTAGAAGATAACAAAAGCACGTTCATTTCTTCAAGAACACAACATATTACGGCACTCGAAAATATTGCCATTTATCGTAATAATGACGAGACAACTCCTTTATCTGAGGTGTTGATGAAAATGGAAGAATTAGAGAGCATGAACCCGGTGCCTGCACACACAGAAAGTCACGACACCTTAAAAAAGTATGCAGCATCTGTGTTACCGGATATAGATCAAGTGCGTGTTCACTATAGTGATTTAAAAAAGTTAGTGAAATGGTACAAGGTGTTAAAACAGCACAACCTTTTACCAAAGAAGGAAGAAGAAGGAGCGACAGAAGCAAAGGAGCCTACAAAAGTTGAAACGCCTGTTGAAGAAGCAACTGCCGTTACGCCCAAACGCGTTAAAAAATCAAAGTAGGCTTAAAAGACGGTACGCCGTTTATTTATTAATAAAATATTTTTATTGTATTAAGATACTCTTACTACCATCTACCTCCGGCTCCACCACCGCCGAAACTGCCCCCACCAAAGCCGCCAAAGCCCCCGCCGCTTCCCCCGCCAAAACCTCCTCCGGCCCTGCCCCAGCCTGTTGACATGGGGATATATCCTCTGCGCCCAATATACCCACCTCCACCGCCTCCCTTATTGCCTTTGGAGATCAGAATAAGTATGATGATAATAAAAACGAATATGACAAGTACTTTAATTCCACTTATAGAATTTGAAGATTTTGTATCCTCCGCCTTGTATTCTCCGGCCATTGCCAGCATGATCTTTTCAATGCCTGCCTTTACTCCTCCATAATAATCTCCTTCTTGAAAGCGAGGTATCATTTCAGTATCTGTTATACGATTACATATCGCATCGGGAAGTGCCCCTTCTGTACCTCGTCCTGTTGCAATAAAAACGTCATGACTTTTCATTGCCAGCGTAATAATAATCCCGTTGTCTTTGCCTTTTTGACCAACACCCCAACTATCTCCTAATTTATAGCTGAATTGGGCTATCTCATTAGTTCCTAAATCAGGAATAGTTACTACCACAATTTGCGTTGATGTGCTATCATTATAAGCCACCAGCATTTGCTCCAAATCATCTCTTTGGGATTCTGTGAAAACATTCGCCAGATCATTGACCAAACGAGGCGGGAACGGGCGCTTTGGAATTTCTTGTGTAAAGGCCGTAAGGCTAATGAGAATAAAAGCAGATACTAAGAAGATGCCTCTTTTAATCCTCCTCATAGTTGATTATTTTATAATGATTTCGTCCGGCAACTCATTGATATCATCATTTCGGTGTTGGAAATAATTCTTCAGCTCAGTTCCTATACGTGAGATAATGAGACTAAGGCCTTCTACAGCATCATTATTGGTAAAATGTTTCTGTGCTATCTGGTGCATCTCATCCCAAAACTTTTGTTGCACCACTGAGTGTATGGCTTCGTCGCCTATAATGGCAAAGTGACGAGATTTATATGCAACATAGATGAGTACGGCATTATGCAATACTGTTTGATGCATTCCCAACTCTTGAAACACTTGTAATGCTCTGTCAATCGGATTTCCGTGGCACTTTTTCTCAAAGTATAAGCGAATCTCGCCGCTGGTTTGCTTTTCAGCATCAGCTACCGCTTTTTGCAAACGATCTATTTCTGCAACCGGCAGAAAGTTGTGCTCTATGAGCATATCTAATAGGATTAGAATTTAACCTCAGGGGCTTTCTCAGAACCTTCTGCCGCTTTGAAATATCCTTTTTCACTAAATCCAAAAATGGATGACAGTATATTGTTCGGGAAACGCTTGATATAGGTATTATAACCCTGTACGCTGGTGTTAAAATCGTCACGTGCCTTATTAATCCGATTCTCCGTTCCTTCAATCTGTGCTTGGAAATCGCGGAATGCTTGCGTTGTTTGTAATTGAGGGTACTGTTCTACTGTAACTAACAAGCGATTGAATGCGCTATTCAAATTATTTTGTGCTTGTTGAAATTGCTGAATAGACTCAGGGGTAAGTTTACTTGGATCAACCTGAATAGAGGTAGCACTCGCGCGTGCCTGTATCACGGCTTCCAATGTGCTTTTTTCAAATTCCGCCGATCCTTTTATTGTATTGACAACATTTGAAAACAAGTCTGTGCGTCGCTGATATTGGCTTTCAACCATGCTCCACTTTGCTTGTGTATCCTCACTTCTGGTTACCATGGTGTTATAAACCCCCGAAAAGGCAAAATAGATTAGAAGCACAATGGCGGCTATTATAAGAATAATGGTTATTCCTTTCTTCATATCTTGTTGATTGGTTTTTCTTTAAGTATAATTTTGCACTTTCGAAAGCAATATAAATAGATATTAAAGATTTTTGGAGCTTAAAATTGACTAATTACATGAACGTTTTAATTCAGGAGTTCGATGACTACCGAAGCAGGATGAATGAGCAGATTCTATCTCGGAATAATAAGGTGATTAATCGTTTGTTTAACCTTGATACCAATACCTATCAGGATGGTGCGCTAACTGCAAAAACAAAGGAAATGCTCGGCCTAGTGGCCAGCATGGTGCTACGTTGTGATGATTGCATCAAGTATCACCTAGGCCGATGCAAAGAACTCGGAGTGAGTACCGAGGAACTCTTTGAAGTTTTTTCGGTGGCTTCAGTAGTGGGCGGCACTATTGTAATTCCGCATTTAAGAAGAGCGGTTGAATACTGGGGGGCTCTTCAAGAACCATAACCACCGTCTATTGCAATCTTACTGAGAAGCCTACGCCAAACAGTTGTTTAAACTGTATGCGTGGCCCGAATTTATTACCATTACGATCAATATATGGAATATCGTTATCGTATAATACCGTGGTGAAAAGAGTAGATGAAATGTATTTATTGACTTTCATGGTAATTGCTGTTTCCCAATTCACGTCAATATTTTTACGATTAGAAACATTTTTATCCGTGTAGTTATTAAACAAGTCCAGACGTGTTTTCAGATTAACATTTTTAATCACATCTTTTTGAAATTTAATGCTCATCATGGCTCCAAATTCCGGTCTGAAGGTTTTACCGCTTTTTACCTTTACTGTACCAACTATATTTCCCGCAGAATCTTTTACATCTTCATAGATTGCAGCATCCACACCATAGGCCCCCTGATCGGCAAGTTTCTGGTCGTGTACGAAAGTAAACCGACCTGTAGCGGGCGAAACATATACGCTAAAGAAATCATTCGGCTTCCAATCTAAGCCTATTGATGCTAACAGCCACGCCGGTGCCATAAAACGAGAAACCACTACACTATCATTCGGGTAGTTATATCCTGGAGCAAACTGTGATCGAAAGTTTATCAACCCACTGTAATAGACTTTGTAAAATGCTTTGTGTCCATATTTTGATAAAAGCTCGATTCGGTCTTCATTTTTGCGTATCGGGTCGCTACCGTTACGAATAAGTCCATAGGCTAGGTCAAGAGAGTTCTCCCAAATTTGATGAGCGTCCTTGGCCTTGTAATTATAGAATGCATTAGATACTGCCAATAAGCCCATGCTGTTATCGCCCCCCGCAGACCAATTGGTGAAACTGGCTTGATTGAAGTTTAGGGCGGCGAATAAGCTACGTTTCCAACACGTATCACACGTTACATTATTTTGTGCCGATACAATTTGTGCAAAAAAAAATAGTGCACAAAAAAGGATAGTTGTCTTCTTCATGTTTAATTATAAAAATTATGTGTGTGTGCGTTATGATTATTTTTTTAATAAGTCGCGAATCTCTGCAAGCAACTGCTCTTCTTTAGTAGGTGCCGGTGGTGCGGGTGGAGCAGCGGCTTCTTTTTTCTTCATACTGTTCATTCCTTTAATTACCATAAACATCACAAAAGCAATAATAATAAACTCGATCGTTACCGAAATAAAACTGCCATAACTAATTGCCACTTCGGCATTTTCGCCCTCAGAAGGTTTGAGAATAAATTTCCAATCACTTAGATCCTTACCCTGAATAAGACCTACTACGGGCATTACAATGCCATTAATAAAGGATCCCGTAACTTTAGCAAACGCAGCTCCCATAACAAAGCCGACTGCAATGTCCACGAGATTCCCTTTCATTGCAAAGTCTCTAAATTCTTTTAGCATACTCATAAGATAAATTTTTTATTTGAGGCAAAAGTATAAGAATATTAAAAAGTTTCTCTTTTATTCGGGTAAGTTTTTTCTTTCTTATTTTCTATCAATCGTCTAATAAACTTATAGCTAAGCGTTTATAAATTGCTTTAGTACTCTAACATCATTATCATACAGAGTACGAATATCGGTAATGCCATATTTAAGCATTGCTAACCTTTCGATTCCCATTCCAAAAGCAAAGCCAGTATAGCGAGATGCATCTATAGTGCAATTACTGAGTACTTGAGGATGCACCATGCCGCAGCCAAGTATTTCCATCCATTTATTATTATTTTTATGCGCAATATCTAACTCCCCGCTGGGCTCTGTAAATGGAAAATAAGATGGGCGAAAACGAATCCTGACCTCATCACCAAAAAATTCCTTAATAAAATAATATAGTGTTTGCTTTAAGTCGGCAAAGGACACCTTTTCATCTATATACAACCCTTCTAATTGGTGGAAGTAAACATGATGTTTATAGGAAATAGTTTCATTGCGATAAACTCGCCCCGGCGCAACGATACGTATAGGAGGAGGCTGTTTTTCCATTGCACGTACCTGAACTGTAGATGTTTGTGAGCGTAATACGACATCAGGATTTACACCAATATAAAACGTGTCGGTCATGTCACGAGCAGGATGATCTGCAGGCGTGTTTAATGCGGTGAAGTTGTGCCACTCATCTTCAACGTCCGGACCCGTAGCCACAGTGAAGCCGATGCGATTAAAAATATCTACTATCTGATTACGCACTATAGTTACGGGATGTAACGAGCCCATGCGAAGCGTATCTCCGGGCATTGTTACATCCGGTATCGCCGATGTGTTATTTTTTTCTTTACCCAACTGTTGTCGGAATAACTCGTATTGTTCTTCCGCTTGTTGCTTAACTTCATTGATTCGTTCGCCGAAAGCTTTGCGTTCCGATTGCGGAATATTTTTCATTTCCGCAAAAACCTCTTTCAGCACATTTTTACTTCCTAAAAAGCGAATACGAAATTGTTCGAGTTGGTCTGTATCTTGAATCGCTACCGCACTAATTTCTTCTTTGAGGACATGTATTTTATCCAGCAAATGCTGCATATTGTTAATTGAATTAGAGTTTAAAACGGCAAGTCATCTTTATACTCTGACACAGGCTCAATCGGTGGGTCGAAATTCTGTTGTGGTGGAGCGCTAAAAGTTTGTGTTGATGGGGTTGTAACATTATTTGCATCAATTTTCCATGCACGCAAATCGGTGTACCAGCGGCCATTGAATTCTCTTGATTCAGGATTAAATGAAACTTTTACTTCAATTCCCGGAGTAAGACTGTTGAGCATCGACACTTTATCTCCCCATACGCTGAAGATAACTTTCTTGGGGTATTGGTCGTTCGTTTCTATAAGGAACTCTTGTTTCTTCCAGGCGCCATTGCGGCCTTCGCCTGTAACCGGCTGCATTACTTGCAATACTTTGCCTAAAACTTCTGACATAATTAATTATTTATTGAGCGGATAAAAGTAAGAAAGTCATGATGAAGAATGGGTTATTATTCGATTATCGCAACAGCGTTATATCACCTTTACGATACCAACTGACCCCGTTTAAAAAGTCAATACGAATAAGGTATGCAAAAACAGCAGTATTCATCGGTTTGCCTTGAAGCGTGCCATCCCATACGGGATCTCTCTCGCTTGAGAAGAATACCATTTCGCCCCATCGGTCATAAACTCTCATATCAATATTCTTAATGGATTTGCCATACACCCTGAAGAGATCATTTATACCATCCCCATTCGGTGTAAAGGTATTGGGAATAAATACCAATCCATCGGGAACAACCTGTTCGTAACGGTAGGCCGTATCAGCACATCCATATTGATTTATTGCAATTAGTATGACCCGATACAACGAATCAGAATCATATTTATGTATTGGATTTTTTACAGAGTCCATTCCACCGTCTCCAAAGTACCATTGATAGATGTTCGCTCCGTGGGATAAGTTAACAAATGTTATGCTGGCATCTTTAACTTCGAGTATGGTTCCGGGTTCAGGGGTTGAAGTGAAGTCCGCTTCCGGAACCGGATACACATGGATATAATCGTTTAAGGTCAGTGTATCATTACAGCCATAGGGAGAATATGCAATAAGAGTTACGCTATACGAGCCTGTAGTATAAGTAGGCGTAGGAATCTGTTCTGTTGATGTTGAGCCGTTACCGAAGCTCCATAAATAATTCTCGGCATTTGTGCTGTTATTGTTAAAGTAAACTGTAAGCGGTGTACAACCTGAAGCACTATCTGCCACAAAAGATGCAGTTGCATAAGGGTATACAGTTAAATTAAAATACGTAGTATCCATGCATCCATTTAGATCAATGCCAACAACTTCATATTCCGTTGATTGATATGCATAAAGGTGTACATTATTTCCAGTTGTTGTATTTAATCCTGCAGCAGGACTCCAAGTATATTGTTGCATGCCAAATGCCGTTACATCCATTACCGCACCTTCACAAAGAGAAGCTGAAGTTGTGCTTAGTGTTATAGTGTCTCCGGGAATATTGTTCATCATTATCGGAATAATTGCAGTACAGCCATTGCCATCAGTTAGTGTTACCTGATATGCCCCACCACTCACATTGTCTATAACCTGGCCTGTATTTCCGTTGTTCCACTGGAAGTTGTATGGCTGCACCCCACCAATAACATTTATAGCAGCAGAAGCGTTGCCTTGATTGCAATGTTCATCAACAACAGAGGTAGAATAAATTAAGGCATTCGGCTGACTGACAATTTCTGTTAATGAGGCAGAGCATGAATTGTCGTCAATTACCGTAACGCTATATACACTAGCGTTTATGTCAGAAAGATCCTGATTCGTGGTACTATTGCTCCATTGATAAGCATAAGGAGCCGTTCCTCCGCTAACGGTAATGTTAACGGCCCCTGTTGTTGCCCCATTGCAATCCACATTGGTTACGCTTGCCGTAACTGTCAATTCATTAGGTTCTGAAATATTGGATAGAGCAGATGCCGTACAGCCGTTATTATCTGTGACTGTTACAGAATATGAGCCATCACACAATGTATTTTGGATTAACCCACTACCCGGAATGCTCCATACAATATTAATTGGGTTGTTGGCATTATTTACAAGTAGTTCAAGTTGGCCATTGCAATTATTAAAGCACGTGGCATTTGTTGAAAGTAGCCCTATAGTAAGAGTGCAAGGTGGAGGCGCATCGCATGTTACGCCCGCTGATGTAACCGCAGTGCATCCATTAATATCGGTTACGGTTACCGTATAGATTCCGGCACCAAGGTTATTAATATCTTGTGTTGTAGCCCCATTACTCCAGATATATGTATATGGAGCCATCCCGGTTAGCACGGTGAGATCAATAGAACCGGTATCTACTCCACAAATTGTTGAGCTGGTAGTTGTGCCTAGCGTAACCCCAGTTGATGCCGTAATAATTGTTGTAGCGGTTGCTGTACAACCATTGTTATCTGTCTCTGTTACAGTATAAGTTGTGGGATTAAGGTTTAAAATATTTTGTGTTGTCGCTCCATTCGACCAACTGAAAGAATAGGGATTATTTCCGCTAATGTTGGTTGAAATTGCCCCGTTATTGAACCCACACGATGTATTAGTTGGAATCGTTACAATTTGAGGTAGGGCATTTACTGTTAGAGTTACGTTCACGACTGAGTCGCACCCCGCCATGTTAGTATAATTGAAATTATATGTACCTGCTGTTGTCGTTGTGCTTCCATCAGGCAATGTGTACGTCTGTCCGCTACAGATCTGAACGCTGATGTTGGTTGT
>JBDHXV010000059.1:0-13197 GCA_039810885.1 Chitinophagales bacterium | reverse complement strand
AAATGAAAAAATCTGTTACAGGAACTCCATCAATCAGGAGTTTTATGTTCTGCCCGCCCAATCCGTTAATAGTCGTATTACTTCCCAGCACATTGTCTTCAGTGATGCGAATGTTCGGCATAAATGAAATGATATCCCGCAAGGTATTCGCTGATGTTTGCTTTATTAGCTTTTCATCAATTATTTTAATAGATTCAACAGTACTATTCAGTTTAGTAATATCCAACTGACCGGTTATCACAACCTGTTGTAACAAATTTGCGGCAGTATTTAAGCGAATTGTTTTGTGCTCTCCGGGTGTTACCGGAAGGTGCTGCGTTACATACCCAATAAAAGAAATGCTGACATTACTCAGCATTTGTATGTCGAGTGAGGCTTTGCCGTTCTTATCAGAAATCGAAAATTGCGGCACATTGTTGGTGGAATCGATGCTCGTAATGCGTATGGTTGCTCCGGTTATGGGTAAATTATTTTCATCTACTATTTTTAAAGTTGTAGTCTGGGCATAAATAATATTAGATAAGCCACATAAGAGCATTACGAGGCTCGTCCATAGAATATGCCTACCCATTATCATAATCTCTGAAAATGTAATCTAACAAACAGGTTATTATTGTTTAACAATCTTCTGTATGCTAATTCCATCTTCAGTAATGCATTGGACAAAGTATATTCCTGATTGTAACAAAGACATATTCAAATTGTAGTTATGTTGTTGAATCTCGTTTACCCTCATCCATTCACGACCGCTTAAATCGAGAACCAGAATCTGCCGGATTGGTTTTTCGCTAATGAGGTGCGCCATACTGCTCGTTGGGTTGGGAAACACTTCTACATAGTTTGTTGAAATCATGTTTTGTACAGATACGCCACTAGCGGGAATCAATTCAAACTTTACCATGCCATCAATGCTGCGAAATGCTAAAAAGCGCAAGCGGAAAACCTGACCATTTCCCGTTTTAACAAAATAGACCAGAGAATCCACCATGCTATATGCGTTGTTCTCAAATACCTTCCAATCAAAACCTATGTTTGAAATATTGCTCGTAAGGAATTGGCTATAGTCGACGTAGTTTACCGAATTAAAATCAACATGAGTTGCTTTAACGCTTTGAACGGGTTTATTAGTCAGCACGCCCACAACAGAATATAACATCCCCGGAGCCACTTCAGATAAATATTTTCCAAAAAGCAGATCCCATCCATTGTTAGGTTCGGCATTTTGAACTAAGCCTGCACTCATATCAATATATACAAAATTCTTTCCTTGTAAACCTTGTCCGGCTTTTGAAAAATGCAAGTTATTCATGTTTGAATTATCTAAATCTGAAAAAACAATATTCCAAAGCGTGTCGAACTGCAGTTTTTTTATCCAAAGCTTTTTGAATTCGTTATTTCCATATTTCAATACATAAATAGAATCACCAACAACATTATAGGATGGATTACCAAGATATTTTCCCCACCCATAATCAAAAGGATCGGAACTGCTTCGTGTGCTATTCAAGCAGCCTTCATCCCAATTGGTATAGCTGTCGCGAAGTTGCTTCCAAGAACTCAGATTTGCTGTCGAGTTAAGCGTTAAAAAACCTGACGAATCGGTGTCTGTTACTTTAAATATCTCAACTCCATAGCCTCCGTTAATACGTATTGTAGTGCCCTGTAAAGTCTGTGTCGGGGGGATGGAAGGCTGTACCGACACGGCAAGCTGCCAGCTCGTAGATACTTGTTGGCCTGTTTGGCCGGTATTCAGTTTATAATAAATCTGATTCACATATCCTGCTCCCATAAATACAGAGTCTATAGTTGGAGATTGTGCATTTGCAAAAATGATTGTTGTTAACATCAGGGTTAAAACGTTCAATGTCGATTTCATAATCACGGATTTAAGAATTTTCGGCGAAAATACCTTCCAACAGTTCGTCCTCCGTTGATTTCAGATTATAAATAGTTCATTTTTACAATTCCATGACAATGCTGCACCTATGCTTTCATCAAATAATTTTTTATATACAAATTCGTTTATTAGACCATAATAATATAAAATACAATATTCCCATTAAATAAACCTAAACCTAAATTCCAAACTCCATGATCAGAAGCCTTATTACTATGTCAAGTGTGTGCTTGCTTCTTATTTTATTCTCTTGTAAACAAAGTGAGATCAACTCAGAGGCACCAAGAGATTTCACTATTCAAAAAAATGTTGAAACAGAAACAAAAGAGTTACCCGATGAAACAGAAGCAGACCGCAAGCTAGTAAAGGATGGTAACATTACCTTTAAGACATCTGATGTCAATAAAACGAAAACATACATTACTCAGCTTGTACAGGAATTTAAAGGGTATATAGCAAAAGATAATGTGAGTGATTATTCCGGACGAATTGAACATCATTTACTGATTCGTGTTCCTTCAAGCAATTTTGATTTACTCTTAACTAAAATCTCTGAAAGCGCCGATAAGGTGGAAAGTAAGAATGTAGATGTGGTTGATGTGACCAAAGAATATATTGACCTTGAAGCACGCATTAAGACAAAAAAAGAATTGTTGAGCAGATATAATGAATTAATTAAGCAATCGTCAAAAGTGGATGAGATCTTAAATATTGAAAAAGAGCTGAACAGCTTACAAGCGGATATCGAATCGGTCGAAGGTCAGATGAAATACCTGAAAGACAAGATTAGTTTAAGCACATTGGATGTCACATACTATGAAGAGAAGTCCACTTCATTTGAATTTTTATCAAAATTTTCTAATGCTTTAAAAGATGGGTGGAGTGTTTTTCTATGGTTTGTTGTGGGAGTTACGCAGCTATGGGTATTTCTTGCAATTGGTGTAATTGTCGTTTTCTTAATTAAGCGTCGCAGAAGCAAGCACAAGCATAAGATTCCATAGTTATGTAACCTTATTCATATTTAGGAAAGAAATGAGTTTATAACTTTACTTCTTTCATAACATAATAAACAAATTTAAAATGGCAATCATAGAAAGAATCAATGTGCACCGTCTGGAACCAAGGCCATACGAGATATTAATTGAAATGGAAAAATATATTGCTACAATGGAAATTCCATATCTGCTTCGTGAGTTAATTAAAATCAGAGTATCACAAATTAACAAATGTGCTTACTGCCTCGATATGCATACTCAAGATGCTCGCAAAGCCGGCGAAACAGAACAAAGAATATACGCAGTGTCTGCCTGGGAAGAAAGCCCGCTCTTTACAGATAAGGAACGTGCCGCATTAGCGTTCGCAGAAGAGATAACAAAAATTTCGGAGGATGGGGTTACGGATGCAACCTTTAAAAACATGCAAGTTTATTTTAGCGATAAGCAAATCGCGCAAATGATTATCGTTGTGAATCAAATCAATTTCTGGAACCGCATTGCGGTTACCACCAAGCAGATTTACACCGGTTCTAAGGGTTAACTAATCGAATCGTTATGAATAAGTGGCGGAGCAATTAATTTTTGATGTTTAACTTCAGTTTCTGTAGTACTTCAAATTTATCCTGCACGTGTAATTTCTCATAAATATTCTTGATGTGCTTCTTTACGGTTTCGCGGCTTATATATAATTGTTCGGCAATTTCTTTGTACGAATAATTTTTACAAAGCAGTTCAACAATTTCTCGTTCTCGATTAGTCAAAATTTCTATTTCATTACTTGCCGGCTGACGGAAAGACCTAACTACTCTTCGTGCAATTTCAGTACTCATTGGAGATCCTCCGTTTTTTAATTCAAGGAGGTACTCAATGATTTTATCGTCGGGTGTATTCTTGAGCATATAACCGCTGGCACCTGCTTTCAAGGCATTAAAAATATTTTCATCATCATCGTGCACGGTAATCATCATAAACTGAGTAAGCGGCATTTTATCTTTAAGAATCATAACGGCATCAATACCATTCAAGCCCGGCATGCTGATATCCATCAGTACAATATCAAGGTCATGTTTATAAATATCTGCAATAGCTTGCACGGCATTGAAATAAGTAATAACCACTTTAAAGCCAGGGGTGCCATTAATCAGCTTGGTTAGTTTTTCACGTATAGAATCTAAATCATCAACAATCGCTACCTTAATCATAAGTCTGTTTTAACGGGTTTGTGCACGAAAGATAAACGAAATCTATTGTACCTTGAAGAAATTGGTGATAGCTGCTGTTTTTAGGTTTTGAATCAGACCGCAACAGTTCACAAATGTCCTAATCAAGATGGTTCGCTTCATGCTCTTCTTCCTCCGAAGTCAGATAGGTTTGGAAGCGCTCAAACAACATTTTTGTAAAACCGCTGTAATAAATTTTATCACGACATTGCCTTACCGGGCGAATACCATGAATTGTATTGGTAATAAAGACTTCATCAGCTTGCAAGATATCTTGTAGGGTAATAGACTGTTCCGATATGGCCAGCTTTTCATGACGTAGCATGGCTATAAGATTATGCCTAAGAATACCGGCTATTGGGGCATCGCGCAAAGACGGTGTTGTTATTTTTCCTTTGGAAACCAGAAAAATATTGCCTGTGCAAGTGTCTGCTATTTTTCCATAAGCGTTTTCGATTAACACCTCATCCAGCTTCTTCTCTTGCGCTTCTATAGATGCGAGTATATAAGTAAGAGATGAAGATGTTTTAATATTAGAAGTACTGTCATACGCTTTTCTTACTTGAGATGCCACGTCAATCGTTAATCCGTTTTGAATCCACTCATAGGTTTTACCTGCAATTGGCTTTATCTCAATGAAGAGTTGTGGCACACTGTGTTGTGGGGCATAATAACCTTCGCCACCGCGCCAAACCTGTATTCGTATTCTTCCTGAAACGGTAATTTGATTTTGCTCCATCAACGCACATACTAACTGATAGAAGTAGTTTGTATCCCACAGTTTAGGAATATCCATCTTCAATGTTTGCATGCCTGCAAATAATCGATCCATGTGATCTTGAAAAAAGAGCAACTCGCCATTCATTATCCGCATCGTTTCAAACAAACCGTCTCCGTATCGAAAGGCTCGATTATTCCAAGTTGAATCTTTGTTTAATTCTATAAAGTTGTCTCGATAAAAAACCGTCATTGGGTTCCTTTCATTATTTACAAAACTGTTTAATATCGTTGTAGGCCTCTGTCGAACCAAGTTCGCCTGCCCTACTCAGATCCAGACACCCCTGATCTAAATCGCCTTTCTTTATCTCATCCAATCCCTTAAGACGATATGCCGTTGCATACATCGGATTCAATTTGATAACCAGATTATAGTCGGCAATAGCATCGTCATATTTTTTAATTTGCGATTTTGCTAAACCGCGTACAATATATACTTCGATAATTTTTTGCACGTGCTGCGGATTGGCATTCTTTCCCGTTGCGGTAGGCAAGTACATTTCAATGGCTGCATCATAATCCTTAATTGCTCCTCGATAGTCTTGTAACTGTGCCTTATAATAACCCCGATAGTAAATGGCTTCCGCTGTGGAGTAGGTATGCACACTATTATAATTCAAAAACTTAGTTAAATCCTGAATGGCTTTAATATAATTCTCTTGCTGTGCATAGCAGAAGCCACGATAAAAGAAAATGAACTTATAATTCTTGTACGATGAGTCTTTAGCGGCAAGATCAAATTCTTGCATTGCCTGATCGATCTGTCCCAGCTTAAATTTTAGAACTCCTAAATTGTAATGTGTATCGGTGCAAAAATTACTCTTACATTCATCTAATTGCAGAAAATAATTAAAGTCATTCACCGCTCCTGCAACATCCTGCAATCCCATTTTACAGCGCGCATTAAAATAAAACCCAAACTTGTAGGGAAAAGTATTTTGATAATAATTAGTAAGGCTGTCGAAATATAATTTTGCTCTTGCAAAGCGTCCATTCTCTAAATAGTAATTTCCGGTGTCCAATAACATCGCTGCAACTTGTTCACGGGTGTAGGTAACAGGAACAGGTTCCTGATACTTGTTTTGTGGGCTTACATTCTGATCATTCTGAACTTCTTTAATTTCTTGCTTTTCACCATTTGTTTTAAAAGGATTTTTCAGTTTACGTTGTTTTTCCTCAACATCACTTTTTTTAAATTGAATAGTTTCAGCCAATGTATCTGACTCAGACTTTTTATGCTTCTTTGATTTTTTCGATGTCTTTGTATATTGAGTAAGCGTATCTGTGATTTCAGAGTCGGTTTGCTGGACCGAATATTGTTTTACTTTCTGCTTTACTCGTTTGTTTTGCACAAGAGAGTCGGACGTTTTAGTATAATAATGTTGAAGCGTATCGTGTTTTGTTTTTTGTTTACGCCCTTTTGAATTTTTAATTATCGTGTCGCTGTGCTCCGTATAATTAATAGGTGTAAAGCCTCCGGCACTCGAGTTTTGAACTCGCTTCTTGTTAACTACTAAGGTATCCTGCGTTTTAGATTGTTGCACATTGCTCCATTCGATTTTATCCTTGTCGCGAACGGGCTTAATCTTGTTCTTCTTTGGTTTAACGGGTATGCTATCTGAAACAGGATACTCTTGTGGAGTAGAAGCTAATACGATATCGGATGTTGAATAAACACATAAGGTCAGTATAAGCACTTTCCATAAAACGGGTATGCAATGCAGCGTTTTCAAAGCGCTACAAATCTATATCTTCCAACTGAGATGATACTCAGGATCCTCTATTTTTATGGCATCTTCCGTAAGCATTAAGGGGCGGAAAGTATCAATCATGACAGCTAATTCTTTTGTCTCTTTTGCACCTATACTTCTTTCAATGGCTCCGGGTTGAGGCCCGTGGGTAATACCTGCAGGATGTAAAGTAAACATACCGCGCTCGACATGTTTACGGCTCATAAAATCTCCATCTACATAGTAAAGCACCTCATCGCTATCTACATTGCTGTGATGATATGGAGCAGGTATGGCCAACGGATGGTAATCATACATCCTTGGAACAAACGAGCAGATTACTAAGCCCTGTGCCTGAAATGTTTGATGAATCGGTGGCGGTAAATGAATGCGACCTGTTATGGGTTCAAAATTGTGAATGGAGAAAGCGTATGCATAATTATAGCCGTCCCAGCCAATCACATCAAATGGATGATAGCTATAAACATACGGATACATCATGTTTTGCTTTTTGATGTACATTAAAAACTCACCCTTTTCATCATGTGTTTCAAGCAATGTAGGTACTTTAATATCACGCTCGCAGAAAGGGCTATGTTCCAGTAGTTGGCCGTATTCATTTCGATAACGGGTTGGTGTTTCTATAGGGCTATAACTTTCAACAATGAGCAAGCGATTATGCTCATTATTAAAATGCATTTGATAAATCGTGCCCCGTGGAATTATTAAATAATCTCCATTTTCAAAATCAAGATTGCCATACATGGTTTTCAACGTGCCCGATCCTTCGTGTATAAAAATCATTTCATCGGCATCGGCATTTTTTACAAAATAATCCGTTACAGATTCCCTAGGCGCTGCAACAGAAACGCTACAGTCATTATTAACCATTAGCGGAGTACGGCTATTCAAATAATCATCTATCGGCAGGGTTAAGAAGCTTTTCAGACACCGAGGTTTCATGTGCTTATGCACCGCAATACGTGGCGATACATCAAACGGCTCCCTCGCTTCTGCAATAACCGTTGGCGGATAGGTATGATATAATGTAGAATAGGTGCTCGAGAATCCTTCCGTGCTGAATAGCTGCTCCTGATAGAGACCGCCATCGGGTTTACGAAATTGAGTATGACGTTTGGGTGGAATCTTCCCCAGTTTGTGATAAAATGGCATAAATGTCTTTTTGAGTTGCGTAAATGTACGTTGTGAAAAATTAAATAATTATCAAACATCAGTAAAATTATCTCTTCATATTTGCAAGCCTATGAACGAAAAGAAGAAAGAACTCTGGTTTAAAAAATACACTCCCGAAGAGTTAAACCGCATGCATGAAAATAGTATGCAAAGTTTTTGCGGAGTCTATTTTACTGAAATTGGAGCCGACTATATCAAAGCTTCCATGCCTGTGAACGAGCGAACCAAACAACCCCATGGGCTGTTGCACGGCGGTGCCAACATCGTATTAGCTGAATCCTTAGGGAGTATAGGCTCTGTACTTTGTATCGATCTTGATAAATTTAATTGCGTGGGTCTCGACATTAATGCAAACTATCTGCGAGCTGTTCGAGGAGGGCACATTCATGGAGTTACTACTCCGTTGCATCTGGGCAGAAGTACTCAGGTCTGGGAAGTAAAAATTTATGATGATGAGGGAAAGCTAAGTTGCGTGAGTCGAATGACGAACGCCATTTTGAAGCGGGAAAAGAAATAATTTCTTATTCTACTTTTTCTTTCAATTTTAATTTTCCATCAAGATCAAATACCAATTCCATGCTTTGGCCGGCGTTCTTTACTGTTACTTCATAGGTCTTTTCTTTCTTAGTCTCTGTTAGTCCGGCGCTCGTCGTTTTCCCTTTGGGATATTCTTTAAAGAGATATTCTTTTATTGTAAGGGGTAATTCTTCGGGCTTCATATACTGCGTGGTGCTTACCCAGTCGCCGTAGCCCGCAAAGGTGGCATTATACTTCTTCTTTTCGAAAGTAAAACTGACATCAACAAAGCCCGGAGCTTCCTGTTTCCATTGTGGCATTATGGCACCGGGGAACTTCTCATTAAATTTTGTCTTAACAGCAGCCGGAACGGACTCAGGAGCTAAGGTTTGAGCATAAATGTTTCCGCTTAGCAGAACAACAGCTACAAGCGAATAAAGTATTGGTAAGGTGCGCATGTTTATGGTTTGATTTTGAACGTCCAAATTATTCAAATATTCTGCCGAATTTATCTCGTGGTTTGAAAAAATAAAAAAGCCGAAGATTTCTTCGGCTTTATATAACGAGGAATGATTTGATTATCTGAACACGTTAAACATAGTTCTGATGATATTGCCCGATCTATCTTCTGTGGTTAAGATATATGACCCATTGGGCAGCGTGCTAATATCAATGTTATTACCTTGTAATTTAGTAGTAAGCATTAATATACCGGTATAGCTGTAAATATTTGCTGCTTGATATTGTCCGGGTATAGCATTAAAATAAAGTGTGCTCTGCGCAGGGTTCGGAAACACGGTTAATGAAGGCTTATTGATGTCTTCGGTGCCTGCCCCATATTGAAATACTAAATCATCTATCCAAAGTTTAGAACCCGCCTGACCTAGAAATCCTTTTGAGGAAGAAAGAAGGATTAAAGCAGAATCGGGGCTTTCAGTCATGGTATAATGAAATGATGCTCCGAATGTACCCCAACTGCTGATAGCACCGGTTGATAGTACTGCTGTTGCAATGGTGTCACGCTTGCTTAATGTGGTGTTCCATTTGAAGAGCACAGCTAAAATAAAAGACGAGTCGGTACTCGCCGGAGCATACTTTATTTTACCGGTTAATTGACCGGGACGAGTATTATAAGGGAACCCACCGGAGAATTTTAAAGTATTAGAATAAGTGATTTCGCCGGTTAATGCCACTCCTGCTACATTCGTAAAGGTAATATTCTTCGTCTCCATTAGAATGCTGGTCGTACCGGCACCGGGGTCAGTAGTCTCTTTTGTAACATTCACCAATGGGGTTGGTAATTGAGTACCTATATCGTTTGAAGTGCCCCAACCGCTGGGGTTCTCATAAGATTGTCCGCTGGGTGTTATCCAGGCTTCAAATCCATTGTTGGGTATTTGAGCATAAGAAGCTACAGCGATAAGGGATAGTGTAAGTAGTAAAAGATTTTTCATTTGTTTGTTAGGCTTTTAGAGCAACAAATGTAATCATATCATAACTACCGACAGTTTTTTTTAATGTCTTTGTGATGAGTGCTGTATTCGATAGACTAATGTGTGTCAGCCATTCGTTAGTGTAACATCGGTTACTGTATGCAATGAGATCTCCATGCGTATTTTGATGTAGAAATAAAAAAGATGAAATCAAATTTTCATTCCTTAATACAGAGCGAGATACCTACTTTAATTGATTTCTCTGCAGTATGGTGTACTCCCTGCAAAATGATGGCTCAAGTATTAGAACAAGTAAAAAGTACGCTTGGTGAACAAGTACGTATCATAAAAATTGATGTGGACAAAAACCCCGTTATCGCTTCCGCCATGCAAATTCAAGGGGTACCTACTTTGATACTATACCGCAGCGGCAAGTCGCTATGGCGCCAGTCCGGAGTTATTGCCGCAACGCAACTGATACAAATAATACAACAGCATAACGCCGCCATAGGCAAATAACCCGCTTTACTTTAAGTTTTCATTTTGAATTATTACAGATATTTGAGCGTGATTGAATCTCTGAAGTTAAAATGACAACGAAGAAAAAAACGAAGCCTCTCATTTTAGTTACGAATGATGATGGCGTAACGGCACCCGGCATTGCCGCTCTGGTTGAAAGTGTGCGCCACCTTGGAACAGTGGTAGTAGTTGCCCCTGATAGTCCGCAATCCGGAATGGGGCACGCTATTACCATTCACAACCCTTTGCGATTAACAAAAATTAATTTATTCAAGGGAGTGGATACGTATCAATGCAGCGGAACGCCGGTAGATTGTGTCAAACTTGCTGTGGATAAAATTTTGCATCGTAAACCTGATCTGTGTGTCTCCGGTATTAATCATGGCTCCAACAGCTCTATCAGTGTTATATACAGTGGCACAATGTCTGCCGCGGTTGAAGCCTCTATTGAAGGGATTCCTGCCATTGGGTTTTCATTAATTGACAGTTCATTCAGTGCAGATATGAGCGCATCAAGAAAATACGCTTCGCTGGTCAGTGAGCAAGTGATGAAAAAGGGATTGCCAGAGAACACTTTATTGAATGTGAATATCCCCCGTTTGAAAGTATCACAAATAAAAGGGATACGTGTTTGTCGTCAGGCTTCTGCCAAATACGAAGAGAAGTTTGATGAACGAATGGATCCGCACCATGAGAAATATTATTGGCTCACCGGAAAATTCATCAATCGTGACAATGGCTTAGATACAGATGAATGGGCACTTAGCAACGGCTTTGTCAGCGTGGTTCCTGTACAATTCGATTTAACGGCACATCATGCCATTCCGCAAATAAGTGCCTACTTTTCTTAAAATGACACGAAACAATGCGGCATTCGGCTTGATCTTGGGGTTGATATTTCCCATGCTCGCTTTCACTTTAATTTATATTTTTTGGTTTTACGACACCTTAGCGTTGAGCGCCTTTTTGCAATATCTATGGTTGCGCCCTTCTACTTTTGCCGGTGTCATCAGCATTAGTTTAATTATAAATCTACCGGTGTTCTTTTTAAATATTTGGTCGCACCGTTATGAAACAGCACGAGGCGTTATTCTGGCTACTTTTCTTTACGGAGCTTTTATTGTTTATTTGAAATTGATACGCTGATGAAGTTGTATATCGTAGCAGGCGAAGTTTCAGGCGATTTGCATGCTGCCAATTTGATGAAAGCTATATACGAACAACAAGCTGAGATTTCCTTCAAAGGTGTTGGCGGCGATAAGATGATAGCACAAGGCTTAGACTGCACCGTTCACATTCGAGAGTTAAACGTTATGGGGCTGACTGAGGTTTTGAAAAATATATTTCGTGTGCGCAGGATTTTACAACAAGTTAAACACGACATCCTTTCGTCAAAGCCCGATGCTATCGTGTTAGTGGATTATCCGGGATTCAACATCCAATTAGCTCGGTTTGCCCGCAAGCATAAGATAAAAAGCATTTATTACATTTCCCCAAAAGTGTGGGCATGGCATTCTTCCCGCGCAAAAACGCTTCGGGATAATGTAGATTATATGCTAAGCATATTACCCTTCGAGACTGCTTTTTATAAAAAATACCATTATGACGCCCATTACATTGGAAACCCTGTTGTTGATGCCATAACCTCTCATTCGCTTGATCGTGCGGTAGTAGAGAAATTAATCAAAGCCGATAAGCCAGTTATAGCCCTGCTACCAGGTAGCCGCCATCAGGAAATCGTACAATGTTTACCCGAAATGATTCGCGTTAGTAAAGCGTTTCCGGATTACCATTTTGTAATTGCAGGTTTAGAGAGTACCCTGCAACAAATTCAAACTATAAATACTGAACATCTTGAGGTATTGTGTAATAAAACCTATGAGTTGTTATCGGTAAGTCGTGCTGCATTCGTAACCTCGGGCACGGCTACTTTGGAAACGGCTTTATTTAAAGTGCCTCAAGTATGTTGTTACAAAACATCTGCACTCACTTATATTGCAGCCAAGCAACTTATTCGCATACCGTACATATCATTAGTGAACCTAATTGCCGATAAGCTCATAATTAAAGAATTGATTCAACATAAATTCACAGAAAAAAATCTAATGCAAGAATTAGTTCTTCTTGTGAACAACGGAACTTATCGCGAAGAAATGCTGAATAATTATGACGAGCTGATTCAGATTCTGGGAGGGCCGGGTGCTTCGCAGCGTGCTGCTGTAGCTATACTCGGTTTTTTAAAAAGCTCTTCTTGTTAATGCGCTTAAATAAATTTCCATTTATACCTGCTATCCTTATTTTTGCGTCAATCTTTTTCAGGGGGCATTAGCTCAGTTGGCTAGAGCGCTTGCATGGCATGCAAGAGGTCATCGGTTCGACTCCGATATGCTCCACTGCTTTTTTAAGAATCAAACTGCCTTTGTTGACTCCTTTGTTTTTTATTACTAAGGCTTATTGACAAAGGCTTCATCTCGCTTTATACTCATTCTCTGCCGCTCTTTACAAATGCTCGCTTGTAGCGATGCAAGTATAACATGCACAACGCTTGCTATCGGTTTGTTTCGTGTGTATTGCTGGCTAAAGCAACGCCTCACCTACTTTTGCTTTACGCAACATCTCCTCAACCTTTTCTGTCATATCGGTAGAGCCAATGTAAACAGGAGTGCGCTCGTGGAGTTCAGTCGGTTCTATATCGAGTATAGGCATTTCTCCATTGCTAGCACTTCCGCCGGCTTGTTCAGCAATAAATGCCAAAGGATTACACTCAAACAAAAGGCGCAGTTTTCCTTTGGGCTGCTTGGTAGTAGGTGGATACATATAAATACCGCCTTGTATCATATTACGGTGGAAATCTGCAACCATAGATCCGATGTAGCGGAAGGAGTATGGGCGGCCTGTTGCTTTATCTTCAGCCGT
>JBDHXV010000058.1:0-13455 GCA_039810885.1 Chitinophagales bacterium | reverse complement strand
AAATGCTCGAACCGTTCATATAGCGTTTCTACGTGACCAAACATAATGGTTGCTGTTGTAGTTAAGTGTAATTTATGTGCAGCACGCATCACATCAAGCCATTCTTGCCCGCTGCATTTTCCTTTACTGATTAAGCGTCTGACACGATCATTTAATATCTCTGCTCCGGGGCCGGGTAAGGAGTCCAAGCCACTGGCAACTAAGGCTTTCAATACTTCGGTATGGGTGCTTCCTTCTAACTTTGTAATATGTGCGATCTCCGGTGGGCCTAAGGCGTGCAACTTGAGATTCGGATATAAGTCTTTAAGTTGTTTAAACAGATTGACATAATAACTCAATCCCAATTTGGGGTGATGACCGCCTTGCAGTAACAATTGATTTCCGCCGAAACGGTGCATTTCCTCGATCTTCTCTTTGTACTGCTCTATTGAGGTAATATAGGCGTCCTCGTGACCCGGCTTACGAAAGAAGTTGCAAAACTTACAGTTAGCAATACAAACATTTGTGGTGTTTACGTTGCGATCAATAATCCATGTTACCTTGTTCCCCGGTACTTTACGTTTGCGCATCGTATGTGCCGCCTGCATTAAGGCTCCCAGTGGGGCATGCTCAAACAAATAAATGCCTTCTTCTATGCTCAACCATTCTTCCCCTAAGGCTTTAAACAATAAGTTGTTGTAGTTCATTTATGAGTGCGCAAAGATACTCGTCAAAACATTTGAAAATAGCTATTATATCTGTTATACCTTACGCTTAAAATAAGAACCTCTTTGTATCCCTTTTAATAAAATAAGATTAGTTAGCCATCCTTGCAACTTGTAAAGGCTAAAGGTTCTATATATTTATCTTACAAGCGTTCTATCACACCCGCTATACCTTGTCCACCACCGACACAAGCAGTAACAATTCCGTATTTTTTGTTTAACCTCTTTAAATCGTGAAGAATTTGGATAGTGAGTTTGGCGCCGCTACAACCCAGGGGATGGCCTAGCGCAATGGCACCGCCATTAATATTCACTATGTTGTTATCAAGGTTTAGAGTTCGTATAACAGCAAGGCTCTGAGAAGCAAATGCTTCATTAAGCTCAATTAAATCTATGTCGCTTAACTTCATCGAAGCCTGCTTTAGCGCTTTGGGAACTGCTTCAATAGGCCCCACTCCCATAATGCGTGGGTGCACACCGGCACTTGTGCAACTCACTAAGCGACCAATGGGTTGCAGATTCAATTCTTTCATCATGCGTTCGCTCATCACAATCACAAATGCGGCACCATCACTGGTTTGTGAGGAGTTGCCTGCCGTAACACTTCCATTTTGGGCAAAAACAGGTTTTAATGCAGCCAAAGCTTCAATCGAAGTATCTGCACGCGGGCCTTCATCAGTATCTACTGTCCATGATCGTGTGGCGCGTTTTCTTTTATTATCAAGGTAAATTTCCTCAACCGTTATAGGGGCAATCTGCTCTTTGAAATAACCATTTTTTATGGCAGTTATGGCTTTTTGATGAGAGCGCAGGGAAAAGGCATCTTGATCGGCGCGGCTGACTTTATATTCATCGGCAACGGCTTCTGCTGTTAAGCCCATGCTCGAATAGTAATCCGGATTATTTTTGGCAACGATATAATTAGGTACTGTTTTCCAACCTGTAGTGGGTACCAACGACATAGATTCTGTGCCTCCTGCAATAATACAATCGGCCATACCGCTACGAATTTTTGCCGTCGCAATAGCAATTGTTTCCAATCCGGAGGCGCAATAACGATTCACGGTTACTCCGGGTACACTCATCGGCAAAGCCCGAACGGCAATCATCCGGCCTATTTGTAACCCTTGTTCTGCCTCGGGTACAGCATTGCCTACGATCAAATCATCCACCCGCGAGGGATCTAACTGAGGAACTTTTGCCAGCACTTGTTGAATAACATCAACGGCTAGATCGTCAGGGCGTGTAAAACGAAACCCGCCTCGTTTAGCCTTGCCCACAGCGGTTCTCAATCCGGTTATTATATATGCTTCTTGCATTTTAATTAATTTTTATCGCTTAATAATTTAATTTCTAAGTGGTTTACCTGTGTTTAGCATCATTTGAATCCGTTCCATTGTTTTTTTGGTCGTAACGAGAGATAAGAATGCTTCGCGTTCAAGGTCTAACAAGTATTGTTCATTCACAACAGTTTCTGTACTTAAGTCTCCGCCACACATCACATACGCAAGTTTCTCAGAGATCAAACGGTCGTGTTCGCTGATGTACCTGGAGCGCATCATACTGTTCATTCCGGTAAGGAAGGCTCCCATTGCAGAGCGCCCCAACACGCGGATATCATTGCGTGGTGCGGGTTGTGTGTAGCCTAATCTATGGAGTTCGATAACAGCCTGCTTTGCATTGGTGATAACACGTGAGGGGTTGGGCACAACTATATCTCGATGCTCATTAAGAATACCTAAGTCAAACGCTTCATGTGCCGAAGTGGCTACCTTTCCCATCGCAATTGTAAGCAGTCGTTTTTGTAATTCAACAAATTCAATGGCTCCTTCCTGATAAGCATCTGATGCACGCAAAGTCATTTCTTTGGTACCGCCGCCTGCAGGAATAATGCCCACACCAAACTCAACCAACCCGATATATGTTTCTGCCGAGGCTACTACCTTGTCAGCGTGCAGGCTAAATTCGCAACCTCCTCCCAGAGTCATACCGTGTGGAGCCAGCACCACCGGTACAGAGGAGTAGCGGATACGCATGCTTGTGTTTTGAAATGTTCGGGAAGCCATATCCAATTCATCGTATTCTTGCTCGATAGCAAGCATAAGCATCATTGCCAAGTTAGCACCTACCGAGAAGTTAGCTGCATCGTTGCCAATTACTAAACCAAGAAAATCTTTTTCGGCAAGTTCTATCGATTTGTGTACGGCTTGTAATACTTCACCGCCTATACTGTTCATTTTGGTTTTAAATTCAAGATTTAAGACCCCGTCGCCAATATCCAACAATTGCGTACCGCTATTTTTCCAAACGACCCTGTTTGCGAAGTTCTCTAAAATAATAAAGGTATCTGTACCCGGGATGCTTTCATATTGCTTACTTACTGGATTGTAACATTTCTTCTTTTCGTTTTCGATGATGTAGAAGTTTGTTTTACCGGAATTGATAAAATCCATTACCCAGGCGGAGGGTGAAAGGTTCATTTCTTTCATGGCCTCAACCGTTTCTTTTACGCCCATTGCATCCCATGTAGCGAAAGGACCCAACTCCCATCCAAAGCCGGCCATCAAGGCATCATCCAGACGATAGAGTTCATCAGATATTTCGGGAATGCGGTTGCTGATGTATTGAAACAATCCGTAGAATAGCTTGCGATAAAATTCAGAACCCTTGTCTTTGCCACTTACGGCAAGTTTCATCTTAGTGCGTAAGTCATCCGTTTGCTTTAAAGCCTCAAGAATGGCAAACTTGGGTTTGGGATTCAGGGTGTAATTTCCTGTTTGCGGGTTCAGTGCCCAAAACTCTTTTTTCCCCTCGCTATTTTTCACTACTTTAAAGAATCCCTGTTTGGTTTTATCGCCAATCCAATTGTTATCTACTAATTGTTGAACAAATGCGGGGATTTTGAATAAATCGCGTGCTTCATCATTAGGGCAAGAAGCATAAACGAAATCGGCCACCTTTACTAAAGTATCAATGCCAACAACATCTGCTGTGCGGAAAGTAGCACTCTTCGGGCGACCGATGGCAGGGCCTGTCAACTTATCTACCTCATCAATGGTTAAGTTCATTTCTTGCAATAAATGGAAGATTCGCATAATGGCATATACCCCAATACGGTTGGCAATAAATGCCGGAGTGTCTTTGCACAAGACGGTTGTTTTTCCCAAATACAAATCGCCATAGTGTAAAAGAAAATCCAGAATATCTTTATCGGTTTGCGAAGTAGGGATAATTTCCAATAGACGCAGATAGCGCGGCGGGTTGAAGAAGTGCGTACCGCAAAAGTGTTTGCGAAAATCCTCGCTTCTCCCCTCACTCATTAAGTGAATAGGAATAGAGGAGGTGTTAGATGTGATGAGTGTCCCGGGTGTTCGCAACGTATCCACTTTTTCCAACAATTGCTTTTTGATGTCGAGGTTTTCAACTACAACTTCAATCACCCAGTCGCAATCTTTAATTTTTTCTAAGTCATCTGTGAAATTACCGGTAGTTATTCTATGAGCAAATTCCTTTTTGTAGAGCGCAGCAGGATTTGCTTTAAGCGTACTCTGTAAAGAACTGTTTACTATTCTGTTTCGCACCAAAGGATGGTCGAGGTTCAGGTTCTTCTTTTTTTCGTCTTCACTAACTTCTTTCGGGATAATGTCAAGTAATAAAACACTGACACCGATATTAGCGAAATGACAGGCTATGCGGCTACCCATAACCCCACTGCCTAATACGGCTACTTTTTTTATCGAACGGTTCATCTTATGTGGAATAATAATTTGAATGAGTTAAATTGATGGGTTAAATATCGTACTTCGTTTGAGTTCATACCAAGGATTTAGTTACATCAATAATTCTTTAATGTATTTTGTTCAAACTCCGGATGAATAATTTTTTATAAATAAAATATTACTTCCGCCCGAAATCAGCGGGGTTCTCGCCCCATTTATCGGTCTCCCACTTTACTATTTTGTTGGAGTATGAATTTTCATTCAGCCATTTCTCGGCACGGGCAACTAATTCAAGTAAAGTTTTATTACGCGGGGTAGCTTGCACCTTGGTGTTTGCTTTTTTTTTCTTGACCCAACTGATTGCCGTTTGTGAATCAGAATAAATCATCAAATCGGAGTGAGATTGTTTAAGCAAGGCTAAGGCATGGACAATAGCCAAAAACTCGCCAATGTTATTAGTTCCATCTGCATAGGGGCCTTTTAAAAATAACTCTTTACCATCCCAAAGTTGAATACCGCGATATTCCATATTCCAAGTTGCTGAACTGCAAGCTGCATCAACAACAATTGCATTTTTAATAAAAGACGGCTGAGCTGCTACTATAGGTTGAATCTCTTTTTTCTTAGCCGGAACTTTTACAAACCCTTTACTATAGGCTTGCTCGGCTTCTTGCAGGGTGCTGTAAGATTTATACCTTGCATCCTGATAACCCTTTATTTGCAATTCGCATTCTTTCCATGTTGTGTAAATGCCCGGTCTCAAGCCTTTCCAAACAACGTAGTACTTCGGACTGTTTTTTTTACTCACTCGTTGCTAATGGTTATAGATTGGTTGTAGTGAATATTGCGCTCGGCTAAGTAATCTAATATGAAACGATAAGCCTTTTCCTTTTTTCCCAAATATTCAGGAACGATGATCCCTTTATGAGTATATTTTTTTTGAAGAATCAACTCTGCCGCTGCACAACATGTAAAACCTGTTGTTCGAGCCATAGATGAGGTATGGGTGATTGTATCATGCTCTGCATAGAGGTTGTAGGTATAAGTAATTAGTGTGCCGTTCTCATATCCGCTGATGATAACGCGCATCACCGTAAATTCTTCTTCACCCTTTTCATATTTCCATTTTGGAAAAAACAGTTGTGATGTAACATCAATAGGTTTTATCTTAACACCGTGCACGTCCACTTCCGTTTGATTAAAGAATCCCATATCGCGGATGGCCTCCATCAATTGCCGATGCCCTGGATAACGTAAGGTTAATTCTTTCATGTTTTTGACCGGAATGGTTTTTATTAGTGAACGTAACCCATCGGTGTTAAATGCCTCTAAAGTGCCCACTTCATTAAATTCTACAAACTCCGGTTCGCTCAAGGCAGGTTTTATTATGGTCTTATGATTCTCTACAATGCGTGCTGGGCGTGTATATTCTTCTAAAACATCAATAGGAGAGAACGGAGCTTTATATTGAAACGGCAAGCTGCGCTTCTTTGGTAAGCCCCCGACCATACAAATAAAATCTTCTATTTGCATGTGTGTGCTGTGGTAGCCTAAGAACACATTATCCATACCCGGGGCCAATCCGCAATCAACGATAGCGCATACTTCATTCTTTTTCGCAAAAGCGTCTAAGGTCAGGGCATCTTCCGGAAAGAACGAAATATCAACAATGTTTTTACGATATTTAATAACACGTTGCAACATTTCGTAGCCCATAAAACCGGGGACTGCACCAATAACTAAATCGGCATCTTCAATGGCTTTATATAACTCTTTTTCAACACGGACATTGCAGATCAACAAGGAGAGGTTCTTATGCGAAGTTATGAGTCGAAGATTTTGCTCATTCATATCACAAGAGCGCACTAAATATTTTTGAGACAGTTCAGTTGCTATGGCTCTACCAATCATTCCTGCTCCAAGTATGACTATACGCTTCATGGGGGTTATTTATTTTATACAGAAAAAGCGATAAATGACAAATTGCCAATTTAAGGCACCAATATACATCTCACAATGTTATCCGAGCGAAGTGCTTCAATTTTTTTCCTATAAAATTTTATCATAAGAAGCGAGGGGTTGCACGGCAGATGATATTCCACCCTTTTGTCATCTGATTGTAATAATAGCAAAGAGCCTTGCAAAGTTGCTTTATTACACTTAATATTATATAGTGGAATATATTCTTAATAATAGGATTTACAGTGCTTCAAGTTGTTTCTGCTAAAAAATAAGGTTAGGGTATGTATTATTTGAGAAATGTTTTCCTAAAAATTACTTAGTTTTAGAATGAAGATTTTTCCGTACTAATAATAGTTTTAGATTGTATGAGTTCTATTTTTGTGCTGCCGGTTCTTGTTAAGGTAAAAATTAGAACTTATTTTACCAAATCAGTTGTTACATTTGACCCTTCACATTAATAAGCAGAAAACATTCATCGAAGACAAACAAGCCAAAAAACAGTTAAACATGAATAAATACACATTACTTGCGCTCCTCTGCACATTTACCATTGCTGCATCTGCACAGAGCTTCAACTGCGGTAGCATGAGTCAACAAGAAATTGAACTGCAAAAGCAAAATCCAAATTTCCAAGTAGATAATGCTTTACTTGAGTCGCTCAAAAATCAGATCGTAAGCTCATCACGTAGTGAACAAAAAATCATCATTCCTATTGTGTTTCACATTATACACAATTATGGGCCGGAGAATATTTCAGATGAGCAGGTTTATGACGAGGTACGTATTCTCAACCGAGATTATCAGAAATTAAATGCTGATACATCGGCGATCGTCCCTTCGTTTGTTGGTATAGCCGCAAAAATTAATATCGAATTTAGGCTCGCACATAAAGATCCTGCAGGGAATTGTACGAATGGAATAGACCGCATTTATTCTGTTCAAACCAATATAGGCGGAGATTTTGCCAAGAAAAATCAATGGGATCGCTCTTCGTACCTCAATGTTTGGGTGGTGAAAAAGATGGCGGATGGTGTTGCGGGTTATGCGTATAAACCACAATCCGTGTCTGGATCACCGATGTATAAAGTAGATGGAATTATGATTTTAAATGACTACATTGGTAGCATTGGCACTTCTACACCAAACAATTCGCGTGCTTTAACACACGAAATAGGTCATTATCTGGGCTTAGATCATCCATGGGGTGCAACGAACCAGCCGGGTGTAGCCTGTGGTGATGATGGCATTATGGATACCCCCGGGACTAAGGGATGGACGACTTGCAATTTAAACGGAAGCGTATGCACGCCCCCTATTATCGAGAATGTACAGAATTATATGGAATATGCGTATTGCAGTAATATGTTTACCGAAGGCCAAAAGACATATATGCGTAATGTTTTGAACACTACAGTTTCGGATAGAAAAATGTTGTGGGAGGAATTTAATTTGGAAAAGACCGGTACTAATGATCCGTATGTTTTAGTAAATAACTGTAAACCGGTAGCAGACTTTAGTGTTAGTTCACAATTTGAATGTACAGGGAATCAGGTTTTATTGAAAGATGCCAGTTTCAATGGTATTGCAGAAAATTGGGACTGGGTTATTCAAGATGGCACGCCAAGCACTGCATCTACTTCCACAGTAAATGTTACATTCAGTTCTCCCGGATGGAAACAGATAACGCTGACCGTAGCAAATCAATTTGGGTCTTCAACCATTACTAAGACGAGCTTCCTCTATATCGGCCCTTCAGGCAATGGAATTGCAAACTACTATGAAGATTTTGAGGGAGTAGATCCTTTAAATAACTGGCAAATTGTAAATCCCGAAGAGAATGCTTCTAAGTGGACGTTATCGCCCATCGCCGGATATTTCTTTAGCCACTGCCTGTACCTAAACTCGTATGGAACTACGCCGGGAGATGCAGACTATTTTGTAACACCCTCTATGAACTTGAACAACGGCAACTCCAACGCTTTTCTTCGCTTTAAGGGATCATGTGCAACCAAGGCGGTTAGCACAGTGCAGCCCTTTGACCCAACTTCAAGTAATATGACGGAAGTGCTGAACGTTTACTCATCAACCAATTGCGGCAAAAACTGGCAATTAAGAAAGTCATATACTAAAGCTGAGTTTATTAATGCAGGATCTTATCAAGATGAATTTTTCCCTAATTCGATTAACGATTGGAAAGAATATTCTATCGTATTACCGAGCAACGCAAAAGGTCCGAATGTTAAATTTAAGTTTGAATACGTTGCCGGCAACAAGTCTAACAATATCTATATAGATGATATTAATGTGTCAAACTTTGCAGTAGGAATTGATCAGATTGAGGCACCGATAGATGGTTTCAGCGTCTATCCAAACCCGGCTTCGCATACTGTTTACATTGAGGGCGGAACTTATATGCCAAGTGATTATGCACTTTGCGATGTTACCGGAAGGGTTATTTCTACAGCAACTATTATGAATAGTTTGGTTCAAATTGACATATCTACTTTGGCTGACGGCATTTACATCATTAGAAATATGAAGAATGGCCAAGTACAAAAACTTGTCGTGAAAAATTAATTATTTTTTTTGGTTTTAAAGCCCTGCAGAATGCGGGGCTTTTTTGTTTGCTTCAAAACGAATGCCTGCTGCGTTTTGTTTTCGGCTTGTCGCTCGCGCTCAGTATTTGCAGAGGCACGTTCATTTTGCTTTTCAGCTCGTGTGAGAAGGCTACCTGAAAGGTGTGAAATGATTTTGCTGCAATGATGGCACAAGCTTGTGCATCGCTTTCGGCACGATGATGATTTAATCGAATCCCAAGTTCTTTAGATAGATTGGCAAGGCCGTAAGATCGAACATCGCTGAAAGCACGGCGTGCTAATTTGATGCTGCAAGTGTATGGAATATCGTTGTATGGTATTTTGTAGTAATGCAGTAAACTTCTGAGCACACCAATATCAAACTCGGCATTATGGGCGATAACAAGGTCGTTTTGTAAATAAACTCCGATTTCTTCCCAGAGCGTATCGAATAGGGGCATGTTACGCACGTCACCCGCCGTTAGTCCATGGATTTTCGTGCTGTATGGACTGAATCGTATCTCTGGAGGACAGATTAACCATGATTTTGTTTCGACAACTTTATAGTTACGCACTACAGCTAAACCCAACTCACATGCGCTGGTTTGCTGCTCATTTGCTGTTTCAAAATCAATAGCTACAAAATTCATTTTCGTTATGTAAAGCTATTTATAAAAAAATAAGTATAAAGAGGAAGTTATCTGATAAACCGTTTGAAGATTACGGTGTGGGGCAAGTATAGTGCAGCTTTTAAAAAAGTTATATATTGATTATTGCATTACGCTTCAAGCAACTTTAAAAATTGTTGCTCAGTAAGAATGATAACGGTACCGAGCTTTTTTGCTTTTTCAAGTTTACTGCCTGCATCATCACCCACAACCAAATAATTCAATTTTGTACTGATACCACTAACGATTTTAGCACCTTTAGCTTCGGCCCTTGCTTCAGCTTCACTTCGCTTTAGGCTAAGTGTGCCGGTGAACAGAAATGTTTTTCCCGAGAGCGGTCCGGTTACTTTTCTTTCATCTTGTTGCATATTTACTCCGGCACGACGTAGCTGAGCTATCATTTCTTTGTTTTCATCTTGGTGGAAGAAATCAAAAATGCTTTGTGCCGCTTTAGGCCCTATATCTTCAATGCTTTGAAGATGTTCTATACTCCATTCTTCAAGCTCTTGTATATCGCGAATTTGCTCTGCAAGTTTTTTTGCAGTGGTTTCGCCCACGAAGCGTATCCCTAAGGCAAATAACAGTCGATGCAGCGGTTGTTCTTTGGAGGCTTCAACAGCAGCTTTCAAATTATTTAAACTTTTTTCTTTCCATCCATCGAGCAAAGCAATTTGATTGTAATCAAGATGATATATGTCGGAGATGTTATGTAAAAGTTCATGCTGAATGAAACTGTCAATTAGGGCAGATCCCAGCCCTTTAATATCCATAGCATCTTTAGAAGCAAAGTGAATCAAGCGTTCTGAAACTTGTGCCGGACAATGATAATTTACACAACGATAATTGGTTTCACCTTCGAGCTGATAAAGAGGCTGCCCACAGGAAGGGCACGTGTCGGGAAATCGAATTTGCTTTTGTGATCCATTGCGTGCATCAGTGATTGGCTTTACAATATAAGGGATTACATCTCCGGCGCGCTCTATCAACACCCGATCGTTTAGTCTTATGTCTTTGTCTTTAATGAACTCCGCATTAAACATAGACACACTCGAAATAGTTACCCCGGCTAATTCAACAGGTTCCAGTTTAGCAACCGGAGTGATTGTGCCGGTTCGCCCAACCTGAAATTCTACTCTTAGAAGCTGTGTGGTAGCTTGCTGTGCGGCGAACTTATAGGCAATGGCCCAGCGCGGGTGGTGTGAAGTAAATCCGCATCGTTGTTGTAAGTCTAAATTATTCACTTTTATAACTAATCCGTCTATCTCATAATCCAGTGTATTTCTGCGCTGCTCAAAGTGGGCACATGCAAGGATGACTTCATCAATTGAGTGCAGCACTTTTAATTCATCGTGCGGTGTTTTAAAGCGGTGTTGGTAAAGGATATCTAAAGCTTGCTTGTGGCTCAGTATAGTATGAGATAACAACGAGTTCGATTGATCATCTTCGGCAATGCTTACATGATATAAAAAGGCTTCCATCTTGCGCTCGGCAACTTCTTTAGGGTCTTGCATTCTTAATCCGCCGCTTGCGGCATTACGAGGGTTGGCAAACGGAGGGAGCCCTTCATCAATTCGTTTTAGATTCAGTTTCTTAAAGTTTTTTTTGTTTATCAAAACTTCGCCGCGTATTTCTATTCTGTGAATGCCTTCACTTGAAAAATTTGTGGAAAGAGGAATACTGCGTAATTGTTTCAAGTTGTTTGTAATTTCTTCACCAATACTTCCATCCCCACGAGTGGCACCTCGTTTCAGCAAGTCATTTTCATAAACAAGAGATATTCCGGCACCATCATACTTAGGCTCCACCGTATATTCGATGTGCGGTTCTCCGGTTAATTCTTTTACACGACGATCCCACTCGCGCAGATCATTTGCATTGTATGAGTTTTCTAACGAAAGCATCGGTGCCAGATGTTGCACTTCAGGAAAATCTTTAGTAAGCCCAACAGACACACGTTGAGATGGAGAGTCGGCGGTAATCCACTCCGGATGAATTGCTTCAATGTTTTTTAATTCCTGAAATAACAAATCGTATTCATAGTCAGAGATGACAGGATCTGAGAGAATATAATAACGGTGTTCGTGATAAGACACCAATTTGCGAAGAAGTGCAAGTGTTTCTTTATCCTGTACGATTTGTTTTTGCCGGATCAGTTGGAGTAAATGCTGCGTTTGTTGTGTGTCTTCTGTTGCGTGCTTTATCATAGAGGAGTTGTTTGGAGATAATGCAAAGTGATGAGTTTTATCCTGTTTCGATAGGCATCAAAAATCTATATTTGCCGCCTAGTCAAGAAAATTAATACACATAAATTATGTCAGGTAACAAAATAACGATGCAAAACGGGAAACTGAATGTTCCCAACGATCCGATTATTCCATTTATTGAAGGAGACGGCACAGGCCCGGATATCTGGCGTGCCAGTGTTCGCGTAATGGATGCAGCGGTAGCGAAAGCTTATAACGGCGCGAAAAAAATTGTTTGGAAAGAAGTTCTTGCCGGTGAGAAAGCATTTAATCAAACGAACAACTGGCTCCCCGATGAAACATTAGATGCCTTTCGTGAATATTTAGTTGGTATCAAAGGGCCTTTGACAACGCCTGTAGGTGGCGGCATTCGCTCTCTGAATGTGGCATTGCGTCAAATTCTTGATCTCTATGTGTGCCTTAGGCCGGTGCGTTGGTTTAGTGGTGTTCCATCCCCGGTAAAAAATCCTGGTGCCGTAGATATGGTTATCTTCCGTGAGAATACGGAAGATATTTATGCCGGTATCGAATATGCCGCCGGTACAGAAGATAATGCTAAATTCATAAAGCTTTTTGCAGAAAACTTTCCTAAAGAATTTAAGAAAATACGTTTTGGAACTAAAGAAGCAAGTGAAGCGTGGCAAAAACAATTAGAAGGGATTGGGATGGCTAAACGAGCCGTTGGTGTCGAAGTGGGTATAGGAATTAAACCTATATCTTTTTTAGGCAGTGAGCGCTTGATTCAGTCGGCAATAGAGTATGCCATTACACACAAGCGAAAGAGTGTGACTATAGTACACAAAGGCAATATTATGAAGTTTACGGAAGGGGCATTCCGTGATTGGTGCTATCGAATCGCAAAAGAAAAGTTCGGAGCAATAGAGATAGATGGCGGGCCTTGGTGCAGAATCCCCGACGGAAAAACCGGAGCGGGCTTAGTTATTAAAGATGCTATTGCAGATATAACTCTGCAGCAAGTACTTACTCGGCCTGATGATTTTGATGTTATTGCTACACCGAATCTTAATGGCGATTATTTGAGCGATGCCCTAGCAGCTCAAGTTGGAGGTATTGGTATAGCTCCCGGGGCAAACATCAACTACGTTAGCGGGCACGCTATATTTGAAGCCACACATGGTACGGCTCCCAAATACGCCAATCAGGATAAAGTGAATCCGGGCTCGGTTATTTTAAGTGGTGCAATGATGATGGAGCATCTCGGATGGACTGAAGCAGCCCGATTGATGTATAAAGGAATTGAGAAATCCATAGCAGTAAAACGTGTGACTTACGATTTCGAGCGCCTTATGGAAGGAGCTACTTTGCTGAAGTGTTCCGAGTTTGGTGATGAGATTATCAGGAACATGTAAAGTGGATTAACTAAACCATACTCGTAATGGCATCGCCCATAGGTTAATACTATAGTGATGCCATTATCTTTAAAAACTCTTCTTTCTTACGGGTGCTGACTTCTATTTCGCTGCCATCGGTAAGATATACGATGCCGCCTTTTCCTTTATCGTATTTTTTGATGTATTGCAGATTGATTAAGTGGGATTGATGTACTCTGAAGAAACCATAAT
>JBDHXV010000057.1:0-13458 GCA_039810885.1 Chitinophagales bacterium | reverse complement strand
GTTTCTCCTGGAAAGCCAACAATAACATCAGCGCCGATACAAGCATGTGGCATGATAGATTTAATCTTAGAAACCCTATCAGCATATAATGCGGTTAAATATCGGCGTTTCATCTTTTTCAAAATAGCGTCACAGCCCGATTGTAAAGGAATATGAAAATGAGGAACGAACTTATTAGATGAAGCTACAAGCTCGATGATATCATTAGTGAGCAAGTTTGGTTCAATAGATGAAATTCTAAAACGTGCTATACCATTGACACGATCTAAATCTTTTATAAGTTGTATGAGCGTGGCTTTATGCATATCGTGACCTTCCGCGTATCCAAAATCTCCAATATTTACACCGCTTAAAACAATCTCTTTAATTCCTTGACAGGCAATGTCCTCAGCTTGTTTTACAATATTAGGGATAGTGTCGCTTCTACTCTGTCCACGGGCTAGGGGTATGGTACAATAGGTGCAAGAGTAATCACAGCCATCCTGAACTTTCAAAAATGCACGGGTTCTTTCACCAGTAGAGTAACTGCTGTGAAAAGTGTGTACATCATTTATATCACAAGAATAAACCTGCACCTCGCCGGCTTTAATGTTGTTGATGAGTTCGTGTATTCTGAATTTATCCTGAGCACCAATGACCATATTTACACCGTCAATGGCAGAGATAGCCTCAGGTTTAAGTTGTGCATAGCATCCGGTAACAATAATTCGTGAATCACGGTTAGTAAGCTGCGCTTTACGCACGATGCGTTTACATTCCTTGTCGGCCGATTCCGTAACCGAGCATGTATTGATTATGTAATAATCGGCCGCAGAATCAAAACTGACCTTTTCGTATCCCTCTGCTTCGAGTTTTTTCCATATCATACTAGTCTCAGCGTAGTTCAACTTACAGCCGAGGGTATGAAAGGCCACTCGTTTCTTATTATTAATCATCATAGGTGCAAAGATAGTATTGACAACTGAGTTGTTATTTTAGCTTACCTGTTGCTTTTATTCCTTGTGTTATAAAGCTTCGGATAGTTTGAAATTTAATGTTTATACAATACTGTTCTCAGTGTGTGTGCTAAGTACCAAGTGTACACAATGATAAAATTCTCTTCTTAATTAACATAATTAGGCACAGAACCCGAGTACAGCTAATTTTTTAAACAGAATTTAGAGAATGAAATTGCCTGTATAATTAAAGGGAGTAATTTGTTTCAACTCAGCCTTAATAAGATCGTTGACTTCTAGTGTGTCTATAAAACGATGAATGTCCATGCTGCTTATACGAGACTTACCCCGAGTTAATGCTTTTAAAGTTTCGTAAGGCTTGGGGTATTGCTCGCGACGTAATATCGTCTGAATAGCCTCGGATACTACAATCCAGTTTTGTTCCAGATCGTGTTGAATAGACATTCTGTTGACATTCAGTTTTTCGATCCCTTTTAATATTGAGTTATAAGCTATAATGGTATGCGCATAGGGTACTCCGATATTTCTCAGCACAGTAGAATCGGTTAAGTCTCGTTGCAGTCGGGAGACAGGCAACTTGGCAGAGAGATGCTCAAACAGGGCATTTGCGATGCCAAGGTTCCCTTCTGCATTCTCAAAATCAATTGGATTCACTTTGTGCGGCATGGCCGAGGAGCCTACTTCATGCTCTTTAACTTGTTGAGTAAAATAATCCATTGATATATATTGCCACACATCACGGCAAAAGTCAATCAGTATGGTATTCAGTCTTTTGGTAGCATCAAAAAGCGCTGCCAGATGATCGTAGTGTTCTATCTGGGTGGTGGGATAGGAGTGATGCAACCCGAGTATATCTTTTACAAAATGACCGGCAAAGCCTTTCCAATCATAGTCCGGATAAGCAACATAGTGTGCGTTCATATTACCTGTTGCCCCACCGAATTTTGCAGCTAACGGTATTTGAGCACACAACCGTTGCTGTTGCTTTATGCGCTCTACAAACACATACAATTCTTTTTCAAGCAAGGTAGGAGAAGCCGGTTGGCCATGGGTTCGTGCCAGCATAGGAATGTCTTTGCATTGTAAGGCTAACTTATCAATTGCGCGAATCAGTGCCTCGAGGGCTTCATTAAGATAGAGTAGATTGAAGTCTTTTAACAAAAGCGGAATAGCCGTGTTGTTGATGTCCTGTGATGTGAGTCCGAAGTGCACAAATTCCTTAAAATCTGTTAACCCTATAGCATCCAACTTTTCTTTTAGAAAATATTCAACTGCTTTGACATCGTGATTGGTAATACGCTCAAGAGACTTAATGGCATCAGCATCGGTTTCATTAAACCGGTCGGCTATGTCGCGCATAGCGGTGTAACAGTTTGGATTAACCTGATTAAGAGGTTGTAATCCTGTTTCACAAAGTGCTATAAAATATTCTATTTCAATAAAAACTCTGTACTTAATTAAAGCAAATTCAGAGAAGTATTGCTGTAGTGAGAGGGTTTGGGCGTAATAGCGTCCATCAATAGGCGATATGGCAGTGAGCGAAGTCAGATTCATTTCTCAAAAATAAGGATTGAAAAATCTATGAAGGATTTTTAAAAGAAACATTTTACCGCACGGCTTCAAATTGTTTTGTCATTGGTTTAATGCTTTTTAAATAATTTTTATCTTTTAGTAAGAGATTCACTACACAAAAGACTTCTATATCGTTAACATTGTTGTATGAAGTTTTGTAGCCTATTCTTTTTATTAACGATGGCAATGGTAAAACCATCTGTTGCTCAGGATACGATCTCCTTAATGAGCTACAATTTGTTATCGTACTATAGTAATGCATCAGATTCTGCTACGCGTAACCCAAACTATAGAGCGATCATTACTCAATTTAACCCCGACATATTAGTTACGCAGGAAGTGAAGACACAATCGGGTGCAGGAGGTTTTTTAAATAATGTATTGAAGCCGGTGAATTCTGATTATCAAATAGGTCCTTACTTTCAAGGTTATGATACGAATAATGCCTTGTTCTATAAATCTTCAAAATTTTACTGTATAGACAATCTTATTATTAAAACCACACTGCGAGATATCAATCATTTTATACTTATTCATAAACAATCGGGAGATACGCTGCACATTTTTTCCGTACACCTGAAAGCCAGTTCGGGCGCAGCTAATTTAGCTCAACGAAAAAGCGAGGTGGACTCTCTGAGAAAAGTAAGTGATTTGTTCCCGCTGAACACATCTTATCTGGTTTGTGGTGATTTTAATTTTTATTCTTCAAACGAAACAGCCTACTTCCGTTTACGTGAGGATAACGGAAGCGGCATAGGGCATTTTGTTGATCCTATTGTGATGCCGGGCGTATGGAACTCGGCTAACTATGCTCCTTACCACACACAATCCCCACGCGTGCGAGCCTTCGGCGGTGGAACGACAGGAGGGTTGGACGATCGCTTTGATTTGATTTTGTTTTCGCCTTCTATTAATAACAACGGTCCGGTACGCTATGTTGCTAATTCTACTATAGCCATCGGTAATGACGGATTACATTTTAACGATTCTATCAATCGCTCACCGAACCTTGCGGTGAGTGATGAAATAGCCAATGCCCTACATAATGCGTCAGACCATTTGCCGGTGTTGGCGCGTTTTGTTTTTGTTAATGGATGGCCTGCAAGCAGCATCACATCGAGCCCAAAGAGGCTTCGATTATATCCGCAACCATCACATACAACCTTATTTGTTGAGGGCATTCAAACAACAATGAGTTCATTTTATTCTATATCTGATTTAAGTGGTCGAATACTGAACCAAGGAGCGTTGAACGGGCAAGGCATAGATATTACGGCCTTGTCGGACGGCATGTATTTGATTACGTGCACGGATGAGCGAGAAACATTAACTCGATCCTTTATTGTGGCTCACTGATAATCTTCCCTGTGCGCCACTTGAAGCTTTGTATATTCCATAAGTTATAATAATCACTTTCTCGTTTCAACTCAAGCCATCCGGAATAATACGGGCTTGAGCGATGGATAAATACAAATTCTGTTTGTGCCGAAAGGTTAGAATATATCCATATCTCGCCCGCTTTAAATGTATAGCATCGCTGAGGAGGGCCAAACATAATGTACACAATTCCCGGATCTGTTTTCCATCCGTCACGATATGTTGTAAAGTGCCTATTAGCAAACTCAACTCTATTGTAATATGCTTTTATGGCGCGCCTGGCAATGTTTATGTCTTCACAACGGGTTACCCAAAATGAATCGAGTTGAGATTTAATATCGTGAGCGTGCATTAGCTTGTCGTATTCCTCATTGCGGCTGATGTATCGTAAAGGTTCAATTAAGTCTTGCGCTGTTTCCAGATTGGGAAAGTTGCTGTCGTGTACCAAAACATGCAACCCAATGCTATCAATGCTTCTGTGAATTTCATAGAACCCTCCATTTAAAAATGAGATGCCCGAAGAAGATAGAAATTTAATACTACTGTCACTGTGCAAAGGAAGCCCTGAATTAGCGTTTGAAAAAAATATAGGTGCTGCCGGTGTGGGGTAAAATGGAAAATACTCTGCTATTAAGGTATCGAAAGCTGAGTAATGGTGTATGAGATAGGTTTTCCCAAGCCGTAAGTAAGACGGATGTATAATTTGATTTAATGTGTCGGTGATCAGATAGAATGCATCATTCCATAGATGTTCTTTGTCAAAAGACATAACTTTCTTAACATATATTGATGAATCCGCAGTAAAGAGTTTTACTTGCAGCCAACCTTTTTCATTCATCCTTATAGAACCGGGAATGACAAGTGTAGTATCTCGTGTGGTATTTAATATAAATTGAGTAGTCTGAATAGGATTCCACAGAAATTTATCGCTCGTGCTTAAGTCTGTTCTAATTTGACTATAAAGCGTAATCTGATTTTGCAGTCTTTTGCTTTTATTGTAATCGGAAAAAGCGACATGTACATAGATTATAGAAGTGTCTTTAGAATAGTGGTATAAGGTGAAGTCAGTGGGTAAGTCAAATGCCGTATTGTTAAAACGACTCATCATACTCAGCCCTCCCGATTTTTCATACGTTTTACAAGCACTTATTGTGAACAAAAGTAAAATGGCATAGGCAAGAATTGAGTGCTTTAACGACATGAGCGGATGTAAAAATAGCCTTAATGAACCCATACTGTTACAGGCTTTATACGTAGTGCTTATATAATTTTTAATAGCTTTAGCGTTGAATTAAGCCTTTTATGAATTATCGCCTCCTGCTATTTTCTCTTTTCTTTCTTACGATAAAAAATCATGTACTTGCGCAAGAGGAGCAGCGATGTCACACATTTGAGATTCGACAAAAAGAAATTGAAGCGTATCCTTCCTTAATTCCATTAATTCAGCAGGACGAAGCGCAGATGCAGCAATGGATTAACAATAACCGATCGAGAAGCAATAGAAATATCGTGACCATTCCTGTTGTCATCCATATCGTGCTGCCGCAAGGGCAGTTAAACACTATAACTGCACGAGATGTAGCATCTCAGATAGATGCGATGAACGAAGATTATCGTAGGCAAAACGTTGACGGAAATAAAACTCCAGCGATGTTTCTTCCTGATGCAGCGGACGCGGAAATTCAATTTGTACTGGCCAAGCGCACACCGGATAATCAATACACTACAGGAATATTATACGAACCTAACCCAATTACTGAGTGGGATGGCAGCCAGTTTGAACTGCTTAAACAAACAGCCTGGCCCAAAGAGAAATACTTAAACATCTGGGTTTGTAAAATAGCTAATAGCATCATTGGCTATGCAACATTTCCGGTTAGCACCGAAACGGACGGTATTATCATCGCAAGTCGCGCCTTTGGCAGAATCGGAACTTATCTTAGCCCTATATATAACCTTGGCAGAACAGGTACTCACGAAACAGCGCATTGGCTGAACTGTTACCACATCAATGGAGATGATGGCACACAATGCACAGGAAGTGATTTTTGTGACGACACACCCAACCAGGCTGGACAAAACTACGGATGCCCCACATTTCCTCACCCTTCGTGCGGCAATGTGAGTGATATGTTTATGAACTTTCTCGATTACACACGCGATTCGTGCATGAATATTTTCACCAATTGTCAAAAGCAACGCATGTGGGCTACATTAAACACTTCACGAAACACTTTGCTCAACTCAAATACGGTAACTCCGCCTTCGATTCCGATTAAAGATATTGCGATATCGGGAATTATTTATCCCTCTGGTAATGTAACCAAGCGAAGCATTGCCCCACAGATTCGTCTTTTAAATAATGGCAGCTTAGATATTGATTCTTGTATTATTCATTACGGGTTCTTAAATCAAGACGTGGCGGAGTACAAATGGAAAGGCAAAATAACTTCTATGCAATCAGAGATTGTTGTGTTACCTAAGATAATGGATTCTATAGGCTATTCTATCTTTATGTGTTATGTTACCAACTTAAATGAAGGAGTTGCCGAAGCAGATACCGTGAATAATTTTATGTCGAGGCGTATTTATGTACCGGCTGATGCTGCTAAGGACACAATAAGCGAATATGTCTTAATATACCCGAACCCATCTTCAGGGGTTTATACGCTAAAGTTTGACTCTTTAGTATTAAACAATTTCTCTGTTGAGGTGTTTAACATCGTGGGGCAAACTATTCGCTTGGATTTGCAATACAACACTTTAAATGAAATCCAGATTAACTTGATGGAAGCTCCTTCTGGGTTGTATTTTATACGAGTGCGCAATGGGCGTAATATCTTTAAAGGCAAACTTCTTAAACTAACCCGTTAATGCAAAAACTCTTTGTTTTTTGTTTCATAGGTGTTGTCTTAATTACGTCGTGTATTAAGCCTCCCAATTATAGCGATACCCCGTCTATTACGTTTGTGCGTTTTAGTAAAAGTTCCATTAAGGCTTTTAGTGATTCAATTCAATTGGTTTTTACTTTTACGGATGGAGATGGTGATATAGGACCTTTGAACAAAAACGATACGACATTAAACCTTTTCCTTACTGATTCACGCGACAACTCGGTAAAAAAATATCAACTACCTAATATAACTCCATCAGGTTCGGTTAAAGCCATTTCCGGCGAAGTTACGGTTACCATTGGACCATTTGCCTGCAAGGCAGGCGTAGATACCGATCAACTGACTTATACGATTCGCATTAAAGATCGTGCGGGGCACATGAGTAATTCCGTTACAACATCTCCGCTCACATTAGATTGTAATTAAAATAGGCTATGCTCTTACGAGCTCGGCATTAATGCAACTTTACATCATCCTTAGAGGGCTCGTAACGTTTCCAGACATCTGTTCGTCCAATAGCCGAAATACCAATATAACCGCGTATATCCAGTGTGTTAATATCTCTCATTTTGATATAACAACTGTATGTCTTACCATTTTCCGGGTCGTAAATAGTTCCATTCTTCCATACTCCTTCGCCTTTGCTCTCGAAGTCTTTTAATATTCTGCAGCCTTTTAAAGGGGTGTTTCTGAGCGATTCATTCGGGTTATTCTTATCTGTTTTGGGCTTTTGGGTTATTGGATCAATCGGTATTTTCAACCATACAATTTTACCATAATATTTATTCCCAACCTTTTCAATTTTCACATGCACCTTACCACTACCGGCAGTCCACAAGCCAAGCAGGTCATCAGGATTGGATTGTGCTAGTATATCTAAACTGAAGAAGCTGAGAGAAAGAAGCAAGGAAAGTGTGCGTAACATAGTCTTATTTTTTTATCGTAATTTCAAATACGAGTGCTGCTTTAAAATGAATGGGCATAGTCTGATCTTGTTTCACATCGATATCAGCTATCAGATAAATTTCTTTTTGTTTAAAGGCCTCCGCTACATCAGTTTCTGCTGAAACCGTCATATTCAATTGATCTGAATTTTCTGAAACAGGGCTTATTACAGCAATCTCTTGCATGTCGGTTTTGTCTGTAGAAAGTTGAAGCGTAATGCTGTTTATATTATCAAAATGCATACTGTCTTCCGTGCTCAGGGTAGCTTTTGTCAACTTCACACTTATAATCTGGTCCTCGGTTAAAGTGCTTATCCCCGCTGCCTGAGCCAATTGCGGCATGTATTTTAATTGCAAGGTATTTGAGCCTTCAAATACCATATCATCTGAAACGAATTCAGCATTATTAATTTCATAATTAAAAACAGTTTTTTCCCGAATACAAGAACTAAAGCTGGCATAAATAAGCAACAGTATTGTTGAATAAATTAATCTATACATTGGTATCTGATTTCAGAGTTTGAATTTAAGTTAAAAAGATATTAATAGAGAGTAATAGAATTAGGATATTTTATGTAACGATTGCGTTAGCCGTTTTATTTCTTCTGAGGTATTAAATGCATGCAGGACGATTCGCAAACGCTCTGTACCCGGGGCAACTGTAGGAGATAATATAGGTCTCACATCAAAGCCTTGCTTTTGTAATACTGATGCGGCCATTCGTGTGGCTTCATTCCCATGAATCATATAGGCTTTAATAGGTGTATATAGATTGCCTCCCATTTGTGAATTGTAAACGGAAATATTTTCTAATAACTCTGTTCGTTCTTTATCGGCAAGCATTGCATACTCCAAACAAGTTCTTAACAAGAGAATGTGGTGCGGAGCTAAGGCCGTAGAATAAATTAAAGATCTTGCAAAGTTGATAAGGTACTGCTTTAACCTTGCCGAGCCAAGAATACAAGCCCCATGGCAACCTATCGCTTTTCCAAATGTATGAATACGAGCAAGGAGATTAGGGTGCTGGCTTAACTGCAATTCATCAACTAAGCCTAATCCCTTGCTCCCCATAATTCCAACGGCATGTGCTTCATCCACAATCAATGCAGCGTTGTATTGCTCACAGAGGCCAAGTATATCATTCAATGGACAGAGATCACCTTCCATAGAATAAACCGATTCAACGGCGACATACTTTCTCCCGTTTAGGGAACGAAGCTTTTTCTCAAGATCATTCAAATCATTATGTTTAAAGCGAATTCGCTTTGCACGGCTTAAACGAATACCGTCGATAATGCTTGCATGATTTAACTCGTCACATAGAACCACTTCATTGCGTTGTATTATAGAAGAGAATAACCCAACGTTTGCATCATATCCCGAGTTAAAAATCAATGCAGATTCTGCTGCTGTTTCACCGGCATACCAGTGCTCAAATTCCAAAATAGTATCAGAGTTGCCACTCAGTAAACGAGAACCTGTGCTGCCATTCAACTGTTTACCCTGTTTTTGCTGTAATCTGTTTAAATAGTGATTCTGTATATCTGCATTTCGTGCGATACCTAAATAATCGTTTGAAGTAAAGTCGGTTTTTCCCAAAACGACTTGAAGAGTGCGCAATAAGCCCTTTGCTGCCCTTTCATTCAAGGCAGTATCAAAATACGCATCAAAAGAGGAAGGCATGTTTTTTAATGAACCTCGACCTTACTAATGCGGCAAACCTCGCCATCTTGATAAGGCTCACGGGGAACCAACCCCAAAATTTTCAGCATATTCATATCCTCTTCATAGCTCGGATTAGATGTGGTGAGAAGTTTATCTCCGGCGAAAATAGAATTGGCACCTGCCATATAACAAAGAGCTTGCTCTGCAATACTCATTTCTTTTCTACCTGCCGACAGACGCACAACAGAGCCAGGCATGATAATTCGTGCCGTAGCAACCATCCGAACCATTTCATCAAACGGAACACGAGGCTGATTTTCTAGCGGAGTTCCTTTAACAGGAACCAGGGCATTGATAGGCACAGACTCAGGGTGTTGTGGAAGATTTGCCAAAATTAATAACATACCGATGCGGTCGTTTTCATTTTCTCCAAGGCCTACGATACCTCCGCTGCAAATTGTCATATTTGTTTTACGAACATTTTCCAACGTTGCGAGTCGATCTTCCATCGTGCGGGTGGTTATGATTTCACCATAATGCTCACTGCTGGTGTCGATATTATGATTATAGGCATATAACCCGGCATCAGCAAGTCGTTGAGCCTGTTCATAGGTTAACATTCCTAAGGTACAACACACCTCCATTCCAAGGTCATTAATGCCGCGAACCATATCGAGGATACGATCAAAGTCACGATTATCACGCACCTCGCGCCATGCCGCTCCTAAGCACATTCGAGATACGCCCATCTCTTTTGCGTTGCGAGCTGTTTCTATAACATCCTCTTGTTTTAATAGACTGTGTACCTCAATATCTGTTTGGTAACGCGCTGCCTGCGGGCAATAAGCGCAATCCTCAGTGCAGCCGCCCGATTTTATATTGATAAGACTGTTTACTCTCATCTCAAGATGTGGCTGGTTTTCTCTATGGACTTGTGCTGCTTCAAATATTAGGTCTAACAGAGGTTTATTGTAAATCGCAGCTATTTCATCAAAGGTCCAGTTGTTACGTACAGTTGTCATAAGTGCAAACCTAATACAAGATAAATGAACACCAAAAAGTTACAAACTCTCGGGAAGACCTTTTTGCATCAGGCTTTCAACTAACTTGTGCATGTGAAATGGTTTTACGGTACGCCAGTTCACCTCATTGAGGCTTTCGCCAAAACGCACATAATAATTTAAGTGCCTATTGCGCATCTCTTCCAACACGTGTTCATGGAAGTTTACAAAAGCAATATACCCATTAGCGTCCCGGATATCTTCATACCATTCTTCATAATAGCAATCGTCGCTGGAGTGAAAGTTTAATACATTTTCACCAATAAGAATAAATTTATAAATTCCTTTATTCATTAATGGATTAATGATTTCATTCTTTAAAAACATTATATCATTACCGATTGCATCATTCCATTCACCAATCAATTCTATAATGGCAAAACCCTTTTCATAATCGGTAAAAAGAATTTTTAGGTAGAGAGTAGGAGAGCCGAATTCATCCCATTGCGGGTGAATAAAATAATTATATATCGTATTGCTATACTCAAACTCACTATAAATGCGGCCATAAAACGGAGAGTGTTTGTCTTCTTCGGCTTTGTAGTAATCCCTCCAGAGGTAATATGGCTCAATAGTATGCACAGTAATTTATTGTAGCGCAAAATTAATTCTCCGTTGCGGTAAAATTTAATAGAAGTATAGCCCATGTGGTTTGCGATTAATCATAACCGCACTAATTCTTCTTTAATCACCTTGAATGAATCGGGTCGTTGAAAGTTTAAAATACCATCATTGTATATTGTCATAGTGAGAATATCATACATGTATGATAACGCTGTGCAGCCCATATAAGTGGTTTTGCAACATTACGGCAGCGGATTTAATGTAACACCCACTATAGGTACTCAGCCTATCATCTTGTCAAAGAATAGAATGACACAGCAAGATATGGAAGACATGATTTCTTTTCTCAAAATACTTATCAATATAGAGATTCTGACAAAAATGAAATTTTCTCATCCTTAACTTGTTCCACTCTCTATTTATTATATTAGTGTAATGAATAAGATTTTATGTATAGTTATTTCGTTTATTACTATTGCTGCACAGGCACAGCCGGGTAAAATGCGATTTCAATTAGCACCGTCACCAATAGTTAACGAAGCTGAAATAAAAGTGGATTGGAACCCGGTGCTAATCAATCTGGAGATGCCTGAACCGGATGCCGGTGCTGATGAAGAAATCAAAGAAGCCGCCAAGCATTTAGCTAACCAACTGTATGGGCACAAGCCTTTTACACCGCAAGAGAAATTGCAACGAAGCCTCAATAACCCTGTTTTAGGCAAGAACTTTTATGGCAATCCATACAACTATAATGTGCCTAATGATAACGATATTGCTGTTTCTAACGGCAATATGGTTGTGTCGGTTATTAACTCTACAGTTCGAATTTTTGATTTGAATCTGGATACGGCTTATCAGGCTGTATCGTTGTTTGCACTTAGTTCCGTCCTTGGACTTCCTAATGAGCATTTTGATCCGAAGGTACTTTATGACCCTCAATCAGACCGATTCATATTAGCTTGTCTTAATGGTTACACCGATTCAACTTCTTCAATAGTGCTTGGATTCTCTCAATCCAACGATCCACGACAAGGTTGGGTGTTCTACTCGGTTCCGGGAAACCCATATAACGACACGCTGTGGACGGACTTTCCCATGATCAGCATTACGCAAGAGCATTTGTACCTTACCGTTAACCTTTTAAAGAATAATGAAACGTGGCAAAATGGATTTGTTAAAACAGTAGTGTGGCAGTTTAATAAAGCAGACGGATACAACGGACAAATTTTAACGACTAATTTGTATGGAAACTTTAAATATAATGGTAACTACATTCGTAATATGTGCCCTGTACGTAATGGAAGCGAATTATTCAATGGCACGGCGTACTTCTTATCCAATCGTAATTTTGCGGTAAGCAGCGATACAATCTTTCTTATTAAAATACCGGATAGTATGAACGCAGATACTGCTGCCATAGAGGTAAGTTTGCTACACAGCAATCACCGTTACCATATACCTCCCGGAGCCTTACAGACGCCACCTCGGAAATTAGAAACTAACGATGCGCGTATTCTTGGCGCATTTATGCAAAACAATCTGATTCAATTCGTAAGTAATACGCGCGATACCGTTAATAACAAGGCTGCTTTTTATCATGGTATCATAAATATGCAGAATGTAATACCGGATATTCAAGCATTTACTATACGAAATGATACTGTGGAGTATGGCTATCCTAATATTGCTTATGCAGGTATAGGCATTGGAGACAATACGGCAATCATAGGCATCAACTATACGGCAGCAAATATATTTCCCGCCTGTGGGGCAATTATGAGTGATGGTCTCGGAAACTATTCTGATTTAGTTACTATAAGAAAGGGAGATAATTATATTAGTGTGTTAAGTGGGGCAGAACAGCGATGGGGTGATTACAGTGGAGCACAGCGGAAATATAACGAGAATGGGGTCGTATGGTTAGCACTTACTTATGGCGGCCTGTCTAAGAAACAAAATACATGGATTGCTGAGCTTAGTCCTCAGCCTTTTACTTCGGCACATTATGTAGAGGCAGTCGCTCACATCAATCAATTATATCCTGTTCCTGCATCGAGCAGTATTACATGCAATTTCACTTTAAGCAACGAGGATTACATTATCGTGGATATATTGGATGTAAATGGTAGAAGCATTTTACAACTTTATCGCGAAAAAGCGTACCCGGGGTTAAATACATTTCAATGTAACACTTCTTCTTTAAGCGATGGCACGTATATGTTACTGATAAGGAATCAGAAGGGGCAGATACTGGGGAGTAAGCAATTTATTGAAAAGAAATAAAGTTAAACCTAAGAGCAAGAAACATAGATTGATGAATGCAAATAGGAAGTTGAAAGCGAATTAACAGTATAAAATAACTTTCAACTTCAACGCGGATCTTCGCAAATCTTCAACTCGAGTTTCTTACTTCATTTATTCAATC
>JBDHXV010000056.1:0-13799 GCA_039810885.1 Chitinophagales bacterium | reverse complement strand
AACGATTTGGACTTTGCGCAACTTCAATTATCCTATACCTATGTGCTGGCTCCGGAAAGCGGGGTTGTATCAAAGAAAAATATACAACTTGGACAAGTCGTTCAACCTTCGCAGTCTTTATGTGCTATTGTTACAGAAAATAGGTGGATCGTTGCAAATTTTAAGGAGACGCAATTAGCTAAGATGAAGGTGGGTCAAAGTGTAACTATAGAGGCCGATGCGTTCAAAGGAAGCATATCTGCAAAGGTTGAATCATTTTCAGAAGCAACCGGTTCAAAGTTTTCCTTATTGCCACCCGATAATGCTTCGGGCAATTTTGTAAAAGTGGTACAACGCATTCCGGTGAGAATAGAATTGGATAAAACAAATGAGCTATATAGACGATTAAAGCCCGGAATGAGTATCTATGTCAAGGTTAACTTAAACTCTTAGTCTTACGATAGATCTATTCCGTGAGCAGAATTCCTTTTGATAAGTGGGTTGTAATTTTCACCGTTGTTTCTGCAACACTTTTACAATTGATTGATACATCTATTGTAAATGTAACCCTTACCCAGATGATGGGAAACCTTGGTGCTACCTTAGGCGACATTAGCTGGGTAGTCACAGGATATGCTGCTGCTAATGTGGTGATGATTACTCTTTCAGGATGGATGAGCGCGAAACTTGGAAGAAGAAATTATTTTACCGCATCCATAATATTATTTACTCTAGGCTCTATCTTTTGCGGCACGGCTACGAATGTTTGGGAACTGGTTGCTTTTCGAGTTTTACAAGGTATTGGGGGTGGCGGATTAATGTCCACAGGGCAAGCTATTTTAATTCAAACTTTTCCGAGAGAGGATATCGGTATGGCTAATGCTATTTTTGGTTTAGGGGTTATTATCGGCCCTACTATCGGCCCAACATTGGGGGGGTATATTACCGATCATTTATCATGGCATTGGGTGTTTTTTATAAATGTTCCTTTTGGAATTATAGCTATTATATTATCCATGTTGTTCATAAAAGATTATCACGATACGATTAAGGCCGGAAAAATGGATTGGATGGCTTTATGTCTGCTTGTCGCTTCCATCGCATCTGTTCAAGTCGTTTTAGAAAAAGGTGAAAGTGAGGATTGGTTTGACACCCCTTACATTACGATTCTAACAATAGTATCACTATTTGCCGGAGTGTTGTTCGTTTGGCGCCAACTAACGGTAAAGCAGCCTATTCTTAACTTGCGCCTATTAAAATACCCCCGCTTTGCTATTGGCACTTTCTTCGGCTTTGTGCAAGGATTTGGACTATATGCTTCTGTATTTATTATCCCTGTCTTTTGCCAAACACTGCTTGGATACACAGCCGAGCAAACGGGGTGGCTACTTATGCCGGGGAGTATTGCTACAGGTATTGCAATGCCCATTGTCGGGCGTATGATGAAGGGGGGTAAAATTTCTCCGGTATTATTAGCAGGATTAGGATTCACATCATTTATAGTTTTTATCGTAATGCTATCAGAAATGAGTCTGAGTACCGGAGCGGATAATTTTTTTCTTCCACTAATAATTCGAGGGATAGGTATGGGTTTACTGTTTATCCCGCTAACCACCATAACAATTTATGATTTATCTAATCGCGATATGCCTCAAGGTACAGCATTGACAAATATGGTAAGACAATTAGGCGGCTCATTTGGAATAGCTTTAATGACCACTTTTATTAGTATCCGCTCCGTCTTTCACATCAGTCGTTTATCAGAGCATATTAATGCATTCAGTCAGACGGCAATGGAGCGATTGAACGCAGTTACAGGATTGTTTATGTCAAGAGGAGATACTTACGATGTGGCACAGATAAAATCTTTGGCCATGATGAAAGGTACCGTGGTTAAGCAAGCTATGGTATTAACCTATAATGATGCCTTTTTACTTGTAGCTGCCTTCTTCGTAATATGCCTTCCTCTGCTTTTGCTTTTTAATACAAAAAGAAAAAACGAATCCCGTCCCGATCATCAAGTGGAGATACCTCTTGGAGAGTAACATACTACCCTGTGTAAATTAAATTGAGCAATTATCATCGTTACAAACGCCGCCCGCACTTGCATTTAAATCTACTATAGTCGGCTGTTCCATACGCCACTCTTCAAAACTTTGTTTAAGGGCAGCTATAAAAGTATCTACAGGCTGAGCACCGGATATGGCATACTTTCGGTTAAACAGGAAAAATGGCACACCGCGCACGCCTATATTTCTACTTTCCAAAATATCTTGTTTAACTTCATAAGCATAAGCATCTGAATCAAGAACCGTATTGAGTTGAGATTCAGATAGGCCTGCGCTCAATCCTATTTCCTTTAATACATTTTTCTCTTCAATGTTTTTCCCATTTGTAAAATGGGCTTCAAATAACGCTTCAACAATTGCCTCCTGCTTATGTTCTTGTGTGGCAAGTAAGATGAGACGATGTGCATCAAGAGTATTCGCAGGTATATTGGTATTAAAGTTTATCGTTATGCCTGCATCCTTTGCCATCTGTTCGATATGTGTTGTCATCTGTTTAACATGTTCAACAGACATCCCCTTCATATCCGTCAAGTAGGTGATAACTGTTTCCCCGTCTTTGTGCTTATAGTCGGGGTCTAATTGGAAACATCGGTAAACAACGTCAACATCCTTTATGTTCTGAAAAGAGGCTAAAGCTTTTTGAAAGTGGGCTTTACCTATATAGCAAAACGGACAAGCAATATCAGACCAAATTTCTACTTTCATTTTTCTTGATTTTATATTAATGCAAGTTGCAATGAAATAATCAATAATATAGTTTAGTTTTTTCTACAATTAATGGCAAACTTGTTTTTTGAAACTACACTAAAGAGATATTAATAAAAAAGGCGGGAATTTTTCCCGCCTTTTTACATTCTAAAAAACCTATCTAAAAAAATGAATAATGTAGTTGATTATTTAGGCAATAATACATCGTTGATGACGTGAATCATTCCATTTGAAGTAGGGATAGAGGCCACTATTTCTGAACCATTGATGTACGTTTTACCATCTTTTTTAGTAATTTTTGTTTTTCCTCCATTTACCATTTCCAGTTCTTGGCCATCCTGTAAATAATCTGTTTTTAAAGAGCCTACAAAAGTGTGATATTCTAAAATGTTAATAAGAGCATCTTTCTTTTCAGGTTTTAGTAATCCCTCGACGGTACCTGCAGGCAGTTTCTCAAATGCCGCATTAGTAGGCGCAAAAACCGTAAAAGGTCCGGCATTACTCAATGCGTCAACAAGCCCTGCTGCTTTAACTGCAGTTACTAAGGTTGTATGATCTTTACTTCCCACAGCAGTTTGTACAATGTTAGGTGCAGAGGTTTCATCTACCACTCCGGATTGCCCAACAACAGGACTATTCCCGGTTGAACTGCTTGGAGATGAAGGGTTGCTGTTCTCGGTCTTAGATCCGCAAGCGCTAAAGATGAGTACGCTGAATACGATTAGATACTTTAAGTATGTTTTCATTGTTTGTTGAATTTTATGTAAATGTAAAGTTGTAGCCGGCGTTATTTCTATGACCTACATCATAATAACAAAAGTTTTTTTACTCATATTTTGCCACACCAAATTATAGAAATACTTTACGAATTTCGTGTACTTATTTCTTTTTTTTAAAAAATAAAATATTGCATTTATTCGTAACTAATGAGAGAGTAAAATGAGAATCAAGGCGAGGCATACCTTCTTTTTTCTGAGTACATTATTTCTTATCTATTCATTCACCATCTATATTACTCCAATGGTTACAACAGATAATACACATTATGATCAAACGGAAGCCGCCGAAGGACGTTTAGTCTGGCAGGAATATAATTGTCAAAGCTGTCATCAGTTCTATGGCTTGGGAGGATATCTTGGGCCTGATTTAACTAATATAATGTCACAACCGGGAAAAGGGGAGCTGTATTTAAAGGCCATGGTGAAATCGGGCACTAAACAAATGCCATCATTCACCGTTCCCGATAAAAAAATGAAAGAACTAATAGAATTTTTAAAATCAGTGGATGCAAGCGGGAAAGCTGATCCAAGAACTTTTGAGACGAATAAATTTGGAATGATTGAAGGCAATGAATCTAAATAGAATCAACTTTGGGAATCTGTTTTTATTATCTGCAGTATTGATGTTACTGCTTGGATTATCCTTTGGTGTTCTGGCAGCATTTATTTATCTCTATCCTGATTTCTTAAAAGATAGCTTGGGCTTTATTTCATTAAGACCCTTGCATGTTTCTTCAGTAATGTTTTGGATCATACTGGGAGCAACGGGCTGTGTTTATAACGGACTCAAACTGGTCACGCATCAGACCGTAAATCAACGTATAGCTGCCATACAATGGGGGCTATGGGTTGTAGCCATTATTGGAATACTGGTATCTTATTTCCTGCATCAATTCGGAGGCAGGGAATATTGGGCGTTTAATCCGATATGGGCACTCCCTATTGCATTAGCATGGGCCTTGTTTTTAACAAATTTTATATCTCAACTGAGAAACATAAGAAAATGGCCTGTATATGTGTGGATGTGGTTAACCGGTATTATATTTTTCTTTTTTGCATTTACGGAAAATTATCTCTGGATATTTCCCTACTTCCGCGAGCACTTTATCGTTGATATGACCATTCAATGGAAGGTGAATGGTTCGCTTGTGGGTTCATGGAACCAGATTCTTTACGGCACGGCCTTCTTCTTAATGGATAGAATATCTAACTCAAAAAAAGTAGGACAAAATAATTTAGCTTTTGCAATGTTCTTCTTGGGGCTGTTTAATTTGATGTTTAATTGGGGGCATCATATTTATACGCTACCAACCGAGAAATATATACGGTACATCGGATATGCTGTAAGCATGACAGAGTGGATCGTTTTTGTAAGAATAATTTATACATGGAAAGGAAGTGTAACTGCTATTCAAAAGCATTATCATTACTTTCCATATAAGTTCATTATGGCTTCCGACTTGTGGGTATTTATTAATATGGCTCAGGCGTTGATGATGTCTATACCGGTAATTAACATATATACCCATGGCACACATTTCACGGTAGCCCATTCTATGGGAACAACGATTGGAATTAATAGTATGATTATCATGGCAGCATGTTTTGAATTTTTATCTCCTAACATTTATCATTCTCGAACTCCGTCTAAGTTATTAGTTAATACATTTTGGGCTTTACAAGTTTGCTTGTTCATCTTTTGGCTTTCGTTAACCATTGCAGGTATTAAGAAAGGAATGTGGCAAATGAGCCAAGACCAATCGGCCTATTCTACCATGATGCAATCGCTTCATCCCTATTTTGTTGTCTTTGTTGCCGCAGGCATTGGACTCTTGATAACATTCTTCATTTTATCACTCAAATTATTAAAAAGCGTCCCGCGCAGCATTAATCACAATTAACTCTCACTCTATGAATAATAACGTTAATCTAAACGATATCAAAAAGGCATATCAATACAAAAGTGACAACGATCTGAAATTAACGTATTTCATTTTTAAAACGTTACAAAAGCCCGGATTACTAGGCTTTTTAAAATCAGTGGCCAATGGCATTATTAAATATAATCTCCCCTTTAACTACTTTATCAAGAGAACCATTTTTAAGCTTTTTATTGCTGGAGAAACTATTGATGAAGCGTTTATTACGATAAAGAAGCTAGAATCATTTAATGTAAAGTCGGTACTGGATTATGTTTCTGAAGGCGAGAAAACAGAGCATGCTTTTGAGCAGAACACTAAGTTTATTGTAGCTAATATTAAACGCTTGGGGAGCGAATGTCCGGGAAACTACGTGAGTGTAAAGATTACGGGGCTGGAAGATTTTGATTTTCTTACAAAGTGCAACGCTAGGAAATTCCCGGAAGATGAAACATTAAAGCCGAGATTTGCCAAACTTCTTGATCGTATAGATTTAATATGCAAAACAGCTCACGAAAACGGGATAATAATCTATATTGATGCAGAGGATCGTTGCATGCAGGACATCTTTGACACCATCACTGAAGAGATGATGGAGAAATATAATAAAGACAAGGTTGTCGTTTTTAACACCTTGCAGATGTATTTAAAGGATCGTGTAGATTATTTGTATGAACTAATTGCTTCATCAAAACAAAAAAAATATATCCCGGGCATAAAATTGGTTCGAGGAGCCTATGTTGAGAAAGAAAGAGAGTTAGCTCAGAAAGAAGGAAGAGAATCACCCGTATTTGATAATAAAGAGCAAACAGATCAGTCGTTTAATAAAGCTGTTGAGATTTGTCTAAGTCACCACAAAGACATAGTAACATGTATAGCCTCTCATAATTTTAAAAGCACACAATTGGCCGTTGATCTAATTATGAAATATGATATTCAAGATGCAAGTAACCGAATTAAATTCTCACAACTTTATGGCATGTGCGACAGTATTACATTTAACCTTGCTGCTGCAGGATATAGTGTGTCAAAATATCTGCCTTATGGCGAAGTCAGAAAGGCTATACCCTATTTAATGCGTCGCTCCGAAGAGAATACTTCAATCAATGGCCAGATTCAGGATGAACTCGTTAGATTAAAGACAGAGATCGATAACAGAAAACATAAAAAATAAGAACCGTTAGTTCTTAATTACACGATGAAGAGGATGCTTTGTATATGTTAAGACGGTTAGTTTGAAACAACTTTCAACCCTATTATCGAGACTATTAAAGTACTTAGAAACAATAGTCGAAAAAAAGATGCCGGCTCTTTAAAAATCAAGATACCAACGATAGCAGTGCCTATAGCTCCTATGCCGGTCCACACAGCATAGGCCGTACCTATAGGCAATGTTTGTGATGCCCGAACTAACAGAGTCATGCTGATAACCAGTGAAATAAGAAATCCTGTGTACCATAAGTAGATCAGGATTCCGGTAGATTCTTTTGCTTTTCCTAAGCAAAAGGTAAAAGCAACCTCAAATAAGCCCGCTACAATTAAGATGATCCAATTCATTATTAAGAATAATTAAGAAATGTCCGTAGTGAATAAATAGAAGTAATAATTTAAGGTAAATGAGCTACTATAGACTGCCCGCCTTTAACCTTATCATTCAGCTTCACATTAACTTTTGAGCCAAGAGGTAAAAATAAATCTACACGAGAGCCAAATTTGATAAATCCCATCTCATCGTTTTGACGAACGACTTTATTAGGAGACAAGAAACAAGAAATTTTTCGAGCGAGCTTGCCGGCAATCTGCCTAATTAATACCAAATCGTGGGCTGTTTCATAAACTACGGTATTACGCTCGTTCTCAGTTGATGACTTAGGATGCCAAGCAACGAGATATAATCCTGGATGATACTTTACATATTTGACTATACCGCTTACCGGATTTCGATTGATGTGTACATTCAATGGCGACATAAAAATAGAAACCTGGATACGCTCATCTTTCAAATATTCTTGCTCTATCGTTCTTTCAACCACAACGACTGTCCCGTCTGCCGGGGAAATTATGGCCTTATCGTTATATACAAATTCCCTCTTTGGATTCCGAAAGAATGAGATTAAGAAGATGTAAAATATAATACTGAATACAACAATTATATAAAAAGGTATTCCCGGAGTAAAATAATCAACCAACGCCACAAGGCAAACGAGAAGAAACCCGATTATGGTAAGTGTTGCAAATCCTTCTCGGTGTATTGTCATAGTTGGTGATTGGCGCAAAAGTAGGTTTCGATAAAGAAAAAAAAAACTTTAGGCCATTAATAATTCATAACTAAAAGCAGTATAAAAATAAACGGAATGCTAAAGATTAATGCGTCAAAGCGATCGAGGAAGCCGCCATGCCCCGGCATGATGTTCCCCGAATCTTTTACACCTGCATTTCGCTTAATCATTGACTCAAATAAATCCCCTGTGGTGCCAATCACAGTTGCAATTGCAGCCATACTTACAGGCAGCATCAAAGCATATTCATTTAAGAGCCAAAGGTGAATGAGATAGGAACAAAGCAAGGCTCCTGCAAATCCCGTAAAAAAGCCTTCCCAAGATTTTTTTGGAGAGTGGGTAGGAAACAATTTATGCTTACCAAACAAGGAGCCGCCTATATAAGCAAACGTGTCGTTGACCCATATTAAAAGTAATAAGCTAAAGATGATATTAACTCGTCCGGGAAACCACAATTCAGTATCAGCCCCCTGCAAGTCAATTATAAAATGTAGCAATCCAAAGGGGAGGGTAAAATAGATAAGCCCGAAAATATTGAGCGCTATATTCTGAATTCCACGGTCAGTTATACTATATAATTCAATGGCAATAAAAAGAAACAAACATGCAGGTAGAGTAGCTAACCAAATAAAGTTTCCGGTAGCAACAGATAAATAAAAAGCAATATAAATTAATGAAGCGGTAACAGTAATTAACCAGCGATAGGTTAGCCCGCCAATACGGTTGTATATACGAAAGCGCCCTATTAAGCGATCATATTCCCATGCGGAGCCTGCATTAATAATAAAGAACAAAAGCGAAAAACTGGCATAACTCCATAGCATGCCGCCCAGCATAACTGCAGCAAATATAATAGCCGTAAGGGTTCTTTTTAAAAATGGATTCATGACTCTTCAGCAGGGGTTTCGGAAGGTTGCTGCTCAGGTTGAGATTTTAAAAAGCGAAACATCCATACAATAATAGCGACACAACACAATAAAGACAATAGCCCAAGATATATTGGTGTATGCTCTTCAGATTCTATGTCATAGGATGTAATGTGGTGCTGAAACAAATACGACATTATTACTTGTGCTGAATTGTTCAATGCGTGTGCGGCTACCGGAACCCAAATAGTATTACTTAAATAAAAGGTGTACCCTAGTATAGCACCTAAAAGCATTCTTGGCACAAACCCTAGAAACTGAAAGTGAACCAAACTGAATACGGCTGCGGTAATCCATATTGCCACGTGTGCATTCTTCAGGCGGTCTTGAATCAACCTTTGCATAACACCGCGGAATAAAAACTCTTCTGCAAGAGCCGGTATAATTCCAATTACCAACAGATTGAACCCTAAATCGCCTAGGTTAGGCATTAGTAAAAATAAAGTAGTTAAAGAGGAGGCCTGTTCTTCTGAACGTTGTATTAAATTCATTAATTCTCCGGGTAACTGAATAGCTTGATTCCACTCATAAAACATTCCGATCATTGGAGCAGAAATAAGTATCAGCACGAGTGCCGCAAGGAAGAACAACAAAGAGGCTCCGCTTTTTAGTCTAATAAAATCACCTAATGGTTCCCTGATGAATGAAAAAATGAAAGCAGGAAAAAGAAAGGTGCCAATAGTTGTAAAGAGTTGAATAAACTTTAAGGCATTTATTTTATTCATATCTTCTTTAAGCAAGTCGGGGTTTGATGAGGCTTCAAGAAGGAGGCGGTCTGCTCCTACGATACCATATAAGGGCTTAATAAGAGACATTGCGATCAGCGAAAATGCAGAACTGAATGAAAGAATAATGGCAAAAAGAAAAGCAAACTGTAATAGAATAGGCCACTTGCCTAGTAAACTGCGTTGTGAGGTCATGCCCTGTAAAAGTCGTATTTTTGGAATCATCTGCAAAAGGCATTGATAAGCGAATTACAGTAATATGTCCGTTCAAATCGGCAACATCAATTTAGGCGAATATCCATTGTTATTAGCCCCCATGGAGGATGTGTCAGACCCTCCATTTAGATTAGTATGTAAACACCAGGGGGCAGATATGATGTACACCGAATTTGTATCTAGCGAGGGACTTATTCGCCACGCATCGAAAAGTGTAATGAAGTTGGACTTATACAATGAGGAGCGGCCAATAGGTGTTCAATTTTTTGGTGGTGAAATAGATACTATGGTTGGGTGCGTAGAAATTATTGAAGCTGCCAATCCCGATTTAATAGATATCAACTTTGGATGCCCTGTAAAGAAGGTAGCCTGTCGCGGAGCGGGCGCCGGTATTTTAAAAGACGTTCCTAAGATGGTTAACATGACTGCTGAGATAGTGAAGCGATCTAAGTTGCCGATAACAGTAAAAACACGATTGGGGTGGGATGAGCAATCGAAAAATATTGTTGAAGTAGCTGAAAGATTACAAGACATTGGTATTGCAGCTATCTCCATACATGGCCGCACGCGCATGCAGATGTACAAGGGAGAGGCAGACTGGACTTTAATCGGTGAAGTAAAGAACAATCAACGCATGAAAATCCCTGTATTCCTTAATGGTGATGTGAATACGCCTGAGCGAGCTAAATTGGCAAGAGATCAATACGGTGTCGATGGCGTGATGATTGGCCGGGCAGCTATTGGGAATCCATGGTTCTTTAATCAAGTAAAGTATTTTTTAAAAACGGGACTTCATTTGCCGGCACCTAACATTGTTGAACGCATAGCGGTCTGCAGAACTCATTTAACAAGGAGCATGGAGTGGAAGGGAGATAGACTTGGAATCCTAGAGATGCGCCGCCATTACGCAAATTATTTTTCCGGTTATCCAAATGTCAAAATGTTCCGCGAGAGGCTCGTTACGGCAGACTCTCTCGACGTAATTGACCTCATATTTGCAGATATGAAAGATTATTATTACTTAGTACCGGATAAACAAGCTGTATGATAAATAAATACCTGCTATTATTTCTATTTGTAATAACCCATGCTGCATCTGCCCAACCATACTCTGCTTATGTGAATGACGTAGGGCTTTTTTATTTACTAGATGGCGAGCAAATAAAACAGATTGATTTCTACTTTCCTCAGTCCTATAAAGCAGGCCCGTCATTGTTTGCATATCTTGACAACAATCAAAATTTTTACGTTTATGAGAACGGCAACAAACGCAAACTAGCAGAAGGTTTTATTAACGATTATTTTGTTACGCGAGATCTCTTGGTGATGAATCCCACGCGAATGTTATATGTGTATGATCATGGAAATTTTAAGCAATTGTCTGCCGTATGTGACAAATATATTTTTGGCGACAGCATAATAGCCTTTTACGACAAGCAGCGCTATATCTATAATTACTACTGGAATGGTGAAGTAAAAAAGATGGAAGAGGGTATCGGCTTTGATCCTATAGTAGATATGGTTGCGGGAAGCAATGTTATTGCATATAATAATACATTCAACAATTTCAGGGTAATATACCATGGAGAAGTTATTGATTTAGAAAACACCAAGACCCAATTATATAAAGCGGCTGCCAATACGGTAGCGTACGTTGATTTTACAAATAATTTTAAAATATTTCATAAGGGTTACGTTTATGATGTGTCTCCATTTGCTCCAAAGAGATTTGTCGTTGCCGACGACATGGTGGCATTCGTTGATAATAGCAATCAGTTTAGAATATTTTACAATGGAGAGATTCTAGATATTGCTTTTTTTTCTCCCACATATCTTGATGCACGAGATAATATTCTTGCATTTACCGATGCTACCGGTGGTTTGAATACCTTTTGCAAAGGCAAGCAACTACGACTTGAGAATTATATGCCCAATGGCATTAAGTTGGGGTCTAACTCTCTTTCCTATATTGATAATTTAAATAGAGTACAATTTGTTACTAATAACAATACGGTTGAAGTAGCTAACGATAATGTAGAAATGGTAGAACTTGATTTTGATGTGCTGAAATTAAAAATAGGATTTAACGCATACAAGTTTTATTATGACAATAAGGTCATTTCTACGCCTTAGATGCTCTTATCTTATCAAGCATCGTCACATTTCCATGCTCATCTTCTGTTTCAAAATCCGTTTTGTACCCATCAAGAATTTCTAATATGGGAGTGATGCGATAAATTCCCTTGTTTAATTTATTATTGAGAATAATGACTACAGTGCCATCGGACAGTCGGCGGAAAAACAACGTGTTAAACCCTCGCCACCAGCCATTATGATAAATGAGATAAGAGCCTCCGGATTGTTTCTTCATTCTCCACCCATACCCATAATTTCGCTCACCTCGTTTCTCAAAGCTGCGGGGAGCATAAGCGGCATCCAAGGTTTCTTTCTTTAATAAGATATGCTTGTCTAATCCGATATGAAATTTGTATAAATCGGCAACAGAACTATAAATTCCCTTATCGCCAACCACGCCATCTAAATAATCAACACTTAAAGCAGCAAACCCATGTGTATAAGCCTGTGCTATATTATTATGCAGCGGCTTATCTGTTAGAACAAAACTGTCACTCATCTTTAATGGATTAAAGATTTCCTGCTGTAAGAATTCAGAAAATGATTTACCGCTGACCCGCTCAATGATGCTTGCAAGCAGGCAATAATTGGTGTTGCTATAAGTAAACTTTTGCCCGGGCTTAAACATTAACGCCGGCTTATATTGACCCAGAATGTTGATTATATCTTCATTATTGGTAAGGTGCCCTGTTTTATCATTTACATACTGATCGCAGAAATGCATATAATTTGGTAATCCCGAACGATGATCCAATAGCATCTCTACGGTAATATCATCGTATGGAAACCCTTCAATATAATCGCTCACCTTTTTATTGATATCTATTTTTCCACGCTCCCATAATATCAATATTGCTGTGGCAGTAATGGGCTTTGATACAGAAGCTAATTGAAAGCTTGTGTGTTTGTTGAGGGCATCCTTAGTGTGATAGTCTGAAAAACCGTAGCCCTTTTGTATTAATATTTTATCGCCGCGTGCAATCAGCACGGAGCAATTATATCCGTTCTTTTTTTGTAATGAACAGAACAATGAATCTAATCGCATAGCTAAGGGAGCAAATGCAGGGTCGCTGGTTATTTCATAAGTGCTGTCAACCGACAATTTAAAATCACTTGCAATTGTTTTTAAATTATTACAACTGTGGATAATGACAACAACCCCAATTAGTGTGGCTAATCCAAAAACAAGAATTTTTTTCACCAATTAAAAATCTCTATAATTAATGATTTACTAAAATTGGAACGATTAAAATTTTCTAACAACACCATTATTTTAATATAAAAAAGCAAACACTACTTTATTTGTAATAATGGAGTTGAACCTCATTGCCATCGAAGGTTGCATAGCTGTAATACACGAGCCAGTCGCCAAGATTGATATAGCGACTTTTCTCCGTTAAAGGATAATCAACGGCCAAATGACGATGCCCGAATATAAAATAATTTATATCTGTCTTCTTTAGTTCTTTCCTGCAATAGCCGATCAGCCACTCCTTCTCTTCTCCTTGAAATTTCTCTTCGTGTTTTCCATTTAGCAGCCGGTTGCTTTTTGACCACTTGTTGCCAAGCCATAAAGCAAAATTTGGATGAAGGAGCGAGAAACACCACCGCACTACCTTATTGGTAAAAACTAATTTTAAGATTTTGTAAGAATAATCTCCGGAACCTAATCCATCACCGTGTCCAATAATAAATTTCTTATGATTGATTTGAAATGATTGTACATCTCGAAACACCCGGACACTCAACTCCTTTTCGAAATAATCATTCATCCATTGATCGTGGTTCCCGGTAAAGAAAAAAATCGGCAGCCCGTTGTCGGCAAGCTGGGCTAATTTTCCTAAGGTTCTTACAAAGCCCTTTGGCACCACGTGTTTGTACTCATACCAAAAGTCAAAAAGGTCTCCTGCGATAAAAAGGTGCGAGGCATCCTTGGATATCTCATCCAGCCACTTACAGAAAAGTTTCTCTCGCTCAAGCGAAATTAAGGCATTAGGTAAACCAAGATGTAAATCCGAGACAAAATAAATTTTCCTATTCGGAGGTACGGTTAACTGCATTAA
>JBDHXV010000055.1:0-14024 GCA_039810885.1 Chitinophagales bacterium | reverse complement strand
GATATCTTTTTTGCAGCCAAAAAAGAACAGCACTATACTTCCTTCCTCTCATCCGATACACGACTACCTATGATGTATATGCCCGATGCGATACGGGGGACAATTGAATTGATGGAGGCTGATTATGAAAAAGTAAAAGTCCGATCCAGTTACAACCTTTCAGGCATGTCCTTTACTCCGGAGGAAGTAGCAAACGAAATCAAAAAACATATTCCTGAATTTAAAATAGATTACGCTCCTGACTTTCGCCAGAAAATCGCAGAAGCATGGCCTGAAAGTATAGATGATTCCTACGCTCGTAATGATTGGCAATGGAAACATAACTATGATTTACCGGCTATGACTATTGATATGCTTCAGCACATTGATGCCGAAGCACTGCATGCTTAGCCCATTCTTTGCCTCACTGCCTCATATAAAATCACCCCACAAGCTACAGAAACATTAAGAGATTCTGCATTAGTTGCCATAGGGATTTTTACAACGGCATCACATTCTTTCAAAACGACTTCACTAATCCCCTTACCCTCATCGCCCATTAGAATCGCAACAGGTTCATTAAAGTTAAATTGTTGAACAAAAGTTTTGGTTTGCATATCAGCAGCCACTACTTTAATCCCATAAGATTTTAATTGCTCTATACACCGCATTACACTTCTCTCCCGGCACACAGGCAGCTTCAATACTGTGCCGGCAGATGCTTTCACCGCTTCCTCATTAATCATCGCTCCTGATTTAATCGGCATAATCAAACCATGTGCACCGGTACAATACGCACTACGTGCAATGGCGCCAATGTTTCTTACATCAGTGATGCCGTCACAAATAACTATTAAAGAATGCTCACCGCTTTGCAGTGCATTATTTACAATGTCATCTAGCGTTACATAATTAACGTGGGCTAAATATGCGACCACTCCTTGATGATTAGCGCGAGTCATTTGATTTAAGCGCTGATTCGGAGTGTAAACGCAAGGAATATTTTTATCCCTGCAGGTGTTGATGATACTTCGTATGGGTCCGGTATTGAGACCTTGACGAATAAAAACTTTTTCTACGGCAAGTTCACTGTCTAAAGCCTCTGCTACAGGATGAATGCCGCAGATTATTTGATCTTTCTGGATGCTACTCATAGTATTTTTTTGGCCTTCCGGCACAACTGTAATATCTCTTGTAATAATCTTCATTAAGATTACTTATCGTGACCCCAATCTTTGTGCTGGCATGGACAAAATAATTATTTGTTAAATAGACGCCAACATGAGAAATATGTCCTCGACGTATTTTGAAAAAAAGTAAGTCGCCTTCTTGTAAGTCGCTCTTCTTGATATTAGCACATTCTTGTTTTAATTGACCGCTGCTTCCGGTAATATTTGTATTGTAAACATCTTGGTATAAGCGCACTGTAAAGCCCGAGCAATCTATACCGCTTTTAGTATGTCCACCATATTTGTATGGAACACCACTCCATTCATCCACAAAAGCAAGCATTTTAACATTAGGCAATTGCTCATTATTAACTTTTAACAACTCGCTATATTTTTTTTGTAAAAGAGTTTCTCGTTTAGTAGGTAGCAGCGAAACTGTAGATGTAGTGTTCTGATGCAGCTTTGAAAATTCCTTATGTGTAACCGGATCAATGCATACCTCATCACGAGTATGAAGTTTATGCATAACACTACAACTACTTAACAGTTGGAACGAAGAAAGTAAAACAAACAGAAATATAAGATTGTTATACTTAATCATTTGCTGCGCAATAGTTTTTTAAACGCTTTAGGTAATGTACTAATTAATAAAGTTGCGGATGAAACATAACTTGTATATTTCTTACTCACCAATTTCCCGGCAGACATGATCAGATGTAAAGCGATTATACATGCAGACATTTCATCGTAGCCTTGTGCTAACAAGGAAGTAATGATTCCGGTTAACACATCACCCGTACCTGCTTTGCCTAAAGAGGCATTAGGATAAACACAAAAATGCAGATGCCCTTCTTTATCACAAACACATGAATGAGTGGCCTTTAGAACCACTGTGCACTGATATTTTACGCAGAATTCCTTTAAGGTCTTTAAGCGCTCAATATGCGAAAGATGAGGGTGCGTTAAACGGTCAAATTCTTTAAAATGCGGAGTGAGGATACAAGACCTTGGCAGAATATGTTCACTATGAGAAGCCAATATATTGAGCGCATCGGCATCTAAAACTAAGGGTTTATTACTCTGTAAGAGAAACTGAAATAAAGCTTGTTGAGTAAGTTCATTGGTTCCAATACCACAACCGATCCCATAAGCATCAGCATAAGGCAATATCGGAAGATGAGTGATACAGTGTTGATGTAAATCACTATGAATCATTACTTCGGGAAGGCGTGTGTTCATAGCCACTCGCAAACAACCGGGAATTATTGCACTAAGCATTCCGCAACCACCGTGAAGGCAAGATTCTGCTGCTAAAAGCGCCGCACCTCCTTTTGATTCGCTCCCTGCAACTATAATTGAATGCCCATTCTGCCACTTATTATAATAAGGCTTCTTTGCTCGCAAAAGATGTTTTGCATCTTTCATTTCTATGGCATACATGAAGGATTGCTCTTCTTCAATAGCACGTTCAGATAACCCGATAGACGCAGTGTGAAGTTTACCAACAAATGGAACATTCTCTTCAAGTAATAGACACAGTTTGGTCAATTGAAACGTAATGGTCTTGGAGGCTTTGATGGAGTAAAGAGAGCTTGGCAAGAAATGCTCACCAATGCCTGATGGTACATCCACACTGACAACGGGGATGTTACTTTCATTAATGCCTGAAATCAATTCGGCATAATGGCCGGATGGAATGCGATTTAAACCGCTGCCAAAAATAGCATCAACAATGACATCTGAGTTCTGTAACATGGACTGAGTATAGGTATCCATTTCAACATATTCGAAGTGGGGGATATTGTGTTTCTTCAATCGTTCCATTTGAAGATTAAAATCTTCGCTATATGAATCGGACGCACAATAAATAACTTGAGTCGGGTAGTGCTGCTCAAAAAGTAGCCGAGCTATTGTTAACCCGTCTCCACCATTATTTCCGGGTCCACAGACGAGAGTAATTTTATTATTATCGGAATACATCCTGCAAAAGACCTCAACAAAAGCCTTTGCTGCTCTCTCCATCAACTTCGATGATGGGATGTTATCCTGTTGCAAAGTTGCCTTATCAATGGCTCGAATAGACTCATTCGTAAATATCTTTCTCATACAATTCTTCTGATAATTCTGAGTTTATGAGAATAAGTACCACTCTCCTCGTTAAAAATACCATTATGGTCGATGGTATCTATTCTAACAAAGCCCGATGCATGAATGATTTTAGACTCCGGCAGGATGATGCCCACATGAATTATTTTTTTTTGTTCATTATCAAAAAAAGCTAAGTCGCCGGCTTGTACATGGTTAATATACTCGATCTCTCTCCCTTGACTCGCTTGCTGATAGGCATCACGATACAACTTAATACCGAAAAAGCGAAATACCGCCTGTGTAAACCCCGAACAATCTATGCCAAAAGGAGAACGCCCACCCCATAAGTACGGAGCGTTGATATATTGCAAAGCTGTTGTAATCAACTTTTCTTGCGTGGGCTTATTCTTGCTGCTATCTATAACTCTACACTTGGTTTCAAAGTATTGTTGGCCAATTTGGAATTTACCTTTATTAAACAAAGGTAAAACGGCCCCTTTTGTCAAAGACAATGTTTGTTGGTTGAAATGTGCTTCAGCACTCAAATCTTCACACAGATGAGTTGAATGAGACATGGTTGAATTATAATCAGCAGGGGGCAATAAAGTCACTTGTTTATCAGAAATCCAACCCTCGTAAGCATCATATTCATTTTTGACATGGAGCCACTTGGGGCACTGCGAAAGGACACGCACACATTCACCAAACAACAGTTGACTGGTCATTTCACTTTTATCCTGTGCCTCCGCCCTTAACGGTGCCAAAGCCACATTAATAATTCCAAAACGCAAATTAATAGAGAATTTGTGCTAAAATACCTGTAATAAGCGATATCTGTTTGATGCTTAGTTTAGGTTAATTGCTTCAAGCACGATTAGGAATTATCACACTTGCCAATTACCTTGCATACTTAACCGAATGACTATCTTATGACTTCATTAATTGACATATTGCATATATTAACGACAACCGAAGAGGCAGTGCGCTTTGATTATTGCAAGCAATGCCTGGGTATTTTCATCGTTAATACAAACCTAAGGGCTATTCCACGCACTGATACACTCATTCATAGAAAGCCTTTATTAGGATATTGAGATAATTACTTTATTTGCAATAAATGAGATTGTTTTGGGTGTTTTTGATGCTTTGTTTTAGTGGCATAGCCACTGCGCAGGACATCCATTTTTCTCAATTTAACGTATCACCAATTCTTCAAAATCCTGCAAACACAGGTTATTTTAATTGTGACTATAGATTTACGGCGATCTATAAAAACCAGTGGAGCAGTGTAACGGTCCCTTATAAAACATTTGCCTCCAGTTTTGACATGCGCTTTATCAGGAACAAGGGAACAAAAGATATTGGAGGCATAGGTATCAACTTTTTCAACGATAAAGCCGGAGATGCAAACTTCTCCCACACTAATGTTGGGTTAGCCGGAGCTTATCATAAGAACTTTGATCGGTTTGGTATGAATTATTTTGGAGCCGGTTTGTACCTGTCGTATGGTAACGGAAATATTGACTTTACTAAGTTACGCTGGGGTAATCAAGTACCAAGTTGCCCGACTTGCCCCTTACCACCAACAACACAACCAATACCGCAGGGTTATAGTTATGTTGATGCTTCAGCAGGAGTAGAATATAATTACACCCCCCAAACTCGCGACAATCACATTCAAGTTGGTGCAGCTATCTTTCATTTGAATACGCCAAAGAAATCTTTTTACGGAAATTCCGACTCACGTATTCCCCGCAAATATGTATTACACAGTAGTGCTCAGGTAAAAGTTAATTCAAGAGTTGAATTATATCCGAAAGTGAATGTATCTTTTCAGGGAACCGATAGGGAAATACTTATTGGCACCTTCGCAAGACTAAATTTAGACAAATCAAGAATTAGTAAATACGGTGTTTATCTTGGCTCGTGGGTTAGGGTAGGTGATGCCGTTATTTTTGTTTATCGAATGGATGTAAACCAACTTAGCTTCGCTTTCAGTTATGATGTAAATACATCCTCACTGAAGCCGGCAAGTGCAGCACGCGGTGGGCCGGAGTTTTCAGTTATCTATATCGGGTGCCTTCCGAATCGAAACAGCAAATCTGTTTATTGCCCTCGTTTTTAAACTAATGATAATGTACTGTACTTTTATTTAGTTAGTAAAACATTTAGATTTACCACAAACTTGACGCAAGGTTGTTGCGTAATTTTGAATAACAAACCGAAGAAAGCATGCGACATCTATTTTCTGCCATAACAGTATTGCTTTTGCTTTTTTGTAGAACAGTTTTGTTTGCGCAAACTCCTACAGCTAATTTTACTTATCTTTTTAATGCCAATAGTCAATGCGCCCCGGCCATTGTCTATTTTTCTAATACTTCAGTTGGAGGCGTAGCACCCCTTACATATGAATGGACATTTCAGGATGGAAATCCATCGTCTTCTACACAGACGAATCCATCTGTTTCTTTCTTGACTTGTGGCAGCAAAACAATCTCTTTAAAAGTTACCGGAGCCAATGGACAAACAAATACAAAAACAATAACGCTTAGCATAGCATGTAAACCAAATCCTCAATTTGTTGGCATTCCCCCATTAAGCGGATGTCCCCCATTAAACGTGAGTTTTACAAATCAATCTACAAATGGCGGAGGACCTCCGGGCGGGATGACCTACATCTGGGACTTTTGCGATGGCGTTACCAGCACACTAACTAATCCTTCACACATTTTTACTCTTCCGGGTAGTTATTGCGTAAAATTAAAAGTCACGAATCAATTTGGTTGCTTTAAAGACACTACATATAATAATTACATCCAAGTAACAAATCCGCCTATAGCGAACATCACTTCGGGCATTGCTAGCAGTTGCACTTTCCCTTTCACAGTTAATTTTTCAGGAACCAGTTCTACTCCGGTTGGCGGGGTCACTTATCAATGGACTTTCCCAGGTGGCAATCCATCTTCTTCAACCTTAGCAACACCGAATGTAACATATAATGCAGCAGGAACTTACAACGTTACACTTAAAGTTACTGATGCAAATGGTTGCACACACACCTTAACTTTAAATAATTATGTAAACATCGCAAGCAATACTGCATCATTTACTCCCAGCACGACAACAACTTGCGTTGGGAATACAGTCGATTTTCAAGCTGGCTCCGCAATTTCTTATAACTGGACTATTACACCAAACTCAGGGTTTAATAATAACACTGGTGGTACTACTTCATCAGCACTGAATCTTGAGTTCACGAATTCAGGAAGCTATAATGTATGCTTAAATATGGAGTTTAATGGAGGATGTACAGCAAGTGCTTGTTCTACAATTGTCGTCAATCCAAGCCCCTCTGCTAACTTCGGTATTTTAGGAAACGTAACTACTTGTCAGCCACCGCAAACAATAACAATCTCACCACTTCCGGCAGCAGGTAATACGTACAATTGGAGTTTCCCCGGGTCGAACAATGCAACTTCAACTTTACAAAATCCCGGGCCTCACACATACACAAATTGCGGCACATATCCTGTATCCTTAACAGTTACTAATTCATTTGGCTGTCAGGCGAGCAACACGATTAATAATGCAGTAAACATAAACTGCCCGCTTGCCAACTTTATGCCTGTTTTAACAACTGCACAGCAGGCAGGGCACATGTGTGTGCCAACCACGGTTCAATTTGATGCGAGCGCAAGCTCAGGTAATCCCAATCAGTTTTATTGGAATTGGAATTACGATCAAAATCCAAACGGATGGCAACCTGCCATTAACACGCCACAAACCAGTCACACCTTTACGACACCAGGTTGTTATACCATAGGTTTAATGATAAGTAATGCACAGAATTGTAGAGACACTCTTATCTTAATGAACTTAATCTGTGTAGGAAATATGCCGCAGGCTAACTTTACAGTAAATGATACTACGCCTTGCATTAATGAACCTATAACATTTACAAATCTCTCAATTCCACCGGTTATCCCTCCAAACACACCGCCGGAGGGTGTTTCGTATTTATGGAAATTCGGTGATGGACAGACTTCTACCTTACCTAACCCCAATAAGACTTATCAAGATACAGGGTATAAGGATATTACTTTAATCATCTGCTGGTATGGCTGCTGCGATACATTAGTAAAAGAAAAGTATATATACGTTGCTCCTCCTAAGGCAAATATCGTCGTCAGCCGACCGTGTAATGAGCCTTTTTGTGTTCAGTTCTCAGGAAAAACAAGTATAGGCGCAAGCACTTATCAATGGACATTCACGGGACCGGCAAGTCCACCCAACTCAACACTTGATTCTGTACATGTATGCTGGCCGGGAAATGGAGGGCCCTATACTGCGAAGCTTAAAGTCGTCAACACACAATATGGATGTAAGGATTCAACAACTGTAACCGTGACACTTGTCAAGCCTATAGCGGGCTTTACAATGAGCCCGACAACAGGATGTAAACCATTAAAATCATTTATCACATTTGCGGGTAGCGGATTATACACTGCACAGTATTTTATTTTTGCCGGACCAACATGCACCGGAACGCCAATCGCTACAGTAAATGCGAATACAGCTTATCCGGGAGGCAATCCGAATTACTATACTTTTAATAATGTAGGAGTTTATTCTGTACGACAGGTTGTGAAAAATACAATCGGGTGTACCGATACACTTGAACGAAACGCCTACATTACAGTTTATGGACTAACCCCAAAATTTAAAATGACGGATTCTTTAGGCTGTGCTCCAAAATTGGTCCAGTTTACGAATCTGACTCAACCTAATTCAACAAGTTCTCCAACATCATACCTATGGGTGTTTGGCGATCCATCCAGTGGTGCAAGTAATACCTCTACTCTTACAAATCCGACGCACAACTATCTTAACCAAGGCAACTATGATGTTTGGCTAATTGCGTATGATAATCATGGGTGCTCAGACACATTAAAGAGACCACAGGCAGTTAAATTGAACAAACCGGTTGCAGATTTTATCACACCGAATACCACGATATGTGCAAATCAGCAGGCTTGTTTCACCAGCCTTTCAACAGGAACGAATATTTCCTATTATTGGAACTTCGGAGACCCTCCGACGGGCTCGTTAAATACATCAACGTTATTTAATCCCTGCCACTTATATACGGCTCAAGGAACATATACGATATTCTTGCGAGTAACAGATCAATATGGGTGTAAGGATTCAATAACGAAGCCCGCCTATATTCATGTAGGCGATCTAAATGCTAATATCCAACTTAGTGACTCATTTAGTTCGTGCCCGCCTCTATTTGTTAGCTTTACTGATATTTCAGGCGGCGCTGATTCTGCTTCTACTTTTCACTGGAATTTTGGAGACGGGGTACAATCAGTTTTAGAGAGCCCATCACACCTTTATACACAAGCCGGATACTTTAACATAACTTTCAGCATAACGAACCAGTATGGTTGTAATAAAACAGTTCATTGTGATAGTTGTATTTTCATAGGTGGCCCAACAGCAACTGTTTCTGCATCGGGCAACCAAGGGTGTGCTCCATATCAGGTCTGCTTTTCTGCTACTAATTCAAATTCAATATCATATATATGGAATACCGGAGAAAATATTCAGTCGGGCAGCGACACGTTATGTCATACCTATAACGATGAAGGCATATTCAGAGCGGAGGTCTTCTTAGCCGATACTTCCGGCTGCACCTATTCTTATTATATTGACTCCATCTATGTTACCAATAATGAAGCTAAGTTTGGATTAACACCACATGAACTTTGTGGGCAAGGTACGGTGCAATTTACCGACTCCAGTCAGGCATTAACTCCAATTATTGCTTGGCAGTGGAATTTTAACGACCCGGCAAGCGGTGCGAACAACACCAGTAGTTTAAAAAATCCAACACATTACTATAATACTCCCGGTACCTATCATATTACAATGACGAGTACAGCATCTGGAGGATGCACCAATACTTATAGTGATAGCGTAAAAGTCGTTGTAACACCTGCTGCTGATTTTACTTATACAGCTACTTCTTTATGTGAAGGAACGCCTATTCAGTTTTACGATAACACAACCCTTGGCAGTGGCAGCATAACGTCTTACCTATGGAACTTTGGAGACCCCGGTAATCCACCCAACACATCAAATCAAGCAAATCCAATACATACATTCCCGGCTGAGGGGCAATATAATGTGCGTCTAATTGTGGTTTCATCTAATGGTTGTATTGATACTATTGTGAAACAAATTACTATTAATCAAACACCATTAATTGCCTTAACACCAAATCAATCCATCTGCATAGGTGATTCGACTATTTTACAATTTTCGGGAGCTGGTACTTATAGTTGGATGCCTGCTTCATCTCTTAACAATGCTACATTACCTAACCCAACGGCATCCCCTTCTACCACCACAACATATACCTTAACATATACAGATGCTAACGGCTGCAGTACGAGTGCCACAACTACCGTAACAGTGAATCTCTTACCTGTTGCCAATGCAGGCCCTGACCAATCTACATATAGTGGAGGTACCGTAACGATGAATGCCAGTGGCGGAAGTCAATATTTTTGGTTGCCTTCGGCAGCGTTCTCTAACCCCGGGTTACAAAATCCGACTGTTTCACCTACGATTACGTCAACCTATACCGTAATCGTTACGAGTGTTAACGGATGTACGGCATCGGATGAGATGGTTGTATTTGTAACTCCATGCCCTATTGTCAATGCAGGAAATGATACCAGTATATGTGTAGGCTCAAGTGTGGTGCTAACCGGAAATACGGATGCGAACACCTATCAATGGACTTCAATCCCTGCAGGCACCAATTCTTCAAACCTAACCTTAACTGTTACACCTTCTGTAAATACGACCTATGTATTCACGGCAACAAATACTATTAACGGTTGTGTGCGCAAGGACTCAATTATTGTAACCCTCCTTACACCCTTTACACCGAATGCAGGATCTGATGTCGCTATTTGTATAGGGGCATCCACTACATTACAAGCCTCCGGATCTACACAGTATAGTTGGTCTCCTGCGGCATCATTATCTAATGCGACGATAGCTAACCCAATAGCTACACCCACGGCTACCACAACTTACACGGTTTCTGTTTCGGATGGCCTATGCTACACTTTAACAGCTCAAGTCATCGTAACAGTAAATCCATTACCCAATGCATCTGCAGGAACGGATACATCCATTTGTTTGAATGATTCGGGGCAACTCCATGCATCTGGAGGCATTCAATACCAATGGGCACCGAATACGAACATCACTAATCCCGGATCTGCGAACCCATCGGTTAATCCTACAATACAAACAACCTATACCGTGACGGTAACGGATATAAATGGCTGCGTAAAAACAGATGATGTTGTGGTATCTATCTATCCGTTACCAACAGTTGTCGTAAGCGCTGACGCTGCAATTTGTATTTATGACACAACACAGTTGCATGCATCAGGAGGCATATTATTTCATTGGACACCGGGATCCTCATTGAGTGATCCACTCTCCGATTCGCCAACGGCAACTCCAACAATAACCACATCCTACACCGTTACTGTAACGGACAATAATGCGTGTCATAATACGGGTTCCGTCATGGTTACTGTAAATCCATTACCCAATGCAGAAGCCGGACCGAACCAAACAATTTGCTCTCAAACCGCAGCTTATTTAATTGCATCCGGTGGGGTACAATATTCATGGACTCCGATTGCATTGGTTGGCAATCCTAATCAACAAGGTACGATTGCATACCCCCAAACACCGCAATATTTTTATGTGTTGGTTACAGATGCGAATGGTTGTAAAAATACAGATAGCGTATATGTCAACATCCTATATCCTTTCAGTGTTCAGTTTCCAAAAGACACTTGCGTATGTTTAGGAAGTATTATGACTTTGAGCATTAATGACACTTCAAGTGTTCCGCACTATTATGTGTGGAGCCCGCCTACGGGTATTATAGGTGGAACGACTGGTTTCAACATATCGGCATCTCCTTATTCTAATATTACTTATACTGTTATAGTAAGCGATGGGCAGTGCTATGCCGATACCGGTAAAATTCAGCTGTGTGTAAACCCGATACCAAGTATTGATGCAGGACCAAACCAACAAATGTTATTAGGTGAGAGTGTGCAGTTATCTGGTGTGGGCACAGGGCAATTTACCTGGTCTCCGGATACTTCATTATCATGTGCAACTTGTCAGAAAACACAGGCAAGCCCGATGCAGACGACACAGTACACTGCATCCGTTATAGATAGCAATGGTTGTACGAATAAAGATTCTATGATGGTGTATGTAGTGTGTTCAGATCAGGTTATATATATTCCAAATGCCTTTTCACCGGATGGTGATGAAGTAAATCCTGAATTTAAAATTTATGGAACAGGCATTAAGGAATTAGTATTCCTCCGCATCTATAATCGTTGGGGCGAAAAAGTATTTGAAACAGAAGATCTGAGCAAAGGATGGGACGGAACGCACCGCGGAAAACTTCAAGAGCCCGGGGTTTATGTTTACTATATGGAAGCTGTTTGCACCACCGGTCAAACGATAGCTAAACAAGGGAACATCAGTCTGATTCGATAATTATCGCAATACAGAAAATTTTCTTGTTTAATTCAAATTGGAAGTTACATTTGCAGTCCCGAAAAATTGAAGGGAGCATAGCTCAGCTGGTTTAGAGCATCTGCCTTACAAGCAGAGGGTCACAGGTTCGACTCCTGTTGCTCCCACACTTCTGAACAAGCAGCAACGATGCAATCCTCGTGGCCGCTTTTTTACCTTAACTACTCTGGCGGTAGTTCTTACACATTCCCACGTAACACTCAATGCTTTATTTCATTATGTAAGAGTTTACAAAAAATAACTTTTACATGGTTGGCAAAAATAAGCAGTTACCTTATAGCAACTGCTTTTCTTTAAAATAAACTAACTATTCTTTAATGCTTATTCATTATGCGTTAACGATAACTACAGGCGCAGCCTTTAGTGTATCGGCATGTGCCGTTGGAGCAAATTTTTCAAAATTCTTAATGAATTGTTTTGCCAGCTCGTTTGCCTTCTCATCATAAAAATTTTTATCTGACCAAGTATTGCGCGGATTCAAGATATCTGATGGAACATTTGGGCAAGATGTTGGATATTGAACTCCAAAAACAGGATGTTTTTCGAATTTTACTTGATTAAGTTCACCTTTTAATGCAGCACTAATCATAGAGCGTGTATAGGAGAGTTTCATTCGCGAACCTACTCCATAGGCGCCACCGGTCCAACCCGTGTTTACCAGCCACACATTCGTGTTGTGCTTGTCCATTCTATCTCCCAACATTTGTGCGTATTTGTTTGGATTTAATGGCAGAAAGGGTGCACCGAAACAAGTTGAGAAAGTTGTTTTAGGTTCGGTGATACCGGCTTCTGTACCGGCCACCTTTGCGGTATATCCGCTTAGGAACCAATACATCGCTTGTCCACGGTTGAGTTTAGAGATGGGAGGCAGAATGCCGTATGCATCGCAAGTAAGGAAGAAGATATTTTTAGGAATTCCACCAATAGACGGTAGCACGGCATTATCAATGAACTCAATAGGGTAAGATACCCGTGTGTTTTCAGTAATCTTGATGTCTGCGTAATTTACGGTACGTGTACCGGGGAAATATCCTATATTTTCCAATATAGCTCCAAAACGGACAGCGTCGTAGATCTGAGGTTCTTTTTCCTTGCTTAAATCCACACACTTGGCATAACATCCTCCCTCAAAGTTAAACACACCATCATTAGCCCAGCCGTGTTCATCGTCGCCAATAAGGCCACGCTCGGGGTCTGCGCTAAGTGTAGTTTTTCCGGTGCCGCTTAAGCCAAAGAACACTGCCGTATCACCGTCTTTACCAATGTTAGCGGAGCAGTGCATCGAGAGTATATCTTTTTCTTGCGGGAGTTCGTAATTCAACACACTAAAGATGCCTTTTTTGATTTCACCGGTATAACCCGTTCCGCCAATGATGATACACTTTTTAGTAAAGTTAAGTATAGCAAAGTTATGTTGTCGTGTACCGTCTTCCTTGGCAATAGCCATAAATGAGGGAGCATGTAAGATCATCCAGTCGTGGGTGAAATTATGGAGTTCATCGGCTGTGGGTCTAATAAACATGTTACCGACAAACATTGCAGCCCATGGATACTCGGAAACAAGGCGCACTCCAAGACGATATTTTGGAGAGGCACAGGCGAACGCTTCCTTTACAAAAAGATCTTTGCTGTTAAGATGGGCCGTAACCTTATTGTATAATGCATCGAACTTTGCTGGTTCAAAAGGTATGTTAACATCGCCCCAGTAAATGGTATTTTCAGTTTTAGTGTCCTTGACAATGAACTTATCTTTTGGAGCACGTCCGGTGAATTCACCGGTTTTAATGGAAAGAGCTCCGGTATCAGAGAGGTCACCAAGGTTACGTTTTAAGGATTCTTCTACCAGTTCGGCTTGTGAGAGATTCCAATAAACATTTTGTTGGGGATTTAATCCGTAAGCGTTTAATGAGGTCTTAGGATTTTTGATTCCATGTTCGGTCATAATATTTAGGAATTAAAAAGAGTTTTTTGGTAGTGCAAAGATAGCGGTTTACAATAAAAAGAAGAGTGATACGTGTTGAGTAAACAACCTAATCCGTATCAAGGGTAAAAACGATGCAAACAGTAAATTATATCGAAGGTGTTAAATTGTTTTATAATAAAACAAAGTTGAACATTGGCCTATCGTATGGA
>JBDHXV010000054.1:0-14478 GCA_039810885.1 Chitinophagales bacterium | reverse complement strand
ACTGCCAAGATAGCTGACATTAAAGAAGCCAAGGATTTGGGCATTTTAGATGGCGTTACTACAAACCCGTCTCTTATGGCCAAGGAGGGTATAAAGGGCAAGCAAGCTGTAAACGATCATTACATTAAAATTTGCGAATTGGTAAAAGGAGATGTGAGTGCCGAAGTGATTTCAACCGATTTCAAAGGAATGATTGATGAAGGAAAAGAATTAGCGGCATTACATCCGAATATAGTTGTAAAAGTACCAATGGTAAAGGATGGCGTTAAGGCTATTCGATATTTAAGCAATCAAGGTATCAGAACGAATTGCACATTAGTTTTTTCTGCAGGTCAAGCTATTTTAGCCGGTAAGGCAGGAGCTACTTATGTTTCACCTTTTATTGGACGTATAGATGACCAGAACTGGGACGGCGTTACGCTGATAGCACAGATAGCGCAGATATATGCGATACATCAGGTGCAAACGCAAGTGTTAGCAGCAAGCATTCGTAACTCGTTACATATTGTTCGCTGTGCTGAAGTAGGGGCTAACGTGGTTACTGCACCATTGGAGGCCATTATGGGTTTATTAAAGCACCCGCTAACTGATATAGGACTCGAAAAATTTCTTGCTGACCACAAGAAAGTAAATGGATAAATAAAAATTACTAGTAGCCATAGTTAATTTTTCTCCCCTGTCATTTGACAGGGGAGTTTTTTTTAGAGGCCAGTCAGTAATTCGATAGCTCGATGCCCTTCTTCCGAAATATTTTCTGAAAAGTGATTGACGTATAATTCGATATGCTTTTTCATAACCTCCTCATCCATCTCTATTGCATAGCTTTTTACATACGCCATGACCTCATTATAATTCTCGTAAGCATATCGAATACTATTTCGTATATCTTTTTCAATCGTATTTTTCATTTCCCGATAATCATTGCGCAGTACGATAGCTCCAAGTGGCAAAGGCAACTGATATTGATTAAACCATAGGTTACCTAAGTCAGCCAGTTCAACAAGCCCCTTTTGGGCATAGGTAAAGCGGCTTTCGTGTATAATCAGCCCAACATCGGCTGTTCCTTGTACTATCTTTTCTTCTATATCAGAAAAGAGAACCTCTGTTTTTTTAACAAGGTGTGGAAAAAAATGAGTAAGCAGGCGATTGGCCGTAGTGTGCAAGCCAGGGATAGCAATTTTTAAATCGGTGTTTTGTAAATCCAAAGGTTTTGATGCAATTAATAAGGGGCCATTTTTAAACCCAAGAGCTCCGCCACATTCCAATAAGGTATAATTATTCTTTAAATCTGAGAAAACTCCAAAACTGATTTTACTCAACGGTGCCTCACGGCATAATGCACGATGGTTTAACACTTCCACATCTGCAAGGAAAGGCTGGTATTTGAAAGTTGTCGGTATTTTGTTGCAAGCCATAGCATAAAATATAAAAGTGTCATTAGGGCAGGGGGAGTAAGCAAGTTCAATGGTTGAAGGCACGGCAGATTATTTATTAACAGTTCAAAGTTAGGGTGTCTGTACAGAATTATTTCACTTCACAATTACCTTGTTAATCCTATTAAGCATATAGGTTTAGCTAAAAAATTGAGCCGTGCTACTTTGCAACATAAATTTAAAGTGAACTAAGCCATTATGAAAGAGAAGGAAATAGATGCGCTGATCTTATTACTCGACGACTCAGACAACGAAATCTATCAGCACGTAAGACAAAAACTCATCTCATGCGGCCCGGGCATTATTCCACGGTTGGAGTCTTTTAGTGAGAAAGCAATTGACAAAAATGTACTAGATAAGATTAGCCATATAATTAAATCTATACAATTTGAGGAAACGCATAAAAGACTAGAGGCATGGATGAAAACAGATAAATATGACTTACTGGAACCCTATATCGCTATATCTTCCTATTTTGAAAATGGATTAGATGAACAGAAAATCAAGCAATCGATAGATAAGCTAAAACGAAGTATATGGCTTGAGATGAATTATAATCTTACTCCTTTAGAGGAGGTTAACGTATTCAACCACGTTTTTTACAGTTTGCAAGGATTTGGGGCTAACAATCAGAATCTCTTCGATGTGAATAATAATTTCCTAAATCACTTGCTGAGCACGAAGAGGGGGAATCCGATTTCCTTAGGGCTTCTTTACCTCATTTTAGCCCGTGCGCTTGAAATGCCGGTATATGGAGTAAACCTGCCACAACACTTTATTCTGAGTTATCATACTCAAGTATTAGAAGGAACGGAAAATGAATTTGAATTGAGGAAAAGCATTTTGTTCTATATCAATTGTTTGAATAAAGGAATTGTTTTTACGCGAGATGATATTACACTCTTCTTAAAACGAATAAATATTGAGGCAGAGCCTGCTCATTACATACCCTGTTCTAACGATGTAATGGTTGAACTACTGTTAAACAGCATCATGCAATCTTATGAAATGAGCAACAACACTGAAAAAGTGAATGAAGTGCTGCAGTTAAAATCTATTTTAAGAGCATAACCAGTAGCCTTGAAACGTGAGATCCTCATTGTGCGGCACGGCGAAACGGAATTAAACCGTTTAAACACAATTCAAGGCCGTGGAGAGGACCCACCATTGAACGAAACCGGTATCCGGCAAGCTTCCCTTCTATATAAGAAATACAAAAATGAAAACTTTGAGGTTGTATATACCTCTTCATTACAACGCACTTACCAAACTGTAAAGTTGTTTATTGATAAAGGAATACAATGGTATAAAACCAATGACTTGGATGAAATTTCTTGGGGAAGTCTGGAAGGAAAACCCTCAACACACGCTGTACGAGATCAGTTTCATGCTTTGATTGAAGAATGGAATCATGGCAATCTCAATGCAAAAATTCCCGATGGCGAAAGCCCTCTTGAAGTGCAGCAAAAACACTTGAGGTTTATCCAACAGGTTCGAAGAACATCATACACTAAAATTTTAGTGTGTTCTCATGGTCGAGCAATGCGTATATTAATGGCGACCTTGTTAAATAAACCTTTGCAGGAAATGGATCAATTTCATCACCGCAACACCAGTGTATATCGTTTAAGAGATGAAGGCGATTCTTTTACATTACTTGAGCATAATAACTTATCACACTTGAATGAAAATTTATAGGGTAGGATTGGTTTCATACTTAAATTCGAAGCCATTTTTAGATGGGTTGTTGCGAAGTTCTGTTATACAACAAATGCATTTGCAGGTGTTGCCTCCCGCACACATTGCCGAATTGTTATGTGCAGGTGAATTAGATCTGGGTCTTGTACCGGTTAAAGTTATACATCGCTTAGCCCATTCGATCATCAATACAGATTATTGCATAGGAAGTGTTGGAGCAGTTTATTCAGTGTGCATTTTCAGTTCTGAGCCTCTAGAGACTTGCCATACTTTATTGTTAGATCGTGAGTCAAGAACCTCCGTAGCTTTAGCTAAAGTACTCTTGCGCGATTACTTTAAATTAAAATTAGAATATAAACCTTCCTATTTCGGATATGAAACTGAGTTAAAAAACGGAGTAGCCGGTGTTGTAATTGGCGATCGCACGTTTGCCCTTCATAAAAGATATCCCTTCATATACGACTTAGGATATTATTGGAAAGAACTTACAGGGCTACCTTTTGTATTTGCCGCTTGGGTAAGCACTCAGCAGATAGAAGACACATTCATAAAGCTCTTTAATGAGGCTTTGAATAAAGGAATCAGCAACATGTCTGCAGGGTTAAAAGCATTTCAAATTCTATATCCGGATATTTTGCTACAAGACTATTTTAAGAAATATATCAGTTACGAGCTCAACGATGAGAAACGAAAAGCACTTGATTTATTTTTGAGTAAAAGCAAAGAGTTTTAGACCTGTTCGTGAAACCGAGTGAAAGCTTACTCGGATAAAAATTTCCGTCCTTCGTTCATATATTTCTTCATATTCAGCCAAAAAGCTAATATAAAATAAACAACCAACGGGGAGGTTGGAGAGATAAATGTGATGTATATAAAAAATAAGCGTATAGAACTTGAAGCAATTCCAAGACGATCGCCAACATAAGTGCAAACGCCAAAAGCATTTTCTTCAATAAGGAGTTTAATCCTTCTCATTTACACAAAAATATTCATTTGGTTAGAATTTCATAACCAAATGAACACGATAAACACTTCTTGTGCTTGCAATAGTTATGATATAACTGAATGCAGGCTTGACTTTCCAGAGCAGTATGTGGTACTATTCCATTTACTTTAAATAACCGCGTTATCCGATTTTCCTCTGCGGGTAATTTATTGGCGAGTTCTATAGCTGCATCTTTTAGCAAATCATTGCTCAGCCAGTCGCCTTCAAAATACATTAGTGGTATATTGACATTGATTAATAAATTACGAATAAAATCTTTACCGGGCTTCTCCGCGACTTTATGTCCACCTTTATTAAAATGGTTAGGGTTGCTCCAAAATTGACTTACTGGCCAATTAAACCTGTTTTCAAAGTCAGATATAGAGTTTACAGATGTCAACATAGCATATAATGGAAAATTCCATTGCAGAAAAGAAGCAAGTTGAGCAATGCGATACGTGGGAAACGATGCAGGACGCATCCGAAGCAGCTTCCATTCTGTTTCATTCATAACTCGCAGTGAGTATTTTCCTTTGTAAAAGTCAAAATGAGATTTCAAATTGTTTATATAATCCTCTTTGGAAGGTTTTTGTAAAAAACCTGCAACGCCAAATAATAATGCCTCCATTACTTCTAACTGATTTCTATGCTTCATTAAAACAGTATAAGGAAGTAACTTACCCAAGCGCTCGGTTGCGGCAGAATTTACCATGCCGCCAAAATAATGAAGCAACAAACTGTAAGCTATTTCTTCTTTATTGTTGTTCATCTCATCCATCATGGTGCGGATACGTAACACCTTTTCACTAAGTCGCTCAATAAACAATCGCTCTAACCAAAACTGAACATCAAAAGGCTTTATGCTTCTTAATGCATTGCCACACGGAATATCGCGTTTTGCCGTGAGCCACTCATTATAGACATTCCAATAATCCTCTTTTATTAATCCTTTTAGAACCAGAGTCGGTTTGTTAATGAGTTTAGCTTCATTGGGTTTGATATCATGCTCATAAACAACGTGTAAAATCACACCTTCATAAGCCGCATCGAGGTGATGCTTGTGCTTAATCCAATCAGTGCTTTTCGTGTGAATTTCAATAGTGCCCGCAAGAGTTGTTTTTCCGATCCGGATGAGTCCATCCGTAAAATCAGGGCCGCCGTTATCATTATGTGAGCCATATTTTAAGATGACCAGCGGCTCACCATCAATAGTCTTTAAATCAAACGCATTAAAAAGTTTAAACTGCCAGATATAGTGCAAGAAATATTCTGTCATAAGGTAAACTTTGCATTCACAATATAAGGCTTAATCGTCCTTATGTATTTTTAAGGCAATAAAAATTTTATGGAAATCCTATATCTATTTATTGCAGGTACTTTAAGCTTTCTGACAGGTTGGTTTATTGCTGTTTCAAAAAACAATAAACAGCAGGCGGCAACGGATGCCAAATTAAGTGCTTCTCAGTTGATGCAACAAGAACAAACACAGCGCTTAACCGATATGCAAACACAATTAAACGCTTTACAAGATAGCCTTACGGAAAAAGTGCGTTTACTTAGCATAGCCGAAACAAAGCAGCAGCAATCCGAGAAGCTACTCTCGGAGAAAGATATGGAGATTAAAGATTTAAATCAAAAGTTGACTACTGAATTTGAGAATATAGCTAACCGCATATTAGACTCAAAGAGCGAGAAGTTGAGCGATGTTCAGGGTAAATGGCTCAAAGAGGTTTTGAATCCTCTGAAAGAACAAATTGAAAAGTTTGAGAACAAGGTACACAGTACACATAACGAATCTGTCCAACTTACTACAGCACTAAGAACTCAGGTGGATATACTCAATAAACAAAGTAATGAAATCAGTAAAGAGGCGCACAACCTTGTTAATGCATTAAAAGGTTCTGTAAAGGCACAAGGTAATTGGGGTGAGATGATTTTGGAAAAGATATTAGAACGGTCCGGGTTAACGCGAGACAGGGAATTTAGAGTACAGGAAAGCTTGAATTCGGAAGATGGCCGGCGCTTACAACCCGATGTGGTGGTATTACTGCCCGAAAATAAGTCCGTAGTTATCGATTCCAAAGTTTCGCTGATTGCTTATGAACAATACGCAGCGACAGAAGACGAAGCTCAACGTCAGATATACTTAAAGCAACATATTCAATCAATACGAGCTCACATTAAAGGATTGAGCGAAAAGAAGTATCAGCAACTGTATCAACTAAACACGGTAGATTTTGTACTAATGTTTTTACCCGTAGAGCCTGCTTTTGCATTAGCCGTGCAACACGACAACGATTTATGGTCTGAAGCATTTGAGAAAAATATTGTTCTGGTCAGCACATCAACCTTGCTGGCTACACTACGCACGATCTCGATGATGTGGCGACAGGATCGAATGAATAAAAATGCCTTGGAGATAGCCCGCCAGAGCGGTGCTTTATATGATAAGTTTGTAGGTTATATTACAGATATGATTGATGTGGGCAAGCGTTTAGATAATGCAAAAGAATCATACAGCACTGCGATGAACAAATTAAGTACCGGCAACGGAAACATTGTAAAACGCCTGGAGGAAATCAAGAAGCTTGGTGCTAACTCATCCAAGCAATTGCCTTCAACATTGATAGACCGTTCGGACAGTTAATATATTGCTAACTCTGTTTGTGCACGATGATAATCATCAGGCACACCGATATCTATAAAATAACCTTTATCCACATAGCCAAATATTTGCTTCTCGGGAGTAGATTGATTAAGAAAGTCCGTTTCAAACGAAAAGACTTCCTGCTCAGGCAGTAGTTTGATCAACTGCGTGTTGCAGATGTATAGACCACCATTAATTAGACTATTGATACGAAGAGATTTATCACGAAAAGAAATAATCTGCTGATATTTATTTAACTCCACGGTTCCGTATCGGTCGCAATTTGTAAGCTCCTTTAAAGCTATCGTCAAGTTTGCATGCTTGTGCAGGTGCAACTTATACATCTCCGCAATATCCACAGGGAAATAGGTGTCTCCATTCACTATTAGTACATCTTCATTGCCGGGACAGTGTTGCAAACATTTTTTTATCCCTCCTCCGGTGCCTAATGGAAATGCTTCAACTACATATTCAAGTTGAAGGCTGCCGAACGATGCGCCGAAGTGCATATTGATGCTCTCGTGTTTATACCCGACAGAGAGAATTGCTTTCTTAAAACCTTGACGTATTAAATAGGTAAGCACAAATTCCAAAAAAGGCTTACCGGCAACAGGTGCCATTGGCTTAGGCAGATCAGAAACTAAATGACGAAGCCGTGTACCTAAACCACCTGCGAGTACAATAGCCGTATTTATACCAGACATGTTATTTCGGAAACTGTAATTCCTCTACAAGTTGACAGATAATGTGCCCGATGAGGATGTGAGATTCCTGAATGCGTGGCGTATCGGTTGATGGAACGTTGAGCAGATAATCGCAGAGTACTTTCATTTTTCCGCCTGTTTTCCCACTCAATCCTATCGTAATTACGCCGCGTTCACGAGCTGTTTCGAGTGCTTTGATGATATTAGATGAATTGCCCGATGTAGATAATGCCACTAACACATCTCCTTTACGTGCTTTGGCCTTCACTAATCTCGTGTAAACCTCATCATAACCGTAATCGTTCGCTACTGCCGTTAGGTAGGAGGTGTTCACGTGTAATGCTTCCGAAAAGAGAGGTTCACGATCATTGTAAAACCTACCGCTAAACTCGGCAGCAAGATGCTGTGCATCGGCCGCACTGCCCCCATTTCCGCAAAATAGTACTTTACCATCGTTTAGAAAACATTTATGCATCACCCGAACACATTGCTGAATTGTTTGCAATAATTGCTCATCGAGAAGAATTTGTTGTTTGACCTCAATAGATTTTTGAATAATAGACTTTATTGTATCGTGCATAGCGGCAAAAGTATTATATGCGTTTTATGTTTGGGAATAATGCGAGAATAAATAAGAATTAGAAGATACAAGTCAAGCGTTTTATCTCTTTACATTGAGCTTATGCTTTATTAAATCAATATATACCTGGGCATAATATTTAGAATAGGGTAGAACTGAGCTTACAGTTTATCGCAGTAAATGTTGCCGATAACATTGTATTCTTATCACCAAACAGTGCTTGTATAAAATTTAGAAACGAATAGGGTTCTTGCATTTTAGAAAGAATACATTCGTAAAGCCTACTCACTGCCCCTCTGATATAAAGCCTTTCATTGCCAATTAAAACATTTACACAAGATATTACTTACCCAATATCTTCAGCCCAACGACACCGGTATTAAATTAACCTGTTGCATTGTAAGCCATGCCTTCAATTTCAAAACCGTTATCATTTGCCTTTCGATATAATTAATCCGCACGTTCTGGCCTGATCACTTTCTTATTATCATTTCCAATTTGCTTTTATTAGATCAATTTATTTATAGGGCTAAGTAATAGCATAAATGTGATTATCTATAACTTAGCTGTTGTGCAATTTCCCGAAACACCTGAAGAATTAGTTTTAGCTATAGAAAATAAATGGGAGGATAATGAGTGCTTCGTCTATGAAATTCAGCGAGTTCCCACACGTGCTTTTAATGATTTATTTTACCAAACGCTAAATGAAGTAGAACGGAAGATAGATTGCACCCAATGTGCAAATTGTTGCAAAGTTTTTCACGTTGGATTACATGAGGAAGAAATCAAAAGACTCGCCGATATAAAACATACAGAATATAAAGATTTTGTTCAACAATATGTTTCTATAGAGCACCCAACTGGAATCCATTTTCTAAAATTAAACCCTTGCATTTTTCTCTCGAATAACCTCTGTACAATCTATGAGCAACGGCCTCAGGCCTGTATTCATTTTCCGCATCCGGCCTCTATGGATGTCAAGCACAACATACGCAGAGTGCTGAAAAACTACACCGTATGTCCTATTATTTTTAACACTATTGAGCATTGTAAGAAGAGAGTGCGTGAATTATAAATAGGTATAAAACCCAAAAAGCCGGTTCTAATAGTTAGAATCCGGCTTCTCGGTGACACACACAATTTTTTATTAATCCAATATTATCTTACCGTTCGCTGTTTTACCATCGCTGCTAATCACTTCATACATGTAAACTCCCGAAGGTAAGTTGTTGCGGTTAAACTGGTAGCTACCTGTCTTTTCTATTGTTGCATTCGCTACAATTTGGCCTACAACATTTCTAATTACGAGGCGTAATGTACCGGCGTTAGTATTTTGGTTTAGGAAAAGAGCGGCATCGTGTACCGGGTTAGGGAACACAGCAACGAAAGGAGTAGTAAGTGCAGGTTCTATGCTTAGATACTTATTAATGGTATTCTTTGCTGTATTGGTTCTGACAGGAGTATTAAAGTCAAAATAAATGTCGGCTAAATTGGTAATGACACTTCCTTGCTCAAGGTTGGGGTTTTGATTAATGCTGAATTGTAAAAAGCCCATACTTCCCTGATAATCTGCACCCGAATCAGGAAGCATAATATTATTGAAATACCACACAGCAATACCATTTGTCTGATCAAATTCAACAGTGTAGTTATGAGATGCGCATACCATCCTAAATGAATCCCAATCCAGCAGATTGGACAATGTATCGATAACAATCACATTAACAGCCGGGGCAGTACCCATATTTTGGAAGTGAATGGTATAATTGAGTTTAGTGTTTGGATGAACATATCCCTCGGGGCCAACACCCGGAGAAACTTCTTTAGCATTTGGATCCCAACTGCCAACAACCACCTGATGCGCCGTATCTACATTGTTCAAAGGATAAGCATCACCCGTAATGGGATCAATCTTGGCGAACTCAACTGTATTTGTGCCAAGCACTAATGTGGTTGAAGCTGTAAGGTCAACATAAATGTAGCTACACTCGCCGGGTTGTAAATTGCTAAAATCCCAGGTGGCTGTGTTGTTGGCTATATCTAAAGTAGTTGGAGATACACTAAAATCGCCGCTGCCTGTTGCAATTAATCCGGCATCCCAGTGGAAAGTAACAGTACCGCTCATAGCAAATGCACCATAATTACAATACTTGATATAATACCAGGCAGGGAATCCGGGAGTAACTGTTGTGTAAGGAATAATATCTACGCACAGATTTTGAAGGGAAGGATCAGCATAAATTCCAAAGTTGTTATTGCAATATGTTTGACCTATTTGGGAAGCATTGACAACATACGGGTTAGCACCGGTAGGCTGAGTAACTGTATAACCGTTAGGGGCATTGTTATAAATAATATTGTAAGTCCCTGGTGTAAGTGTAGCGTAATATTGACCGTTGCTGTTAGTATAGTACCAATAGCCGTTGATTTTTACATAAGTATTGGGCACGCCGCTTTCTCCTGAGTCTTGCAGCCCGTTTCCGTTGGCATCATTATAAACCACACCGCAAATAATCACACTCTGGTTTTGGTATCCGAAGTTGAATCCGGTAATATTTTGCCCGCCTGTGGTAGTAAACGTATAAGTAGTTGGGTTGTATGGGTAGGTTTGAACTGTATTTTGTGCCCAATAGGATGCAGTTAATGTATATGAACCCGCAGCAACAATGAATTGATAGAAACCATTGGCATCCACATACTGCCACTGACAGTTTTGCGGATTGGAGGCTGCACATAAATATACATATCCATTCGTTAGTGCTGTTTCTCCGTTATCCCACAAGCCGTTTCCATTTAAATCATTCCAAAAATGACCACTGATGGTGTCGGCATTTTGTACGCTTATATTTATTGTATGGCAAATACTGTCCGCGCATGCACCCTGTTGGATCAAACAAACCGATTGAATACCCTGAAAAACGAAATCATAATTTAGGGAAGAATTGATCGCCGGAATGCCGGAACTTCCAATGTACCAAGTATATTGAATAGTAGGATTGTAGTTGTCTATCTCAAAAGTGTAGTTGTTGTTTCCATTATTATAATATGTAAACGAGGCAGTATCAATACAGGCATAAAAACTCTGACAAGTGGTATCGGTACAGGTTCCGGTATTAATCCAAACACACAAACTATAATAGCCCGATGATGGATATTGGTGTGTTGGTATGCTGCCGGTTATCGGCAAAGAAAAGGTTTCTATTGAAGAGCCATCGCCCCAGTTGATAGTCATTTGAGATGGATTGCCGACCACATTGAAAGGTGAAACGTAGGCAATGCCCTGCCAGTTAAATGTGCTGAGTTCAATATTACAATCAGAAGGCTGCGACGTAGCACTCGTAGTACAATTTGCAATGCACCCCTGCGCATCAGTTACAACCACAATACCCTCATAGGTTCCTGTATCTGCATAAGTTACTGTTGTAATAGCTGTGGCTGAATTATATGGAGTTCCTGAAGGGAAAGTCCAAGAGTAGGAGTAAGGTGCTACACCTCCGGATGCCTGTGCTGTGTATATATAGGTTGTTCCACTAACTTCCTGATTAGTGCAACTAGCAATAAAGTTGCTGCAATCACCCGGCACTGTTACACTATTGCAATATTGAGAAGTGCAATTATTCGCATCTGTAATCCATACACAAACTTGATATATACCGGGTGTGTTAAAATGATGTATGTGTGTTAAATCTGTGGTTTGAAGGGTAGTGCCGTCACTGTAATTCCAACTGAGTTGGTAAGGGCCTGTGCCGTTCAACGGAGTTGCTTCAAGGATTATATTATTTACACCGTTGCCAATAGAATAAGTATAATTTGCAACTAATGAGCAAGGTAAAGTATATACACTATCGCAAGCTATAGCAGAGCAGCCACTGGTATCGGTCAATGTCAAGCATACATTATAGCTGCCAGCAATAGGAAAGTTAAAAGAAGTACTTGGTTGATCCGATGTTTGTCCGTTTGAAGTGTACCAATACGATGTACCGGGGATATAGGTGCCAGCAACAGTGTAAGTAGCTAAGTATTGCCAATTGCCCATATCTATCAGGTTAACAGAAGGAATGAAATCACAACCGTTTGTCACCGTCACATTCTGGCAAAAGGTATCTGTACAGTTTAAATCATTAATTACTGTAACGCACACCTGATAGGCTCCGTTCATTGCATAGGGGTGTGTAGGGTTCAGTTCGTAAGAATCTTGATTGTCGCCAAATGACCAAAACACGCTGACAATGGCGGACGAACCCATGGAAGAATCCGTTGTTGTATTTGTAAATTCAACAGTATTCGTCCCCGGAATGGTATTAGTCGTAAAAGATGGCTGAACATTACATATCGAATTGATGACAGTTACAGGCACTCCCAATATTGAAGCACACCATCCTGCATCCAAAGAATCATAGACGAAAAGGTTTAGATAATAAGTACCATTATGCGAGTATTGATGCATAATACTATCACCGGTTTGGCTTGCACCGTCACCAAATACCCACTCAATAATCGGGAACCCGCTGGGCACCGAAGTGTTGTTTACCGCTAAAAATTTCCCTCCACCCAAATCCGATAAAGTGAATGTGGCCGAGTTAGGACATTGAGCATACGGTTTTTGTAAACAAATTAATAATCCAATGCAAGTTAGCAGGAGTGTAGGTATTTTATTCATAGTGTTTGGTGTTTATACATTACTTACGCTTGTGTTTTTAATTAGGTTAGTAGGCTCTTGTAGGGGTGAGTGTTTGCCAATATTTTGCACCAATTTTAATTTAATCATCAGTTATTTTAAGCACTCTCGCAAAGCATTGATGTATAAGGGTTAGCGGATGTTTTACCAAAAATGGTATAACATAGGTATAACATTTTAGAAGCGATTTATCAGCGAATAAAGCCCCATTTTTTTCTGCTTCGCTTTGAAATTTAGCTTCTGATATTCGGGCAACTTCTCACAGAAATATTCTTTCTCTGCTCTTGCATATCCTTCACGAATTAGAATTTCATTCAAGCAACTTCCATCAGGTAAAATCACATAAGCCAATTGGCGTTTGTAGAAATCGTAAAAATTATTTTGCTCAGTGAGTAGTGTTACATTAGTTCCGGGTGGCGCAATCTTCAAAAGAAATTTTGTTGCAATGCTTCCAAGATACATTATGAACTCCCCTGCTAACTGTGTTTTCTTTTCATCTTCTCTTAGCTTCCTGCACACTTTATTTTCTGGTGCATCAATGCCATAAAGCCGAATTTCCTTTTCATTTTTTTTGAACATTGAAGAAACTTTTATGCTGTCGCCATCCAACACTTCGGTGATTTGAAGGTGCGTTTCAACAAAGAATGGTGCGTATGCTGTATTTCGGTTCATTCTGCTTCGTTATCAGTGTTTTACATGGGTAAAGATAACAGTAAATTTGCATCATAAATAATTTCAAATGTCACAAATTAAATTTCAAATACAATGGCAAAACAAACTGGCTTAGTAAGATACTCAGGTTCTATGGGTGGTGTCCGCCACTTTAAAATCAAAGGGCTTGATGGAGATTTCGCAGGGTTGAATGGCGGACCTACTGCGGAGCAAATAAACAATGATGAAGCATTCATCAGAACCCGTGAAAACATGAGTGAGTTCGGGGGCTGTGCTTCTGCTGCTAAAACAATCCGTATCGGATTGGCTCAACTCATGAAGCAAATGAGTGATTCCCGTTTAACTGGTCGCCTCACTGCAATCATGAAAACAATTCAGTTGAATGATACTGGAAATGCTCGTGGAGAAAGAACAATCAGCATTGGCGCAAGCCAAGTTGAATTGACTGGATTGGATTTTGACATAAACAGTTCTTTGGCGGGTGTGTTCAATGCACCTTACACTTTAACCAGTGTTCCTGCTCGTAATTCATCAACCTTTACGATTCCCGCTTTCAATCCTGCAAACCTTATCAATGCGCCTTCTGGAGCTACACACTTTCGCTTAGTGAACGCAATCAATGTTGTTTCTACATGGAAATATAATGCCTCAACCGGCAACTATGAAGCAACTGACCCTTCACTATCTCAACTCAGCGATGTTCAGTATTCGGGCTATCTTGATTTGAGTGCTGTAACAGCATTAACCACAATAACAACCACGCTGCCTGGTTCTCCATCAATGACGGGAACAGTCGGTGTGATGAACAATATCGGGATTGAGTTTTACCAGCAAGTAGGCGCTAACTACTACCTGTTTTCTTCGGGTAATGCTCTTAACTGCGACAATGTTTTCTAAACAGCTTCCACTGTTGAAGAAAGCCCTTGCCATCTGAGCGGGGCTTTTTTTTTGCGCTTACACGCACCGTTCACCCTCCAATCATCCCCGAAAATTCCCCGAAATACCCCGAAATTCCTTGCATTGCATTGCATTTGTTTTCGCAAATGGTGCGCTTATACTGCGCTTAAATAGGACTTACACT
>JBDHXV010000053.1:0-14838 GCA_039810885.1 Chitinophagales bacterium | reverse complement strand
AATCATGAAATTATTCCTTCGAAATTAGAATTGGTAACGGTAAGTTTTGATATGAAAAATGATAACCTTCAAAAGATTAGAAATTATCGGAATCATTTCGGTGGGGATATCAGCGGATGGAGTTTTGCTCTACCATTTAAAATTCAACAACATGAGTTTGACCAATTATTGGAAAGAATAGGAATATGGATGAAAGCTGCACCGGAAAGCACCATTATTAATCATTCTATTTATTTATTTCTTGTATCACCCGAAAATGAGATCATTAAAATCTTTGATCCTGCCCGAGAGAGCAACACAGAAATTATCACAAAACTTTATTCATGTCTAAACCATTAGTAAGGTTCATTCTCATCAGCTTAGTTACTGTAATAGTTTATGTTTCCTCCTTCCCATTAAATCATTGGTTTTCACTAACCATGCCTCGTCATCAGATTGTACAATTGCCTATAATGTTATTTGCAGGGTCTATGATTAGTCTATTTTTTACTGATATTAAAGTTAAAACTGTTTCGTGGGGTATTTCTGCTTTAATTTTTATTATGGCATCGTTAATATTTTGGATGATACCTCGATCAATAGATTTAACTATTGTCTATCCATGGTTTAACCGCATAATGCATATAAATATGATAATAGTGGGCTTCTTAATCCCAACCGTTTTACCCTATACACTTTTTGAAATTAGAATTGCTTTCTTGTTAATGATTTCAGGGATGCTCATTACTGTAGGAGCCTCACTAAGAACATTTACAATTCTTTTATGCAGTTCATTTACAATTGATCAACAAAAAGAAACGGGCTTATATTTATTGATAATAGGGATATTACTTTTTATTAGCACATTAATATTTTTTTTTAACGGGTTGAGTAGAGCTAAACAAAAAGAACAAAATGAACAAGCCGATACATAAATTCTTCACAGACGATCACCGCAACATAGAAGCAATTCTAGAAACAGCTATTGCCAACTCAAAAGGGATTAATATGGAGTTGTATCATCGCTTCCGCACTAAGCTGCTCAAACATATTAAAATGGAAGAGAAAATTCTTTTCCCTGACGCCCAAAAAGCAAGTGGCGATGTGACTTTAACCGTCATGGCAAAGCTTCGGTTAGAGCATGGTGCCATAACTGCCTTAATGGTACCACCACCAACAATGGAATTGATAAAAGTGTTAAAATATATATTGGACAAGCATGATTTTATTGAAGAAGCCCCCGGAGGAATGTATGATGTTTGCGAATCTTTAACTCATCATCAAACAGAAGAATTATTGATTCAACTGAAAAATACTCCAGAAGTGCCGGTGCAAGGGCACAATGAAGCACTTTATGCACTAGAAGCAGCCAAACGTTCTTGTGCACGTGCAGGATATGATTATGATGCTATTGCTTCTGCCTCATAGCATCGTTTAATTTTTAAATAACAACTTCCTAATCCGGTTTTTAAAAAGAGCACTCCTTGATAAGCTTATCTAATAACTGTAACTTAAGCGTTTATGAGCATTAAATTTCCATATTAGATATTCAATACTAAAAGTTAATTATTAAATCAGTAAATCATTACTTTTGCGCCACTTAAAAAAAGCGTTTAACGCATAAATACCTTAAATCCAACACTCTATGGCAAACGTAGGAAAAATAAAAACGATCATCGGTCCGGTAATTGACGTGGCTTTCCCCGAAGGACATCTTCCTGATATTTTAAGCGCCCTTGAAGTAACACGTGAAAACGGGCAGAAGCTTATTTTAGAATGCCAGCAGCACTTAGGTGAGGACAGCGTTCGCACCATTGCGATGGATTCATCTGAGGGGCTACGCAAGGGAATGGATGTAGTGGATTTAGGCAGCAACATTCTAATGCCGATAGGAGATCAGATTAAAGGCCGCTTATTCAATGTCGTAGGTGAAGCAATTGATGGCATAGGAGAAGTTAGCAACAAAGGGGGTGCTCCAATCCATCGTAAACCACCTATTTTTGAAGAACTCAGCACAGAAACTGAAGTTCTTTTTACAGGGATTAAAGTTATTGATCTTCTTGAGCCCTACGCTAAGGGAGGTAAAATCGGATTATTTGGCGGTGCCGGTGTTGGGAAAACAGTGTTGATTATGGAATTAATCAACAATATTGCAAAAGCCTATGCGGGCACATCTGTGTTTGCCGGCGTTGGAGAACGCACACGCGAAGGGAACGATTTACTTCGCGAGATGATAGAATCTAATGTTATCCGTTATGGAGAAGAGTTTAAACACGGCATGGAAAAGGGAGATTGGGATTTGAGTAAGGTAGATAAAAATGAATTGGCAAAATCTCAGGCTACGCTTGTTTTTGGCCAGATGAATGAACCACCCGGAGCACGTGCGCGTGTGGCTTTATCAGGACTTACTGTAGCCGAATATTTCCGTGATGGCAACCCTGATGAGCCGAAAGGTAAGGATATCCTATTCTTTATTGACAACATCTTCCGCTTTACACAAGCGGGTTCTGAAGTTTCCGCACTTTTAGGTCGCATGCCCTCTGCGGTGGGATACCAGCCTACATTAGCTACTGAAATGGGATTGATGCAGGAGCGGATTACCTCAACCAAGCGCGGTTCTATTACTTCGGTACAAGCGGTTTATGTACCTGCTGATGATTTAACAGACCCTGCTCCCGCAACGACATTCTCACACCTGGATGCAACTACAGTATTGAGCCGTAAAATTGCCGAGTTGGGTATTTACCCTGCGGTAGATCCGTTAGATTCTACCTCACGTATTCTTTCGCAGACCATTGTTGGCGAATTACATTACAACACTGCACAGCGCGTTAAAATGATACTGCAACGCTATAAAGAATTACAAGACATTATTGCAATTTTAGGTATGGATGAATTAAGTGAAGAAGATAAACTTGTGGTAAGCCGTGCACGACGAGTTCAGCGCTTTTTGTCACAACCGTTCCACGTTGCCGAGCAGTTTACAGGATTAAAAGGAGTGCTGGTGCCAATTGAAGAAACCATCCGCGGATTCAATATGATTATGGACGGTGAAGTTGATGAATATCCGGAGGCGGCGTTTAACCTTGTGGGAACTATTGACGAGGCAATTGAGAAAGGAAAGAAAATGTTGTCGTCAACAAAATAAATATGACTGTAGATATTCTTACCCCGGAGAAAAAACTATATAGTGGAGAGGCTACTGCTGTGCAGTTGCCGGGCATTAACGGCTCATTTCAAATACTTAAAAATCATGCGGCGTTAATATCTGCACTTAAACAAGGCGTTGTGAAAGTTGATGCCGAAAAGGATTCCAAGTCATTTACTATTACGGGCGGATTTTGTGAAGTTTTAAACAATAAAGTTACGGTACTGGTCGAAGGCCTTATCGCATAATCTTATGGGAATAGCAGAGCAACTGGCAGCAATGAATGCAGCTAAATCGGAAGCAAATCTTAAAGAAGGATTAGCTTTTTTAGAAGAAAATAAGAAGAAGCACGGTGTTACTACTTTGGGCAGTGGGTTACAATACGAAATCCTTATTGAAGGAAATGGAGTTAAACCAACAGCAACACAAACCGTAACCTGCCATTATCATGGAACATTGGTTAATGGAACCGTGTTTGACAGCTCTGTGAGGCGTGGAATGCCGGCAAGCTTTCCTTTGAATAGGGTAATTAGCGGGTGGACAGAAGCTTTACAGTTGATGCCTGTAGGAAGTAAGTGGCGTTTATACTTGCCACCGCACCTTGCTTATGGAGCTATACAAGTGGGTACCATACCGGCAAATAGTACACTAATCTTCGAAGTTGAGCTATTAAGTATTTCCTGATTTATTTGATTTTTTTCAGAATGTGTTTCTCTTTTGAGAAAGCACCTTTTCCTAACATAGCACTAAGGCAGTAATATATTGTCCAACAAGCGAACCCCCTCTACCCATACGGCAATAAGAATTACCCGTGGGTTGGTTTTTCTTTCTTCCTCTGTCTCTAATGTTTTGGAATCAGCGACAAGTAAATAATCAATAGTTGCGTCGGGTAATTCTTGCAAAATCATCTGCCGCGCTTCCTCAAGAAGTTCATGAAGAGATCGATGACGGTAGTTTGCTTCAATATGCACTAAGGCATTATGTATTACACCTGCCTTTATACGAGTTGATTCACTCAAGCGAATATTTCGCGAGCTCATAGCCAGCCCGGAGGGTTCGCGTATTATAGGACTACATACAATTTTTACGGGTAACTTAAAGTGATGTATCATTTCCCGGATAACCAACACCTGTTGAAAATCCTTTTGACCTAAATATATACTTTGAGGTTTTACGATGTCCAAGAGTAGTTTTACAACATGAGCTACTCCTTGAAAATGCCCTGGACGAGAGGAGCCTTCTAAGATTAAGTCCAAGCCGGAAAGTGGCAAATCGGCTCTCTTTTCATTAATCCCATCAGTATAAACCTCTTGAACAGAGGGTAAAAAGAGAACGTCACAATTTGCTTTTGACAAAAAATCAATATCAGAGCTAAGTGTTTGAGGATATTTTTCAAAGTCCTTGGGGTCATTAAACTGTGTCGGGTTAATGAAGATGCTGCAGATGGTTAGATTATTTTCCTCTTTGCTACGCTCAATAAGCGACATGTGCCCTTTATGTAAGGCTCCCATCGTAGGAATAAAGCCGATTTGATGCCCCGCTTGCTTCATTTTTACTACAAATGAGATTAAATCACTACGTTTCTTAAATAAATACACCTGGAATTTTATTTGGGGAGCGCAATATAGGTATATATAAAAACCTAAGAGGATGTTTAGGATACCTTAGTTTCTATATATCGGCATACGCTTATTTCATTATCTTTGCACATCTTTTTTTAAACCTTTATCAAAGGATAATTCCTGAACGAAAGAAATAGTACGAATGAGTAAAAAACGAGTGTTGATTGTGACACATGAGATTAAACCCTATCTCATTTTGTCGGAAGTTTCCAAATTAGTGCATCAAATACCGATTTACATGAATAACCACGGCATGGAAGTTCGAGTATTAATGCCACGCTTTGGAACCATTAATGAGCGTCGTCATCGCTTACACGAGGTAGTTCGCCTATCGGGAATTAATATCATTATTGACGATGATGATCATCCGCTGATTATTAAAGTGGCTTCCCTGCCCGGGGCGCGCTTGCAGGTTTATTTTCTCGATAATGAAGAATACTTCAAACGAAAAAGCATATTTAAAGACGAAGCCGGAAACGTATTTGATGATAACGCAGAACGCATGGTATTTTTTAACAAGGGAGTTATGGAAACAATAAAAAAATTCGGATGGCCTCCGGATATCCTTCATTGTCATGGATGGATGAGTTCTTTAATTCCTATGTATATGAAAACGACTTACAAGAAAGAAGCGGTGTTTCATAATACTAAATGTATTTATACCGTCTATAATAATCAGATGGAAGGTACCCTGAATAAAACATTTCAGAAGAAAGCTATTATTTCAAAAGATATTACAGCCAAAGATTTTGAACCCTACAAGAAGGCAACAAATCAAGCACTTTATAGCGGTGCTATCAAATATTCAGATGCTCTGGTGATAGGAAACTCGAATATTGATAAAGCCGTTAAAACTGAAATTACGAAACAAAAAGGAAAGAGCATACTTGATGTAAGCACCATGCCTGACATTGGCGAAGCACACTTTAACTTCTATCAGTCTTTAATGAAATAATAAGCCGAGACTTGAACCTTCAAAAAGCACTGCTTATTATACTGACTTTAGTAACTCTTCAGAGTTGCCGCAACGATTTGACTGTGGGAACCAATTTAATTCCCGGAGCGGATTATTTGAGTGCCATATTCACCGACACCTTAACGGTGTTTACAAAAACAGTTCGAGAAGATTCATTGTATGCTCGTGATTTGAATCAATATTTACTTGGTGCAATGACAGATGATGTATTTGGAAAATCATACTCGGCTATTTTCACTCAAGCACGATTAAATACTGCGGGAATTTCTTTTAATGATACGGCATATATTGACTCTGCCGTGTTGTCCATTCCTTATGCAACCTATTACGGAGATAAGAACGCATTTCATTTTTTAAAAATTTATCGTTTAACGGATACAATCACCTCTGTTTCGGATTATAAATATTACAGCAATCACACATTTATGTATGATGCCACGGTAATCGGACAACGATTACACTTTCAAACAGGTGCTGACAGTTCTTTCACAGAAGACAATGTAAAATATAAACCCGCTCTTCGAATAAAAATAAGTTCTACACTTGGACAAGAAATTTTAAATCAAACGGCAGACGGAGCATTTAAAAGCAACGCTAATTTTAAAAATTATTTTAAAGGATTGCTTATAGCACCAGACACCGCTTATGGCTTTACAAAAGGAATGATTGGACTTAATATACGCGATGAACAATCAAACCTGGTCCTATACTATCATACTCCTAACACAAACGGAAAAAAACTTAGGCTGCCATTGAATGGTAATGCGGTTAACGTAAACTACAATAAACATAATTATAATGGATCAAAAGTTCAACTTGCACTAAACGAACCATCGGGGACTAATGACTCATTAATTTATGTACAAAGTATGTCAGGTGTAAAAGGGAAGATAACTATTCCATATCTCGGAAACCTTGGTCGCATCATCGTCAATAAAGCAGAAATCGAAATTACAAAGTCTGTAAATAAAACCGCTGACGACACCCTTTATACGGCACCACAACAGATAATCATAATAGCTGCCGATTCAATAGGGAAGAATGCATTCATCCCCGATCAATTATTAAACCTTACAGGAGAGCCATTTTATGGAGGCAAACAATTTATATTCACGGACGAGAGTGGTAAACAGTACACTCGTTATAAATGCAGCATAGCAGCACAACTGCAGCTTATTATTGACCAAAAGAAAACCGATTACGGCCTCTATTTATTAACCTTTCCAAGCAACCAATTAGCCGATAGAGTGGTCATAGGAGGGGGAAACAGAAATAACGACAGCTATCAAATCAAATTAAATTTGGCATACACTAAAATCAAATAACTTATGTGTGGAATTGTTGCATACATTGGACCTCGGGAAGTAGCGCCTATCTTAATTAAAGGCTTGCAACGGCTTGAATATCGCGGATATGATAGTGCGGGCATCGCTTTGTTGGATGGCGGGCTTAAAGTGTATAAGAAAGCAGGGAAGGTATCTGATTTGGTAAAGTTCATCCAAGATAAATCTACGAATGGGAATTTAGGTATAGGGCATACGCGTTGGGCTACTCATGGCGAGCCCAATGATCGCAATGCACATCCACATTATTCAGAATCGCACGATTTAACCATCATACACAATGGAATCATTGAAAATTATGCCCCGCTGAAAGAAGAATTAAAAAAACGCGGACATCATTTTATTTCTGATACGGATACTGAAGTATTAATTCACTTAATTGAGGATATTAAGAAAAATGAGAATTTAAACCTCGAGGAAGCGATTCGCATAGCATTAAATGAAGTGGTTGGGGCGTATGCTATTGTAATTCTATCTAAGGACGAACCAGATCGGTTATTTATGGCACGCAAAGGCAGCCCCTTGGTTATAGGTGTCGGCAAAAATGAATTTTTTGTGGCTTCTGATGCCTCACCAATAATAGAGTACACTAAGAATGTAGTGTACTTGAATGATGGGGAGATTGCCGTTGTATCACGTAATGGAGATATGATTATACGCAACCTTGGAAATCAGGAACAGACTCCCTATATACAAGAATTAGAATTGAAATTGGAAATGTTGGAGAAAGGAGGGTATGAACATTTCATGTTAAAAGAAATTCACGAACAGCCTACCAGTATATACGATAGCATGCGTGGACGCATGAATGCACAAAATGGCTCTATCAAAATGGGCGGCTTATTGGAATATGAACAAAAAATTACAAATGCTCGCGGCTTCAACATTGTTGCGTGCGGCACCTCGTGGCATGCAGGCATTGTAGGAGAATATTTATTTGAAGATTTGGCGCGCATACCTGTTGAAGTGGAATATGCTTCAGAATTCCGTTATCGGAACCCGATTATTGGCACAGAGGATTTGGTAATTGCAATCTCTCAATCCGGAGAAACAGCAGATACACTGGCAGCTATTGAGCTTGCAAAGCAACGTGGAGCAACAGTTTTTGGAGTTTGTAACGTTGTTGGATCTTCAATTGCCCGTGCTACACATGCCGGAAGTTACACACACGCCGGACCCGAAATCGGCGTGGCATCGACCAAAGCATTTACCGCACAGGTTACCGTAATCACTTTACTGGCTATGAGCTTGGCTTACAAAAGAGGTACGATTCAAGAAAGCTATTTCCGCCGTTTATTATTGGAGTTAGAATGTATTCCTAAAAAAGTAAAACAAGTTTTGGATGAAACTTCCGAGCAAATAAAATTTATTGCAAATATTTTTAAAGAGGCAAGAAATTTTCTCTATCTCGGGCGTGGATATAATTTCCCGGTAGCCTTGGAAGGGGCATTAAAACTGAAAGAAATTTCGTACATCCATGCTGAAGGCTATCCGGCTGCTGAAATGAAACACGGCCCGATTGCTTTAATTGACGAAGAAATGCCTGTAGTAGTACTTGCAACGAATAAGAGTGCTTACGATAAAATCATCAGTAATATCCAAGAAGTGAAGGCTCGCAAAGGGCGCGTGATCGCTGTTGTTACTAAGGGAGATGAAGTAATAAAAAACTTAGCAGAGTTTGTTATTGAAATACCGGAAACGGAAGAACCACTCACCCCGCTGCTGTCTGTAGTGCCTTTGCAATTGCTAGCTTATCACATTGCTGTAATGCGAGGCTGTAACGTAGATCAACCACGAAATTTGGCAAAAAGCGTTACAGTTGAATAGAAGTGTTTACCCTAGCTGGTTATACTGACAGGGCAAACAAACGAGTGCTACGATTTTCCTCTTTTCTTTGGCTTTTGCTCACTGAAATGTTTCAGTCGCAATACCTCTTTATCTGTTAGGAAACGCCAATGGCCACGCGGAATTTCTTTTTTAGTTAAATCCGCATAAATAACTCGATCTAAGGCGATCACATCATATCCCAGATGCTCAAATATGCGCCGAACAATACGATTTTTTCCACTATGTAGTTCTATTCCCACTTCATTTTTTAAGCCGGTTCCGGCATAGGCCACATCATCTACTTCTGCAATACCATCTTCTAATTCAACGCCATCTTTTATTTTGCTCAATGCTTCTTGTGAAATATTTTTATTTAACACTACGTGATACAATTTCTTGATTTCGTAGGAGGGATGAGTCAGCTGCTGTGCTAATTCTCCATCGTTAGTAAGGAGTAATAATCCCGTAGTATTTCTGTCTAGCCGACCGATTGGATAAACCCGCTCCTCGGTAAGTCCTTTAACTAAATCCATAACAGTACGACGGCCACGCTCATCATCAACTGTAGTAACATAATCTTTGGGTTTGTTTAGGAGTATATAAACTTTCTTTCCGGGCTGTACTACTTTTCCTTGAAAAGTGATGAGGTCATTTGGTTTTACTCGATAACCCATTGTGGTAATAATTTCACCATTTACGGTTACTTCACCCGCTGCGATGTGTGCGTCTGCAACGCGCCGAGCACAGATACCGGCATTTGCAATATATTTATTCAGGCGAATATTTTCTTTACCCGCAAAAATATTTAACTGTTCTTGCTGATGAGTAAGACTACCTTCTTTTTCTATGCGACGCTCTTTGTTTTTTTCAATATCAATATATCGTGATTTCTTTTTCTTATCGCTCAACTCAGGGATGCCTTGTTGTGGTGAGGTTGTCCTTTTCTTTTTTGTAAACTCTTGAAAAGTAGCGCCCCTTGAATCATTATGTTCATTGCTCTTTCTACTTATTTTTCCGGCTTCTGTTTTCTTATAGAAGCTCTTAAAGCCTCTTTTGTCTTCATAGTTTGTTCTTCTCTCGTTCGCATCCTTCTTGAAAAAGGATGATTCCCTTTTCTTATCATACTGTCCCTCATCACGTTTAGAAAAAGATTTTTTTCTTTCCCTTACTGGATAAGGTTTTATATCTCTACTCTTATTGGTTCGATTCGGGTGATCTAGCTCAAAACCTGTTTCGTTTTTATCGGATGACTTTATTCGCTTATCAGACTTTCTTTTATCGGCAATATTATAACGCTCTCGTTGTTTTAAAGAGCGAGGAGAACGGGAGTCTTTACTATAGGAATTATTCCGAAAATCTTTTTCGAAGCCCCTTTTATTCCGGTCAGATGATGGTTCCCGTTTATCGAAATGGCTTTTCTTGCCCTTAACAAAAGATTTTTTAAACTCGCTGCCTCCTTCGGGTTTATTCCTCCTATTTCTAATGGGCTTATCCACACTTCTCTTGGAGGCACTGAAGTTTTCGTTATTCGAGTCTCGCTCACGGCGTTTGGCACCGGTCTTATCATTTTTTGAAAAAGACTTATCGGATTTATTAGCATAGGATGGCTTCCCTTTACTGTAGGAGCCTTTGCGTGAAAATTTTTTATTCAAGGAGCAGAATTTATGGGGGCAAATTAGATTACTTCCATCACAGTGCGGAATGCAACAAAGCGATCTTTAAATAGCCTGTTCGCGTCATCACGCAAAGATGGAGCATGTTTTTCGAGATAATGGTTTAAAATAGATTTTGACTCACATTCATACTGTATGGTGTATGTCGGGTCGTCATCATAAGGTTGTTCGAGTAACCGGCACATCCGATATCCAACGAAACAGCCTGTATTCAGTACATCTTGTACATGTTTTTGCATATAATCAAGCCATGCTTTTTCTGTACTACGATCAACCTTTACAGTTACGTTATATAAAATCACACTAAAAATTTATACAAATATCCATAACTCAATACAGTTAAACGATTTGAGCGATAACTTTGTACTGCCAGGACATAAGTGATTCATTAGTCGGATTATTATATCCTTAATTATGGCTGTGATTGCAACTAATTATTTTAACTTGTGCTTCGTATTTAATACGTGAGAAATATAGCCGTCCCATTTATTCTTGCCTTGTGTCTTATTTTTACCAAAAGAAGCGAAGCATACCACATCATAGGAGGGGAGATTTACTATGAGTATATGGGCGGAACCAATTACAAGATTACATTAAAGCTTTATCGGGATTGTTCGGCGGCGAACGGGGCACCGTTTGACCAATATGCAAAGATGGGGGCATTTGACGTCAGCGGCAATCTGATTTCTCAATTCAGCATCCCTTTTCCCGGTAGTTCACCGGTAGATTTTAATTTGAATAACCCCTGTGCGGGCTTTCCTCCGAATTTATGTATCGAAGTGGCAGTATATACAGCGGTCATAACCTTTCCAAGTATTCCTCCGGGTGGATTACAATTTTCTTATCAACGTTGTTGTAGGAACTCAACTATTATAAACATCAATAATCCGGATAATATTGGGGCAACCTATACTTCCTGGATTCCGGGAAATGGAGTGAATAATAACAGTGCACATTTTAAATTTCTACCCCCGATTGTAGTTTGTGCCAACGAACCGTTGATTGTGAATTCATCCGCTACGGACCCTGATGGAGATTCATTGGTTTACTCTTTATGTAACCCTTATGCGGGGGCATCCCAAATAGATCCTGAGCCAAATGTGCCTAGTGCTCCGCCATATCTGAACGCACAATTCGTGCCTCCATATAGTGTTAATAATATGCTTGGAGGCTCCCCGGCTATGGTTATTAACCCCTTGACTGGTGTGATAACTGCAAACCCAATTAACATCGGACAGTTTGTAGCTGCTGTATGCGTCAAAGAATATCGGAATGGAGTTTTCTTAAATGAGAATCGAAGAGATTTCCAAATAAATGTTGTGGACTGCACCCCCTTGGTTGTAGCTAAGTTTACGCCTACCAATAACACGATTTCAATTGGACAGGATACCCTGCTAATCTGTGGCTCGTTACAAGTTCACTTTCAAAATAATAGCATTGGACAAATGAATTGCGTTTGGGATTTTGGCGATCCTTTAACAAACGTGGACACTTCAGTAGCACTGACACCAGCCTATACTTATCCGGATACAGGTATCTATAAAGTACGTCTTATTGTCAATCCCGGCACAACCTGCTCTGATACTACCTATAGAGTGCTGAAACTGTATAATGGCGTTGTAGCCGGCTTTAAACAGCTATTAGGATGTGAAAAAACGCCAGTTCAATTTGCCGATAGTTCAATTGCCTTAGGAGGATATCTGACTTCTTGGAACTGGAATTTTAATAACCAAGGCAACAGTACAGACCAAAACCCAAGTTATGTATTTGACTCACCGGGAACTAAAACAGTATCCTTATTTGTAAAAAACAGCTATGGATGTACAGCAAGTATTCAGAAGAATATTACCATACTTCCTACGCCCATAGTCGTAGCAGGCCCGGATACGTTTGTTTGTATCCGCGATACAGTAACACTTTTCGTTGAGAATGCAGTTAACTACTCATGGCAACCCAATTATCAAATTAGTAACACCGGAATACAGTTTCCAAAAGTCAATCCTCAAGTTTCTACAACCTATACCGTTGCCGTAACTAATGAATATGGGTGTGTAGGGAAAGATACGGCTATTGTACTTGTAACGGATACGGTGATTGCCCACGCTTGGCCTGATACGATTGTGTGTGCACAGCGTCCCTTCAAGCTAAACGCTGAAGGGGGAGTTTATTACAGATGGTATCCCGAATCTGAATTCTCCGATTTTAAAAGCCAACAACCAATAGTGTATCCAACGGCATCAACAACCTATTATGTGTATTCCTTTATTGGCTCTTGTTTTGATTTAGACAGTTTAAGGGTACAGGTAAACCCATTACCCATTATTCAAGCAGTGCATCCACAAACGATTAACCAAGGCGAAACCGCTATACTCAGCGTAACCGGGAATGCGGAGAGTTACTTTTGGTATCCTGTAATCAATTTAGTAAATCAGTACGCCACTTCAACAGAAGCATCTCCACTCTATACAACAACCTATTATGTTCTTGGAGTTGACACGAACGGTTGCATAGCTAAGGACAGCACTATAATTTATGTAACACAAGTACACGAATTATATGTTCCCAATGCTTTTAGCCCCAATGGAGATGGCTTTAATGATTTTTTTATGTTCTATAAAAAAGGCATTAAAACAATTCGTTCCATAGCTATTTACAATCGCTGGGGGGAGCAAATTTTTTATAGCGAAACCGAGAAACCGGCATGGGATGGCACTTACAAAGGGGTGACTCTTCCTTCGGATGTTTTTGTTTTTGAAATAATTGCGGAAACGTACGAAGGCACAACCATTATAAAAAAAGGAAATATCACGCTTTTGCGTTAAGTTGAATTAATTAAAATAACTAATGTTACATAATCAACTAATCAAATCTCTATTTTTGAGTCTCTTTTGAATATTAGGAAGTCATCTTTTTATAATCTATAATAACAAACAACAACATTAAATGAAAACTTACAATGTAATCGGACTTATGTCTGGAAGTTCACTCGATGGCGTGGACGTCGCTTATGTCCATTTGACTGAATCAAATGGCACATGGAATTATAAAATTGAGATTTCTGAATGCATACAGTTTCCACAAAAGTGGAAACTACGCCTACAGAGCCTCGTTTTACAAAATGCCGTTACTTATTTGAAAACAGACACCTACTTCGGTCATTACCTTGGAGAAGTAGTAAAGAAATTTATCGAAGAGCATCAACTGGGAGGGAAGGTGGACTTCGTTGCATCCCATGGTCAAACAGTTTTTCATCAACCGGAAAATCAAATGACCAGCCAAGTGGGCGATGGAGCAGCCATAGCAGCCGAATGCGGCTTGCCGGTTATCTGCAATTTCAGAACAACTGATGTCGCCTTAGGAGGGCAAGGAACCCCTATTGCTCCAATCGCTGATAAGTTGCTTTTCTCAAACTTCCGGTATTGCCTGAATTTAGGGGGCATTGCCAACGTATCGGCTAAGCGTGATGATGGTTCCTTGATTGGCTTCGACATTTGTGGGGCGAATATGGTACTTAATATTTTAGCCTCAGAGGTGGACTTGGATTTTGACAAAGACGGAGGTATGGCTGCTGAGGGATATATTAATGAAGAATTGTTGAATGATTTAAACAGTCAGTGGTACTATGAAAAAACTTACCCGAAATCCTTAGGGGGTGGTTGGGTTACCAAGGTGTTTATGCCATTGTTTAAGAAATACAGAATTTCAACTGAGGACAAGCTACGCACCGCTGCAGAGCATATCGCTATACAAATAGCAAAGGATATGAATCAAATGATTGAGCGGGAAGGATTCTCTAAATCAGATAGTGATCAAATGCTGGTAACCGGCGGCGGGGCTTTTAATAAGCTTCTGATAGAGCGTATTGCGGCTCATTCGCCGGTTCAAGTGGTTGTTCCGGATTCCACTACAATTAAATTTAAAGAAGCATTGCTTATGTCCTTAATGGGCGTTCTCCGTTTGCGTGGAGAGGTCAATGTCTTGTCATCGGTTACTGGAGCACGTGAAGATTCTATTGGTGGAGAAGTTTACTTAAGCACTAAGAAGCCATTAGTCCTGAGTTAATAGAACGTAATTATTGAAGGAATAAAAAGCCGGATGAAATAAACATCCGGCTTCTTATTTTTTGCACTAATCTTGGCCTTATGATTTTGGTTACTGGCGGAACAGGGTTTTTAGGTTCACATCTCGTGCGCAAACTTGTGGCTCATGGACAACAGGTTCGAGCACTCTATAGAAATGCACAAAGCATACCCGCTGACTTAAAGGAATC
>JBDHXV010000052.1:0-15801 GCA_039810885.1 Chitinophagales bacterium | reverse complement strand
TGCTTACGCTTGGTCACCAACAACGGGCTTGAATAACAGCACTTCAGCCAATGTTATTGCATCGCCAACGTCATCCATTACCTATACAGTTACAGGCAGCACCAATGGCTGCTCTTCGACAAAAACGGTTATCGTTTCCGTGAATGCGCTGCCGGCATTGACAACAAGTGCTGCCACATCTGTTTGTAGCGGGTCTTCTACCGACTTATCTGCCGGAGGAGCAAGCACCTATCAATGGTCACCGGCAACGGGCTTGAATAACAGCACCTCAGCTAATGTTATTGCATCGCCAACATCTTCTATTACCTACACAGTTACAGGCAGCACTAATGGCTGCTCTTCAATAAAAACGATTGTCGTTTCCGTGAAAGCGCTCCCGGTAATGAATGTATCTTCAAACAGTATAGGCATTTGCTCAGGGGCATCTACTGCGTTAAGTGCAACGGGAGCAACAACGTACACCTGGCAGCCGGGAACTTCACTAAACAGCACCAGTGGCGCACAAGTATATACCACAGCATCATCAAACATAACTTATACGGTTATGGGAAGCAGCAACGGATGTACGGCAGCGAAAGCAATTACAGTATCGGTGTCTCCAGACTTTAATTTAAATACATCTTCAAACACCGTTGTCTGCTCGGGAAATGCAACAACACTAACGGCATCTGGAGCGAGTACTTATTCTTGGTCTCCGTCAATAGGATTAAGCAACACGACTTCGTCCGTTGTTACGGCAGCTCCAACTGCCACCACAACATATATGATATCGGGAACTAATGGCTTCTGCACAAAAACGAAATCTATCGTACTTAGTGTTAATGCAAGACCCAATATTAATAACAACACTATTGCGCCATCATGCTATAGTATAAATGATGGCAGCATTACACTTAATGTTAGTGGTGGTGCAACACCTTATTCTTATCTTTGGAATAGTGGAGCCACAACTCAAAATCGAGTAGGACTTGGAGCGGGAACATATAATGTAACAGTTACATCAGCAAATACTTGCAGTGCTATTCAGAGCATAACGCTTACAAATCCTGTTTGCGGTTTGCCGGTATCTGTTGTAAGCCAAAACATTACTTCGTCATCGGCAGAGATAAAATGGGGCGCCCAGCCTTGTCCTGTTGCCTATAAATTGCGCTATAAACTATCATCTGCTTCTACATGGACGTATGTTGCTATTAATGCCACTAACTCATCGTACACATTATCCGCACTTACTCAAAGCAGCACTTATCAATATCAAATGCAGTCATTTTGTAATACAGCAAAAACAGACTCATCGGGGTACACGTCAACACTAACATTTACAACATCTGCTGCTGCGGGGGGCTCCTGTACCACTGTACCGACGCAACCGAAAGTAACCAACACCACAACTACCAGCGCCAAACTCAGTTGGACGGCTGTTGGCGATGCATGGGGATATAAGGTTCGTATTCGACCAACAGATAACTCATCAGATTTTATAGAGTATGTGGTACAAGCACCGGTAAATTATTATGTTGTAAGCGGGTTAACTGCTGGAAAAAGTTATAAATGGAATGTTATGACCATGTGTAATGCCGGCGGTAGCGGCTCTAATTGGTCCACTACAATTTATTTTTCAACACTTGGACCATCAGGAAGAATAGAAGAGGACGCAAGCGCACATAGTTTCGACGTTCAGATTTATCCTAACCCAACCGCAGGTTTGTTGAATTGTAAGATCATGGGTGAGGCACCCGGCAATATTTCTATCGGATTATATAATGTAGTGGGTCAACTTGTAATGAGTAATATGGTTCACTTAAGTGAACTTGATATGATTGAAACATTTGACCTTAGTGTGTTATCTCCCGGAATATACATTTTGAGTATTCGCAAAGAACAAGAGACCATTAACTACAGAATAATAAAGCAGTAATGACACATACCTTATAGAACAACTCAAAAAGCGTTTCAGATTTACTGCTAATTTAGCGATCCTCAAAAAATCACTATGCCAGCTAAAACCAGCAAGCAGGACGCACTCGACTACCACTCAAAAGGACGGCCGGGGAAGATAGAAGTTGTTTCAACAAAAGACACTAAGACACAAAGGGATCTTGCCTTGGCATATTCTCCGGGGGTTGCAGAGCCTTGTTTAGAAATTGCCGATAAGCCGGAGTCTGTTTACAAATACACGGCTAAAGGAAACTTAGTCGGAGTAATTACAAATGGTACAGCAGTGCTGGGGCTGGGCGATATTGGCCCGGAAGCGTCAAAGCCGGTTATGGAGGGTAAGGGTATTTTGTTTAAAATATTTGCAGACATCGATGTGTTTGATATCGAGTTAAACACAAAAAATATTGATGAATTTGTGAATGCCGTAAAAGCATTAGAGCCAACATTTGGTGGAATTAATCTTGAAGACATTAAGGCACCGGATTGTTTTGAAATCGAAGCTCGATTAAAAAAGGAAATGGCCATTCCAGTAATGCATGATGATCAACATGGTACGGCTATAATATCGGGTGCCGCATTGATTAATGCATTAGAAATAGTTAATAAAAAAATTGATAAGATAAAACTTGTGGTGAATGGTGCCGGGGCCTCGGCAATGTCGTGCGCTAAACTGTACCTTGCGCTCGGCGTAAAAAAAGAGAATGTGGTGATGCTTGATCGAAATGGAGTTATACGCACAGATCGAAAAGATTTAGATGCCCTTAAGGCACAATTTGCAACTACTGACAATCTATACTCACTGGAAGAGGCGATGAAAGATGCCGATGTGTTTCTTGGGCTGAGTAAGGGCAATGTGGTAACACAGGATATGGTGCGCTCAATGGCAAATAACCCTATCGTGTTTGCATTAGCTAATCCGGATCCGGAGATTACGTATGAGTTGGCTGTTTCTTCTCGCGAGGATGTGATCGTTGCTACGGGGCGCAGCGATTATCCTAATCAGGTTAATAATGCTCTAGGCTTTCCATTTATATTTCGTGGCGCACTGGATGTTCGCGCGCGAGAAATCAACGAAGCGATGAAGCTTGCGGCAGTACATGCTTTAGCCGACTTAGCTAAAAAGCCGGTACCCGAAATGGTGAACCTGGCTTATAATCAAAAGAACATCACTTTTGGTAGAGATTATATCATCCCCAAACTAATCGACCAGAGATTAATTACAGCGGTGTCCCCTGCGGTGGCTAAGGCGGCTATTGAAACAGGCGTCGCACGCAAAGTAATAACGGATTGGAATGCTTACGAGAAAGAACTGCGAGACAGACTTGGATTAGATGAAAATATAATCCGTGTCATAACGAATAAAGCCAAGAGCAATCCGAAGCGTGTAGTGTTTGCCGAAGCAGATACGTATAAAGTATTAAAAGCTGCAGCAATACTAAAAGACGAAGGCATAGCTAAGCCAATTTTACTCGGAGATATACAGAAGATAAACAAACTCATAGTCGAAAATAATATTGATCTGCACGATGTACCAATTATAGATCCGCGAGATATTTCACAAACAGATAAACGCCACGCTTTTGCTGTACAATTTTACAACAAGCGTCAACGAAAGGGAATTACCTTACATGAAGCAAAGAAGCTGATGAACGAGCGCAATTACTACGGAGCTATGATGGTACAAGATGGAGAAGCCGATGCGTTGATTTCCGGCCTTACAAAAAATTATCCATCCACTATTCGCCCTGCATTACAAACGATTGGGAAAATGCCCGGGGCGAGTAAAGTTGCGGGAATGTATATTATGTTGACCAAGCGCGGTCCTCTTTTCTTTTCCGATTGCACAGTAAATGAAAATCCCGATGCGCAAACATTGGTAGACATTACGGTGATGACAGCCAAAGCCATACAGCAGTTTAATATTCAGCCGCGTATTGCATTGTTGTCTTATTCAAATTTCGGCTCTGCAAGAGGAGAGGAGCCGGAAAAGGTAGCCCAAGCCGTAGCTATTCTAAAAAGAGATTACCCCGGAATGATTGTCGATGGTGAGATGCAGGCAAACATTGCCTTCAATCAAGAACTGTTGCGCGACAATTTCCCATTCAGTGCATTATTAAATGAAAATACGAACACACTTATTTTCCCTAATCTCTCATCCAGCAATATAACGTATAAACTTTTACAAGAATTAGGAACCGCAGAGGCTATTGGCCCTATTTTACTCGGATTAAATAAGCCCGTACACATTCTACAGCTTGGCTCTTCTATCCGCGAAATAGTTAATATGGTTACCATTGCAGTTGTAGAAGCTCAGACGAATCAGTCAAGGCGCTCATGATAGCATACATAAGAGGAAAAATTACCACACGCACAGCAACACACGTTGTGTTAGAAAGCAACGGAATTGGCTATTCCCTCCAAATATCGCTGAATACATACTCGGCTCTACAGGCACTTAACGAGTGTCAATTACATACTTATATACATATTACAGGCGGCACACAAAGTCCATTGATAATTACTCTTTTTGGCTTTTATGATGAAGCAGAAAAAGGAATGTTCGTTCACTTGCTGAGCATCAATGGAGTTGGCGCAAACACGGCTCGACTGATATTATCAGAATTGAAACCCGAAGAAATTCAGCAAGCAATTGTTTTACAAGATGCCGTACGGTTTGAACGAATTAAGGGCATTGGTCCCAAAACGGCACAGCGTATTATCTTGGAGTTAAAAGACAAAATGTCGAAGGTTACTATCCACTCATCAAAAAACGAAAGCGAGCTATATAATAATATAGAATCAGAAGCGTTAAGCGCCCTCATTATGTTAGGATTTAACAAAGCAACGGCAAATGCCGCATTACAAAAAGCCACCAAACAACTGGGCGGAGAACTAACACTTGAGGCGTTAATAAAGCAATCATTACGTAATCTTTGACCGATAAGAAAAACTATTTTCACCCAATAAAAAAACAACAAGAAAATCACCGAATAATTTTTATTAAGACCAGCAAATCACCTAAACCAACATACCCGAATATTCCGTAGTGAATAAATCTCCTATTCATATCGCATTCATATTAGCCTCTTCGGTTATTGGACTATCCTTTATTTCTGCAATAGGTAAAAATGGAGTTATTCCTAATCCGCAACACATTATAGCCCCCCAACAAACTTATGTGCCACCGACGGACACCCCTAAATTAAAATACCCGATTAAGGATAACAACTCTTCACTCAATGGGCCAACGGGAGGAATAAATCTAAGCGACCCCTCCAATATTAAAGACAGTGTAGCCTATGATGCCGACAATAACCAATACATATTGTACAAAAAAATCGGCAATCAATTTTTCCGCGACCCAACGTATGTTTCTTTTGAAGATTTCATCAAACATCAATTTGAACAACAAGACAAAGACTACTTACATCAAAAAAGTACAGCTAACAATTTATTAAACCGAAAAGGCACTATGCCCCCGGTAAACGTTAATAACCTAATGGTTGATCGCCTTTTCGGAGGAACCAGTGTGGATATCAAGCCTCAGGGTAACATTGAGTTGACCTTCGGAGGTAACTATACCAATATACAGAACCCGGCACTAACTATTCAGCAACGTCGTCAAGGAGGATTTAATTTTGATATGAATATCATGTTAAATGTAGTGGGAAAAATTGGAGATAAACTGAAATTAACGACCAATTTCAATACACAAGCACAGTTTGATTTTGAACGACAGGTAAAATTAGAATACACCGGATACAAGGATGAAATCATAAAAAAGATTGAAGCAGGTAACGTGAGCTTACCTTTAAAAGGCTCGTTGATAACCGGTAGCCAAAGCTTATTCGGCATCAAAACACAACTACAGTTTGGTCGTCTTACGGTTACAAGTGTAATATCAGAGCAACGATCACAATCACAAAATATAACCATTCAAGGTGGTCAGCAATCACAATCATTTAAGGTTTATGCCGACCAATATGATGAGAACAGAAACTTCTTTCTCTCGCAGTTTTTCCTAGACCAGTACAATAAAGCAATGTCCACCATTCCGGTAATTACCAGCCCGGTGCAAATTACTAAACTGGAAGTATGGGTAACAAACCGTACCGGTGCCGTCTCAGACGTGAGAGATATTGTTGCCTTTATGGATATGGGGGAAAACGCCCCATACAATGGCGGAGGCTCCGGGTCAGTTACGTCAAATCCCGGTAATATCTTGCCTTATGCTTATTCGCAGTTTCCGGAGTTAAACAGCAACTCTCTATATAACTTAGTTTCTACGAATACAACAGCACGAGCCCTAAACACTACGGTCAGCACTATGCTGGGAATGGGATTTGTGCAGGTGAGAGATTTTGAAAAAACCTATGCCAGAAAGTTAAGCCCCGGAGATTATACATTCCATCCGCAACTGGGCTACATCATGCTTAATCAACAATTACAGCCCGATGAGGTTTTAGCTGTTGCTTATCAATACACCTATAATGGCAAGGTTTACCAAGTGGGCGAGTTTGCAGGCGATATACCCCCCGACCCGAGTACAGCCAATGTATTGTTCTTAAAAATGTTAAAGAGTACAGCCGCTAGACCCACACTGCCTATTTGGAATTTAATGATGAAAAACGTGTACTCGCTGGGGGCGTTTGGTATCAGCCCGCAAGATTTTAGATTAGATGTGGTCTATATGGATCCGGGAGGTGGGGAGCGCCGTTTTTTACCCGTAGAGCCGCTTAGTTCACAGCCCCTTATTCGCTGGCTCGGGTTAGACCGCTTGAATAACCAAAACGACCCGCAGCCCGATGGAGTCTTTGACTTCATTCCGGGGCTTACAATTAACCCGCAAAACGGAAAAGTGATTTTCCCTGTGGTGCAGCCATTTGGTAAAGATTTAGAAAAATGTTTTGGCAACTTGCCGGCAGCAAAAAAATATGTTTATCAAGTACTCTATGATTCTACAAAATTTGTAGCTCTGCAGTATCCCGAGTTCAACCGGTTTTCGCTCAAGGGTACATATAAAGCAAGCTCATCCTCAGACATTTCTTTGGGAGCGTTTAATATACCGCAAGGCTCCGTATCGGTAACGGCGGGTGGTCGTATCCTTCAGGAAAATTTAGACTATACCATTGACTATAATTTAGGAAGAATAAAGATTATCAATACCGGCATATTAAATTCCGGAGTTCCGATTAATGTTAAGTTTGAAAACAACCCGGCATTTTCATTTTTAAGAAAAACTCTTTTTGCTTCACGCTTTGATTATTATATCAATGATAGATTTAAGTTGGGGGGTACGTTTATGCGATTAAGCGAAAGACCTTTTACACAAAAGCAAAACGTGAATGAAGATCCTATTGCCAATAAGATTATCGGCGTTGATGCAAATTATCAAACAGAGGCGCCATGGTTAACGCGAATGATTGATAAGATTCCCTTAATTGACACCAAGGACAAATCAACGATTACATTTACTGCAGAAGGAGCTAAATTAATACCGGGACACTCCAATGCAATCGGTAAAGACGGAGTAGTGTATATTGATGATTTTGAAGGAACGCAAACCACCTATGATCTGCGCTTCCCTTTCTTTAACTGGGCGCTGGCGAGCACACCGACCCTCCCTAAATTTTTACCGGAAGCAGGGCTTATCAATGACCTTTCTTACGGGTTTAAACGAGCTAAACTGCAGTGGTATAATATCGATCCCTTCTTTTACACAAACAACGCCCCCACTGGAATTAAGGGAAATAAACAAGAACAATATGGCTACTATACACGCCAAATGTTTGAAACGGATATTTTCCCGGGCCGACCGAATATTAATCCCAATGGGTTGCCTCCGATACTTACAACATTCGATTTACGATATGATCCGAGAAGGCGCGGCCCCTATAACTACAGAACGAACGGCATAGACCCCAACACCGGATTTTTGTTTAACCCAACAGAGAATTGGGGAGGTATAATGCGTTCGATTGATTTTAACGACTTTGAAAACGCAAATATTGAATTCATCCAATTTTGGATATTAGATCCATTCCTCGATGGCGTGCCGCAAGGGCAAATAGGTGACTTGTATGTACAACTTGGAAACGTGTCTGAAGATATTCTCAAAGACTCGCGTATGTTTTTTGAAAATGCATTACCGCCAAACGGAGATAAGTCCAACATGGATGAAACAGTTTGGTCTTATTTGTTAAAGCAAGGTCTTCCACCCGTTGCTAATGCATTTGATAATAACCCTACGGCAAGACAATATCAGGATGTCGGCTACGATGGAGCCAGCCAATCAGAAGAGCAAACGCGCTATTCGGATTATTTAAATATTATGCAAGGCACGGTGAGCAGCTCTGTTTATCAGAATATTCATTATGATCCATCAAACGACAACTACCGATATTATCGCGATCCGTCTTATGATAATACACAGTCGGGCATTTTAGACCGTTATCAAGATTTTAATAATTCGGAGGGCAACTCCCCCATCTCTCAAGGAAATCAGTCTCTTTCATTTGCCTCAACCTATACACCGGAGTCCGAAGATCTAAATCGCGATTTAACACTCAACGAAACGGAAGCTTACTTTGAATATAAATTCAGTTTAAACCCCAACTTATTAACACAGGGGCAGAATTACATTACGAATATTGTGGAAACACCGGCAAAGGATGGCGACGGTAATCCGATGGGAACGATGCGTTGGCTGCAAGTGCGCATACCGATTAGTGATTACATTCGGCGCACGGGAGGCATTCAGGATTTTCGCTCTATTCGATTCATTCGGGTTTTCTTAACAGGCTTTGAAGAACCTATTGTGTTGCGCTTTGGCAGATTGGAATTATTGCGCAATCAATGGCGTCGCTTCAACTTGTCTTTAAATAGCCCCGGAGAATATTTGCCGGATGACAACAGTTCAAGTACTTTCTTTAATGTATCGTCTGTGTCGTACGAAGAAAACAGTTCGAAACAACCCGTGAATTATGTGATTCCTCCGGGTGTTGAGCGTCAACAATTGGTAGGTACGGTAACCAATTATCTGCAAAACGAACAGGCCTTATCACTAAATGTGTGCGATTTACAAGATGGTGATGCACGCGCCGCATTTAAAAATCTAAACTTAGATATCCGCTATTATGAAAAACTAAAAATGTTTATTCATGCGGAAAGCGTTATCGGTCAACAGCCCCTGCATGATAATCAAATAACGGCTTTCATTCGGTTAGGATCAGACTTTAATAATAATTATTACGAATATGAAATTCCATTAAAGATTACTCCACCCGGAGTATATAACAAAGACTCGGATGCCGACCGATTTAAAGTATGGCCCGCTGATAACAATTTTGAAATTGCATTGCGGGATCTGGCCGTTCTAAAGCAAAAAAGAAATCAAGACGGCTTTCCCTTAACCCTGCCCTATGCGGTTATTAATGGCAATGTGCGGATTACAATAGTCGGAAATCCGGATCTAGGCCAATTACGCGTATCGATGTTGGGTGTGCGCAATCCTCAAAAAGGAACCTGGCCCTACGCAGATGACTCCGGCAGCCCAATATGTGCAGAGGTTTGGATGAACGAATTGCGGCTTACCGGCTTTGACGAAAACTCCGGCTATGCTGCATTGGGGCGCTTAGATGTTAAACTTGCAGATTTAGGCAGCATCACATTCTCAGGGAATTTGCACACGATGGGTTATGGTTCGGTTGATCAAAAGATAAATCAGCGCTTCCGTGACGATTTTTATCAATATGATATTTCGGGCAATTTCGAAATGGGAAAATTTATTCCGAAGATGATCGGCTTACGACTACCTATGTATATAGGTATGACGAAATCATTCAGCAATCCGCAGTACGACCCGTATCAGTTAGATGTGCGCTTAAAAGACGTATTGAGTGTGATGCCGTCAAGTGAACGATCGGCATACCGTCGCATGGCACAGGATTATACTTCAATTAAGAGCTTCAATTTAACCAATATTCGACGAGTCAACCCCAAGAAGGGTGCCGTGCCGCATTTTTATTCATTGGATAACCTTTTCTTTACTTACGCCTATACGCAAACGTATCGAAGTACCCCCGTTATTGAAAGTGATATAACAGATAAATACCACGTAGAAGGGAATTACGCATTTCCCGGAAAGTCGAATTTCATTACTCCGTTTGAAAAACTACTGGCTAGCCGAAAAGGAAAGTACTGGAGGCCGATTAAAGAATTCAACTTTAATTTGATGCCGACGAATATTACGATTAAAGTCCAGTATGATCGGCAACTTGGTCAAACCCAATTGCGACCTGTTTATGCCGGAGATGTTATGGAGCCAACATTTGCCAAATTCTTCACTACAGATAGAATATATGCTTTTAAATTCGACATTACTAAAGGATTAAACCTCGATTTTAACGCAATCAATAACGCACGCATCGACGAACCAGCGGGGGCTATTGACTCAAACGAGAAGCGCGACTCGATAAAAACAAACTTGAAAAACTTCGGACGTAATATTCATTATAAACAAACCGCTAATTTCAGCTATACTGTGCCGCTGAGTAAAATCCCTCTTCTTGATTGGACCAGCGTAAACTTTAAGTATGGCACCGGCTATGAATGGACAGCAGCGCCGCAAACTCTCGACACACTATATGATGACTTCGGCAATCTTCGAAAGATTCGGCAAGTAGATAATCCGTTAGGTAATGTGATAAATAATCAACGCAACATTGCCCTTAATGCTGATTTGAACATTCGGAACTTATATGGGAAATGGAAATGGCTAAAACGATTTGATACGAATTTCATGCCGCTCAAGGCACCGCCGGGCGGGGGCAAGGTGGATCAAAACAAAAAAGTAGATGAGAACAAGGATAAGTTGAAGAATAACCAATCAACGCCACCCAAATCGAATCTATCTGTTTTTGCCTTACGACTTATCATAAGTTTAAAGAAAATTAATTTCAGTTACACACAAAGCAACACAACGATTCTCCCGGGATTTGTTTTTAGAAATAATATTTTAGGACAGAATCTTGCAAATAATGCCCCGGGATATAACTTTATTTTGGGATATCAGCCGGACTCGGCCTGGCTTTATAATGCAGCATCTAAGGGATGGTTTAGCAAAAGCCCTGTTCTTAATTATCAATTTATTCAAACAATGAGTAAATCGCTGACCGCACGAGCAACATTTGAGCCGGCAAAAGATTTTACGATAGACTTGAATATTAATCGCACGCTAACGTCAAATACCAATGCTTTCTTTAGAAACACCAATACGGTAGATGACCCTGTTTTTAAAATGCAAAATCCGCAACAAAACGGAAACTTCACGATGACCTATTTTGCATTGCCTTCCGCATTTGCAAAATACGATAGTGGCTACTCTAAAGTATTTGACCAATTTATGGTAAATCGTGAAATTATTTCTAAACGATGGCAGCAGCAAAATCCTGAATCGCAAGGTACGTTTGTGAACCCTTATGATACCACACTCAACAACGTCAATTATGCCTACGGTTATGGCCCTTATTCACAAGATGTATTAGTTCCGGCCTTTCTTGCGGCATACTCGGGCAAAGACCCAAGTAAAATAAAAATAAGAAGCCTTTTTAATGCAATACCATCTCCTAACTGGAAGATTACCTATAACGGTATCAGTAAGTTTAAATGGGCAAAAAAATTCTTTAACAACTTCAGCATCTCGCATGGATATACATCCACCATTTCTGTTGGAACCTTCTTATCATCTATCGAATATAGAGGCACGAATAATAATGGTTATATGTTACCCAATGTTGTTGATAAGAGTTCGGGGAATTTTATTACTTATTATGATATCCCGGGAATTTCAATCAGCGAGCGCTTCTCTCCGCTCATAGGCATAGATATAAGCTGGCGCATTGGCTTAACCACGAGATTTGAATATTCACGCGGGCGCAACTTGCAAATGAGTTTCCTCAACTATCAGTTAAATGAAACACGCACCAAAGACCTTATTTTAAACCTCGGATACAAGTGGAAAAATGCACCAATTCCTTTTAAAATTCGCGGCAAGAAACAGCGACTAAAGAATCCGATAAATTGTAATATGCAATTCGGTGTGAATGCCAATAATACGAGTGCATTCCGCTTAGACAGTTCACTGCCTGCTCTCCCAACTGCCGGAAACACTACAATACAGATTAACCCCTCGTTTGATTACCAAGTGAACAGTCGCCTGAACATTAAACTCTTTTTCGATCGTCGCTATACTATTCCTGCAACATCTGCATCATTCCCGATTACTTATACGAATGCGGGGCTAACAGTTCGCTTCACGCTACAATAATTACGAAAAACTGTAACCTGCAGCACAATTTTCATTCAATTATTCATGTACTTTTGACCTCATACTTAACACCTATGCAATTTCCGGAAAATTTAAAGTACACTAAAGACCATGAGTGGATTCTCATTGAAGGCAATAAAGCAACAATTGGAATTACAGACTTTGCTCAGAGCGAGCTTGGCGACATTGTTTATGTTGATATTAACTCTTTGGGAAAAACAATGAAAAAAGAAGAAGTATTCGGCACAATAGAAGCAGTGAAAACGGTATCAGATTTATTCATGCCGGTTAGCGGAGTTATCAATACTATTAATGAAGAGCTTAATAATGCCCCCGAGTCTGTTAATAAGGATCCATACGGATCAGGATGGATAATAAAAATAACCCTGACCAATGCTGACGAGTTGACATCATTGATGAGTGCCGCAGAGTATAGAGCCAGCGTAAGCGCTTAATAAAAATAACGGATGTTGCCTAAGTTCGTTCTGCGAATTTTAATCCCGTTATCATGGGCAGTAATAATTGCTTACCTAAGTCTTATGCCACAACGCAGTTTACCACACCCGCATTGGTTTAACTTTGAAAATTCGGATAAGTTGGTGCATCTCGCAATGTATGCCAAGCTTGCCGCAGTAATGTATCGCGCAGCACTGATACGCACCACCGTCTCTATAAGAAGTTTATTGTTAATTGTAATGATCTGTGGAGTTTTTGGATTGTTTATTGAAGTAATGCAAGAAAGGTTTACGTCAGATCGAACCTTCGATTGGATAGATGCTCTCTTTAATGTAATTGGCGCAGGTGTAAGCGCAGGAGTATGTAAACTATTGCCGAATAAAATATTTTTATCACATTACAAAATTTAATACTGCCCTTGCAGTTATAGCTTTATTTTGTAGTTATGTTTAAGCGTGTTGCTTCTCTGTTTATTATATATTGCCTTCTTGGTTTTTCATCTTTTGCCCAAACGCAAACGCAAGACGAACAACTGGCACTGTATTACTACAACAACGGTGAGTTTGACAAAGCTTCAACGTTATACGAGAAGTTGTTTAGTAAGTACCCGCAAACAACCTCCTACTACGGATATTATTACAAAACACTTATACAACTCAAACAATATAACGAGGCATATAAAACAGCAAAACGACAGATAAAAAAATTTCCCGCCGATCAAACGTATTTGGTCGATGCAGGATTTGCGCTACAAATGGAGGATAAAATTAAAGATGCGGAGAGTTACTACAAGGAGGCAATTTCAAAACTCACTCCGGACATGTCGGCTATTTATCGCCTTGCAAACGCTTTTCAAGTAATTAATCGCAATAACGAAGCATTGCAAGTTTATGATAAAGGGCGGGGACTTTTTGGCAACAACAGCCTATTCATTAACGAATCGGCATTGATTTATCAAAAACAAGGCGATGTGGTTAATGTCATTAAATTGTATCTGGACTTCTTAAACGAAAATCCAACCTATCTTGTACAAGTAGAACAACACCTGCAAGACGCCATTCAAGAAGAAAACATCACAAAAGAACTTCAATCACAATTATTCAAACGACTGCAAAAACAGCCGGACAACAGCACTTTTGCAGAATTATTAGCATGGTTTTATATTCAGCAAAAAAACTATACAGACGCATTTACTCAGATTAAGGCGTTAGATAAAAGGAACAAAGAAGACGGCTTTAGGGTATTTCAATTTGCCAATGAAGCCTATCAAGATGGCAGCTACCAAGCTGCAGAAGATGCACTCAATTATCTGATCGAAAGCCGCAACCGTAGCGGCACATATTATTTGAGTGCGCGAACGTTGTTATTAGATATTCTTAAAACCCGGGCGCTTATTCCGGCTATCGTTTCGCAAGATGAAATACAAAAAGTACTCACTGCGTATCGAGATTATTTCAACGAATTTGGACGAAATGCTCAAACAATAAATGTAGTTCGAGATTATGCCTTGTTAAATGCCCGCTACGCAAATAAGCCCGACACGGCCATTGCCGTACTGGAAAGTATTATATCGCAACCCGGCGGCTCCAAGTTTTCAAAGGCTGAATGTAAACTTGACCTCGGAGATTATTATATTATAGCCGGCAATGTCTGGGATGCCACCTTGGTTTATATGCAGGTTGATAAAGATTTTAAAGACGAGCCATTGGGCGAAGAGGCACGCTTCCGTAACGCAAAACTCAGTTTTTACAAAGGCGAATTTGAATGGGCACAAGCACAGCTTGATATTATTAAAAGTTCTACCTCCGAGTTGGTCGCTAATGATGCCATTGCCCTTTCTGTTTTTATTACAGATAATACCGGCTTAGATACCAGCACAGAAGCAATGAGCATCTATGCGCGTGCAGATTTGTTATTGTTTCAAAACCGATACGATGATGCTCTGATAACGCTGGACTCTTTAATAAAAAAATTTCCCGATCACTCTTTAGCAGATGATGTGCTTTATGAAAAAGCACTGATCTATTTGAAGAAAAACGACATTGACCAAGCCGTGAAATATTTTGAAGATATAAATCAAAAATACTCTACCGATTTACTGGCAGATGATGCCTTATTTGATTTGGCCGACCTTTATGAAAATGTTTTGCACGATAAGGAAAAGGCCATGGAATTATACAAGCAAATTATTACCGACCACAACGGAAGTTTATACGTAATAGAGGCTCGCAAAAGATTTCGGTCGTTGCGCGGCGATACCGTCAATTAATAAATCGAATCGGGTATCCTTAAAAACGAAACAGATTAAAAAAAGATAAAATAATCAAGGAGTTGTCCCTTGTATTTGATATCGAAATAGCTACATTTATCGAAGTTTTCAGAATTAAATTTTGGTGGGATATCTACTGTCGATATTTTTAATAATTGCAAAGACGATTTCAGGTGTCTCGTCGATAGATTTCTGCAAACAAATCAAACAATCAATTATTTTACAATAACAATCCAATTAATCATGAAAAACAGGTTACTGCGACAGTTTTTGCTCTTATCTGCACTGTTTCTTTGTGTAACAATTACCAAAGCACAATACAACTCACCTACCGTTGATGGAAGCATCGGAGGTGGCGAGTATGGTACACATACCAATGGCCAAAACCAGGAAACAAGCGGCTCCTCCGTTTGGTATATGACTTGGGATAATACTAACCTCTATATTGGAATCACTGCAGCGAATACATCCGAGGGGGCAGTGGTGTATTTAGATAGCGATCCACAAGTACCTGTAAACAGCGGCACCAACTCTAATGGCACCAATATAGGATATAACTACGATGGTACAAGTTTCGCGGAGTTGCAGTTCCGAGCAGATTTGGTAGTTTATTTTAAAAACGGGTATCGCGAATACCGCACCTCAGACGGCTCCAACGGATGGAGCAGCGCAACCTCCGCTTTTGGCTCTTATGCCGATGCCGGAGGAACAGACCGTGAAGTGGCTATTCCGTGGTCTGCCATAGGTGGTCGCCCGGCATCATTCAACTGGTTTGGCTATGTAACCAGTAGTGGCGGGTATGTATATGCCCCCG
>JBDHXV010000051.1:0-16427 GCA_039810885.1 Chitinophagales bacterium | reverse complement strand
GTATATGCAGGAAAATACAAAACGAAGGAGGAAGCTGTGAAACAACTGGATTTACTCACCAGCAAAGGCTTCAAAGGCTGTTTCATTGTGGGTTTTGAAAATGGAAAGCGTTTTGTGGTACACTAATCGGCTCGTAATTCCTATTTTACCTTTTTATCCAACTGCTCAAATTCAGAGTTATTACTTATGAACTCAGGCACCATTGCTTTCATAGCACTTACCAACTCAATATTATTCTGAAGGGCAAACAGCCCGATAAGTTTCTCTATCTTTTCATTAGCCTGCTCGTACTCATACTCCCGAACCTGTGCAATCATAATTTTAGGATGATGTGTTGGCGATGTATTCTCTTCATTATTCAATAATTCCTCATAAAGCTTCTCGCCCGGTCGCAACCCGGTGTACACGAGATCAATATCTTGATTTAGTTCTAATCCCGATAAGGCAATCATCTTATGAGCTAAGTCGGCAATACGTACAGGCTGTCCCATGTCAAAGATAAAAATCTCACCACCCTGCCCCATCGCACCTGCCTCTAATACTAATTGACACGCTTCAGGTATAGTCATAAAGTAGCGGGTAACTTCTGGATGAGTAACCGTTACGGGGCCTCCCGAAGCAATTTGCTTTCTAAATAATGGAATAACCGAACCATTGGAGCCCAGTACATTACCAAAACGTGTCGTTACAAAGCAGGTTTCTCCGGAAGAGGAGCGATGTAGGTAACGGTGCAAGCTTTGAACGTAAATCTCTGCAATGCGCTTACTTGCCCCCATAACATTCGTTGGGTTCACGGCCTTATCCGTGCTGACTAAAACAAACTTTTCAACTTGAAACTGAACTGCTAAGTCTGCACATATTTTTGTGCCCAGAATATTTGTATAAACTGCTTCAGAAGGATTCAATTCCATCATAGGCACATGTTTATATGCTGCGGCATGATATACTAAGTCAGGTTTAAATGTTTTAAACAAATTGGACATTCTTTCCTTATTGCATACATCGCCAATAACAATTTCATAATTCAATTGTGCATAATCTTTGTTGAGCTCTTGTTCGATTTCATACAATGGTGTTTCGGCCTGATCTAACAAGATTAAAAGTTTAGGATAAAAGGAAGCCAGTTGTCTTACAATCTCAGAGCCAATCGAGCCTGCTGCACCCGTGATCAATATTGTTTTTCCTACAACGTGTTGCTTAATCTTATCAAGGTCAAGATGAATTGGGTCTCGCTCCAACAACTCTTCAATGCGCACCTCTTTAATCTGTGAGGTCCTTAATGTGCCGTTTAGCCATTGTGAAGGTGGAGGTGTATTTAACACCCTTACCTGATGTTGAAGGCATTTATCTACCATGCTTCTTTTTAGTCCGGCCGGCATCTCGTGCCGAGACAGGATTAATTCCTTTACCTCAAATTGTGTTAGTAAATAATCCAAATCATGACGCGCATCATAAATTCGAACACCTTCCAGTTGTTGTTTAATTAATTGGGGTTTGATGTCAAGAAAAGCAATAACATTATAGTGGTGCTTCCCATCCCGCTCTAATGTACGTTTAGTTACCGAGCCATTGATGTCTGCTCCAAAGATGATGACATTTCGTTTCTCCTTAGATGATTGGGCGATTTCAAGATATAAAATTTTTATTGCTAAACGATATCCTGTGCTGAACACCAACTCGGCCAAGTATTCTATAAGCAAAACAGAAAAAGGAATCAGATAGGGATAACCGGCTTCGTGTACGCCAAAGTTACAAAGCCCGGCCAAAAGCGTTCCTAAAGTTATGGTAATAAACAAACGCTGCGCATCTTCTGAGCTGGTATAAGCTATCATCCCTCTATAGGTCTTAAATAAGATGAATCCTATAATGCGAATACCCAGTAAGGTTATTATGCCGCGGGGCATCAATTCTATTTCATAATAGGGTATGTTAAAATTAAAGCGAAGCAAATACGCAACGTAATAGCATATAAATACAAGTAATATATCAATTGTAAAGATGGCCCAGCGAGGCAATATATTTCTTCGATTAAATATCACTTAAAAAGTCTCGAAATGGTTTTGAAAATAATTTTCAGATCGTAAAGAAACGATTGTTTCTTGATGTATTCCAGATTGAGTTGTAGTTTATGGGGCATTACGATTTCGATATATGCTTTTTCTGCATCATCGTATTGAGCAAGAACTTTATTTTCATCTATATATACCAGTGAGGCTAAATCGGTTAACCCGGGACGGACCTGCAATACTTTTAATTCCTCGGCAGTATAGAGGTCAACGAATTTTCTTACTTCGGGTCGGGGTCCTACCACACTCATATCGCCCTTAATAATATTAAGAAGCTGTGGCAGTTCATCCAGTTTATATTTTCTTAAATAATATCCGACTGGTGTAATTCGCGAATCTTGCATTCCTATAGTCAAAAGTCCCCTGCGGTCGGCACCAACATACATTGTTCGAAATTTTAAAAGCAAGAAATCTTTTCCAAAGCGACCAACTCTAATTTGACGATAAAATATACCTCCTTTCGATGTGGTATATACTAATAAGCAAATGATAATAAAAAAAGGGATACACAGAAGAATCACAATCAGCGATGCGAGAATATCAAACGTGCGTTTTATCACGGGTTAGCACTCTTTTTCTTGAATAACCTCTAATACAGATGAAACCACAGCTTCTATGACCTTATTCACATCAGCATCGCTTAACCCATAATATACCGGCAAAGAAATCTCTCTGGTATAATTATCATAGGCTATTGGGTAATTATTCATTTCATATCCTAAAGAACGATAAAAAGTCAGAAGTGGGAGTGGTTTAAAATGAACGTTGACACTTACCTCACGGTTAAAGATTCTTTGAATAATATCGTTTCGTTGTTGTTCACAAATGTTTTTTATGCGTAACATATAGAGATGGCAACTACTCTTTATGTCATCATTTTGTGTTATCGGCAACTCTGCCCATTGATACTTTTTAAAACGTTGATGATATTGTTCAACAATATGCTTACGATAAGGTAATGTATCAGTATCATAACGTTGCAGCTCTACTAATCCTATGGCTGCCAGTATATCCGGCATATTCCACTTATAGCCTGCTTCTACAATATCATATTCCCAATTTCCTTTTTGTGTTTTAGCCAATGCATCTTTATTTTGGCCATGAAGTGCTTTTATATGTAGCTCTTTATAAGCCTGTTCTATATCGAAAGTCACCGGCAACATAAGTGAAACTGCCCCACCTTCAGCCGTCGTCAGATTTTTAACTGCATGGAATGAGAAAACCGTCGCATCTGCCAAAGTGCCTGTTTTACGTCCTCTATAGATAGCCCCTAAGGAGTGAGCGGCATCACTCAATAATAATATTCTTCCAAGTTTTCTTTGAACATCCGTTTTTGCAATAAACGTATTAGTAATATCTGCCTCTCGAATCAATGCATTTAAAGCATCATAATCGCATGGGGAGCCGCCTATGTCCACAGGCATAATGACTTTAGTTTTTGAGGTAATAGCTTCACGTACCCGGTCTATGTTAATATTAAAATTATCGGGCATGACATCTACAATCACTGGCTTTGCTCCACAATGAATGATTACATTCGCCGTAGCCGCATAAGTATAAGCCGGTATAATAACTTCGTCGTCTTGGCCAACACCGTACCATCTGAGCATTAGCTCTAACCCTGCCGTTGCGCTATTTAGGCATAAGGTTTTTTTTGACCCGCAATACTCCGTTAATCTTTGTTCAAATAGCTTAGTGCGTGGTCCGGTAGTAATCCAGCCGGATTGCAAGGCTTGAACAACTTCATCAATAATTTCTTGATCAATACGAGGTGGAGAAAACGGAATCACATGTTTAAGTTTTAGTCTATGAATGGTTCGTGTTTTACGCTGCTTTCGATACCCCGGAGAATCTATTCGTACATAAAATTTCTTTAGAGCAAAAAGCCCTGCAAAGGAACATGAAAATGAAATCTCAAACCGACTAAAAATTAATTTGCAGTCTTAAATTCAGGCGGCGTGTGGTGAGGTAATTCGGAACGGCGTAGGTAGTATTGTAATAGTCCTTAATCCATAAATAAGAAATCGTATTGCTGATTCCCAACAAGTTAAATACTTCCAGGCTCATCCACATCGAACGTATGTATTTATTAATGCCAGTCTGTTCTGTACGTTTTTTGTGACCAAGCAACATAGCTGAAAATCCGATATCAACACGGCGATATGGTGGTAAGCGCAAGGTATCTCTATATCGTGCTAAATCCGGAGGGCCTACCGGTAAACCGGTTGCAAATATCAAATTAAGATGTACTTTGAATCTATCATTTCCGGGAATATAATCCTGCATAAAAATTGCAAAGGTTACACGTTGATCGGTAGGTCTCGGAATATATCCGGGATGCATTATCGTAGTATCTAGCTTTTGTATTTGGCCTGTTGATGTAAACGTTGTATCAAAGACATAGTAAAAGTCGTTTTTTAAATCCTCTCGTGTGTCGAGAAAGGATAAACTCACCCATGACTCCGCATCTTTTACCAACTCCCCATTTAATCGGAAATCTATACCCCTTGCAAATCCTTTGGCATCATTATTTGCATAGTATCGTATTCGCACATTGTCTAATTCATACGTATTGATATCGAATAAAAATTTATAATAAGCCTCTGTTACAAACTTGAACGGACGATTCCATAAAATAAAATTATGGTCGCTCCCTGCTACGATGTGAATAGACCGTTGAGCGCGTAGTTCAGGATTTAGGCTGCCATCCATACGACGCAATTCACGATAAAAAGGAGGCTGGTTGTATGACCCCACTGAAGCACGAAATACGTAATCGCGAACCCACTTCTTAGGTTGCCAAGAGAACTGTATTCGCGGACTTACAAATAATTGTTTATTATAGGTCCAATAATTCACACGTGCACCATAGGTTAATGCAACCTCTGCGGTGCTATTGTTCCTAATGCTCCAGGTATCTTGAACAAATCCGTGTATGCGGTTTGATTCTAAAGTATTTTCCGATTTAACATAAGAAGCTGTTGCGATATAATCAGAGCTATAGGGTATATGATAACCGGCAGAATCTAAAATCTGCCATTCTAGCAATCTATCATGAATATATTCGTGCTGTGCTGTAACGCCCCATTTCATAAAATGCTTGGGAGACAAATAGCTGCCTATATGTGCTGCATTAAATATGGCGGCATCTAAGAAGTTACGCCCCCAATCTTGAGTTGTACCAACACCAAGCGAATAAAGTACTTGCCCGAAATCAGATTTCCCGATATCGGTTTGCACTTCGCCGATGAAATAGTCTCCCGTTACATCAAAGCGCTCGTCTTCACGATTATAATATGCTGCAACCTGCCACTTTAAAGTAGTACGCTTATTAGGCTCATACCGCACTGCCAGACCGTTCATAAATGTATTAAAGCGATTGTCCTCAGCGCCATCGAAGTATATATTCAATCGGAGTACACGTTTTACGAATCCAAATGTGGTAACTCGATCTTCCGGCACAAAGTAGTAGCGATTTAGGCTGCCATTAACCAAATATTCAAAAAAAACTTTTTCCGAAAGTTGATAGGTAATTAATGCTTGCAAGTCGGCAAAGGTGGGTTGATACTGCCCTTTGGTGTCTAATGAGCCTAAGAGATAACGATTAGTTCTATAACGTGCTCCCATAAGGTAACTCCAACGATAATTTTTGCTTCTTCCTTCTATATGCATATTCGCACCCAGTAACGAGGCGGACGCAGAGGCGCCAAAACGTTTAGGCCTTTTATATGTCACATCTAATACACTGCTGAGTTTATCTCCATACTTAGCTTGGAAGCCTCCTGTTGAAAATAAGACAGAGCCAACTAAATCAGGGTTAATAAAACTTAAGCCTTCTTGCTGTCCACTCCTAATCAAAAAAGGACGATATATTTCAAAATCATTTACGTAAATCAGATTTTCATCAAAGTTCCCACCGCGTACAGAGTATTGCGATGAAAGTTCGTTATTGGAATTTGCACCTAGCATTTTTAAATACGCTTCTATTCCTCCGGATGCGCTGGGTAGAAACTCAAATGTCTTGGGATCTACTCGGATCAATCCGGGCTGGTCACGAATGAATTTATCACTTATGATTGTCTGAGGTAATGAATCAATTTTGGCATCTAAGAATATATTGAGCAACTTAACCTCACCTGCTTTTAGACTTATAGACTTTACTTGCTTTTCAAAGCCTAAATAACTGTAACTTACCTCTATGTTATCTCCTGCGATTAAGTCTAACTTATATTCTCCCTTGTCATTAGAATACGTACCCGCTTTTTGTGAAGCCACGATAATACTTGCCCCAATCAACACCTGTTGCTCCTTGTTTTTGATCACTCCATGGATCGATGCATTTTGTGCATAACCATAGGTGGCAAACAATAAAAAGAATGAAACGAAGTATATGTAAGGCTTATGGTTCAAGTGCAGCAACAACGTATCTCAGATCGTAATATTTTGTGTCAAATGTTTCAAATGATGAATGGCAGACGTTGGGTCTTTAGCATTAAACACTGTGTTTCCGGCAACCAATACATCGGCACCTGCTTCTACTAACTTAACATGATTGTTAAAGTCTATGCCTCCGTCCACTTCAATTAAGGCGTTGCTGTTATGACGTAGAATCATTTCTCTAAGTCTTAAAATTTTAGAATACGTATTCTCGATAAATTTCTGTCCTCCAAAACCGGGGTTCACACTCATAACCAATACCAAATCAAGATCTGCGATAATGTCTTCCAGCAGGCTCACGTTTGTATGAGGATTAATAGAAACCCCTGCTTTCATTCCGTTTTGATGAATCTGTTGAACACTGCGATGTAAGTGCGTGCTGGCTTCTAAATGAATCGTCAACCAGTCTGCTCCGGCTTTGGCAAAATCTGTAATATATTTTTCGGGTTCTACAATCATAAGATGCACATCCAAAGGCTTACTTGTATGCTTTTTCATGGCAGCAATCACAGGCATCCCAAAGGTAATATTCGGTACAAAGCGACCATCCATGACATCACAGTGAATCCAATCTGCTTCGCTATTATTCAGCATCTGCAGCGTCTCCGCAATTCTGCTGAAATCAGAAGAAAGCATGGAAGGGGCTATTAATGGCTTCATAGTGCGTAAAAATACACTTTGCGTGATAGGCTTATACCTCGGTTATTATGATAGGATATGTTTATTTCGAAAAGTTTTAATTCTCGCTTTGTTGAATATCACTCATAAGTTGCGGTACTAACAGATTCTTGAGTGTTTGAAATTGTATTACGTGCATATTGTCGGTAATTAAAGAATCTATAAAATTGTTACCTTCATTATAGACACATCGCAGTTGCATCCCTTGATCCACTTTACGCAGCAACACCATTGCACTGTAATCGGCAGTGATGTAGTAATCAACAATATTCTTATCAATACTTTGTAAAAGCGACAAGTTTAGTGTCGGATTTGTAAATGGATAATACTTGAGCGGCAAATGACCTAAGCGGCAAGAGGTTGTTAAGGAATAATCGCCCGAAACAGCATAAGAGGCATCCGCATAACCCTCCACATAAACATCATACCCTCCGGCTATGCGTCTGATTAAGGCATTAGGATAATCATAATCAACAGTATATTCTGCATCAGGATACTCACCAATCTTGTATTTATCGTATTGATGCACATTAAACTTGTTACAGTCTGCGTTATCCGTATCTCCTCCATCATCAAAGCAATTCGCTACACCTTTAAAGTACAATACCCGTTTTACTGAATCTAAATTCACAGGGCTTATAGAACTGATTAAGTCATAAACTTTAGTTGTTGAGGTGAAACTACCCTCATCGGATAGGTCATTATGTAGCAGAGATTGTAGAGTAATTAATCCACTGACGTTACCATAATTAGGATGGGCTCCACCAGTATAGCCGCTATAGTTAAAACTCAATTGTGCAAAGTCTTGCAGTAGATAGTCTATAGTGGTAACAAAAGATTCGTCCCAAGTCATTTGGTTTGTTTCCATATTTAATGGCTGTTCTCTGTTTCTTCTGTCTTCCTCTATCTGCTTCGTTACATCCTTAAGTCTTTTCTTTACACTCGGGTAAGATTCCCATTGATAGTAGGGTATCATCACACTATCTCCCCAGTCGAGTTTGCTGCTTGTATTTTTGCTGACAGTTCGCTGCTGAACATAAAACAGCGAATCATTGAAAACAGCAACCAATGCAGGTATCAGTATAGGTTTTATGTCTATGTCCGCTTGCCCGGTTGAGAAATGAAAAACAATTGATTTCATTATTGAATCATTACTCAAGCCTACACAGATGGTTTGGGAGTGGAACTGTGTAAAATAGGGTTTTAACAACATATAACGCGGAACATTTTGTTGGGCAGTTAACGAAAGTGCTACAAAGAGTAATAGAATGGTGCAAATCATTTGTTTCATATCCTTATCATCTTACTAAATAAAAATAATCTTTGTGTACTACACTGATTGCATAATTATATGAACACCCAAGTTATTTCTCTCGTTGAACAAGCATGGCACGATCGTGAACAATTGAACAGAAAGGAAATTGTTGAGGCTCTTGAATGGATTATAGAAGAATTAGATAAAGGTCGTTTACGTGTTTCAGAGAATATGAATGGGCATTGGATTACACATCAATGGATAAAAAAGGCGGTAATACTCTACTTCCCTACTCGATCTATGCAAACGACACAGGCCGGCCCAATGGAATTTTATGATAAAATGCGTTTAAAAAACAATTACGCCGAGTTAGGAGTGCGTGTAGTACCTCATGCCGTTGCACGATATGGTTCTTACATTACTGCGGGAGTTATTCTGATGCCCTCCTTTGTTAACATAGGGGCTTATATAGATAGCGGCACCATGGTGGATACTTGGGCAACTGTTGGTTCCTGTGCTCAAATTGGAAAAAATGTGCATCTAAGCGGCGGTGTTGGTATTGGCGGCGTACTAGAGCCTGTACAAGCTTCTCCTGTAATCATCGAGGATAATTGTTTTATTGGCTCAAGATGTGTTGTGGTGGAAGGAGTACACGTGCAAGAAGAAGCTGTATTGGGAGCAAATGTTGTTTTAACCCAATCTACTAAGATTATAGATGTAAGCGGTCCCGAGCCTGTCGAATATAAAGCGGAAATTCCTGCACGTTCAGTTGTTATTCCCGGATCTTACACTAAGAAATTCCCGGCAGGAGAATTTCAGGTGCCTTGTGCATTGGTTATTGGAAAGAGAAAAGAAAGTACCGATAAAAAAACATCCCTAAATGATGCCTTGCGTGAGCATACCGTAGCTGTATAAATTCTAAATTTTGAAAAAATAACAACCTCCATTCTTTCAACTCCATCGAAGTGAAGCCAATGTCTTTTACTTTTACAAAACTGAATTATGGCACTGAAAAAGAAAATCATCATTGGACGTCGCGACAGAATTGACTTACCCGATCTCGGGCTTACTGATATTGATGCAAAAATTGACACAGGCGCATATAGCTGTGTCATCCATTGTTTAAATATTAAAATGTTTCAGCGCGATGGTCGCCCTTGGGTTCGTTTTGTTCTTTATGATGATGAAGAAAAAAAACACGAGGCCCCTGTTTTATTATATAAAACTATCAAAAGCTCCTTTGGACAAATTGAACATCGCTGTATGATTCAAACAACCCTTCGCCTGTTTGATAAAAACCACACTATTCATCTGGCACTTTCTGACCGCTCTACAATGAAATACCCAATGCTTATTGGCCGTCGCTTATTAATGGAACAATTTGTAGTGGATGTGGCGAAACACAACCTTTCTTACAAGAAAAAAATGAAACTAAAGAAATAAATGAAAATTGCTGTTTTATCCAGAAACAATAAACTTTACTCTACACGCCGTCTGGTTGAAGCGGCTTTACAACGTGGCCATTCCGTTGAAGTAATTGACCATACAAAATGTTATGTTCTTATTGAAAAAGGAAAACCAAGTATTCGCTATCAAGGTAAAGCATTGGAACATTTCGATGCGGTTATTCCACGCATTGGCGCATCTGTAACTGCTTATGGAGCAACTATAGTTCGACAATTTGAGATGATGAAGATATTCAGTAGCGCCGAATCACAAGGTATTGTGCGCTCTCGTGATAAACTTCGCAGCATGCAATTGCTTTCACGCGAAGGTGTTGGTATTCCCAAAACGGCCTTTGCTGCGCACATACGGGAGGTTGATGATTTAATTGAGCAAGTTGGCGGAGCACCACTCGTGATTAAACTTCTTGAAGGAACACAAGGTATAGGTGTAATTCTTGCCGAAACACATAAAAGCGCAAAGTCAATTATTGAAGCATTCTATAATCAGGAGATTAATATCCTTGTACAGGAATTTATAGCCGAGGCAAACAGCAGTGATATAAGAGCTCTGGTTGTGGATGGTAGGGTGGTTGGCGCTATGATGCGCAGTGGAAAAGAAGGTGATTTCCGCTCTAATCTTCACCGTGGCGGGCAAGCGAGTTATATTCAATTAACACAAGAAGAGGAAACTGCAGCGGTGCAAGCAGCTAAAGCTTTGGGGCTGCGCATTGCCGGAGTAGATTTATTACAATCATCTCGTGGACCGCTTATTATTGAAGTTAATTCTTCCCCGGGCCTAAAAGGAATAGAAGCTGCATCGGGTGTTGATATTGCCGGCGAGGTCATTGAGTATCTCGAACGCTCTATTCAAGCTAATCAAGACATAGTTAATGCTTAGTGTTGAATAATTATCTTCTTAGAAGCCATCACTTGACTTCGGTCAATTAATTGCAGCATATAGGTTCCGGTTGCTAACTGTGTATTATCGAATTGTTGTTTTATTTGATATGGTACTATTTCGTGCGTAACGATTAGCTTACCCGACATGTCGTAAACATTCAACAAACCCGGCTCCGATAATTCCTTATTTAACTCAATGGTAATAAAACCGTTTCCCGGATTCGGGTATAGATTAACATCAATCGTTGTAGTGTTAATATTTTGAATCGAAGTAGTGTTCTCATTATTTGAGTTACCTTCCTGATTATTATTGGCGTTGCCATAACAAATATCTGGCGTTGCTATATTCAATGCACCTGCTTGAGGTGTGATTATAGTTTCATCAAATAAGGGAAGAATGTTTTGTTGAAAGCTAATATTCAGCATCGTTAACGGAACCTCGTTCACATTCAGCGTTAATAAGCGTTGAAAGCAAAACCCGTTTCCCGTTCGATCCACTTTTGTAATAAAACCTCCATTAGAAAATCCTGTAATAATAAAGCTTTGATCATTAACCGCAGCAATGGAAAGGGCATCATCATATCCGGCCCCGTTTAACTGCTCACTGCCTGCATGCATCTGCCATTGTATGTTTCCAAGTGCATCTGTTTTGAACAGGAGCATATTAATATTTTGGTCTGCATTGATATATATATTTCCGACTACATATAATTCTGTAGCATTAGTAACAGCAACATCATTTATTGTTTCAATTCCATCCGCTCCATACGAGCGCATCCATATTGGATTCATATTAACATCAGCTCGGAGAATAAACGGATTATCACTCCCTTCAGCACTCAAATAGTTTCCTGCGATGATATATCCGCCATCTGTCGTATTTGTGAGCACGCGTATAACAAAGTTTTTTTGCATAGAAACTCTGCGAGACTGCAATGGATTGCCATTCATATCTGTTCGCAAGAGGTATAAATCAGCAGTACCGTTACTTTCAAGTCGTCCTGCTAAAATCAATTCGTGATTCTTGAATTTAATGCGTTGAGCAGAGCCTAAGGTTATGCCTGCCTTTAAATCTTTAACCCAAACTTGCTCTCCGCCTGAATTCATCTTTAAAATAAAATTTGAAGTACTACAACCACTGCCACATAAGTAGAAATCATTATCAACTCCTGTTGCGATGCTATAAGCAAATTCAGAGTTCGGTTTGCTTAGTATTTTGTTCCATTTGTAATTACCGTCAGCATCAAGTTTAATCAAGTAAATCTTTGCATGATTATCTGCTGCTATCATCTGACATACCACAACTATACTATGGTCGCTCAATTCACCTGCATCCTGAACCAGGATAGGAAAGTTGGTTTCAATTTGTTTCTTCCACAGTATGTTCCCGCTACTATCTGTTTTAATAAATTTTTTACCATCTGTTAGAATGAAATTTCCATCCCACGATTTAATTACCTTTTTGAAAATGGCATCGTGGAAGCTTAAGGTGTAGGTATTCGGATTGCCTTCGCCTCTGCTTTCTTGTGTACGGTTATTTATTAAGGCAACAATTAATAATGCAGACAACAATACTCCTGCGGTAAACCCGAGGATTAACCTATTTCGTAAAGATAATCGTAAGGTATTTCTATTCTTTTGTATGTACCTGCTCATGCTGTATTTCAGTTTTTATTTATTTGAGGAGTTTCTGTTCCTTCAAAAAATTTTGACCTCTTACGGCAGTATTTTGTAAAAGTTATCCCTTAATAAGGGACACCTATCGGCTAATCATAAAGCGGCTTACTCCACTATTGTTAGTGGTGTTCCAGCGAAATAGATACATTCCTGTGGATACCGAAGCTAAATCTAATGTGAGTGTCTTCTTATCACTCTTGCCACCTAACACTACACGGCCGCTTAGATCGAGTATGTCCCACTGGTACAGAGTTGGTTCGTTATTGAAGCCAATGTTTATATAAGACTTTGTTGGATTTGGATATACAGATAAGCTCAATTCTGAGTTAGGCGCAGTCTCATTTATTGCTGTACTTATTCCAAGCAGTTCATAAGAGCAATATTCATTGTTTGAAGGTTGAAGCATTTGAGAACTTATGAGTACTGGTTGTATATTATAGTTTGGCGTGCTGCCTTCGCTTAATGAATAAGACGTTTTGAGGTGCAGGTTATTAATTAATGCAACATTTTGCACATCGGATGATAAACAAAAAGGTTGCTTATCCTCAGTGAATGAAAGTGTAAAACCTCTATCTGCATTAACTCCATTTACGATTATCGTTTCATCTATGCTCTCAATGCTGAGTGCGTCGTCATAACCAATATTCTGATTCAACGTGCTGCCAAATTGTTTAATCCAATTAAGTTGCTGATTGGAATTTATGGAAAGCAATATTGCGTTTAAGTGTTCTGATTGATTGATGTATATATTACCACTCAAGTATAGTTGATGTTCCTTCATGACCATATCATTAAGTTGTATAGCAGTGGAAGCTTGGAAGACAGCACCCTTCGCATTAGACCCGTTAAGCGTGATAAGTTCTGAAGTTACAGACCCATCACTGTAATTAACCAATACATAAGTTTTATTACCGTCGTTAATCACATTTCGGATGTAAAAAGGATTATTCATTTGAAAACGATCTGTGTTTATCAATGAACCATTCATATCTATTGTACTTATGGCCAGAGAAGTAGTGTTGTCGTAAGTATATTTTGAATAAATCGTTAATTGATTTCCGGATATATCTAAATAACCGGGTACGATAGTCCCATTGCTTGTATGCCACGTCTTATTCCATATAAGGCTGCCATCCTTTGCCAGTTTCGTTATCGTAAGTCCATTTGTACAATTATTATTTGCTATATATAAGGCTTGCTCATCCGTTGCAAGTGAATATGCGTTTAATGACCCTGTATGAACACCAAACGTTTTGTACCATTCAACTTGTAATGCATCATTCAATTTAAGAACACTAAACTGTACTTTCCCACCAGATGTAATTATTTGATAGAGCAAATACACTTCGCCATTTACAGAACTAATATTTTTAATGATGGCATCATCACTAATATTAAGTTGAATATTATTTCTAACCGTACCCAGGGCATCCTGTATCACAATGTTCTTACCGTTAGTATATAGAATAGCATTATTCACATACCTGCATGATTTCAAACTACCATTAGTGTGTGTTTGTTGGAAAAAGACTGCGGCTTGTTGCGCCTTAGTAAGAATGGAGATGAGACTTAGTACGAAAAGCAAGGAAGTGAAACGAAGCATGCAATAAATTTAAAATGCAGCTCATCCATTAGCATATCATTATCGTTAAATAGGCGCATACATCCGATGAATTGTTATTTTTGGTTGCTAAACATTATTTTTAAATAATTTTACAGCTAGTGCAAGCAAGATAACCCCGAATACCTTTCTGAGAATATTGATTCCTCCACTACCTAAGATGCGTTCAATCCTGTACAAATTGCGCAACACGACATACACAACAATCAGATTAATGAAAATTCCGGCTATGATAATATAATATTCATATTCCGAACGTATAGAGAGTAACGTCGTTAGGGTGCCGGCTCCTGCAATCAATGGAAAAGCAATAGGGACTATACTGGTTGTTTTAGAATTGTCCTCTTTATAAATTTTTATTCCCAATAACATCTCAACAGAGATAACAAAAAGAATAAATGCACCGGCTACAGCAAAGGATTGAACGTCTATACCGATTAAATCGAGTACGGTCTGTCCAACAAATAAAAAGACTAACATGATAGCACCCGACACCAATGTGATTCGCAAAGGATTTATATTGCCGGATTTCTCCTTTAAAGAAAGAATAACCGGAATAGAGCCGACGATATCAATAACGGCAAATAGCACCATCGTAACGGTAATGAGTTCTTGAAATGAGATTGACATTTTTACAAAGTTAAGAAGCGGAGAATGTTTTATTTGGTACCCGCAATATTTGTTATTTAAGTTTAAAAGGAATCGAGTGAAATAGAACTTAAGTCTATTTACTCAAATTAAGATTCTTAACCTCACCACTCGGCGTAATTAACATATATTCTTTATCCGAAGTTGTTAGCTTCTTGTCTCGATTAACTATAACTTTAATCTCATACATAACCTGAATAACAGGTTCTAAAATGACCGGATTCATAACGTAGTCAAACTCATCACCCATAATCGGTTGATAGTATAACGTTGTTGATTTATCTGCTGTATTTATAACGGAAGATTTTTTCAGATTAAGCGATGTGCTGTTATATGACTCGTAAGATCGGTACATATTCATCGGTAAAACAATCTTGTAAGCGTCAACGATTCTTTTTTCATTCGTTGTAAATGTTGCCCCAATCATGCTTTCATAGTTTTTTATTTTATCTTGTAAAATCAATTTAGCCTTATTCAATAATTCCTTTTTAATATTTTCAATATTTGAAGAGAAATAATCTACGCGAACCAAATCATATATGTCTTGATTTGCCATGATGCTAATAATTGCATTTAACAATTCCGACTCAGTAAATTTTATATGGATATTCTTCTTTAACTCAAACCCCTTGGGGATTTCATTATAGTTCTGCTTACTGAATAGTTTTTTATCTGCCTCAATTTCATATACAGGAACAAATGAAACCATGTCAATATATGATTCTGTTCCGGTAATCAGTTTAATTCCATTAAGTACCAGCGATATCCGTTTATCAATTAATTCATTCACTTCTTGTGTTGTTTTACCTACCTGTGTTACACTAAATACAGCAACATAGGAATCGGCCTTAACGTTTGCCATACATTTCACATCTGCTAAAACATCAAGGGTCAAGGGTGTCGTGATATTTATGCTTTGATCTGTATATTGATAGTTACGCTGATTTGTTAACGGATAGTTAATATTTCCTGATGATTGAGCATAAAGGATTCGATTGCTGAACAAAATCAGTATGAGTGTGATAAAATATTTCATCGTTGAGTTATGTTAACGTGCAGGTTATGTAGAAATTCATTGCGCGTGTTTGTATCTAAAAAGCGCCCTGAGTACTCTGAAGTTATCGTAGTGCTATTAATGTCCTGCACGCCACGACATTGAACACACATGTGTGCTGCATCAACTACTACTGCGACATCGTCAGTCTGCAATACGGTTTTAAGTTCTTTTGCAATTTGAACGGTCATGCGTTCTTGTACCTGCGGACGCTTTGCGTAATATTGTACAATACGGTTTAGCTTCGATAATCCGATGACTTTGCCCGTTGAAATATAGGCTACATGGGCCCTCCCAATTATTGGCACAAAGTGATGCTCACAGAAAGAACTGAAAGAGATATCCTTTTCAATAAGCATTTGTTTGTACTTATACTTATTATCAAAAAGCGATATTCTTGGTTTATTCTTAGGATCTAAGCCGCTGAATATCTCATCTACATACATTTTGGCAACACGCTCAGGAGTTCCGCTTAGGCTGTCATCAGTTAAATCCAATCCAAGTGTTTCCATTATAGATTTAAAATGAACAGCAATTCGAGCTTTCTTTTCTTCTGAGGTAAGCTCAAAAGCATCACTTCTTATGGGGGTTTCAATAGACGTTCCGTTATGGTCGTCTCCATCTTCTATAACTTTCTTGAGAATGA
>JBDHXV010000050.1:0-17438 GCA_039810885.1 Chitinophagales bacterium | reverse complement strand
TAAAGCTTGATGCTGCTCCGGATATTCAAATTTTATGCGAAGTGAGCCGCCTTCTTGCCGAATGCTTACACAGCGTGCAACGGCATCTATATGACCTTGTACAAAATGGCCATCTAAGTATTCACCTATTTTTAAGGCTCGTTCAAGATTCACCGTGTCTCCAACTTTCCATTGACTCAGCGTGGTTACGCTTAATGTTTCTTGAACCGCAGTTACGATATGTGTATCCTCTTCAACAGCAGTTACGGTAAGACATACTCCATCGTGCGACACACTTTGGTCAACTCGTAATTCACGAGATATTTCAGAAGAAATTCTAATCTCCAAGTTCGATTGGTTAGCAGTTAATGCTTCTACCCTTCCCATACACTCTATAATTCCCGTAAACATCTCAACGATATAAATGAATAAACCCGCTTAGAATTTTTGTTGGCGTATCCTGCACCTCAAGTCTTTCTTCAAACACTTCGCAAACATAGTAATAAGTACCATCCGGCATTTGTTTTCCCGTTTTTTGATTGGTACCGTTCCAAAGTATTTCGGGATTATTGGTTTCATAAACGAGGTTCCCCCATGAAGTATAAATTTTCATATTGACCTTTTGGATATAACGATAAGGTTTTATCGGAATAAAGAAATCATTGCTTCCATCTTGATTGGGTGTGAATGTGTTTGGCAATTCATAGATAGGACAATTGTCGAGGCAAACCACATTACTCCGAATACCGATATTAGCAAAAGAATCTACTGCGGCTACTGCATAACAACCCGCAACAGAATTAATTAAGGTATGCAGATAGGTGGTATCATTAACAGAAGCAACGCTGTCCACAATCTTTAGTTCTTCATTCGAGTGCGGTGCATAATAGATATAGTACTTAACGGCATCACCTCCACATTCATTTTCAGGCTTCGTCCATTTTAGCAAATTTGTAAAGTCGTCAAAAATGTATGAATGAGAATTACACCTATTCGCAACGTGCAGAGTTGGTGGGCAAGGTCCTACGGTATCTATAGGTACTCCGCACACCTCTTGAGAAAAATTAATTATGGGGTTGATGATGCTGGAAATGCTATAGGCTCCAACCGATTTAATCTTGTAACAATAAGTTGAGTCGTTGATGAGTGGTGCATCAATATAATCGGTCGTATAGGCTATGCCTATAGAGTCAAATGCTGAGGTAACTGGATTTTTCCGAAAAATATGATATTCTGTATTAGACCAAGGCACATCAAAGTGCCAATTTAGTTTAAGTGCATTACCTGCAGATTCAACATTTAAGAATACCGAACTGCTATAATGTGCATCACCAAGTGGGTGGCTGTTAGAATAAAAACGGATGAAGTAATTATAGGCGTAGCTGACTGTATTTAAACCTGTATCGGTGTATGAAGAATCACTGAGTTGATAAAACGTGTTTGAAGTATATGTTTGTATAAGTTGAGCATTTTGTGGAGTAAATCCATTGGAACGATATAATTCATATCTGTATGGGCCGGGATTTTGTATCGTGTCCAATTCAAATTTCGAGGGTTTAGACCAATTAACTTCTATGCTGCCATTTGTTGTATTGGTAAGTAGCACACTGACTTTGGTCATAACCGGTATATCTTTTTTTAGTTGAGTGCACGATTCGTTCGAGGGCAAGCTTTCTACAAAGTCGGTAACGTAGCCAAGTGAAGTTGATATGCCAAACTCAGCAAGAACACGGTAGCAATAATTTTTTCCAATGACGGCTGTATTATCAGTAAAATTATAAGTTAACAATTTATCTGCAATTTTTACATACCCTTTTCCTTCAAGTCCGGGCGTGCAGGTATCTATTGCAAAAGGATTAGGTCCCTCGCGCCTCCAAACCGAAAAGCCCATGAACTTAGATATAGTGCTGCATTCATAAGGCTCTTCCCATGTTACTATGACGCTATTGCCCTGTGGTGTAGCCAATACATTTTGTACCGGCGGGCCTATTACCTTTACTCTAAAAGTTTTTATATCAAACAAAGGAATAGGGGCTGTATTATCCTTTGCTTGAATCACGGCAACATATTTACCTGCGGAAATATGCGTACAGTTCGTATTCCAATTAAAAACGCCATCGGCATAACTGATGCCCGGGGTATTGGCTGTAAAGGTGGCCGGGCTTGAAGTTACAAGAAAAGGTGCTCCAAACATGTTGAGTGTAATAATTTGATTGGGATTAGGATCCATAGCACTTATGTGGTAATTCACCGTGTTTCCTGCAATAACACAAGTATCCTTTATCGCCTCAATTTTAGGCGGCTGATTGTTTGAACTCGAAATGATGATCTGTAAATCACGTTTCACCCAGCCTATAGGAACCACAGAATGTAATGCCCCGTTTACATAGATGCGCCGATATTCCTTAACAATGATGCCCACGTTAACAATGCCCGTATAGTTAGGTTTGTCCCAAATCATGTCTCCTGTAGCCTGGTTTAGGGTTAACGTGCCGGGCGGAGGCAAAAGCAATTGAGGATATACGTAATTCGGCACATTTACATTTTGATCTGCCAGAGGAATATATAACTCATACGCAAGACTGTCTCCATCCGGGTCATAAGCACCGGTGTTATGTGTAAATATTTGATTTAGATAAGCATAGTCCACCGAGTTGGTTGTTAATACCGGAGAACTATTAATAGGTCCGTAAATAGCCGGGTCGGCAAACACCAGTTCGCTTTCAAAATAAAGTGGAATATCGACTGATTGATTTGCATTAATATTATTTACCCCTTGAATACGATTTAAGTCTTTCATTCCGATAATGTAGGTGCCATAACCGGCATAGGTATGTATTCCCGAGTAACGGTTACGACGAATATTCGGCGTTAAGTCAACCATTTCTACACGGGGTATCATTTGTGTAAGCCCATCGCCCCAGTTTACTTCCACACTATCTTTATCGGCAGCCACAGACGTTTGGTCCGTAAACGTAGTTACCACTACACGAAAGGTATTATTACCTATAAAGGTATATTGTAAATCTCCCGAACGCTCATGCGTAGCGTATGCCGTTTTTAAAAAAATGGCTGAAAACAAGAGGGTAAAAATGAAATGTGCCTTAAGCGCTTTCATTAGTTTCAATAACGTCATTAAGTCTGCAAATTGCATCGAAAGTTAGTTAAAATAGCTTTAGTAATTTTCATCTTTCATTATACCTTATGTTATCGAATCCTGAGATTGAAAACGCACTGGAGCTATTGGGCAAATTAATGGAGTTACACGGCGAAAATATTTTTAAAGCTAAAAGCTATATTAATGCTTCATTTCAAATAAGTAAGGTGGGTAAGGAACTCTCCGAGATGAGCGATGATGAAATAACCCAAATTCCGGGTATAGGGCACGCAATTCTAGAAAAGATTCATGTTCTATTGAAAACAGGTTCACTGCCTCTGTTGGAGACGATGCTGGAACAAACTCCTCCGGGGCTTTTACAGCTTTTACAAATTAAGGGGTTAGGCCCCAAGAAATTGGCTGTGATTTGGAAGGAATTAGGAGTTGAGTCCATAGGCGAACTGGAATATGCATGTAGAGAAAATCATCTGTTATTGTTAAAAGGGTTTGGAGCTAAAACACAGAAAATTATTTTAGATAAGATTGAATTCATTAAACGAAGTGCCGGAAAACTGCATTACGCTGCAATTGAACCAGAAGCCTTGAAGTTAGAAAACGAATTAAGAAAAATGTTTAAGGGTAAGCAAGTTAGTATCAGCGGTGCTTTTCGTCGCTGTGATCTTGTTATAGAACAATTAGATATTGTTGTAGCAGAGAACTTGCCGGATGTATTTAAAGAAGTTAGGATAAAGTACGAAGTAGAAAAATCAGATGACACCCACTTGAAAATAAAAGGTTTTGAAATACCTATCGTAATAACATGTTGTGAAGCAAATACTTTTTACCATACACTATTCCAAACTACAGGTACAGTGAAGTATTTAGAACATTTTACGAAAACTGAGATCGAGTCAAATGACGAAGAAGGTATTTTTAATAGCGCAGGCATCCCTTACATCATACCTGAAATGCGTAACGGCAAAGAAGAATTTTCTTGGGTAAGAAAATATTCAACTAAGGATATTGTTAACGTTAAGGATATTAAAGGAATCATTCATGCACATACCACATGGTCTGACGGATTGAACAGCATGGAAGAAATGGCCGTACAATGTATGAGTTTAGGAATGGAATATTTAGCTGTGAGCGACCATTCCGTTAGTGCGTTTTATGCACAAGGCTTGTCTGTTGAGCGCATCATTCAACAACATCACGAGATTGATGCTTTAAACAAAAAACTAGCTCCATTTAAGATTTTTAAATCTATTGAATGTGATATTTTATCCGATGGCTCCTTGGATTATAAAGACGAGGTACTGGAACGCTTTGATTGTGTTATTGCATCCATACACTCCGTGCTGAACATGGACATAGATAGGGCAACCCAGCGTTTGCTTCGTGCCATCCGAAATCCATACACCACTTTCTTAGGCCATCTAACGGGTCGGCTTCTCTTATCGCGTACAGGTTATCCGGTACACTATGAAAAAATTATTGATGCTTGTGCGGAACACCAGGTTATCATTGAGCTAAATGCTAATCCTTGGCGGCTTGATATAGACTGGCAATGGATTTATTATGCTATGGAAAAAGGAGTCTCTATATCCATAAACCCCGATGCTCACAACAAAGAAGGTGTTCATGATATTCACTATGGAACACTTGCTGCACGTAAAGGGGGGCTAACTAAAGAGTATCTATTTAACTATAAAAGTTTAGGCGAAGCAGAACATTACTTTAAACAGAAAAAGCAAAGCATACGAGATAAAGTATAGTGCATCGTATTTTTACCGACTTGTTATGAAGAAGTACTTCTCGTTAGTCATGTTCAGTCACACCATCTTTGCCCTGCCATTTGCCATATTGGGCTTTATGATTGCCTATCGGCAACACCAACAGGCATTCGACCTCGCACTCTTTGTAAAAATGTTGCTGTGTATGGTGTTTGCACGAACGGCTGCTATGGCGTTTAATCGTTTTACCGATGCGGAATTTGATGCAAAGAATGAGCGTACTGTAACTCGAGAAATTCCTAGCGGGAAAGTCAGTAAAATGGCCACATTGCTCTTAGTTGCTATTTCGGCTTTACTCTTTATAGCTACAACGTACAGCATTAACACTCTTTGCTTTTACCTATCCCCTATAGCTCTATTGGTAGTATTGGGATACAGTTATACTAAGCGCTTTACGCCTTTAGCGCATTTATTTCTTGGATGCGGATTGGCTTTGGCTCCTATTGGAGCCTATCTTTCGCTTGCAGCCGAGTTTGCGCTGATGCCGGTTTTGCTTTCATTTGTTGTGTTGTTTTGGGTTAGCGGGTTTGACATTATTTATGCGTTGCAAGATGAAGCATTTGATCGCGAACACCACTTACAGTCTATTCCGGTGTGGCTTGGAGCACGACGCGCCTTAACACTAAGTAAAGTATTTCACATCATCAGTGCGATATTATTAGTGTTTATCGGTCTTTACGGAAATTTTTCTGTATTATTTTTTTGCGGTGTCGTTTTATTTATCTCTTTGCTTTATTATCAACACTCTATTATTACACCCAACGATTTGTCCAAAGTGAATCGCGCATTTTTTACTACTAATGGAATAGCCTCCTTATTGTTCGCTATTTTGGCTGTGAGTGATATATTATTTCTGCAAAAATCTTAGCGCAGTAAATACATTTTGCCCATTTCGTGCTTGAAGTATTTATCTACCGAAGTTTCATAACGCTCAATGCTTTGATTGTCTATGCGCGTTACAATGCGATAGAGATATAACCCGTTAGCCAGCGGATCTCCATATTGATCGGTACCATCCCAAGCATATTCGGTAATATTTCTTCCAATGTTAATCGGGCCAAGCTCATTTTTGTAAATTTCTTTAATTACTTTACCGGTGACCGTCATGATCTGAATCTTGAAAAAGTCGGGGATTTTATATCCCGTCAAGGTAAATACAAATCTAGTTTGTGTAGTAAAGGGATTTGGATAATTCAACACGTTTGAGATCATTGATTTGTTTATTACTTCAAACGAACTCCTATAATCGTATTGCCCTGCTGCATTACCACTACGGTCATATCCCTGCACGATGAGTTGATATTTACCATCCATATCAAACACTGGTTTCAAAATGGCATAAGCAGTATTGTCCTGGTTCAACTTTGTGCTATCGGCAGGATAAAACTCATTTGTGATACCATCAAACTTTACCTTCTTAACGGTTCCATCCGGATAAAGAATTTTAATTTTTAAGAGCGAAGTATCATTAATAGCCATTTTTTTGCTTTCATCCTTTAAACGAATATTAATCTCGGGTCGTGCAGAGATTAGGTCTCCATCCAAAATATGAATTCCATCAAACGTTACATCGAGCAAGGGATTGGCATTATCCCGCGTTACGTTGAAAGTCATTGATGCATAATTATTAAAATGGTATTGCTCTTGTTTGTAATCTGCATCTATAGGATTAATCTCAATCAGTAATTTGTTAAGACCTATAAAAGAGGATGAAGATATGGGATAGTTCAATTGTGCAATAACGGTATCCTTTGCCGGAATGCTATCAATAAAATTATAAATTGTCGTGGGGTTATTATTCATATCAGTAATTACATAACGGCATTTTACATTATACATCGGAAATTCGCTGACATTAGCAATGGCATATTTCAGTTTGAATTTTGCAAACTGATTAACACTGTCGGTAATTTGATAATAGGCTTGCGGATTTATAGCTAATTCCGGAACACCTTTATAGTTAATTCGCCAGTATTGTAATTGTGAAGCAGTGCTGTTTATGGTGTCTTCAATGTTTAGTTTCAATTTCAGATATGGATATTGTGAGGCACTTAAACCCGTCAATAAGGTATCATGTGCCACCACATTATTACTGATTAGTTCTTCTGTACCATTAGGTTTTATTCCTATTAACTGTAATCGAACTTCGTCTATGCCCTGTTCTACTTGGTTAATATCCCATTTCAAGGTTTTCCAATCTGCGGCAGGACCTATACGAACCGAGTTAATATTTCCTCTATTCCACTGCCCTGTAATTTTAAACGTAGTATCAATAATGGCGTTACTGCTATTTCCGACTATTTCATACACCGGATAAGTAGCGTCTCCTTTTTTGCTAAACAATACATAAGGGCGATTGGTGGTAATAGTATCCAACGCTTGTGCGCCTATGGTGTGAAATGCATTTCTCAATGTCTGAGAAAAACCTCCATAATTCGGATTGTTGATGGACATGGCCAGCACATAATCGCCGATAGGAATGGAATCAATAAAATTAATAAGCGTTTGAAAGTTTGATGGTGAAGTGCTGTTAAAATAAAATGCATTCAGATTCTGAGGATAGCAATGGTAGTTGCCATATTGCCCGTAGCCATTTCCCTGATCAACACTTTCCCATTGTATTCCGGTAGCAGAATCTATAACGGCAAACAACCAGTTTACTCCGTTACCACACGTCCAATTAGCCATGCGCACATTATTGATATAATAAGATGGCTCATCCCAATTCAATGGGCCATTGAAATTTGTGGTGATACCGTTATATACGGCTATGTTCTTGACGTCATCAACAAATTTGAACTTACGATTTGTAGGAAGCTCTATGTTGTTGTATGTATCATATAAATACTGGAAATAGTGCGATTGATTCCATCCCGTCGAAGACCCGGATAAGTATATAAATGAGGCATTATGCCAGTTATAGGATTTACCTCCTATAGTGTCTATAGAAGTGCGCCAGTAATATACTGTGTTATCGGTGAGTGTTATCGGTGGCGACCAATGAACAACACCACCGTTTTGTGTCAGGCTTACTTTCTTCAATGCAGGAGAATTGAATTTCTCCGTTGTATCAATTTGAAAAACAAAATATCCATTCGTCAGAAATGGGTTAATGGTAGAAGCGTCTAACGTTACGGTAGATGTGTTTACAATACTGAAGTCGTAAGGGTGTATAGGTAAAATATCGTTCGATTGTATCATCAAATCAGCGTTCAGTGTATTATTTGTTTCGGATAATTCATCCACGTGATTATCAGCATCAATTTTAATGCTGAACTGATTCAACCCCAATCCGGTCAAGGTATTATTCGCTACTTTAAATGATACCGTATCGATATAGAATGGGGCTTTTATTTTGCTATAAGTAATTGCACTTTGTTGCCCATCGGGGAATATGCGAGTGATATCAATATAAAGAGAGTCATAGATGGCTTTGCCGATATTGGTTACAATCACATTAATGGTAAAGGTATCTATGCCGGCTGTCACAACGGATGGAGTGAAATAAACCGATTGGGGTTCAATTGCATAGTCAGGCTTATCAAAAGTGTTCATGCGTAATGAAGGGTCTCCGTTGTAAAGCATTTGTTCGGCAACAGTCCTGTCCACGTTGGATCCCCAAAGATTCATTACCCGGTCAATGGTCTTTTGAATCAATACTCCAATAGGCGCATTATAATTCTCTTTAGTTAAGTTATGATAAAAACTTTCAGTATATACTTCGAGACTGTTGGAGATAGCGAACGTTGAAGGGGCAAGAAAACCTATGCTGCCGTGTTCATCCGCAAAAGTGAACTGCGCCGCAAGCCCTTGATCGGGAGCGAAAAGGTTACCTACCAAACATCCATTAGTTACAACAAAAGGATACTTACCCTGATTGTTGTAGTTGTAGGGGTCATTCAAATTAAAATCTAAGGATTGATAAGACGAATGACCGAAAAATGTTAGTAGTGTAATGCCTGTATTTATCAAAGAATCCATTTCAGAAGACTGCGCCAGAGATATAGGTTCTGTAGAATTTTTTGAAAATAGTTTGCACCGTCCGCCGAAGTATATTGAATCTTCAATACGTTTGGCGTAAGAGTTAAGAATATATTGAAACAAGAACTGATCATCGGCATTTGACCCTCCGGCAAGGTGCATCACACGCTTCATCCATAACTTATTGGCAATAGTTTGAGGTGTGCTTTGTTGAGCAGTAAATTCATTTACTTTATCCAGATAATGTTTAAGTTCCTGATGTGTTAATATCGATAAGCGCCCAACAGGAATACGAGGCACGGGGCTCCCTGGAGCAGCCGTCAATAACACATCGGAACCTGCATTGCCCCAAGTAGGCACGTAGCATAAAGACTTCAATGACGGGGTCGTATTGTAAGACATATATTCAATGCCTTTTCCTATAAGTAAGAAATACTTTTGCTGCGGCACATCATTCCATGTTTGAAGAATATAATCAGCAAAGTTTCTGATCGCGCTCGGATGTAATTCTACACCGTAAGTAAATTGATTATACAAATCCTCTATATCGGCAACTACAGATGTAAACCCGTGCTGATTCTTCATTTGACGATATTCTTCTACATAATTATTTCCATTGCCGTCGTTATCGAAGTAAGCATTTTTAATAATTATAAAGTCTCCATGGTTTTGAGTCAGATTGAAATTCTTAAAGGATACGGGCTTAATGTTAGAGACCGATTTAATCACTGAAGCGTTATAGGCAACTAATACCAACTGCCTGTCTATCGCTGATGGGGGAAGAACGAATTTCAATGTATCCCCGGTGATAATTCCCTGCATTCGGTATTTATTGGTAATGTCATACAAAACCGGTGTAGTGCTTTGTGCATTAAAGTTGGTAATGGCTAAATACTTCTTAACACTCGATGCCCCTAATTCAAAAAACACCTGCGATTGATTATCGAAGTTAAACTGACGAGGATATGTAATTTGAATATATGAAACACCATTGTAATCGGTTGATGTGCTTGGGTTCAATGCCGAACTGAATTGAACGCCGGTTTGTGGTGCAGACAATAAACTATTACTCGGGAACAATGTATCCAGCCGCTGCACATTAAACCCAAAATAATTTCTTTGCGTAAATAAGGTGCCCCCAACTTTTACCTGCATAAAGTGTTGTGTGGGGAACTTCCCGCACCATTGTGTCTTTAATCGTGCAGCCGGGCCGGCGATGTAGGGATATGGAGTGTAAACATTTTTTGTAACCGTGGTGTAATTGAACGTAACATCAATATACCCTTCGGCCATACTAAAATCCGAATCCCATATTTGCTGTCCTTGAATCTCGGGTTGTCCACGAATGATAGCCGTCAAATCACGCGAGCCTCCATAAATATTTGTTGAGGTGAACCAACAGTAAGGTTCTTTTGGTGGCAGATTATTCAATACATTCGGGGCATTCATATATTGTGAAGGAGAAGTTGTGCTGCTCCAAGTGAGAAAATAGGCAGAGGTATCACTAAAAATGCTGAGTTTGTCGTTTGCCTGATAGGTAGGGTTGTTGTAAACCTGAGCATCCAAGGCTCCGTCATTTTTATAAGCCCAAAACTCGATGTAATCTGTACTACTGAGTGACCCTGTAGCGGTAACATATATCGGTATTTCTTGCCCTTTGAAATACATGCGAAATTGATTGCCGCTAATTATAGTTAGAGGCACTCCCGCTGCCAGCATCGCCCCGGCATCAAGGCGATAGAACCCGTCTTGAGCAATCTTAATTTTAAAATATGTTTGATTGTAATTAATCCAACTGTTTGGAGACTGTGCCTGCACTTGTAGTGTGAAAAGAACAGCAAGCAATAGCAGTAAGAAGGTATAGCAATTTTTCATAAGCTATTTCTTGTTTATATCAAGTTTTACTGAGAACACATGAGAATAGAGTGCTTGAGACATATATCCCAGATTGGTAAAAGCATAATCAATGCTAATCATTTTAATTCGCAGCCCTATACCGATGTTCGGCTGCATAGTCGTAATCTTTGTTGCATCAATATCCGATGTGGCTGTTTGGAAATTTCCAATACCTGCGCGGATATATATCATATTGGCATAGCTTCCCTCAAGTCCAATCTTAGGGTCTATACTAAATGGCTTTGCCGGAATAAGCACGTTGCGTTTTCCATCCGTTGTTAGTGTTAGGTTAGCCTCGGGTAGTAAGTTGAATTTCTCTGAGATTTTCCATTCATAAGCTCCGCCAAGTATAATTTGAGGTGCAGTCAATTCTGTAGAACTAGATGGAACAATGTTTCCTGTGCTTACTAAGACTTGCTGCTCTTGGTCTGTAAAGTTAAAGGTCCAAGCATTAAATGTCGTTGTTACGTCTTTTATCACAGATCCCAGTCTCCATTGCTTAGTGCGATACTGCACCCCCACATCTATGCCCATACCCCAGGAATTTGCAAATGAACCAACCTTATTGTGAATCACTTTAAGATTACCTCCATAGGTTAGGCCCTTAATGCTCGTCTTACTTGCATAAGATGTAATGAACGCATAATTAGCAGCAGAGAATGAGGTCACTTTATCATAGTTAATACTACCGTCAGGTTCCTTTAAGAATAAGGTGTTAGGAATATCATCTACACCAAATCGAATCAAGGAGAAGCCAATACGTTTTTCATTGTCGCTGATCGGTTTCACTAAACCGATATAATCAAACTTCGCTATGCCGGCAAAATATTCGCTATGCATAAGCGCGGCGGAGAAGTTTGCCTCACTATACATCAAACCTGCGGGATTCCAGTACCCCGCATATACATCCGAAACTGAAGCAGCCTGAGCACCCGACATTCCCAGCCCACGTGCGCCTATTCCAATATTTAAGAATTCATTACTGTATTTGCGCACTTGTCCCTGTGCGGTATGAACCAACAAAGCAAGCACTAAGGCTATCTTTAAAATATTCATAAGTTTTGAGTACTAATTGCAGAAAGAGGTGCTTAACGACGAGTCTTGCACCATAGTGTAAAGTTAAATTCATTTCCTGGCTTAGTTTTTCATAACGGACACAGATGTACACATACTGTAGTATTTACGAATAAAAAAAAAGTCAAAGTTGAATCTGCCTCTGCTTCATCATAGCTCATTAAAGATAGTAATACGTATTATCTTCTATGCCAAGAAACAAAATCTACTTTTTGGCAGAGAGTTAATTATTTATTTCATTAATTTCATAAATATTAATTCCTTCCGTAACCAAAGGCAACTGTCTGTTATTAAGATAATAGACCTCACCATATAAATGAATGCAGGGTTAACACCTTGTTTTATCTCTGGATATACCATACAAGATGTTTATAAATCAGTGGAAGTCAATAATGAGCTAAACGTTATAGTGAATATGGAGTTATGATGTGATGCTAATATTAAGATAAAGATTACAGTGCGAGTTTATGCTTTCGAGGAGATCGGGTATGCTTACTATACGATTCGGTGTGGGCAACCGTGTTCCATCACTTTTACGTTAAAGTATCTACTTTCAGCATTCGTATAAATTTGAATGCGTATTATTCAATAAAAAGTATGTTAGTTCTTCCTAAGAAGGACATGTTTATATTATGAATCCTCTTAAAAATCATCCCAAGTAAATATTATGAATAGGTTAAAAACTTCTCTCACACCTTGTTTCGTCTTCTTTTATGTTTCAATTGCTTTTGCTCAAACTCTTCCTTCGGATCGTAGTGTTAATTGGGGTTTATCGGGCTATCGGGGCACAGCACCTGAATTAACCAATATAATTGATATCACAAATTACGGCGCACAAGGTGATAGCCTTACACCAAACGATAATGTACTGGCTGAGGCTATCACTGCTTTAGGCAATACTCCCGGAGTCATCCATTTTCCTTCGGGTATTTTTCTGTTTCATTCACCGGTATCTCTAACTTCAGGTGTTGTGTTAAAAGGAGAAGGAGTCAATAACACTATCTTAAAATTTGACTTTAGCTCGCAATCAAATGCTATCACTATTTCTGGTAATGTAAGTGAAACAATTGCACAATTAATTAGCGATGGAGATAAAGGGGACACCCTCCTTACTATAAATAATGCCTCAGGATTCCAACCCGGCAATTATATCGAATTGCATTTAAACGACAGCAATCTCGTTACTTCTGACTGGGCTGTAGGTGCTGTTGGGCAACTCATCAAAATACGCGGCATACAGGGTAACAAACTCATTTTAGAAAGTCCACTCCGCATGGATTATCCTTTAGATCGAGAGCCTTTCATCATCAAAATAAATATGGTAACCGAAGTTGGCATCGAATGCCTGAAGATAAGTTGTATGAATACAACATCCGAGCAAACCAGCACTATCTTTTTCAATTATGCTGCACAATGCTATGTAAAAAACATAGAAAGCGAAATGGGCAACTTCGCACACATCACCTTGCAAAAAAGCACTAACATTAGTGTTAGTGGCTCTTATTTTCACGATGCACATGGCTATGGCGATGGCGGTCATGGATATGGTGTAATGTGCCAGCTTACTTCAAATGAGAACAAAATAGAAAATAACATCTTCAATCATCTCAGGCATGCTATGATTATTCAAGCCGGTGCAAATGCTAATGTTTATGCCTACAATTACTCGATCAATCCCTATTGGACCGATGTATCCCTTCCGTCAAACTCTGCCGGAGATATGGTCTTGCACGGCAATTTCGCTTACTGTAATTTATTTGAAAGCAATATTGGTCAAAACATCGTCATAGACGACTCACACGGAAAGAACGGCATGTATAACACGTTCTTTAGAAACCGAGCCGATCTCTATGGAATCTTTATGAATAACAACCCTGCAACAGATGAACAAAACTTCATCGGTAATGAAATAACAAATAATGAATTGCTTATGGGGAATTACCTACTCAGTGGCACAGGCCACTTTCAGTATGGCAACAATGTTAAAGGCAATATTACCCCTACAGGCACCAACTCCTTACCCGACACCTCTCTCTATTTAACATCAAAGCCGGGCTTCTTGCACAACGTAAGTGCTTGGCCGTCTGTTGGTATTCCTACTACTCTTGGCTCAGGAAACATTCCAGCGAAACTGCGTTTTGAACAGCACAATTACGTCTCTTGCATAAGCGATACGGTATCAACAGAGCCCACAAGTAACACCTTTGTTCCACATCCCGCGTACACCCTCTTCCCCAACCCAACGCAAGGCAAAATACAAATCTCGTTTAATAGAACGCCCTCATATTCTTCTATACTTATACTCTCTAACGTTTTTGACGAAACCATATTAATACGAAATCATCTATCCGTGAATAATGACATCGACTTAAGCATGTACCCTAAAGGAATTTATTTTTTGAGAGTCTTAGATATAGAGCACAATATGCAACTCACAGAGAAAATGATATTACAATAATTATTGGCTGTATTACAATAGGCTACGAAAAAGTATTTCTTATTTTGATTCGTTATCTGACGCTTCATTGCGTCTGAGCAAATCAGCTATGATGATGGCCGGTGCTTCATCTTCCGCTATCAATCGTTGGAATGCCCAATGGATATCCTTAGATGTATTATGATGCCGTACAATTTGTTCGTACAACTCACTTCGATATAATAAAGGAACTAACCATTCACGTTTCAGAAGATACTCTACGTAATGATCTTCTACATTTACTACAACTACACCATGAACAAGTAAGTTATTAAAATGTGATGCCAAGATAAACAGGTCCGATGCATACATATCAGGGAAGTCTTCAATAATCTTCACCCGACAATAAAAATCTCTATCATATACCATATAATAGAAAATTCCGTTCAAATCATTACTTAACTCAAAAGTGGTTCTTATCGCATGTTCCTTTTCATAAATACCACTCCTCCACCCCGCCAACTGATGTAACTTTATTAAGTCATTCCACACTAACATTTTTTGCTTCTCCCTGCTTAATGATATGCGGTATAGCTTTGTTAGAAAGAGACTCAACTTGTTCATATCGTAGTAGGTGCAATATACGCTGTTTTAATCCGAATATTTATTATACTTGAACTGAAAATGCTACTAAAAGGACAATAGCTTGTTTTACGAAAAAGTTACACAGTTAATTAACTAGTGTCATAAAAGTATTTATTACATTTACTACATCATCAAAGCAGTATTAAACTGTCCCTCATTTAAAGCATTACTCCCTTACATCTGTCCATCATCGAATATCCATAAATTCAAAGCCGAAAAAATGAAAAAACATCTCCTCTTCCTTCTCATTGCAGCATCTTGTGCCTTTACTTTAACTGCACAAACGCCATCTATCACCTTAACTCCGGTCATTACCGGCTTAAATAAGCCGGTCTATTTAACACACTGTGGCGATAGTCGAGTATTTGTAGTTGAACAAACGGGGCGTATTAAGGTGTACGACTCTGCTTATAATTATTTAGGCGTGTTTCTTAACGTCACCAACATCATTACGGCACCTACTTCAAACGGCGATGAACGCGGATTACTTGGTCTTGCTTTTCACCCTAATTACCACGAGAACGGATTCTTTTATATCGCATATAATAAAACAGTAAATGGGCAGTTGAAAACCGCATTAGCTCGATATACTGTGTCACTGAATAATTCTAACAAAGCCGATTCGCTGAGTGGAGTGGAATTATTATCGTACAATAAGCCCTATTCAAATCACAACGGGGGCTGCTTGCAATTCGGTCCCGATGGATACTTATATATGGGCACGGGAGATGGCGGCTCAGGAAACGACCCCCAGGGCAACGGGCAAAAACTCACCACATATTTAGCCAAGATGCTGCGTTTCGATGTTAACGGCACTTCAACATACACTATACCTCCCTCCAATCCTTTCGTAAACGACCCCAATGCCTACCACGAAATATGGGCTTACGGGCTGCGTAACCCATGGCGGTTTAGCTTCGATAAACTCAACGGTAATCTTTGGATTGCAGACGTTGGACAGAATGCCTATGAAGAAGTTAACGTTCATTACAACGGAACCCCCTCAGGCGAAAACTATGGATGGCGCTGTTTTGAGGGATTGCATAGCACAGGACTCGGTTCCGGTATCTCAGGGCAACCCTGTCCGGATTTTAACGATACACACAAACCTATCTATGAATACACACATACCAGCGGCGAATGTTCTGTTACAGGAGGATATGTCTATCGCGGTGCATTATACAATTCACTTTTTGGAAATTATATCTGCTCAGATTATTGCTCAGGCAAAATGAGGCGCCTCATAGATAACGGAGATGGCTCCTATACACCTGAAATTATATATACCGGAGATTATACAACCTCATACGGCCAAGACCGATGGGGCGAGTTGTATGTATGCAGCTTTACTCAAAATGCCGTTCTGAAATTGAAAGATGGTAATTGCAAACCGGTAGCTTACGTATTAAATAGTAATACTGCCTCTATATGTGGCGGGCAAAGTGTTACACTACAAGCATTGTTCAACCCCACTTTGATTTATGATTGGTACCAAAATGGCGCACCGGCTGTTAACGGGCACACACCTAACTTTACCGTTACTGAACCCGGAACATATTATGTGGTTGTAACAAACGGGAATGGATGCAGTACGGCTTCTGCCGAAGTCATTGTCTTAGACAAGCCCTTACCTGATGTATCCATCACTGCACCTACTGCGCTCTGCCTGAACGACACGATTCAAACATTAATTGGGATGCCGGCTGGTGGAACCTTCTCCGGTAATGGCACTTCCGACTCAAACTTTAGCCCCTTAAATGCGGGTGCAGGCACGCATTACGTAACTTATTCATTTACCGATCAAGACGGATGCACGGCTACAGATAGCGCCGCTATAATAGTACACCCTCTGCCTCAACTTACATTTGTTAATCTCCCCGATACAATTTGTGGTGATGTAATGAGTGTTACGGTGCAACTCATTGCTACACCCTCCGGCGGCACATTTTCCGGCCCCACGGTCAGCGGTGATATTCTTACACTTTATCAGTTCGATCAATTCTATACTGTTACTTATACCTATACTGATGCCAATGGTTGTAAAAATGAAATTACCGACTCGGTTTTAAACCTTTTATGTTCAGATGCGCCGAGTATCGCACTTCCGCACGCAAGCATCTATCCGAACCCCGCCAATGATATACTCTTATTTAAAGGGATTCAAGAGTTAGCCACCATTCAAATTATAGATCTTTCAGGTGCGGAAATAATGTCAACGTCTATATGCAACAATAGAATAGATCTAAGTGCGCTAAAGAATGGATTATACTTCTACCGGCTCGTAACAGAAAACAGCGTATTGAATGGAAAACTTGAAATAGCGAGGTAAGAATAAATACAATGAGTCGATCTAACAGAAAACAACGATCCTTTAATTTGATGCACATATCATTTTCAGTACTTATTTAATCAATACTTGTTATAAAGCGATTCCCTATTAGAATAACGAACATACATAGTGTTAGACAATCTCTTAAAATTTATTGGCAGTATATAAAAGTGTGAAATCGATTTACGTGTTAAAATGAAACCATAAAGCTCTTCCATACGATAGGCC
>JBDHXV010000049.1:0-17595 GCA_039810885.1 Chitinophagales bacterium | reverse complement strand
CCGCCATCGGGCGGAGGAGGAGGACGTACATTTTCTTCTCCACCATCGGGCGGTGGTCGCTCAGGCGGCGGAATGACTTCACCTCGTAATCCCAAGTAATTTTTTAGTAAAATATGAACTCGTATTAAGGTATGAAAAAACTTACCCTACTTTCTCTTTGTTTATTCGCAAACTTTTGGCTCTATGCTCAAACCGATGAGGATGCTCTACGCTACTCTCAACTAACGCCTGTAGGTACAGCACGATACTCTGCGGTCGGTGGTGCTTTTGGAGCTTTGGGAGCAGATGTTTCAGCCATTTCAACTAATCCTGCCGGTGTTGCACTTTTTAGAATGAATGAGTTTACTTTCACCCCCGGGCTATCATTCATTTCATCAAAATCTGAATTTCTGAAAAATGAGAATCAGGCTAGAAAGTATAATTTCAATATCAGCAATTTTGGATTTGTTTGGGTAAAGTTGAGTAATGCTAAAGATGCTCGATGGAAGTCCACCAACTTTTCTTTCGGAGCAAATAGAATGGCAAACTATCACAACGATATATATTACAAAGGAGTTAATACCTCAAACTCATTAATGAATAATTATCTCGGTTATCTTGGTAATGGTTCTGTATCTCCAACGTCTATATCAGACACCTACCCATTCGATATATCGTTAGCTTATGACACCAAGTTGATAACTTATTCAACAGCATCTCATACGTATAAAAGTGTATTGACTAATGCCGGTTTAGAGCAAGCTAAAACTCAAATTACGCGTGGGGGCATCAGCGAATACTATTTTGCTTTTGGCGGCAATTATGATGATAAACTTTTTATAGGGGGGTCTGTCAATATGCCTTTTTTAAGATATGTAAGCCAGAGTACATTCAGTGAGCGCGATCGCAACGATAGTATTCTGGATTTTATCAAGTATGACTTCACTAATAATGTACGCACTACCGGTGTCGGTATTAATATAAAGGCCGGCTTAATCTATAAGCCAAATGATAATTTCCGTCTTGGTGCTTCCATCCATTCACCTACATTCTATTCTATGACCGATCGTTATTCTGCTTCTATGAATTCAACTTTTGTAAGTGGCACGTATGAGAAATCGTCACCCGATGGAAACTTCAGTTATTCCTTAATAACACCATGGAGAGTAGTAGGCTCTGCAGCCTTATTATTTAATAAGTATGGATTCCTTAGTGCCGATTATGAGTTTGTAGATTATTCTTCGGCCTATTTTAACTTCAATAGTGGCAGCACGTCTGATAAGGAATTTGAAAACACACAAAACAATTTAATAACATCTAAATATACGGCTTCGGGTAACTTGAGAATAGGGGCAGAAGCCGTTCTCGATATTTTCAGAGTGCGTGCCGGTTATGCAATGTACAATTCTCCGTTTAAATCGAATATGGGTGTAGCCGGGTATAATAACACTTATAATAATATTTCTGCAGGCTTTGGTTTTCGTGAAGATGATTTCTACCTTGATTTTGCTTTTATTCACAGCATTTTCAAATCCTACGATCAACCATACTCACTACCAGCAGGTCAGGAAGTTCCGGGAGCTAAAATCAATACAGGATTAAACCATTTCCTGATAACTGTAGGTTTCAAATATTAGAAGTAAACTTTTTGTACGGTATTAGAAAAAGGCTTTGCTACAGCATTTTGCTTCTTAAACTTATGCCCACTTGACCTTTTTGTACGGTATTAGAAAAAGGCCTTGCTACAGCAGGGCCTTAACTTTTTTTGTATAAGCTCAAAGATTGCACGCATGCAATCTCAAGTATATTTGTATTTTAAGTAATTAATAAAGCAAACGGCGTGTATTCTTCCTTACGGCACTTCATAGAACATCTAGAGAGAGAAAATGAACTCATTCGGATTAGCGAATATGTTAACCCTTATTTAGAGATAACCGAGATTACGGATCGGATAAGTAAACAGGGAGGCAAAGCCTTATTATTTGAAAATACAGGAACCGATTTTCCTCTACTGATTAATGCATTCGGCTCTGAAAAAAGGATATGCATGGCACTTGGTGTAAAGCATCTGGACGATATTGCTGCGGAGATTGAGAGATTGTTTAAAATATTGATAAAGCCTAAGGATAATATTTTAGATAAGATTAAACTGTTGCCTCAGTTGAATGCATTAGCTTCTTGGATGCCCAAAGTGGTTAGTGGGAGAGGAGCTTGTCAAGAAGTGATTATACGAGAGCCTGACATAAGGAAGCTGCCTATTATGACCTGTTGGCCGCATGATGGAGGCCCGTTTATAACCTTGCCTGTTATTAATACTAAAGATCCGAATACGGGTATTCGCAACGTGGGTATGTATAGGATGCAAATTTTTGATGCGGATTTAACCGGGATGCATTGGCACAAACATAAAGTTTCAGCAAAGCACTTTAATGAATATAAAAAGTTAAATCGTAAAATGCCTGTTGCTGTTGCTCTTGGAGGCGACCCGGTATATACTTATGCTGCAACGGCACCCTTGCCCGAGAATGTGGACGAATACATGTTAGCCGGATTTCTTCGAAAAAAGAAAGTACAGTTAGTTCAATGCATTACACAAGATATTCAAGTGCCGGCAGATGCTGATTTTATAATTGAAGGATATGTAGATCCCAATGAAGAGTTAATTCTTGAAGGCCCTTTTGGGGATCATACCGGTTTTTACTCTTTAGCAGATTACTATCCCCGGTTCCATATTACATGTATTACGCATCGGAAAAATCCAATTTACCCCAGCACCATAGTTGGTATTCCTCCTCAGGAAGATGCTTGGTTAGGCAAAGCCACAGAGCGAATCTTTCTGGCACCAATTAAAATGTCTATGATACCTGAGATTATTGATATGGAATTGCCGGTAGAAGGAGTATTCCACAATCTCACGATTGTGAAGATAAATAAAGAATATGCCGGCCAGGTACAAAAGGTTATGAATGCAATGTGGGGCGCAGGACAGATGATGTTTAATAAAATTCTTGTCGTTGTAGATGAGCATGCAAATATTCAAGACTATCGAGAGCTTGCTCGTATAGTATCGGAAAATACAGACCCACAACAAGATATTTACTTTTCTCAAGGCCCTATGGATGTATTAGATCATAGTTGCTCACGACATGCCTTCGGTGGAAAGATGTGTATTGATGCTACTACAAAATTTGATGAAGAGAAGCGAGCTATATCTAATCATCAAAAAGTTGATCCGATTGATGAGCGAACATGGAATAACATTCAAATACAGTTTTCGGAAATTCAAAGCATTAATACAGCACTATTGAATATTGGAGTGAGTTGCGTTATTATCTCAGTGAAAAAGAATAGACGTTCTCATATCATAGAATTGAATGAGCAACTCTTGGAAAAAACAGCTTTAAAAGCAGTCAAGTTTATATTGTATTTGGAGGAATCTGTTGATGCAAATGATATAGCTGATGCGGTATGGCGCGCTTCTAATAACCTCGATGCCAAACGGGATGTTATCCTTACGAGAGCACAGGATGGTGGTATATCACATGCTGCATTTGATGGTACACGTAAAACAAAAGCCTTGGATGGCTTTGAACGAAACTGGCCTAATATCTTAGTTTCAAACCAACAAACAATAGATCATATTGATGCTAAATGGAGTACGCTCGGCTTAGGAAATTTTATTCCCTCTCCGTCACGCAAATATTTAACTCAGGTTTACGCGGGTGGGGCAGAAGTAAAAGAGTAGAATGTTTAAAGATGTACTGCTTGGGGTGCTATACTATTTATATTGCTCAATAAGTTGCTCGCATTGATCTATTAAAGAGTTGCAGTTCACTTCATCGTATTTTACAACAGTTAAATTTCCATCGGTTAAGTGCGCTTCTTCTATCTGGTTGTCTGATACGAACTTGCTGAGTTCATGAGCCAAGTCCTCATTGTGCATATCTACATAATAAGGGCTTGGGAAAATCTCTTTTAACCGATGAGAAGTAAATAGACGTTTGGCAACTGATTTACCCACAGCGAAGTGGCTTTTAGCTCCGATGTTAGAAAATATGAGTTCAGTCCTCTTTGTATCAATGGCGTTTATGGGAACGACTACGCCATTCTGTGTGCTTTGGCTCTTGTTTAATTTTAGTACAACAGGCACATTATTTTTTGTAAATGATATATTAATATCATAACCAAAACTGTTACAAAAGCCATTGGCTTGAGCGTTATATTTTTGTAAGTCGTTGATCGTTTTTTCTACGAATAATTTGTTAGCATCATATAGCGGAGAGTCTTCTTGTTCGAAGTGTATCATGTTAAGGGGGGTTCTTTGTGATAGCTAAAAGTACAGCTATTGTTTATTAATTAAAAAGACACTTCCCTACTCATTTTTTATGATGTCAATATCGTAGTCCGTCTATCTTTTTATGATTTTATTAAGATGAATCAAGAAAGCCCTTTAAATTATCCACGCTAATGAAATCCCATCTCAATTATTTCTTTACATTTGTCGCCGTTTAAAAAGCCCCTTTTTTATAGTGTTTACACAATTGATTTGGCTTGTTCCACTTATACCGTTTATCGGATTTGTAATTAATGGCTTAGGTTTCGGAAAGTTCTCTAAATCAACTGTACCAATCATAGGCACAGGCTCTATAGCTCTTAGTTTCATACTCACGGTCATTGCTTTTTTTGAATACAATGCGGCCCCACAATCTCATACCGTTACTTTATTTGATTGGATTGTTGCAGGCAATATGCACATAGGTTTTTCATTTTTAGTAGATGCACTAACCTTAAATATGATGTTGATTGTAACCGGCATCGGATTAGCCATTCATATTTATTCAGCAGGGTATATGCATGATGACGAGGGCTTCGGTAAGTTTTTCGCATACTTGAATCTCTTCATCTTCTCAATGCTTATTCTAGTTATGGGTTCCAACTATGTAATGATGTACATCGGTTGGGAAGGGGTGGGTATTTGCTCTTATTTACTCATAGGGTTTTGGTATAAGAACAAAGACTATACTGCTGCAGGTAATAAAGCATTTATTATGAACCGCATTGGTGACTTTGGCTTTTTGTTGGGTATCTATCTCATTTACACCAATTTCGGTTCTGTTGAATATAGTGATGTGTTCTCACGTGCTTCATTCTATAGCACAGGCGATGGGGTTATTGTTGCCATTACGCTCCTTCTGTTTGTTGGTGCAATGGGAAAAAGCGCACAGATACCCTTATATACTTGGTTACCTGATGCGATGGCAGGCCCTACTCCGGTATCGGCATTAATCCACGCAGCCACAATGGTTACGGCAGGGGTTTACATGATAGTGCGCAGCAATGTATTATACTCACTGTCTCCTATTACACTAAGTGTCGTTTTAGCTGTTGGTGTAATCACTGCACTATGGTCTGCATTAATTGCACTTACACAAAATGATATTAAAAAAGTGTTAGCCTATTCTACCGTGAGTCAGTTAGGGTATATGTTTGCTGCTATAGGAGTTCAGGCATACAGCACAGCAATGTTTCACGTAACCACGCATGCATTCTTTAAAGCTCTTTTATTCCTTGGTGCCGGATCGGTAATCCACGCGATGAGTGGAGAACAAAACATGCGATTGATGGGGAACCTGCGAAAAAAATTACCCCTTACATACAGAACAATGTTGATAGCCACTTTAGCCATTTCCGGTTTTCCATTCTTATCGGGATTCTTCTCTAAAGATGAAATTCTTTTAAATGTATGGAGCAACAGTCCTTTTATGGCTATATTACTTGCATTAACTGCGGTGCTCACCGCAATTTATATGTTCCGTTTGTTGTTTATGACTTTCTATGGACAGTTCCGCGGCACACATGAACAAGAACATCATCTGCACGAATCACCTAAAGTGATGACATACCCACTAATTGTTCTTGCAGTTTTATCAGTAATCGGTGGCGCTCTTGGACTTCCTCATATTTTTGGAGTTCCACACTTCTTAGATCATTTCCTCAGACCTATATATGCAATGAATCCGCGATTGATAGGTCATGATCCCAGTATGACTGCTGAGATCTTGGTCTGGATATTCTCAATAGCAACCATTGCCATAGTTGGGCATTTCACGTACCGTGCCTTTGCGCTTACTGCGGTAGATAAACATATTAATATAGAGAAGAAATCAATCTGGTATAAACTCTCTTATCAAAAGTTTTATGTTGATGAGTTTTACGATAAAGTAATTGTTAAGCCTATTTTATTTCTAAGCGATGGCTTTGCCAAATGGATTGATCGCTTCTTTATAGATGGTGTAGTGAATGGCTCGGGCCAATTAGCTATGTTGTTTTCGTCTATAGTGCGGCAGGCTCAAACTGGAAATATCGGGTTCTATGTTATTGTAATGGTAGCCGGTATAGCACTAACTGTTTTTATTGTTGTCTTTAAATTTTTCGTAATCTGATGCTTCTCATTTTACTAATTTTTATCCCCTTATTGACAGCACTACTTGCGGTCTTTACCAAAAGCGGAGCGCGCCAAATTATACAGGTTGCATCTTTTGTCAATCTTGCCTTAACTATAGTTCTCTATACATCTTCAGCCAAATTGGGAGATAATTTAACCATGGTGAATATTCCTTGGATTCAAAGTTTTGGAATTAATTTTCATTTGCAAGCGGATGGTATTTCCTTAGTGCTCTTATTATTAACGAACTTATTGATGCCGTTCATCATGTGGTCGGCTGCATCGCACAATTACAAAAATGAAAACATTTTTTACGCTTTGATTGCATTTATGCAAAGCGGCTTAGTCGGCGTATTTGCAGCTAAGGATGCCTTCTTATTTTATGTGTTCTACGAAGTAGCGTTAATTCCAATTTTCTTCATCTGCGCCTTCTGGGGAGGTAAAGACCGCATCCGAATCACGATGAAGTTTTTTATTTACACGCTGGCCGGTTCTTTGTTTATGTTGATGGCTATTATCTACCTGTATTTGCAAACACCCGGTACACATAGCTTTGATATGGCTGCATTTTATGGCCTTTCACTTTCATCAACTGAACAAACTTTTATTTTCTGGGCATTTTTTATTGCTTTTGCGGTAAAAATTCCAATCGTACCCTTTCATACATGGCAGGCCGAGACTTATGCGGTAGCACCGGCAGCGGGCACAATGCTGCTTTCTGGCATTATGCTCAAAATGGGACTATATGGTATTATTCGCTTCATCATACCAGTTGTTCCTGAGGCTTTGAACTATTGGCAAACATGGGTATTAACGCTAACAGTGAGTGGAGTAGTTTATGGCGCCATCATTGCCATTAGACAGGATGATATTAAGGCATTATTTGCCTACTCATCTTTATCGCATGTAGGGTTAATCGCTTCCGGCCTCTTTTCTGCTAATGCACAAGGATTTCAAGGTGCGGTATTGCAGATGTTTAACCATGGCATTTCCGTTACTGCATTCTTCTGGATGGCCGATATTATTGAACAAAGAACAGGCACGCGTATGATTAGCGAATTATCGGGTATAGCCACACGTTCACGCCAGTTAGCAATCGTATTTATGATAATGATGCTTGGCGCCATTGGTATTCCATTAACAAATGGCTTTGTAGGAGAATTTTTACTACTATTCTCTGTTTTTAAAGTTAGTATAATTGCCGGTGCCATTGCAGCAACCACAATCATCCTGGGGGCTACTTATATGTTGCGGATGTATCGTAATATATTTTACGGCACAGCCGATACTACACATCCGTTTAGCACATTTAATAAGCGCGAAGCAATTTCTATGTATGTAATGGCAGCATTGGTTCTTATCCTTGGCATATATCCATCACTGATTACATCAGTAAGCAGTGATGCTGCTTCAGGCTTACTACAACTTTTTAATCCTGCATACTCTGTCCGTTAAGTAATTATGAATGTACTGTTAGCACTAAGTATTTCCGCAACGCTGGCTCTTTTCTTAGGCGTTTTAAAGCAAAAAAAATTAGTTACGCCGGTAATTGTACTGGGTTTGTTGGCAGCTCTGACATTTAATGCAATGCAATGGAATAATCAGACATCTATTTTTAATGATATGATGCTGTACAATAATTTTACCGTTGTATTTGGCGGTGTTGGGCTGTTTATTACCTTATTGATGGTATTATTCTACAATGAACTTTCAGCGAAGCATGAGTATCACTTACCGGAAATACTAGCAATTATGATTTACGGCACAATTGGCGGAATCGTGTTGCTTTCATATCGCAACATGTTGATGCTTTTTCTGGGCGTTGAGATATTGAGTTTGAGTTATTATGTTTTGGCAGGCATTCGAAAACAGAATTTATATTCTAATGAAGCCTCTTTAAAGTATTTCTTGATGGGTGCTTTCAGTACAGGCTTTTTATTAATGGGAATCGCCTTTATATATGGGGTTACTGCCTCGTTGAACCTAAATGAAATTGCAGAGTATGTTAAACAGTCGGGCGGTATAGTACCGGTGTACTTTGTAGTAGGTGTTTTATTAATCTTATCTTCACTATTGTTTAAAACAGCTGCAGCACCGTTCCATTTCTGGACTCCGGATGTGTATGAAGGTGCACCCACCTTGGTAACTGCGTTAATGTCGAGCGTTGGAAAACTATATAGCTTTGGTTCATTTGTATTATTATTTACAACATGCTTTACACCCTTAGTAAAAGAATGGGAGGCGATACTCTGGATTTTTGCATTCCTCAGTATGTCAATAGGCAACATCACCGCATTGCAACAAAAAAGTGTTAAACGTATGTTGGCGTATTCGAGTATCTCCCATGCGGGATATATGCTCATGGCTTTAGTCGGATTAGGCTCAATGACAGCCTCAAGTGTTCTTTTCTATGCATTATCCTATTCTTTAGCATCGGTTACTTCGTTTGTTACCTTATATATCATAAAAGAAAAAAGAGGCTCTTATGATATCTCGGTCTTCAACGGTTTAGCTGGCGAAAACAGGGCCTTAGCTGTTATTTTCACGATTGCTATGTTATCACTTAGTGGCATACCTTTAACCGCCGGGTTCTTTGGCAAGTTCTATATTTTTAACTCAGCGCTTAATTCAGGTTATTACTGGCTTACAGCACTTGCTGTACTCAACTCTTTTATCGGAGTGTACTATTATATGCGCCCGGTCATTGCCATGTTTGCTTCAAAATCTGAAGTAGCTATCGAAACTCCACCACTTAGTAACACCCTTCTGATGTTATTAACGGCGTTAACCATCTTAATCGGTATTCTTCCAGGATTGGTCGTAAACAACTTCTAACAGATGCTACCTTTGTAGAAATCAAACTTTACAGCATTTCATAAATATGATAATTTTGTTTGAATTACTATGCTCATAAAGCATATAGGCCAATATGATCTTAGACACAATAATTCAGGCAAAACAGAACAAAGAATCTAAAAAGCAAGCCACAAGAAAATTTGTTAGAAAAAAAGATGGCCTTTCTCGTAGCATTGTTAAGTCTATTAGCTGGCGAGCTATTGGTACCATAGATACGATCATCATTTCGTGGCTTGTAACCGGTAAGCCATCACTTGCATTCTCTATTGGAGCAGTTGAATTAGTTACCAAAATGGTGCTTTATACCATACACGAAAGAGTTTGGGAACATATTAGCTTTGGTAAAAAAGCGGTCTATATTGATATAACCAATGACGATAATAAACGGAATCCGAATTAGTATTCCTCTATATCTTAATAATCTCTTTATCCATTGTTCATTTGAATTTGTGAACTTCGTAGCCTGATCTAATTGCGGTGAGTTTTAAATCCTTTTTAGCCAAACCTTACGCCGGATACATTGTAAGGGATATTCATAAATGGACAAACGATGCCCTTCGGGCGCAAGAGTTTTTGTTTCATAAACTGTTATTGAAAGCACGCAAAACAAAGTTTGGCGAGGATCATGGATTTAAGGATATTAATACCCACGAACAGTATGTCAAGCAAGTACCTCTGCGCGATTACGAGCAAATAGCATCATACATTGATTTAATCAAGAAGGGAGAACAAAACATTTTGTGGCCGGGCAAACCGATATACTTTGCAAAGTCAAGTGGAACTACATCCGGTGTTAAATATATTCCCATTACGAAAGATTCTATTTCTAATCATATAGATTCTGCTCGCAACGCTTTGTTGCTTTATATTGCCAATAAAGGCAATAGTCATTTCGTGAACGGAAATATGATTTTTCTTTCGGGAAGCCCTGTGATGGATAAGACAGGGGGTATTCTTACCGGGCGCTTATCAGGCATTGTCAACCACCATGTCCCCTCTTACCTTAGAGGAAATCAACTGCCATCATACAATACAAATTGTATAGAAGATTGGGAAACCAAGTTGGATGCAATTGTTGAGGAGACCTATAAACGCAATATGACATTGATAAGTGGAATTCCTCCTTGGGTTCAGATGTATTTTGACCATTTGCTAAGAAAAACGGGTAAACAAACGATCAAAGACGTATTCCCCAACTTACAATTGCTCGTTTATGGAGGTGTAAATTTTCAACCATATAAAAAACATTTGTTTGATACCATAGGGGAGGAGATAGATAGTATTGAAACATATCCTGCTTCGGAGGGCTTCATTGCCTATCAAGACCGCATTCAAAATGAGGGACTTTTATTGAATGTAGATTCAGGAATCTTCTTTGAATTTGTTCATGTTTCTGAAATACAGAGCACAAATCCTACACGCTTAACCTTGCGAGATGTGGAATTAGACAAGCAATATGCAATCATACTAAGTAATACTGCAGGTTTGTGGAGTTATATACTCGGCGATACAGTTAAGTTCGTAAGCCTAAAACCTTTTCGTATCATCGTGACAGGGCGCATCAATCATTTTATATCGGCATTCGGAGAGCATGTAATTTCTGAAGAGGTCGATTCAGCCTTGACTAAAACATGTGAAGAGTTTAAAGTTAATGTGGTGGAATATACCGTTGCCCCGAAGGTACAAGTGGCAGAGGGATTGCCACACCACGAATGGTATATTGAGTTTGAGAAATCACCTCTCGATTTAGAAGCCTTCCGACTTACATTAGACAAACATTTGCAAGAAAGAAATATATACTATGCTGACCTTATACAAGGTAAGATATTACAACCCTTAAAAATTGTCCTCCTACGAAGTGATTCATTTATCAAATACATGAAAGCGAAAGGGAAATTAGGAGCTCAAAATAAGGTGCCGCGACTAACGAATGACCGTGTCATTGCCGATGAGCTTGTGCGCTTGAACTAAGTGCATTCCGTTTCTTATTATTTCCAGACATTTTGTATTTTAGTTGCGCTTTAGGGGTGCTATTGAGCTGAGATTATACCCTGATTACCTGATACGGATAATACCGGCGAAGGGAAAAGTTAGGTATAGCTTATCTCACACTTTTTAGAGTGATAATATTTAAGATTAAATGCAACTTTTCTTTAACAATCAACTAACGGAAGTCGAAAACAATTGCACTCTTTTGCAGTTATTGGTTAAACAGAACCTTAGCGACAAGCAAGGTATCGCCGTAGCAGTTAATAACCACGTTGTGCCTCGAGCTCAATGGCCACATTTTTCTTTACAACATTTTCAAACGATCGTAGTCTTTACCGTTGCGCAAGGCGGTTAAAATCATAAAATCTAATTCTATGAAAAACACTAATAAAATTTCGAATAATCAGATTATTTCACGAGAACCATTTCCAAACTCAAAGAAGATTTATGTTGACGGTAAATTACATCCTATTCGTGTAGCAATGCGCGAAATAATAACAGATGATAAATATGTATATCAAAATGGAAATACGGAAGAACGACATTACAAGGCTTATGTTTATGACACGAGTGGTCCATATACCGATCCGCAAATAGATATTGACGTTTATAAAGGCTTGCCGACTCAGCGTAGGCAATGGATTTTACAGCGGGGCGACGTAGATGAAGTTAACGAAACATCATCTGTTTACACGCGTGAACGAACTACCAACGAAGAGCTAAAAGCCATTCAATACTCCGGAGAACTAAAAATATACCGCGCTAAGAAAGGATGCAACGTGACACAGATGCATTACGCCCGTAAAGGAATTATTACACCTGAGATGGAATATGTTGCCATACGTGAAAATCAACTCATCGAATCATTAAGTGAAAAAGAACGAGAGTTGTTGTTTCAACATCCGGGGCAGTCTTTTGGTGCTTCCATACCCAAAATCATTACTCCTGAATTTGTGCGTAATGAAGTTGCAAGAGGGAGGGCAATCATACCCTGTAACATTAATCATGCGGAAAGTGAACCTATGATTATCGGCAGAAACTTTTTGGTAAAGATTAACGCGAATATTGGAAACAGTGCAGTAACATCTAGCATTGAAGAAGAGGTAGAAAAGATGGTATGGGCAACTCGATGGGGTGCGGACACAATTATGGATCTGAGTACAGGGAAAAATATTCATGAAACACGCGAATGGATTATTCGAAATTCACCGGTACCGGTGGGTACGGTACCTATCTATCAGGCACTGGAGAAGGTTGGTGGAGTAGCGGAAGATCTAACGTGGGAGTTGTATCGCGATACTTTGATAGAACAAGCCGAACAAGGAGTAGATTACTTCACCATTCATGCAGGGGTGTTACTTCGTTATATTCACTTAACGGCAAAGCGTGTTACAGGAATTGTTTCACGCGGAGGTAGTATTTTGGCAAAGTGGTGTCTTGCACACCACAAAGAAAACTTTCTCTACACTCACTTTGAAGATATCTGTGATATTATGAAATCTTACGACATTGCCTTCTCGCTTGGTGATGGGCTTCGTCCGGGTGCAATAGCCGATGCTAATGATGCGGCACAATTTGCCGAGTTAAATACTCTTGGAGAACTTACTAAAATTGCATGGAAACATGATGTTCAAACAATGATTGAGGGTCCGGGTCATGTTCCTATGCAATTAATTAAGGAAAATATGGAAAAACAATTGAGTATCTGCGATGAGGCTCCATTCTATACCTTAGGCCCTTTAACTACAGATATTGCTCCGGGTTACGATCATATTACCTCAGCAATAGGTGCAGCAATGATTGGGTGGTATGGCACAGCCATGCTATGTTACGTTACACCAAAAGAGCACTTAGGATTACCAAACAAGAAAGATGTAAAGGATGGAGTGATAACATATAAAATAGCTGCACATGCAGCCGATTTAGCAAAGGGTCACCCCGGTGCTCAGTGGCGTGATAACATGCTGAGCAAAGCCCGATTTGAATTTCGATGGCAGGATCAGTTCAACCTATCCTTAGATCCGGATACAGCAAGAGAATTTCACGACGAAACCTTACCATCTGAAAATGCAAAGACCGCTCACTTTTGCTCTATGTGTGGTCCAAAATTCTGCTCGATGAAAATTACACAAGAAGTGCGAGACTATGCGGCATCACTTCATCTCAATAATGCGGCGGCCCTAGAAGCGGGAATGCAAGAAATGGCAGATGAATTTAAAGAGCACGGTAGTAATATATATATCAAACAATAAACTATCCTATTATATCAATAACCCTCTATAAACATTATGGAAGACGATAAACCCCTGCGTTTAATTCTCATAAGTCCGGAGAAGGATTACCCTGAAGAACAAGGAATTACTATGGAATTATTTCGGCTTGGACTGAGCCAGTATCATGTACGAAAGCCCAAATATTCTACAGAAAAGCTAAAAAGCTATTTAAGCAAGTTTGATGCTAAGTATCACGATCGAATAGTCATTCATACACATCATGAACTGGCTACCAGCTTTAAATTAAAGGGCATTCATTTAACCGAGCGTCATCGTAAAGATAATAAACTCTACATGTGGTTTATGCTGAAATATCTGCACTACCGTCGCCCGGACTTACAGATAAGTACTTCTTTTCACGTTATAACCAGCCTTAAGAACTATCATCCTAAGTACCGATATGTCTTTCTAAACCCGATATTTGAAAGCATATCTAAACTGGGACATAAGAGCACGTTTAATGAAACTTCATTACGTGCTGCTTTACAAAAAACAAAATATAAAGTCATTGCCTTGGGGGGTGTAACCGCAGACAAGATTAAAGATGTTCAAGATTACGGCTTTTCAGGTTTTGGCCTTCTAGGAATTATTTGGCAATCTCCAGACCCTATACAAGAGTTTAAGAATATAATAGAACGATGCAAAGAATTGAACATAGCTGTTTGTTGATTGGTGGCTTTGATCCAAGCACGGGAGCGGGCATATTAGCTGATTATGAAACCTGCATTCGACAGGACGTCGCACCTGTCTGTGTACTAAGCGCAGACACGATTCAGGACAGTACAAAATTTTACGCTGTACGTTGGATGAATGAAGAATGGATAAAAGAACAGATTCATCTAATACTAAAATCCCAATCAATCAAAGTAGCTAAAATTGGCATTATTGAGAACCCGGATATTTTACGAGAAATAATTGAATTGCTGTGTTCCGTTAATCCTCACGTGAAAATAATCTGGGATCCGATAAGCAGCAGCAGTAGTGGTTTTCCGTTTTATTCTTGGAAGATTAAAGACATTGAATCATTTGTTTCCAAACTATATTTAATTACTCCAAACAAAAATGAGTTTCTTCATTTAAGTAGCGGGTTGTCGTTCGAAGAGGCAACTACATGGATACGCAAGCACTGTAACCTATTAATAAAATCAAATGAAATCACAGCGCACACTATAAGCGATACCCTTTATACAAGTAGCACAATACACAACTTCACTCACGAACGAAACACACAACATCAATTAATACGAGGAACCGGGTGCCGCCTGGCTTCAGGCATAGCAAGCAACCTAATGCAAGGGGCTTCTTTGACAACGGCTTGTGAACTTTCTATACTGCGACTACAAGAATACTGTTCAGGCATAAAAATCAAACAAGCCACACAATCAAAAATTAATAATTGATATGTTTCCTGTTCAATTTCTTACTACTGACTTACCAACTTACACGCACGTACAGCAAGTAAAAGATGCGTGTGAGCAAGGCCTGAAATGGATCCAGTACAGAACAAAGAACACGCCACTTGAACAATGGATTGATACTGCAAAAGAGATTAGAGCCATTACTAAAGCATACAACGCAGTATTTATCGTAAATGATAATCCGGAAGTTGCTGAGAAATCTGACGCTGATGGACTGCATATCGGAAAAGAAGATGCCGCCATTAGCCTATGTCGAAAGCGCTTCTCAAATAAAATTTTAGGCTACTCATGTAACCATATTGATGATGTCATTTACGCACAGCAGGAAGGTGCAAGCTACGCCGGCATTGGCCCCTACAGGTTTACGACTACAAGGCAGAAATTAAATCCCATACTTGGTGCGGAGCTGTTAAAAAAAATTATCGTTGATTACAAGCAAAATCATTTAAAGATCCCCTTAGTAGCAATTGGTGGAATAGAACTCAACGACATTGAATCACTTTGTAAAATAGGTATTCAACATGTAGCTCTTTCATCTTTTATAGTAAAAGCACTGCTGACTCATCAATATGAATCAATTACTCAGGTGCTTGATACATTCAAAAAGTACAATCAACATGAAACCAAACTATCCTAACCAACCTTGGCAAATTGCCGGACATACTTTTCAATCTAGACTTTTTTTGGGTACAGGAAAATTTGCCTCTAATCAACTAATGTGCGATAGTATTACAACTTCGGGAAGTGAGATGGTGACTATCGCACTCAAACGAGTAGATCAAGCCCATTTAGACAGTGATTTATTGTCAAGCGTAAAAGCTCTTGGTGTACAGTTGTTACCTAACACCAGTGGAGCACGAACAGCTGAAGAGGCAGTGCTATGTGCAGAACTATGTCGCGAAGCGTTTGAAACGGATTGGCTGAAGCTTGAGATCCATCCGGATCCAAAGTATTTACTGCCGGATCCAATAGAGACTTTAAAAGCAACCGAAGAGTTAGCAAAGCGTGGTTTTATTGTACTTCCTTATATCAATGCAGACCCTATTTTGTGCAAGAGACTTGAAGATGTTGGAACAGCAGCGGTGATGCCATTAGGTGCCCCTATAGGCTCCAACAGAGGCGTGGAAACCAGAGCTATGATTAAGATTATTATTGCTCAATCCAATGTACCCGTAATTGTTGACGCAGGTATTGGAAGGCCATCACATGCGGCTCCGATGCCGTACTCGTTAATACAGCTATTGCAATTGCATCAAATCCAATTCGAATGGCACAAGCCTTTAAACAAGCGGTTGAGGCCGGCCGCACTGCTTATGAGGCAGACGGAGCTTATGTATCAGATGTGGCGCATGCTTCCAGTCCATTTACCGAATTTCTAAGCTCACTGTGATGTTTGATAATGTATTTCGCAATCAGACGTGGGAACAGGTTGAAGCACGTATCAAAACGACGACTCAAAAAGATGTGCAACGGGCTATTGAGCGAGCAGGACATGGCTCACCCGAGGATTTTTTAGCACTTGTTTCACCGGCAGCAATAGAATACCTGCCACAGATGCTGCGATTAAGCGCACAACTTACTCGTAAACGTTTCGGTAACACAATTCAGATGTACATTCCGATGTATTTATCGAATGAATGCCAAAATATATGTACCTATTGTGGCTTTCGATTTGATAATCAGATACCGCGCATACGATTAGAAGATGAACAAATCCTTCGCGAAGCTGAAGCTATAAAGCAAATGGGTTTTGAACATGTGTTGCTTGTAACGGGTGAAGCTGCAAAAACAGTAGGTGTTGATTATCTGGAACATGCCGTTAAATTATTAAAGCCGCATTTTCAAAATATTTCAATCGAGGTGCAGCCAATGGATACACATGAATATAAGCGTTTGACGACAGCCGGTGTTTTTTCCGTATTGGTATATCAGGAGACTTATCACGAAGAAAACTACAAGATGTATCATCCAAAGGGAAAGAAGTCGAACTTTACTTATCGCTTGCAAACTCCGGATAGGCTGGGAGAAAGTGAAGTACATAAAATCGGGTTAGGAGTTTTACTGGGACTTGAAAATTGGCGTGTAGATTCATTCTTCACAGTTTTGCATCAACAATATCTTCAGAAAAAATATTGGAAAACGAAATACAGCATCTCGTTTCCAAGATTGAGACCGGCTGTGGGCATGGAATACCCAAAACATGAAATGAATAATAAAGACTTAGTACAACTTATTTGTGCTTATCGTTTATACAATGAAGATTTGGAGCTTTCCCTATCAACTCGAGAAGAATCAAATTTCAGAGATCAATTATTTAAAATAGGTGTAACAACAGTGAGTGCTGCATCAAAAACAAATCCCGGAGGGTACTCGGTATCACCCGAAGAACTAGAGCAATTTGCGATTGATGATAGCCGTACCGCACTTGAAGTAGCAAATGCCATTAAACATCAGGGCTTGCAACCCGTTTGGAAAGATTGGGAAAAAATATTTAGCTTTTCATATAAATGATGATGCTTAACTCAGATGAAATTAAATATTACGACAGACAATTACTGTTAAGTCGCTTTGGCAAAGAAGCTCAATTGAAATTGAAACAAGCCTCGCTTGCCATTATTGGCGCAGGCGGGTTGGG
>JBDHXV010000048.1:0-18091 GCA_039810885.1 Chitinophagales bacterium | reverse complement strand
TGGTGCGGCCCTTGTTGGAGTTTGCATTCATCACACGCCATGGAAGATTTGTTTGCAAAACATGGACCGGCTGGAATGGCCGGTGTATTAGCTAACACAACAAACGATGTTATGGTATTCTTTGTTGAATCTGATGCTAGCACAAATACTGACTGCCTATATAATACAACAGGATGTAATTCATCTACACAGGGGGATTGGGTTACCGGCACACCATATCCTATTATTGATGATGCAACAATAAAAACACCGTATCAAATTTGTGGTTATCCTAATGTATTTGTTATCTGTCCGAACCGTTTAGTAAGAACTAATTATTGTGGATATAGTACAGCAATGACGGAGCCTAATTTATACACTAAAGTGGGGACTTGCCCGCAACTATTCAACGGCTCTGATGCTGCATTGGTAAGTTATATAGGTACTACTGCTACTTGCGGGGATGTTAATTTAAAGGTACGCTTGCAAAATATGGGAACTACACCACTCACATCCTGCACGATAGTAACTAAAAACGGAAATGATATTATTAATACGTATAACTGGTCAGGTAATCTGAGTACTTATGCCATACAGGATGTTACGCTGGGAGTTGTGTCCATAACACAAAATGCTATTCTATCTATAGAGATTACAACAACTGATGGCAATGCTTCGAATAATAAGTTGACACAAAACGTGATAAAAGCTTTACAGGGAGATAATGTTGTTACAGTATCGGTTTCTACGGATCGCTATGGGTCAGAAACAAAATGGACGTTGAAGAACTCAAGCGGGCAAACTGTATTATCAGGCGGTCCTTATACGAATGCCTCTGCAAGTGGCTCATATCCCCAACCGGATAAAGTGGCCACACTTCCTTTAGGTTGCTACACCTTTACGATTACGGACGATTATGGTGATGGCATTTGTTGTGATTATGGTGATGGTAGTTATGTCGTAAAAGACGGCACTGGAATGATTTATGCTCAAGGCGGTCAATTCACTGATAAAGAAAGCAAACCACTTGAAGTTAAAACCATAACTGCCGTAAATGGTGTTGATGCCTTAGTTAATATGGCCGGAGTTTTTCCAAATCCGGCAAGCGAAAACTTTACGGTTTATTTTGACCTGATTAATAATTCTGAAGTGCATTATACCGTAACTAATGTTTTAGGACAGCAGTTGGTGAATTTAGATTTGGGCCAGATCAATAAAGGCACACACACATACAGCATTACAACCGAAAACTTTGCCTCAGGACTTTATTTTATTACCTTGAATGTAAACAATGAATCCAAGGTATTCAAGTTGTACATAGAGAAATAAGCTCAACACATCGCTTTGTAAAAAGCCATCAGATGGAATTTCTGATGGCTTTTTTGTTTTTTGTAGCGCAGTGAACTTATTTATTTTAGCGGCGTAGAAGCGCACGGCTATTTTTCACCAGAAAATACAAATAACCTGAAAAACAACTCAAGATAAACACCCAATGGAGCGCTCATTCTCTAATATTATCTATAAGTACTCTCCCGAGTGGGATCATAAATTCTTATCGGCAGGAGATCTTGTACAATTTGGTGAGCTGCTTGCTTCGAGTATTAGACACTTTGTTCCTGCAGATTTAATTGAGATTTATTTTTCTGACGAGAATAAATCCAAGCTGTTTTACTCCTCTCTCGCAGCATCAGATAAGCGAGAGAACAAAATAAGCCGCCTACTTGCAGCTTATGTAGCGCTGTCGCAAGATGCGTTTCGTTTCCCGTACTATGACAAAGAGAAATACCCCGACATCAAGTACTCCGATGTGCTTGCTCTGGGTAGTTCATTTGTAGCATTACCGATATTTTACAATCACATTTGTATCGGTTCTGTTCATATTGCATCTTCCGTACCCCAGATATTTCGTGATGATGTGTTGCCTATATTAACCGAGCATATTGCCCGTTGGGCTATTGTTTACAAAACCTTATTTGCAGAACGAGAGCGTATAAACCGAGCATTGCAAACACTCGACTATATGCAAACACTTCCACACCCGGTATTTGTGGTGGATAAGGAGTGTAAACTCATGTATTTCAACACGACTTTCAGCAGTTTTATTCAAGAGCATTACAAAGGAAGAATTGTTGAAGCGGAAACTTCGCTTATAGACTTTTTTGGACACGATTTCCCCGAAGTAGAGATGTTGATACAAGAGGCTTGGCGTAAAGCCATCGGAATGATTGAAAAAAATTACCTTATTGGGGGCAAGGAAGAATGGTATGAAATAGAAGCCTATAAGTTAAATGAGCAGGTGCTGTTGATTTGTAGGTTACTTGAAAAGGCGAGTGGTATTGAGTTACGTGAGGAGCAATCTTTTTATTTACTATATGAGCAACTTCCATTCGCAGTAATTCTTGCAAATCGCAATTCCGAGATAGTTTATCATAATTCTTATTTACGACAAACATTAGGGAAAGAGGTAAGCGGGTCCAGTCTGTTGGAGTATATACCGCCTACAGAAATCAAAAAGTATTTCCGGCTGATAACAGATGTTCTTCATGGAGAACAAAATGAAGTGCCTTTAACCCTTCAATTATCAGCTGAAGCACATCAGACAATTTCATTTGCCGGATATTTTAAACGAATTCAATATCGAGGCGAAACCTCATTGGTATTTTATGGCACAGATATGCTTAAAAACAGCCTTGTACTAAATGATTACCTAGCATACAGTCATAAAGATGTATTTGATGCACTTCCCTTGGGTGTGTTGGTTACGGATGAACAATTGAGTGCAATGTTCATCAATAAAATATTTAAGGAGATTACAGATTATGAACTGAATGATATAAAGTCGCTTCCAGTGGTTGATATTTTGTTTAAACTGGACGAAGCCAATGAACTTATACACTCAATCTCCGCACTGCAAGATGCAGAAAGTCTATCACGCATTCTGAGACTAGACACCAAATTCAATAAAGAAAAGAAGGTTTTATTCACGGCATGCGCATATACCGGCGAGAGAGAACGAAGATATCTGCTTTCTATTTATGATATAACGGCACTCGAAGAAGAGAAACAAAAAATTACTAAACAGGCACAGGCTGCAATAGAAGCACAGCAAGCAGAAGAGCAATTTCTTGCGCAAATGAGCCATGAGATACGAACGGCAATGAACGGCATCATCGGACTTACGAATGTTATGATGCAATCGTCTATTAGCGGTGAGCAACGACAATTTCTAAATCTGATAAAACAATCCACCGATAATCTATTAGTGATCATCAATGATATTCTGGATTTATCTAAGATTAAGTCGGGGAAAATGCAGTTTGAAACAGTGCCGGTACAACTCAAAGTATTATTTGAGAACATCTATTCTATCATCCTCTCCAAACTGGGAGCACGCGAGGTTCATTTAAAAATGGATTTTGATGAGCAAATACCTCTTCAATTAGATACGGATCCGACAAGGATTAATCAAATGTTGCTGAATCTCATAGGCAATGCAATTAAGTTTACAGAGCGAGGGCAAATTACCTACTCTGCAAAGTTGTTAGGCCGCGATGAGGAGACCGCACGTATACTTATTGAAGTAGCCGATACGGGAATTGGAATTGATGAGAATAGCCTTAAAGAAATTTTTGACTCCTATAAGCAGGCAGAAGCAGCTACAACAAGAAAATATGGAGGAACAGGGCTTGGGTTACCTATCGTAAAGCAACTGGTTGAATTGATGGGCGGGCATATTTCTGTAAGAAGCCAGGTGAATAAGGGAACAACATTCTCTATAGAACTTCCTCTACAAATAAGCCGGGAACAGATTGTTGCAGAAGATAGTAAAAAGGTAGATATTAATGTGCCGCAAGGCATACGTGTATTGGTCGTGGATGATAATTACATCAACCGATTGTTAGTCGCACACTTATTAAAGTCGAAAGGATTCGAGGTGCTGGAAGCTTCAGGAGGTTATGAGGCATTGGATCTTTTACAGGAAGAAGATGTCGATGTTGTGTTGATGGATATTTCTATGCCCGATATTGATGGATTTGAAACGACACGCATCATTCGAAGATCGGAGAAGGCTTATATACGTAAGATACCTGTGATTGCTATGACCGCTCACGGATATCAAGATCAAATAAAGAATGCACACGAAGCGGGAATGAATAGTTATATTGTAAAACCATTTAAGCCTGAACAGCTCTATACAAGTATTTTAGAACAACTTAATGTGACGCAGGCTATATCGCAGATTCAAGATTTTGACGATGTACCCACTCAAACAGGAAGTGTAATCGAAGAAAAGCTATACGATCTTGCTTTCTTAGAGGATTATTACAATCAAGAGCCGGAGTTTATTAATCATATTTTAAAATTATATATTCAGGATACCCCCTCCATGTTGCAAGAGATGACTACCTATGTTCAAGAGAAGAACTGGAAACAATTTAAAGCTTTGGCTCATAAGATCAAAACCAATACTATGATGATGGGCATTAAGGGAGTACAAGAATTTTTCAAGGCCTCTTCGGCGATGAATTCAGATCATGAAGAACATGCTGAGATGCACCTTGCCTTTAATGCTTTTAAACATAACGTGTTGCAAGCATTGGAGCAGATTAAGCAAGACCGCAAACTGAATTAGCTCTTTGATGATTTTAAATAGATGAACGATATAGGACAAGTATCGAAAGATTTATAGGCTTTTTATTTTACCTGCTTTAAAAAATTGATAAATGTTAATTTGCAGTTATGTATAAAGATGCATTGGAGATTTATGACGAGGTACGTCGAATAACAGAGCTACAAGTACAGATGAAACAGGAGGAGTATGAACGAAAGCTTGGAATGTTAAATGAAGCGATATATACCTTATTATTACATCATACAGAGCAGTTGACATGGTTACTTTATCGTCTGGATGTAAGAGAACAGGACACAAAGCGAGCTTTTGAAGAAGAAGATGTGCATAGAATAGCTGCGGCATTAACTCAGTTAATCATGAAAAGGGAGATAGAGAAATCAGAGGCTCGGAAGCATTTTAGAAGGAATGTAGAGGAAATAGGATAACCCGAGAATAAGGACAGGCTGGGTATGTTTATTAACCGAGTATTGGGTACTACTTCTTAGGTGCGAGGTATTACTTAATTTCACGCCATTAAATAACAATATATGAAGTTGATTTCTTTTTTACACGAAGAGCAAGATCATTTGGGCTTCCTGATCGGAAATGATGTGTATCCTATGCGAGCAGTGGATTGGAATTTACCCGACAACATGCAATTGTTCCTGTACTCGTGGGAAGATGTTTTTGAGCATGCAGCAAACTTTTATGAATTATTAAAGCAAGGGGAAGTAAAGCACGTTAAGCCCTTGCCTTATGACCGTTTGCAGGTGTTGGCCCCGATACCAAACCCTACGAGTATGCGCGATGCGTATGCATTTCGTCAGCACGTGGAGGCAGCACGTCGAAATCGTGGCGTAGAAATGATTGCAGAGTTTGATGAGTACCCCGTTTTTTATTTTACGAACCATAATGCAGTACAGGGCCCCGGAGATATTGTGTGTATGCCGGATCATTTTAAACAACTTGATTTTGAATTAGAGGCCGCCATAGTAATTAGCAAGCGTGGCCGTAATGTTAAAGCGGATGAGGCAGATGAATATGTAGGTGGATTGATGATTATGAATGATATGAGCGCGCGTACATTACAAATGGAAGAGATGAAATTGAACTTAGGCCCCGCAAAGGGCAAGGATTTTTGTACCAGTATAGGTCCTGTGCTGGTTACGATAGATGAACTGGAACCCTATAAGGTTCCGGCTAAGCCGGGGCACATCGGCAATGCTTATAATTTGGAAATGCTATGCAGAGTAAACGGCAAGGAGGTGTCACGAGGTAATATGGGAGATATGGACTGGACGTTTGCAGAGATTATAGAACGTTGTTCTTACGGCACGAATATCTTGCCCGGGGATATAATAGGCAGTGGTACTGTAGGTACTGGATGTTTCTTAGAGTTGAATGGTACTGGAAAACGCCTGAACCCTAGTTATGAGCCGCAGTGGCTGCAAGAAGGAGATGAGATCGAGATGGAAATTACAGGACTTGGTCTATTACAAAACCGTATTGTAAAAGACGACTCGGAATTTTCTATTTTAGAACGAAAGCATAAAGCACAAAAGATATAGATGCTGAGTATTAATCCTAAGGAAATCAGTACGGCGAAGTTGCATGCATATATGCTGGGCACTATAGCTCCACGCCCGATAGCATTTGCCAGCACCGTGGATACCGATGGGAATCCCAATTTATCGCCTTTTAGTTTCTTTAATTGTTTCGGATCTAATCCACCCATACTTGTATTCTCACCGGCACGGAGAGTTCGTGATAATTCTATCAAGCATACACTAGAGAATGTACAAGCTACAAGAGAAGTTGTCATTAACGTGGTAAGTTACGCTATGGTGCAGCAAACGTCATTGAGCAGCGTAGAATTTCCTAAAGGAGTAGATGAATTTGTAAAATCCGGATTTACAGCAATTGCTTCCGAGAAAGTAAGACCATTTCGAGTAAAGGAGTCGCCGGCACAATATGAATGTATTGTAAAAGACATTCTTTATACCGGAAAAGAGGGCGGGGCAGGAAATCTGATTATATGCGAAGCCGTGATGGTGCATCTTCATGAGAACATTTTAAATGACGCAGGACGTGTGGACCCACATAAGATTGATTTAGTAGCACGTATGGGGAACGACTATTATTGTAGGGCCAGTGGCAATGCGGTATTTGAAGTGGCAAAACCAAACGCACGCCCCGCAATAGGGTATGATGCCATACCGGAGTTCATTCTTCGGTCGGAATTGTTGTCCGCAAATAACTTAGGGCAACTAGGGAACGTGGAACATATTCCCGATGCCGCAGCAGTGGAGCAAATTAAAAGCTCATCTATGGTACAAGATATTTTGATACGGATGCATCAAGATCGTGAGGGATTGATAAATCATTTAGTTCTTCTTGCGAAAGATTTACTTACACAGCACCAAGTTGAAAATGCGTGGAAGGTGTTGTTATTAGCTGAAGAAATGCAAACAACGGCACCTTGATATCTTATAACTAAATAATCAGAGAGAATCGATTACTATAATAGCTTTTAGGGTATAGTTTATCTTACATAGAATTCGACCATGACTTTAAAATAGACCGATTGAACTCCGATAAGCAATTAACAACGCGTTTATTGCTTCATAAACATAAGTTGTACTCGCTTTTTAGAATCATTAATTTGAATTATATATAATCCGCTGCTGAGGTCACTTACCGGAATGCTGATATTGGATTCTTTTTGCCAATGTGTTAATGTCTGCTCTTTAATCTGAACTCCGGTTATACTTAGGATTTCAATGTGCACCTGTTGGTGAAGAGCATCGTGATTCACGATGTTCAACTCAGAATTCGCAGGGTTAGGGTAGCATGCATAATAGATTGCTTTTTGAATTTTATTGATTCCATCGGTACAGAGAGATAAATTTTTGCAAGCACTACTACTGCAATTGTTTTGATCTTTTATGGTGAAGCACACGGTTGGAGCACAATTATCAGTATAGTAATGTTGAATATTTTTCTCTGATGAAAAATTACCATCACCAAAATCCCAGAGATAACTGAAGGCCGTATTAAAGGAATCTATACCTGTAAACTGAACCATAAGGGGCAAAACGGAAGGAGTGTATTGGGCTATGAGCCCTGCTTTAACATTATTTTTATCGGGAATGATAATGGTTTGACAATACGTATCCTGGCAACCACTTCCGGTGATGGTGAGACATACACTGTAGGTGCCTGGTATAAGATACTCTTTAGTTACATCATTTCCTGAAGCTGAAGTGCCATCACCCAAGTCCCAAATAGCATTTGTAAAAGAGCCGGTGGAGGTTTGAGCAAACAGAAAATGGGTACACGTTTGCGTAGAAGTGAAATGAGCATGACACTCGGGTAGGCCAGTAACCTCCACTAAGAGACAATGCGTATCATTACATCCGTTTCCGCTAATACTAAGGCAAACATTATAAGTTCCGGGCCCTGCATAGCTGTGACTTGGGTTGGATTCCTCAGAAGTATTTCCATCTCCGAAATCCCAACTTGTTGAAGTGTATTCTCCTACAGAATAGTTGTTAAAGTTTACATTTAATAAATTTACATTAACATCAAAAGCGGCAATACAAGCACCGGAGCAGGCGCCATTAGTCCATGAAGTTATGCCGCCATCATAAAAAGCTTTGCACGAATTTGCATACGTAACATTATTACATCCGCATACTGGAGCCCACTCATTATTACAATTATTATTCGGGTTTATCTGTGTAGGATTTTCACAATCTGCACTATTACTTACAGCGACAGATTCGCAATGTATTTGAGTACACGAGAAGTCCTCGTTACCCAATACAAGGCATACATCATACAGGCCCGAAGCATCGTAGCCTTTAATTGGATTGGCTTGCAGGGATGTCGTTCCATCTCCGAAATCCCATATCGTTTGGGTATAATTGCCAATGGAGAGGTTAGTAAAAGCTACGGCTAGTCCTGATACAATATATGAGTAGTTCGAGAGATAGCCGCATACCTGAACACTCTGACAAAGGGTGTCTGTACAATCTAACCCGCTAATGATAAGACAAACATTGTATGTTCCGCTGATGGCATAAACATGCGGCACTGCTATGCTTGGGTTGCTAACAATCGGGCTACCATCACCAAAATCCCAAACTGCATCGGTGTAGTTGTAGGTGGTATTATTGTAAAATGTAACGCTGTTTAATACATTCTCATAAAAGAAAGATGCAGTACAATCTTGTGCGTGTGCATTCAAGACGGTTAAACCAAAAACTAAAATTGATGCAATTAAATAGTGTTTCATTATGCGGTAGAATTTATCGGGGGTAGAAGCAAAGAGTTATATGACACAAAACTAAGCAGCCTCGCAACGATTATTCTATGATATTCATTAACATTCAATGAAAACTAAATAAGAATATAGAAACTGGATTAATCAGATTTCCTCACTTTATTGATAAAGATCGAAAACTATCTCCTCACAACAAATTTTAATTGCTTAGCTACAGTATGGTCTATATATAGGGTGGCAAAGTATATGGTGCTACTTAAGTTGTCTGTCGAATAACTAAAAGGTTCATTAGCGTTGAGTGTAAATTCATCTATTGTTTGACCTAGTAAATCGGTTATCCTCACTTCATTTGTTGTTGAAGTATTTGCAGTGCTATATAATATTGTTAGATGATCTCCCGCAGGGTTTGGAAATATTTTAAAATCAATTATTGGGCGTAATTCTGTAATAGCATTCACACCACCGCCACTAATAGTTTTTAATACATTGCTATATCCGCTTCCACTTAATATAGTGACTGCATAGCCGGTATGCAGGGAGGGAAAACTGAGAAGAGATATATAGTCGGTAATTCCACTATTTGTTGGTGACCAATTAACCCCGCCATCAGTGGTAGCGGCAATTAGGCCGGCGTTTCCTGCAGCATAACCTATATTCTTAGTTGTAAATATTATGGTATTAAAGAAATCGTTTGTCCCAAAGTTCGTTACTGACCAACTTAACCCGCCATTAGTAGTCTTCAGAATTTTCGATTCGTTACAAGCTAGAAATCCCGTATCGGCAGAAGTGAAATATAAATCATTGACATTAACGGTTTGACCTATTTGAAGCTGCGACCAAGTCATGCCACCATTAAGTGTCTTTAAGATAACCCCATCACTTTGGGATGAAACATACCCTACCATAGCAGTAGGAAAATACACTGAATTTAAATCTGAAGATGTCATAGAGTTGATTGAAGTCCAAGTAGTCCCTTGGTCTGTGGTTCTATAGATCAGCCCACCTTGGCATACAATAAACCCAAGGGTATTATCAAAAAAGAATATCTTGTTAGCGGAATGAAATCCCATACCAGAAACGGGGAGAGTAGTAGTAGTCCAGGTAACTCCGCCATTTATAGTTTTACTGACTTGTGGTGTTGCTCCTCCATCTTGACCTATAATGAATCCAATATTCTCATTTAAAAACCATACACCACTCGGGCCATTTGTAAATACATTGCTACATAGCAGCGACCAGGAAGCTCCGCCATCGCCTGTTTTATAAAGCTCATGATATCCGGCAACATAACCGGTTTGTTCATTAATAAAGTGAATGCCATAAATCGCCATCGGGTAATTGTAACCAGTATTCGCCCATTGTGCAGAAGCAGATGAACTAACGAGAAGGGATAGAAGCGTAAAAAATAATTGAGTTTTCATAGAGTTGTTTTTAAACACGTAAAAGACATCAACTTTCATAGCCTATTCAGTTTAAATCTAAATGCTACATCAAAGCATAGTTATTATGATACAAGAATTGTGCAAAAGAGTGATAATAAAATACAAATTTTTCAGGTGCTAATTCTTAATGTTTCTTAGCATTTTTGAAAGACTCAGCAGTTTCCCCATATTTAAAAAGTTGAACTTATCAGACAGGATGTCTTTCAGTAGCTCCGGTATATCAATGCCTTTATTTTTTGCTTCAATAATTTGTGAGTTGTAGGCGTTAAAAAGGCGAGGCAGTGCCTTAAAACTTAATTCTTTTGCAGCTTCTGCATTCATCCCTTTTGCAGAAAGAGAAGATGTGATTTTATCACATAACTCTATAACTATCGGAGAGTGTTCCGACTTTTCTTCGCCATTAAACAGATTGTATAAAAAGTCGCTGTTCCCCGAGGATAACTCCGATTTAAATACGTCCTTTATGCTATCTGAGAAAAGTTGCACATCAGTATCATTACTGTAGCGGACTGTTTCAGAATTTTGTGCCAACAGTGTTTTCAGATGGCCGGTTAAGGCCCCAAGAATCATTTCAATCAATGGAGTAAATTTTGAAACAAAATTATAGCTTATATCAAAGAAACAACGAGACTCAATATTATCTATGAAATCTTTTTACTAAAAGACAACTTGTATTTTCGCACAACAAGGATTATGTATCGTTTTTTCATCAGGCCTATATTATTTTGCTTTAATCCTGAAATGGCACACCATGTTACAATGTCCATCTTGCAGTTTATCTCTAAGACCGTTATTTTAAAAAAGCTTTTTCAGTGGCTGATGGTAGGGAAAGCGCATCCAAAGCCTGTAATGATTGCGGACCTAACATTCCCTAATGCTGTTGGACTTGCAGCAGGTTTTGATAAGAATGCATCCTATCTTGATGCTTTTGCCCTATTGGGGTTCGGTTCAATTGAAGTCGGAACAGTTACTCCATTGGCGCAGCCTGGAAATAGCAAGCCACGATTATTTCGACTGATTAAAGACCGCGCACTTATTAATCGAATGGGTTTTAATAACGAAGGAGCAGAGGCTGTAGCGGAGAACTTAAAAAAAAGAAAAAATAAAAATATTATAATAGGCGGGAACATAGGCAAAAATAAATTGACCCCTAATGAACATGCAGTTGAAGATTATATCAAATGTTTTAATATCCTATATGCGGTGGTGGACTATTTTGTAGTAAACGTGAGTTCTCCAAACACGCCCGGATTGAGAGATTTACAAGAGAAGAAGCCTTTGACGGAACTTTTGCAAACTTTAATGAACCTAAATCAAACTAAGCCTGTAATAAAGCCCATCTTTTTAAAAATTGCACCCGACTTAACAGAAGAACAATTAAAAGACATAGTAGAAATTATTCAGACTACATCCATACACGGTATAATTGCCACGAATACGACCACTTCTCGCAGAGCATTACAAACGTCAGTAATACATATAGATAGAATCGGAGCAGGAGGACTCAGCGGTGAACCGCTCAAGCAACGATCTACGGAGGTCATTGCCTTTCTTCGGTCTCGATTACCCAAGACAATAGCTATCATTGGCGTTGGCGGTATTCATTCGGTTGAAGATGCAGAAGAGAAAATCCTTGCCGGAGCAAACATAGTACAGGTCTATACCGGGCTTGTGTATGAAGGCCCCTCCTTAATACGACGAATTGTTAATCGTTTAGCTCGGTATTAAAAAATAATCCACATATTATCTTAGATTATAGATGCCTTGTTTGATGAATTAAATTATTACGGTTACTTTTCGGCAGTACAACTGCATATCGAAAAATTTACAACCAAGCATGGCAAAAGAGAAAGCGCACATCATCAAACACATAGCCGTTGCGGGCAACATCGGCTCTGGAAAGACCACCTTAACTACGCTGCTGGCAAAGCATTACAACTGGATTCCACACTATGAAGATGTTGAGAATAATCCATACCTCTATGATTTCTATGAGGACATGCCACGGTGGTCATTCAATTTACAGATTTATTTTTTAAATAGTCGCTTTAGCCAGCTTATGGATATACAGCGTGGTAATGAAACGGTGATACAGGATCGCACGATCTATGAAGATGCGAACATCTTTGCGCCGAATCTCTATGCAATGGGATTGATGACCAAACGCGACTTTGATAATTATACCGGCTTTTTCAAAACCTTAAATCAACACATCACGCCACCCGATTTGCTCATTTATTTACGCGGCACCATTCCTACACTTGTTTCACAAATTCAACGTAGGGGCCGAGAGTATGAAGATCATTTAAGATTAGATTACCTGCGCCGCTTAAATGAATATTACGAAGCTTGGATAAGCAACTATAAAGAAGGCAAGCTGTTAATTATTGATATTGAGAAAGTAAATTTTGCCGACAATCCGGAGGATTTGGGTCAAGTGATTAACCGGGTATCTGGCGAATTACACGGTTTATTCTAAGTCATGAGAAAGGCAGTTTGTTTTTTCACAGCTATTTCGTTTGTGCTTACTTCATTGTTTTGCGAAGCACAAGTGCTTCAATTTTCAAACGGTGCCCGTAGTGCAGCAATGGGAAACATACGCTCGGTATTAATTGATGAATACGCCATCTTTAATAATCAGGCCGCTTCAGTTTTCAATAAAGTCGGCTCTGTGACAGCTTCTACTATGCGTAAGTTTATGATGAGTGACTTACACTACAGTTCTATCGGTGCCAGCATTCCTTTTCAAGAAAATAACTGCATTGGATTAGTCGCTTCATACAATGGATTCGATTTATACAACCAAACAAAAGCAGCATTGAACTACGCTCGATTAATCACGGATAAAATCAGCATTGGTGCTCAGTTTGATTATTTATCTCGTAATATCTTGGAGTATGGTACACATCAAACAGTAACATTCGAACTTGGTGCCATTGCGCAACTCAATAGCCAACTAACCTTTGGTGCACACGTATTTAATCCCATTCGCGCCTCATCAGGGTATTATGCTGAAGCAAAGTATCCTTCGTATTTAACTCTCGGGTTAGCTTATCAGCCAACTAAATCATTCTTAATCTGTGCCGAAACTGAAAATGATTATTTTAAGAGCAATATGTTCAGAATAGGCTTTGAGTACATGCCTGTCCAAAGTATATTTATCCGTGGCGGAGTAAATAATAATGAGCTATCCTTTGGATTAGGCCTTAAATTCAAATCACTTCAATTTGACTTATGTTCCGCCTACCATCAATACCTGGGCATTTCACCTTCGGGTTCATTAGTGTATGTATTCAAACAAAGTCAGCCATAGTTTCCTTATAGCCCTACTGCTTATTTTAAATGCAGGTATATTGTCTGCACAGCAGAACGATGTGATTGATGATGCCAAAGAAAATCTTTTGCAGATGCAACAAGATATGACAGAAAGCAATGAGAATGACTTAGAACTTGTAGAAGATGTCATCAATTACTTACAGGAACATCAGTTAGAACTCAACCATGTAACGAAAGAAGATTTACAACAATTGATCGATGTGGGAATTATTACCGACCTACAGGCAAGATCAATAACCGATTACCGCGATCAACTCGGCAACTTCATCAGCATCTTTGAATTGCAGGCAGTTCCCTATCTGTCGTTAAATGATATTTACCGACTCCTTCCTTTTGTGCGTATGAGTAATAGTATCAACCAATACCAGTTGAACCCCAAAAACATGTTCTCCAAAGGAAACTGGATGATGCTGACTCGAACACAACGCATTTTAGAAACTCAAAGAGGATACACCCCTCCGGAGGGGAACTCGACTACCCGATATCTGGGAAGCCCTTTGGGCATCTATAATCGCTTCCGATATGATTATGCTAATCGTTTTGGCTATGGTGTGACGATGCAAAAAGATCCCGGAGAAGAGTTCTTTAGAGGAACTCAAACTAATGGATTTGACTTTTACTCTGCTCATATTTTTTACCGGGGCAGACGATTTTTGAAATATGTTGTACTTGGTGATTATCAACTGAGGACAGGGCAAGGCTTATTGCTGGGAAATGGTATTGGCGGACGTAAAAGCCCTTATGTATTAATGGTGAAGAAAGGAGGCCAAATCATCCGTCCCTATACTTCTGTAAACGAATATTTATTTTTTAGAGGTGCTGCGGCAACTTTTAACATCAATCCATTTGATATAACGGCTTTTTACTCCCACAAGCAAATTGATGCAAACACGGTATTGGTGCCCGACACTTTAGTAGATGAAGCCGGCAACACCTTTGTAACCTCATTTGGTGGCGATGGCTTTCACAGAACGTTGACTGAAGTATCGAAAAAAGGGGCAATCTCACAAACGGTATATGGCATGCATATAGATTACCGCTATAAGAAATTGCACTTAGGTGCTACAGCGCTACAAACGGTATTAAGTACTCAGTTAAACAAACAAGACTATGCATATAGCAAGTTTCAATTCAATAATAGTAACACTCTTGCCAACGCATCCATAGATTATACTTATCAATATAAGAATATGCTTTTCTTTGGTGAAACAGCAATTAGTGAGAATGGAGGAAAAGGCACTGTGAACGGATTATTAATGAGCCTTTCCCAGAAGGCAGACTTGGCAATGGTTTATAGAAATTATGCCAGAAGCTTCCAAAGCCTTTATCCAAATGCTTTTGCTGAATCATCAAAACCCTACAATGAGAAAGGACTTTATATAGCGCTAAGTATAAGAATGTTACCTACCCTTATTTTAGATTTGTATAGCGACTGGTATAAATTCCCTTGGCTTGCTTACCAGGTTGATGCCCCTTCAGTTGGTAAAGATTACTTATCGCGTTTAACATACAGACCGAATAAAAGACTTGAGATCTATGCACAATATCGTACTGAAACGAAACAACGTAACAGCATTACATTAAATCCTCTTGATTACATAGTTGACAATACTCGCAGCGGACTACGGATAAATATAATGCATAAGGTTTCGCGATCCTTCACTTTAAAATCCAGAGTAGAATGGTCTGCATACAACAGTCAGGATTTGGAAAAGCCGCAAAAGGGATACATTATTTATCAAGACCTTATTTATAGAAAACTTGGCTTCCCATTAGCCCTTACTTTCAGATACATGTTGTTTAACGTTGATGATTACAATGCACGGATTTATGTATATGAAAATGATGTTTTGTATGCTTATTCTATCCCATCATTTCAAAATAAGGGGACTCGTTATTATCTCGTTGCACGATATACTCTTAATCGCCATTTTGATATTTATGCCCGATTTGCACAAACAATATTCGAGAATTTGAATGTCATAGGAAGTTCTCTGGAACAAATAAATGGGAACACGCGATCCGAAGTGAAATTATCAGTTAGACTGAAATTTTAGAAACTTCATCCCTTCTTAATCAGTAAAAGACCATTTTTTTTGGCGATTAGTCGAAAAATTACTATCTAATAGGCTATTACATAAAAATAGTACAACTAATATGACTTTGTAGAGTATAAGGGTAACTATAAATGGTTACAGTGTATCTAATCTTAATGCTTTCATTGTGAAGAAGACACTTAAAATACTGCTAATTAGTAAAATATTGCGCTGTTTTAATTGCAGTCATTTACTGTTATTGCTATTAATAATCTTATCACCGGACATAGCTAGTGCGCAAATTTGTGGAACGCCTGGTCAGCACGGTAATGTTACTTTAACTACATACCCAAATACCTATTATCCTGGCACAGCAGATGTTCCGGCAGGCTCTAACAGTATTGTCCTAGGTACAGCAACGGGTGCTACTCCGATTGCTCCCGGGGAATTAGTCTTAATTATCCAAATACAGGGAGCAGATATTAATGCATTAAATAATGATCAATATGGCGATGGCGTTGTCGGTAATCCGGGAAATGGCGAACTTAATAATGCCAACTTGAGTGCGGGCATTTATGAATATGCAGTCGCGGCATCTACCGTCCCTCTAACTGGAGGTACTTTAATGTTAAGTGGAACAACCACTAATGCCTTTTATTGGAGTGATTTTACCGGGCCAACCGGCCAGCGCCGCTTCCAGGTTATTCGAGTACCACAGTATAATAATTGCACGCTTGGAGCTAATATCACGGTTCCAGCATGGGATGGTTCAACAGGAGGGTTATTCGTTCTCGAAGTTAGCAATAACTTGAATTTTGCAGGATACACTCTAAATCTTAAAGGCTTAGGATTCAGAGGCGGAGGAGGTCGAAAATTAGGCGGTGATAATACCCTTGTCAATACCGATTATCGCTCAGTACCTACAAAGAACGCACATTCTTCGAAGGGAGAGGGGACTGCAGGTTCTCCTCGTTTTATAAATAATGGAGGGACATTGTTAAATACACTAGTAAATGGATATCCTAATGGCAGCTCTGCACGCGGTGGCCCCGGTAATGCGGGGGGGGGAGGTAATGATGGTAGGCCTTCAGCCAATGATCAAAACTCGGGTGGCGGCGGCGGTGCCGATGGTGGCGCCGGCGGGGATGGAGGTAACTCTTGGAACTCAAATTTGGCTGTTGGTGGACATCCGGGAAAACCATTCGAATTTCTTAATTACACCCGTCTGGTGTTCGGTGGTGGTGGTGGTGCAGGAACAACAAATGATGGAACAGGTTCTCCGGGCAATGGGTTTGCATCAAGTGGTGCTTCGGGAGGAGGTATTGTTATAATACGTGCGAAAAATGTTATAGGCAGCGGTACCATTAATGTAGATGGCGATAGTGGAAATAATACTGTGCAAAATGATGGTAGTGGCGGTGGTGGTGCAGGAGGTTCAGTAGTCTTCTTTGCTCAGAATACCTTGACAAACATTACCATATTTGCTCGTGGCGGTAAAGGAGGCAATGCTAATTTTAGTTCACCTCACGGCCCGGGTGGCGGCGGTGGTGGCGGTGTTGTTTATACCAATCAGCCTGTTAACCCTTCCAGTTCAGTATCGGAAGGAATGAATGGCTATACGGGTAGCCCTTTAACCAATGCCTATGGTGCAACACCCGGCACCCCGGGAATTTTGAATATGGCGGTTATTGTTCCTGATATGTTTGCAGTATCAAACGGGACGATTTGTAAAGGGAGCAATATCATCTTATCAGCAAATAATGCTGATTATACCTACCAATGGTCTCCTGCCATATCATTAAGTTCCGGCACAGGAATATCAGTTACAGCAAGTCCGACAACAACCACGACTTATACAATAATTGGAACCAATTCTATGGGCTGCACCGCTCAATCTACTTCTATAGTAACTGTAAATGCAGCACCGATACTTTCAGTTAACTCGGGATTTAAATGTTATAATGCCCCTCTTACGCTTAATGCATTCGGCGCAATTACGTATTCTTGGTCACCATCAATTGGATTGAATACGACAACCGGGGCATCAGTTATATCAACGACGACGCTAACAACAACCTATACCGTTACGGGTACCTTATCAAACGGCTGCACGGGACAAACGACTTCTGTAGTAACGGTAAATCCGCTTCCATTGATTACGTCAAACAGCGGATCAATCTGTAGCGGTGCTACAATGAGCTTAACAGCAAGCGGCGCATCGACCTACACCTGGTCTCCGGGCACGGGATTAAGTGCAACGAACGGCGCAGGTGTAACAGCAAACCCGACGACGACCACAACCTATACGATTATTGGAACGGATGCAAACGGCTGCACGGGACAAACGACTTCTGTAGTAACGGTAAATCCGCTTCCATTGATTACGTCAAACAGCGGATCA
>JBDHXV010000047.1:0-19132 GCA_039810885.1 Chitinophagales bacterium | reverse complement strand
TAAGTTCGGCTCTGTACATACTGCAAGTATATGATGAGCATACTCGCATTACCAAAAAGGTGATGGTGGTGCATTGACATTATTGTTTCTTGTTTCTTCTTGAAAGTAAAGAATCATTTTACTAATACCCTCCGTTATACTTTCTCAAAAACCACTCAAGGCTTAGCAAAGATAAAAGAACGGCGAACAACCATTTCAGGTTAATTACCGATTCGCTTTGGTTTACTGTATAGATTACCGGTTTAATCGTTTCGCTTGTGTTCAATCGAGATAATATCTCTTGAGTTTGCGATAAGCTGAACATTGCTCCACCGCTGTTTTCTGCCAGTTGGTATAATAAATTATAGTCTGCTGTTAAATTGATACTTTCAAGTTGTACGGGACTAACACGAAAAGAGCCGCTTTCTGTCAGGTTACGATTGTTAAATGTTGTTGTGGCTTTCCATTGATAAGAGCCTGCCGTAAAACTCCCCGAATTCAACGTATAGGCATTATTTGTTTTATTAAATAGAAAAGAAAAGGTTTTTCCGTTATTGTCATTAATGTTGAGCTTCACATCAGGTGTGTTTACCAATTCTGCAGCATCGTTATATAACTCTGCATTAAAAAATACCGGCTCGTTTTCTCCAAAGATTCGAGTATTACTATTTCCCGATTCATTCTGCACATAAACTCGAAAAGGTTTGCTATCTGCGCGGCTAATTAAAAACTGAATGCATTTTTGCATAATCTCATTAAAGGCATCGTGATTTTTATTTTTTTGATAATCATATAATCTCCAACGCCAGATGCCCTCACCACTGATGATGCCTGTGTTGCCTTGTAAGCCTTGTTCAAAAGCAATCAAAGGATACGAGGTTTGCACATTACCAATCTTTTGCCATAAGAAAGGAATCGTTGCCGGCGACATTTTATACTCTGCAAATAGCGTGATCAATGGCGGAAAAGCACTCAGTCGTTCTTTGGTATTATCTGAAAGCGTAAACAGAGAAAAGTCTTTGTTAAACACCGGCTGTGCATTATTCAAATTACTATTGCTGTTATTCAGTTTTACTGCATTCTGAATTGTATTGAACGTGCCTACAATCGTTTCGTTGCCAAGGATAAATAGGAGTGGTATTTTCTTTTCTTTTAATTTGTTGAAAAAAGGTATAAAATAATTATCTCCGCTGGGTAATTGATGAAGAACGACCAGCTTAAATTCATTTATGTTTTGAGGATAGTCCGGTTGATAGCGAACTTCTGGTTCGTAATTTTTTAACTCTTGTAAAGAAAGAATAAGAGCAGCAATATCCGGGTGAGGTGCATCGGCCATAATAAGTATTTTATCTTTCGCTTCGCGTACTTCAACAAAAACATCCGCAACATTATTCAAGGCGGTGATTTCATTTTCCACTTCGGATAAGCGAACACGATAATGATTGACTCCGCTGTGAGAGGCACTCAGGGTAACCTCTTGTGAAAAGGTGAAGGCGTTATTTGTTATGACAATATTCTTCTCAAATAGCTTCTTCTCACCTCCGTCTGCTACCAGAGAAACAGTAAGAGTTGTTGTAGAAGCCGCGCAAGCAGTAGCTTTCCCGATAATTTGCATATTAAAATTGTTTCCGAGATAAACCACGGAGTTAACATTAATCTTGCTTAGCGCCACATCGCGCTTTACCGTAGTGTCGCCTACGGGTATGGTGAAAAGCGGCACACTCGATAGCTGGGGCAGGTATAAGGGATTGCTGCCTTTATTGTAGATACCGTCTGAAGATAGAATGATGGCACCCAAGTTTCTACTTCTGTTATTTTCATAGACATACGTTAATGCATTAGAAATATCAGTAGCTTTTTCATTAAAAGAATCTAACCCGCTTGCGCTGACATCCGCTCCAAACTTGAGTACCTGTACTTCATAATCTTTATTAAGGTTTGCAGCAAGTGCATCAAGTGATTGATTGTAGGTTGTTATGTTTTCTTTGCTTAACATTAAAGGTAAAGATTCGCTACCGTCTTTGAGAATAACAATTAAAGGTTTTTCAGTTTCACTATGAATAATTTTTAATAAAGGGGACAGCAAGAGAATGAATAATATAGATAATAACACTGCGCGCAAAATGGTTAATGCGGCATTCAGCGTTTTAGCATGTGTAAGTTGAGAAAAGGTTTTGTCTTTGAAATACAACAACAGCGCTAAGCCTGTACCTGCCAGTAAACAAGGCAAGATATACCAAGCAGGATATGCAAATTCAAGATTAAACACAACGTTCGTTATCTTAATTGGAATGAACGAAAATGAGCTACGTTCATTATGTATTTAAACCTCCACAAATGTTAATGACTTGGCCATTGATATAGGACGAAAGATCAGAACCAAGGAATAAGCACAGATTGGCGACTTCTTCTGCGGTTCCGTAACGTCCCATCGGGATAGACTTCATAAATCCTTTTTTAACATCTTCAGTTAGCGTTTCGGTCATTTCTGTTTCAATAAAGCCGGGAGCTATGGCATTACAGCGAATATTGCGCGAGCCCATTTCCTGCGCTATAGATTTTGTAAACCCAATAATTCCAGCTTTAGAAGCCGAGTAATTAGACTGTCCTGAATTGCCGCTTACACCTACAACAGAACTCATGTTAATGATAGAACCGCTTCGTTGTTTCATCATCGGTTTAATAGCTTGCTTTGTGATGTTATAGACCGATTTAAGATTGGTGTTCATGACCTCATCCCAGTGTTCTTCAGAAATGCGAAGCAATAGGTTATCGCGCGTAATGCCGGCATTGTTCACGACAACATCTATTCTGCCAAATTCAGTGATGATATCATTTATAAGTTTTTCAGCTTCGGCAAATGAAGCCGCATTGGAACGATAAGCCTTCGCTTTAGTAGTCCTCTTCTTCAGATCTTCTTCGAGAGCTAACGCCCGTTGTTCAGAAGATAAATAGGTAAACGCTACCTGCGCACCGTGATCAGCGAATTTCTTTGCAATAGCCTCGCCAATACCCCGTGAAGCACCGGTTATTAGAGCCACTTTACCTTCCAATAATTTCATATATGATGAGTTGTTTAAAATAATATTTTTCGGCTATCCGTTGAAATTAAACAGTTACTCCGGCTAATGCTTTGGACATTGTTTCGCCGATAACAGCAGGGCTCTCCGCCACGTGGATGCCGCATTCTTTCATAATACGCATCTTAGCGGTTGCCGTGTCATCTGCTCCGCCTATGATAGCGCCTGCGTGCCCCATACGGCGTCCGGGAGGTGCAGTTTGTCCTGCGATAAATCCAACTACCGGCTTTTTATTTCCTGTTTCTTTAATCCAACGAGCTGCTTCCGCCTCCATCCCTCCACCAATTTCACCTATCATTATTATAGCATCTGTTTCTTTATCATTCATTAACAGTTCGACTGCCTCTTTCGTTGAGGTTCCAATGATTGGATCACCACCAATACCGATGGCAGTACTGATACCTAATCCTGCCTTAACCACTTGATCTGCGGCTTCGTAGGTCAGTGTTCCCGATTTTGAAACAATACCGATACGACCACTTTTAAAAACGAAGCCCGGCATTATCCCAACCTTCGCTTCTCCCGGAGTAATTACTCCCGGGCAGTTTGGGCCTATCAAAGTGCAGCCTCTATCTTTAACATAACGGTATGCTGTAATCATATCACGAACCGGAATTCCTTCCGTGATACATACGATAACCTGAACTCCGGCATCAGCAGCTTCCATAATGGCATCAGCAGCAAAAGCAGGTGGGACAAAGATGATTGAAACATTGGCCTGTGTTTGCTTTACTGCATCAGCCACGGTATTAAACACTGGCCGATCTATGTGTGAGGTACCTCCTTTCCCGGGTGTAACACCGCCTACGACATTTGTGCCGTAATCTATCATTTGTGTGGCATGGAAACTACCTTCAGTTCCAGTAAATCCTTGTACAATTACTTTGGAATTTTTATTTACTAATACGCTCATTTATTTATGTATTATGGTTTGATATTTTGATTGATGGTTGATTTTACTGATTTTAAAAAATTACTCGCAAATATAAAGTCATTCAGCAGTTGGTTGTTAGTTTGCATCACCTCTTTGTTAGTTCCCTCCCATTCTTTTAATCCTTTATGCAGGAAGAGGATTTTGTCTCCAATTTCTATAACTGAGTGCATATCGTGTGTATTAGCTATTGTTGTAATGTTATACTCTCTGGTTATTTCTCTTATAAGATTATCAATTACGATAGAGGTTAAGGGGTCAAGTCCGGAATTGGGCTCGTCGCAGAACAGATACTTTGGGTTAAGAACAATAGCTCGCGCAATACCTACTCTTTTTTTCATTCCTCCACTCAGTTCGTTGGGGTAGAGCGTATTCACCCCTGTTAGATTTACTCGTTCCAGGCATTCGTTTACTCGCATTAATTTTTCTTTGCGCGTATTCTTTGTGAACATGTTAAGAGGGAAAATTATATTTTCTTCTACTGTAAGGGAATCAAACAAAGCAGAACCTTGAAACAACATGCCCACTTGTTGGCGTATTTTTTTCAACGCTTTCTTATCCAGTGTGGTAATATCCGTATCCCCTCCATATAAAACTTTGCCCGATGTAGAGGGCAACAAGCCCACCATAATTTTCATTAACACGGTCTTGCCCGAGCCGCTGGCGCCAATAATCAAACTGCATTTTCCCGGCTCAAAAACACCATCAATTCCACCGAGTACTGCTTTATTTCCAAAAGATTTTTTAATTGCTTCTATCTTAATCATAAGAGCAGTTGCGCAAGAATATAATCAGACAATAATATTAAAATACAACATACAACAACCGCTTTGGTAGCGGTTTTACCCACTTCAAGTGCGCCACCTTCCGTGTAATAGCCATAATATGATGAAACGGTAGATATGAGAAATCCAAAGGTAAATGATTTGATCAGAGCAAACGTTATCATAAAGGGTTTAAAGTGTTCAATAGCTCCTTGAATAAATTCTTCGCGTGATACCACGCCGGTAATCTCACCTATCCATGAGCCGGAGAACACACACAAAAAGCCGGCGATAATAATAAGTAATGGAATCATAATGATCGCAGCAATAATCTTGGGCAAAATCAGATAGGCTGATGCATTAACCCCCATAATTTCAAGAGCGTCGATCTGCTCTGAGATGCGCATGGTTCCAATTTCGGAGGCTATTTTACTTCCGATCTTCCCTGCTAGAATTAAACAAGTTACTGTCGGAGCCATTTCAAGCATGCTTGAGTTAGTTACGATGGAACCAATCGTGCTTTTAGGAACAAATGGAGTTACCAACTGATAAGCGGTTTGTACTGTTAATACGGCTCCAAGAAATAATGAGATGATGATGACAATTGCTAAAGACCCAATTCCAATTTCAACCATTTGTCGCATAACCTCATGCCAATAAATTTTACCTTTTTCCGGCTTTACTAAAGTTCCTTTCAGCAGAAGCAGATATCGTCCAAAATGATAAAAAAAACTATCCATCGGGTGCTATTGCGGTAAAAATACTGCATTTTACTTCGCTACTTTTGACGCATCATCACAAGTTACAATGGCTAAGAAATCATCAACACGGATAGCTTTTATAAGTGGCGCATCACGAGGAATAGGGCGAGCAATTGCAAACAAGTTTGCTTCTATGGGGTTTCATTTGATCGTTGTGTCCCGAACTATAAAAGATTTGGCTCAACTTAAAAAAAGTGTAGAAAATAAATTTGGTATTCGATGCTCTATCTATTGTGCAGATCTTTCTCGAAATGATGAGCTATGTAATGTTTTAAACGAAATAGGAAAAGAACATGCTCGCATAGATGTCTTAGTGAACAACGCAGGGAGTTTTATTCCGGGGAAGGTCAGTACGCAATCTGCGGATGAGTTAGATCAGTTGTTGCGAATTAATCTATATGCGGCTTGGAACATTACCCAATGGGCCATACCTATGCTTCTTAGGGGAGACAAACCCCTGGTGCTTAATGTGGGTTCTATCGCGGGTCTGCAGTCATACCCTAATGGTGGTGCATATAGTGTGAGCAAATATGCCCTTATCGGATTCAGCAAAAATTTAAGAATAGAATTGCAGCCAAAGGATATTCGTGTGAGTACTATTAATCCCGGTGCAACATACACCGATAGTTGGAAAGGGATGAACCTCCCGAAAGAACGTTTTATTTCGGTTGATGACATAGCCGAGCTGTGCGCTCTTTGCTATTCTGTAAGTAATAACGCCGTAGTGGAAGATATAATCGTAAGGCCTCTAAGAGGAGACATACGGGCAGAAGAGTTTTGAGATCGGATGATAAATGTTTCTTAGCTAAGCAATGCAGGTATAAGCGGGTTTTGCGCAACTTATCTCAGAAACAACAGTTCTCGGTATTTAGGTATAGGCCACAGTTGATCATCAATTTTTATCTCGAGCTTGTTTGCATGATATCGAATTTCCTCAAAGTAGGGCTTCACGCTATCACAGTATGCAAGTGCTTTTGCGCGTAGCTCTTCGATTTGATTTGCTGTCTTGCGTGCTTCAGTCATAGCTTCTGCTTTCTCCCGTATTACTTGAATGTGTTCTGAAATTTCTGTTACCAAGGATAGTTGGCCTTCGTACTGTTTCGCTTTAAAGCCCGCATTCTTCAATCCATTTATGTTGATCAGTAGCCGGCTCTGATATTCGACAGCGGCCGGTATAATGTGTGTATGAACCATTTCACCCAACACACGTGATTCAATTTGCACTTTCTTGATATACTTCTCCAGTTCAATCTCATGACGCGCTTCCACTTCTAACTTGGTAAAAATTTTATTCCGTTCAAACAATGCTATCACCTCTTTCGTCATATAAGCATCTAAGGCCAGTGGAGTATTCTTAATATTATTCAACCCGCGCTTTGTTGCTTCTTTTTCCCACGCTTCGCTGTAATTGTTTCCTTCAAACAGAATACGCTTCGATGAAGTGATATAGCCTTTCAAGATTTGAAGTATGGCTACTTCGCGATTTTCACCCTTCTTAATTAACGCATCTACTTCTGTCTTAAATTTTATGAGCTGATCCGCCATGATGGTGTTCAGCACCGTGATGGTGCTACTGCAGTTAGCACTAGATCCGACAGCACGTACCTCAAACTTATTTCCCGTAAAGGCAAATGGCGATGTGCGGTTGCGATCCGTGTTGTCCATCATTAAGTCGGGTATTTTATTATGAATATCTAATCGCAAAACTTGTTCATCTTGTTCATTAAATTTCTCCGATTTTACACGCAACTCGACTTCGTTCAATACATCTGTTAAGTAATCTCCAATGAAGATGGACATAATAGCAGGGGGAGCTTCATTGGCTCCAAGCCTAAAATCATTGCCGGCTGATGCTATTGAGGCACGTATCAAATCGGGATATTCATTAACTGCCTTAATCGTATTAACGAAGAAAGTTAAAAATTGCAGATTTGTTTTTGGTGTTTTTCCTGGTGATAAAAGATTCCTTCCCGTATCCGTAGCGATACTCCAATTGTTATGTTTACCACTTCCATTTACACCTGCAAAAGGTTTTTCATGTAATAATACCCGCAGGTGGTTACGGCGTGCCACACGATCCAGAACATCCATCATCAGTTGATTATGATCTATAGCAATGTTAACTTCTTCAAAAAAAGGAGTGCACTCATATTGACTCGGCGCCACTTCATTATGCCTCGTTTTTAGTGGAATACCTAAGAGGAAACATTCACTTTCGAAGTCCACCATAAATTGCAACACACGTTCGGGTATGGAAGCAAAATAATGGTCTTCCAATTGTTGGCCTTTTGCCGGAGCAGCGCCAAGCAGCGTTCTGCCGCACATAATTAAATCGGGACGTGCTTCATAAAGCGCTTCGTCAATTACAAAATATTCTTGCTCCCATCCTAAGGTTGCAAAAGCTTTATTGACATTTTTATCAAAATAATGGCATACATCCAGTGCAGCCTTCTCCAGTGCGTGCATTGATTTTAGTAAAGGTGATTTATAATCGAGTGCTTCGCCTGTATAAGAGACATAGATAGTTGGAATGCATAAAGTTTTACCCGATGGCGCTTCAACAATAAAAGCAGGAGAAGATGGATCCCAGGCTGTATAGCCACGGGCTTCAAACGTGTTGCGCAGTCCTCCACTTGGAAAAGATGAGGCATCGGGTTCCTGTTGAATTAACGTGTTTCCATCAAAAACCTCTATGCCCTTTCCTGTAGATGTTTGTTGAAAGAAAGAATCGTGTTTTTCTGCCGTAGAACCGGTTAGTGGCTGGAACCAGTGTGTATAATGCGTTACTCCGTTCTTCATTGCCCATGATTTCATAGCGCTGGCAACTTGTTCTGCAACCGTACGATCTATTTTTGTGCCGCTGTTAATTGAATTCATTACACTCTTAAAAGCCTCTTTAGACAAGTATGCCTTCATGGTCTCCTCATGGAACACATAGGAGCCAAAGTACTCTGAAATGTTCTTTTTAGGAACTTCAATAACGATATCACGATTAGCACGTAACTGTTTTAATGCGTTAACCCTAACTTGAGCCATTGTTTATTAATTTTTGGCTAAAGTATGTGTTTTTAACTTTTTATTATAAAATAGTACAACTATTTATGTAAAATAGGCGAGTTTTAGGAATTATCGTCGCATATTTTTGGCTTTTTTTCTTCCCATAAATTTAAAAATCCGGCAATAAACAGGCAAAGCATGGGAGCGCGATAACGGGAAATGCCTCCATCTTGAACTACGATCAATCCTATAATAGTGAATTCCATTAACGCAGTAAGTATAAGTAGTGTGCCAACAGAGTTTAGTTTAAAATGTCGCTTACGAATTTGTATTAGAATAATGAAATAAGACGAGAATGTGAGCAGGTATTGCAGGAAGAGTGAAAGCGACCATCTTGTTTCTATAAAATTGAGCGGTGATATCAATACTTTGAAAGGGGCAATAAATAAGTCTAAAATATCAAGGTGCGCACTTACCTTAGTGTTGTCAAGCCTTATATATTCTTCTCGGTGATGTTCTATATATCCTATAAGATTCACATGATTCATTACAAGATAAATAAGACTTAGCATAACGATAGCACACATACACATTAGATATGTTTTATAAACAGGAAATTGCTTTGAGGAATAAACCCATAAAGCCAAGAGTGCCGGAAGCAGTATAATCAGGTAATGTGATCGAACAATAATGATAACGAAAAGCGCAATAAGAGCATAAAGTATCTGCCCGAGCTTTAAAGTACGATTGCTTGATAAATAGAATAGATACCCCATGGCAGATAGTAACAAAGCTTCTTTGTGAATGCCGTGAATCCAAAATGCCGTTACGGGCAATAGCAGTATTAAGAGAAAGGACTTGTGATGGCCGAGTTGTAATCTCTTATTGAAGAATAGGTATAAATATAAAATACCCGGCAAGGTGCAGAATGAAAACATAACTGCGTGAGCCGTATAACTGCCAAATGAGAATAAACGAAAAATAGCATTCAGTCGAATGAGCAGAAAGGTGCTTTCGTCGCCGTAACGGTTTATGGCTTGATTGTAATGGTATAGGCTTTCACTGACATACCAATGATTCGGTAGAAATACCAAACGTAAATAGTCACGTGGGTCACGAAACAACGAACGATATACTTGCTCGCCTGCTTGATAGAAATCTAGCGTATCCCCTCCTCCCGATAATATTACATGGATAAGTATAAAAGCTAAACACCAAAAAACTTTTAGTAGAAAAATGATTTGTAGCCGTTGTTGAGAGATGCCAAAATGTTCATGCCACTTGGAGAGCCATAATAAGCGAGAAAATAAAATCAGATAAAATATACCGATGAGATAATGTAGAATCGAGACATGCGACATAAGGCTTCTAAATTTACTCCGGCTTATGTTTTATATTCCTGCATATAAATACGCTCTTCACAGAAGCCATATTCTCGTTCATCATTACTACCGATTAAAATAATACGATTCTGTTTATAGGTATCTATCAGACGACTATACCACTCCACTCCTTCTTGGTCTAAGTTGCTCGTTGGTTCATCCAGAATAACCACTTTCGTATCACTCAAGAGAGCAAGTGCAAGTTTAACTCGTTGTTTCATACCGGAAGAAAACAGTTTAATCATTTTGTGCTGATGACGATCGAGTCCAATCACATCAATGAACAAGAGGTAGTCTATCTGTGATATAAATGGCTTGAATGACAATTGAAAATGAAACAACTCTTTCAGCGTAAACTCCTCAATCAATTCTAAGTAAGGTGCAGTTATAGAAATAAGCTGCGGTGTAAACGCTATGCTTTGCCCTTGGCTTGTAAAAGAAAGCGTCCCCTCATTCAGCAGCTTATAAGTACTAATACATTGTAACAATGTACTCTTGCCGCTGCCATTAGGTCCTAACACGGCATAACATTTATCCGATTCGAACTTATAGTTTAGTCGTTGAAAAACCCACTCGTAGTTATAGCGCTTGCCCGCATTATGAAGCGTTATCTGCATGCTGTGCACTATGAATCCCTTTGATGATTCCGTCTTTGGAAGATTTTACAAATTGTAATACAATATCTCGTTCTTCACTATGTGGCAACTCTGTTTCCAATACTTGGATGGCTTTGCTCAAATTGTTATGATGAACAAAGATTACACGGTAAATATCTTCAATACGTTTAATTTGTTCTTTATCAAAACCACGGCGAGTTAAGCCAACTGTGTTAACTCCGGCATAAGCTAATGGCTCACGTGCTGCTTTAACAAATGGAGGAACATCTTTGCGCACCAGGGAGCCTCCGGTAACAAAAGCATAGCTTCCAATTTTAATAAATTGTTGAACGGCACAAACCCCTCCTATGTTTACAAAGTCTTCAATAATGATATGCCCTGCAAGATTCACATTGTTCGCCAAGATGCAATGATTACCAATGATACAATCATGCGCCACGTGTGTGTATGCCATAAGAAGACAGTTGCTTCCTATTTCTGTTTTATTGGCATAAGTAGTTCCCTTATTAATTGTTACACATTCACGAATGATAGTGTTGTCACCGATCATCGTTAGCGTAGGTTCCCCTTTGTATTTTAAGTCCTGTGGAACTGCTGAAATTACTGCACCCGGAAAAATTTGAACATTCTTACCTATTCGTGCGCCGTCATAGATCGTAACGTTGGGGCCAATGGTACAACCCTCGTCTATTTCAACATCTGCGTAAATAGTTGTAAAAGGTTCGATTTTTACGGTAGGATGAACACGGGCTTCTGGATGAATATAAGACCACTTGGTATCTTGCACAGTTTACGGGGCTTTATTTTAAAGATTGTGTAATAGACGTCTATATGATAGGTTTCGTTGCAAAATGCGTAGATTATATCTGCTCCTTTCGTTGAATGCGAGCTACTAACTCGGCTTCGACTACAATTTTATTACCTACATACCCTACCCCTTGCATTTCACATATTCCGCGACGGATAGGGCTTAGTAACTCTAACTTCATAATCAGTGTGTCGCCCGGAAGTACTTTATTTTTGAATTTCGCTGAGTTTATTTTTAAAAAATAGGTGTCCCAGTTCTCCGGATCTGGTACGGTATTCAATACCAGTATGCCTCCGGTTTGTGCCATCGCTTCAATTTGTAATACACCGGGCATTACGGGATTATTGGGGAAGTGCCCCTGAAAAAAGTTTTCATTCATCGTTACATTTTTTACCCCTACAACATGGCTGTCGCTCATTTCGATGATTTTATCTACGAGTAAGAAAGGATATTTATGAGGTAAATAAGTCTCAATCCTTCGAATATCAAACAATGGTGTTTGATTAGGATCATACACCGGAGGAATCTTTGCGTTACGTTGTTCTTTAATCATATTTTTTATTTTTTTTGCAAAGGCTACATTGGTGGAATGTCCCGGCTTTGAAGCAATGATTTTTGCTTTTATAGGCATGCCGATTAATGCTAAATCGCCTACCACGTCAAGTAGTTTATGCCGAGCCGGTTCATTTTGGTAGCGTAAGTGAATATTGTTTAAATAGCCTTCTTTTTCAACAACAACTTCAGGTTTATTAAAATAGTGTTGCAGGTGATTCAGCAATTCAGCTTTAGGAGCTTTATCCACTACAACAATGGCATTGTCAAGGTCGCCGCCTTTTATCAAATTGTTCTTTATCAAAAACTCTACTTCGTGCAGGAAGCAAAATGTGCGCGCTTCGCTGATTTCGTTTTTGAACTCGTCAATATGTTTTAATGAGGCATGTTGCTTCCCTAAGACAGATGAGTTGTAATCAATCATCACCGATACTTCGTAGTTATCCGAAGGCATGGCTATCATCTCTACATCTTTATCCGTATCAATGTGTGTGATGTTGGAGTTGAGTATAAAATATTTACGAGGTTCCGCTTGCTGTTCAATGCCCGCATTTTGCAGTGCTTCAATAAACATCTTAGAACTACCGTCCATAATAGGTACCTCCGCTCCGTCTATTTCCATAAGCACATTATCAATACCTAATCCAACTAAAGCTGCCAGCGTATGTTCAACGGTCATTACCTTGGCACCGTTTTGCTCCAGCGTTGTACCGCGCGAAACATCGGTAACAAAGTCCACATCGGCCTTAATTGTCGGTTGGTGTTCTAAATCAATTCGTTTAAAAATATAACCATGATTGGGCGGTGCCGGTTTAAAAGTCAACTTAGCAGCAATACCCGTGTGTATCCCTTTTCCACTAACAGTAATTGCCTGCTTTATGGTACGCTGATTCTCCATGATTGGTCTAATCCTTATGCTTTTTCTGGTCTAATAAATTATTAATCTGTTGTTGAAGAAGCGGCAAATTACGATATACCGATTGAGCCCGCAAAGAAGCTGTGTATTCAAATGCAGGGGCACCATTCCATGCTTTTCCCTCCTCTTTTATTGATTTAGAAACACCACTTTGTGCATTGATGCGGCTTCGATCAGCAATAGTAAGATGCCCGACAAATCCAACTTGTCCGCCAACCAAGCAATATTTACCAATCTTAGTGCTGCCCGATATTCCGGTTTGCGCGGCAATGACGGTATGCTCTCCTATCTCTACATTATGTGCTACTTGGATATGATTGTCTAACTTAACGCCTCGGCGAATCAGAGTGCTGCCCATCGTTGCACGATCAATAGTTACACAAGCACCCAACTCTACATCGTCTTCTATTACGACATTACCTAATTGCGGTATTTTTTGATAGCTGCCATCCTTTTGTGGGGCAAAGCCAAAACCATCTGAGCCTATGACGGTGCCTGAGTGGATAATGCAATTTTTTCCGATACTCGTCCCATTGTATATCTGGACTCCTGAATATACGGTAGTCCCTTCTTCAATTACGACATCTGCCCCAATATAACAATGCGGATAGATTTGAACATTCTTTCCGATACGTGCTTTGGCATCAATATAACAAAATGCAGAAACAAAGGCATCCTCGTGTACTACTGCTGTTGTAGCAATAAAACTCGGCTGTTCTATGCCTTTTTTCTTTTGTGTTTGGCCTCCAAATTTTTGCAATAAGAAGGTGAAAGCACCATAAGCATCGGGTACACGAATTAATGTAGGTTTAATTTTTTCTGTAAAAGCTTCAGTGTCATTAACTACGAGTACAGAAGCTCTTGTAGTATAGGCGTATTGCGAATACTTGGAATTAGCCAAAAAGCAAACCGCTCCCTCTCCGGCCTCTTCTATTTTAGCCGGGTGTGTAATAATGGCTCGAGCGTCTCCTTCAAGTTTGCCATTTAGTAGTGCACACAATTCGCCTGCTGTAATCTTCATTTTTTTAAAGGTGGCTAAAAATAAGGCAATAAAATTATTCATGCCACCTCTTTATTGAAATGCATCAAATGCGTTGATGAATTCTTTTTATTGACTATCCTTTTTATATACTTCTTGGAGCGATTATTAAAAAATATTTATCGCTTTATAAGTCTGACATGCACCACTAACAAAGCACTTTCAGGGCCTTTGGTATAATCTTAAAGTCAATGGGCAGTTGACCGGCATCTTCTCCATCTGTTTCTACAAAGAGGATGTTATCGGCAGATATATGAATCTGATGTGTATTAAAACTAAGCACTCTGGAATGTGTAGTGATGTTTCCAATAAATAGTTTTGTAACAATAGGAATTAGATTTAAAATATTAATCGGCTTAATTACCGTTACACTTATTAAGTTATCATCCTTTTTGGCGTGGGGGCATTGGATTAATCCTCCTCCATTCGTTCTATGAATGCCCAGTGCCATAGTCAGAATCTTAAGAGCTTGTGTCTTGCCCTCATAATCAAGTTGCACATGTTGAGGCTTGAAAGAGAAAACCGTTTTCAAAGCCGAGTTGATATAAATATTCTTACCTCTTTTTCCGGTTTTCTTTTTTTCATTGGCAAGTTTTGCAACTGTAGCATCAAATCCAATACCGCACAAACTAATGCAATAATGTACTTTGCCATCCGGATAATTTAGTTGCATCACATCTTGTTCAAAATAGTTTCTTTCTATTAGACGTGTTGTAAATTTTTTAATATCAGCATCAATTTTATACGCAAAAGCAAAATCATTACCCGTTCCCACAGGAAGCACCGTTATAGCTGTTCTATTATTTGAATTTTGCAATAATCCATTTGCTGCTTCGTGTACAGTTCCATCACCGCCTATAACTGCAAGAAGATCATCGCCACGTTCAGAACATTGTGCGCCAATTACAACTGCATGCTTTGAATAGCGTGTTTCATAAAACTCCGCCTGAATATTATTGGCTTTAAGAAATTGTTTTATCTCTTCTGCTTTCTTTAATCCCCTGCCTCGGCCTGATAAAGGATTAACAATTACTGAAATTTTTGCTGGATTATTTACCAATTTGCAGATTTCGGCTTATTAAGCAAAATGTCCTCTATACGTTGCTTAATTTCAGGCGTGAGCTTAGGTATAACATCAAGTGCTTTCATATTTTCTTCAAGCTGCCAGGTTTTACTTGCTCCTAATAATACTGTGCTGACATTTGGATTTAATAAACACCATGCAATAGCTAACTGAGGTAAGCTGCATGTAATATCTTGTGCTAAGGCATTTAATTGTTGTACCTTTTGAATGCGCTCCGGTGTAATACTTGAGTCGCGCAGCCAGTCTAATCTCTGATGCCATAAGCGAGAGCCCTCAGGAATAGATTGGTTATATTTTCCGGTAAGTACGCCGGAAGCCAGCGGGCTCCAGATCGTAGTGCCCAGCCCGATTTCTTTATACAATCGTTGATACTCTTCTTCGAATCGTTCACGATGGAACATATTATACTGTGGCTGCTCCAACACGGGGCACACTAAATGATTTTCTTTACAAATACTCCAGGCTTGCATTATCTCCTGTGCACTCCATTCCGATGTGCCCCAGTATAATACTTTACCTTGCATAATCAGTTGATGCATTGCCCACACCGTTTCTTCGATGGGTGTAGTCGAATCGGGGCGATGACATAAATAAAAGTCTAGATATTCGACCTGTAATCTTTTTAATGCGGCATGGCAAGCTTCGAATACATGTTTTTTTGATAGCCCTGATTGGTTGGGTTTATCGCCGATTCCAAAATATACTTTACTGGAAACCATATAGGTGTCGCGAGGCCATTGCATTTTTGATAAGATGTTCCCCATTATGACCTCAGACTTTCCGTTCATATACCCTTCGGCATTATCAAAAAAATTAATGCCCTTGTCATACGCCATTTTCATACACTCCGCAGCAGTATGGTCATCCATCATTTTGCCAAACGTAAGCCAAGAGCCAAAGGAGAGTGCTCCTACTTTTACTCCCCACTTTCCTAAATTTCTGTATATCATGCTTTAAACTATAATTTATATTAAATTACTTAAATCGAATAGCATCAACCGGCTTAAGACGTGCTGCACTTAACGCTGGCCATAAGCCGGCAATCATGCCGATAATGGATGAAATAATTATACCGTTCAAGATATTAGATGAGCTTAACATCAATTTAAAACCTACCGCACCCGATGCCATCAACGCTGTGATATAGACGAGTATTAGTCCAACAGCACCTCCTATAATAGATAGAATTACTGACTCGGTGAGAAACTCAAGTAGAATAAAATAATTCTTTGCACCCAGTGCTTTTTTAATGCCTATAAGATTAGTTCGTTCTCGAACGCTGACAAACATGATATTAGCAATACCGAATCCGCCTACTAATAGTGCAAACACTCCGATAATCATACCTGCTATATTTAAAGCACCAAAAATTTGTGATATAAAATTTGTAATCATGCTGATGCGATTCATTGCAAAATTATCGTCATCTAACGGTGACTGACGGCGTAGTGCACGCATGTAGCCCCGTACTTCATCACTAAGAATGTCTAATGATATTCCATTCTTTACTTTTAATAGTATGGAAGGCTCTACGCCCATCCCGTCAAAATTAATTCTCCTTTTAACAAAGTTAAACGGCATGTAAATCACATTGTCGTTGCTCATATTCACCAAACTCTCTCCTTCCTTTTTTAGTACACCTACCACTTTGACTTTGCTGCCAAGAATGTTCACCGTTGCTCCTATCGGATCAATTGCTCTGGGAAATAATTGATTAGCAACTTCATATCCTAAAATTGCAATTGGGGCACCTGCATCACTTTCCAATTGTGAGAAATACCTCCCCTGCGAAAAATCAAAATTCATTAAATCACCGTATTCGGAGGTGATTCCAAATGTAGTTACAAACTCTAAGGCCTGTCCTTCGAAGCTGGTTGTCTTCCCTTGCAACTGAACGGACATCGCTATTTCAGATGCTGACTTAATTTTTGTTTTCAATATTTTATACTCTTCGTATTTAGCATAGGGTCGGTTAACATATTTCCACCACGGATAGTCACTGCTGAACGTCCATGGCCATTTACTGATGAAGATGACATCGGAACCCAGTCGCTGTATGCTATCTTTAATATTTCGCTCCATAGAGTCAACAGCAGCCATTACGGCTATGATGCAAAAGATGCCAATGCTAATTCCAAGCAGCGAAAGAATTGTGCGTAGTTTGTTAGTCCATAATTCGCGAACCGAGGATAAGACGCTTTCTGATACGATTTTAAGAATAAGCAGCATTCGGGAATTGATTCGTTTTGTTATTACAAGAATAAGTATATTTTTGCCGCTCTTTTTATTAAAACTTAAAACCTTTTAATAAACCGTAATTTATTAAAGGATGAAACTGACACAATTTCGCTTCGATGTTCCTAACTCTTTGTTAGCACAACGTCCCCTTCCGAATCGCGATGATGCGCGCTTAATGATTATAGATCGTAAAACAGGTAAATTCAAACATAAAAAGTTTAGGGAAATACTAAACATCTTCGGTGATGGAGACGCTATGATTTTAAATAACACCAAAGTGTTTCCGGCCAGGATGTATGGTAGAAAGGAAAAGACCGGTGCTAAGATTGAAGTCTTTCTCTTGCGCGAACTAAATCACGAACAACGTCTTTGGGATGTTCTGGTTGATCCTGCACGTAAAATTCGTGTAGGGAATAAACTTTATTTCGGAGACGATGGTGTTTTAGTAGCCGAAGTGGTGGACAATACCACTTCGCGTGGCCGTACAATTCGCTTTTTGTTTGATGGTACGGATGATGAGTTGAAAGAGACGCTGTATGCGATGGGCGAGACTCCTATTCCAAAATACATAAAACGCAAGCCCGATGAAGAAGATCGCGAGCGTTTTCAAACGGTTTATGCAAAGATAGAAGGAGCTGTTGCAGCACCCACATCAGGCACTCATTTCACACGTGAGCTGTTAAAGCGTTTGGAAATTAAAGGAGTAAACATTGCCGAGTTAACACTGCACATAGGGTTAGGTACTTTCAGACAAATAGAAGTAGAAGACCTATCCAAGCATAAAATGGATGCGGAGTATTTCAATCTGCCCAAAGAAACTTGTGATATATTAAATACTGCAATTGATAAAAAGAAGAATATCATTTCTGTGGGCACCACGGTTATGCGTGCCTTGGAAACCTCAGTAACGGCACAAGGTTATGTGAAACCAATGGAAGGTTGGACTAACTTGTTTATTCATCCTCCTTATAATTTTACAATTGCTAATATGATGCTTACCAATTTTCACCTGCCTAAAACTAGTTTGTATATTATGGCTTGTGCCTTCGGCGGTTACGATTTAATTGTTGAGGCATATAAAGTAGCCATTAAGGAAAAGTATCGTTTTGCTACTTATGGTGATGCGATGCTGATACTCTAATTTACTTTTTGACTTGTGGACGTTAACATCGTCATAGCCGCAGCAGGGCTCGGAACACGAACCGGGCAAAACATCCCCAAGCAATTTATACTTATAGAAGGAAAGCCGATAATCATTCACACGATTGAGAAGTTTGACAAGGCCTTACCTAATGCACGTATCTTTGTAACAATGCACCCCGATTGGTTGTCTGAGTGGGAAGAGATGAGATTGACTCATTTTCCTCGAAAAAAAATTCAAACGGTGGCCGGAGGTGTAGAGCGTTATCATTCGATAAAAAATGCCTTAGCAAAAATTCTCCCTACGAGTATTACGGGTGTTCACGATGCGGCACGCCCTCTTTTAAGTATGGAATTGATTCAACACGGGCTATCCCTTTGCTTGAAGTATGGTTCCGCGATACCCTATATTCCTGTTACAGAAAGTTTACGCAAAATAGAGAGCGGAAAGAATAGTGCAGTAAATCGCAAAGAGTATGTGCTGATACAAACACCGCAGTTTTTTAAATCTTCCACGCTGATAGAATCATATAAGCAAGAATATCAAGAAACATTCACAGACGATGCTTCCGTCGTTGAAAGTGCAGGGTTTGCAATTCATCTGTACAATGGTGAAAGTAAAAATATTAAGGTTACCACACAGGCCGATTTGGATATTGTTACTTTTCAGTTATCAAAAGGTAAATAATGTTTCTAGGTGCTGAATACTTTAAATATTCGTGGTGCTATGTCCCGTCCTAAAATAGGTTGACCAAAAATAAAGCAAACAATGGTCACTTATGGACAAACAAGAAAAACAACCCTGCCGAAAAAGAAACGGCAAAGAAGTCAGTTTTGACTTTAA
>JBDHXV010000046.1:0-20428 GCA_039810885.1 Chitinophagales bacterium | reverse complement strand
AAGGTGCAGCCTCTGATGTTTATATGAGTGTTGCTAAGGTCGGCGTGTGGCATCTGTACTATACCGTAGCGGTTTTTGTTAAAGGTAACATGGTTTAATTGATAGTATCCATACGCATCGGCGTTGTTTGTATTGCTGCGACTTACTATGGCCGTGTCGGCATCCAGTATCAGACTGTTGTTGATAATCAGTTTTGCTCCCGGCTCCAGCCTGATGCCGCTCCACAAATCTTTGCAGCCGTACAGTATGCTGTTTTGTATGGTCAGCGTTACCCCGCTTTGCACTATAATTTGCTTATTGCTGTATATGCCGATGGTGTCGTAGCTGAGCGTCAGGTTCGCATCCACCGTGAGGTGCCCCTGTATGTCGAGGCGCGAGTGGGTGAGCGTACCCGCATACAGCCATTGGTTTTGGCTTGCGCTTTCGCCGGAACTATGTACTCTTTTGGCTTGTATGGGCAGGCAGCAGTCGGCTGAGAATGTAACCGTATGTGTCTGCGAACAGATTTCGTGGTGCGCAATAACAGAGTAAGTCAGGCTTTGCATAGGGTTAGCTGTAACCGTACTACCCGTTGTAGCCGATAACCCTGTAGCCGGCTCCCATTGGTACGTTACACTACTGTCGTTATAGTTGGTTGATATACTCAAAATAACCTCGTTGCTGCTGTCGCATAAATTTACATAAGCCGTATTAATAACAGTATGAAAGGTATCCACATTAATAAAAACAGTATCGTAGCTGGCACAGCCAAAGCTGTCGGTACCCGTAACATAATAATTCATAGGGTATGGAGGCAGGATAAACACCGAGCCGGCCCAACTGAGCGTATCCGTGGCATTATACCATATATAATATAATGCGCTGTCGGCCTGCAATAATACCGAATCGCTAAAGCAGGGTTTATATTCCAAATTAGCAATGACCACCTGGGTATTTGAAGCCGGGACCACCACGCACTTGGTAACGGCGGCAAATGAAGAATCCATAACGTTGATACAGATGGTATCGCCGGCACACAAGCTGTCGGCCAGGTACTGCATACCATAGCCGAAGGGTTGCAGACCGCCGCCGATAATGCTTACCTGGTACGGCGGCAGGCCGCCGTACCACTTAAACAATACGGAGCCGTTGCAGGTAGAATCGCAGGCTGGTTTAACGGTGGCTGTGAGCTTGAAAACATTATTGCAGCATACGCTGTCGGCGGGTGTAAAATTCCACGAGCCGTTTGCCACCTGCGAATAAATGGTATCGGCACAGGCATTTACCGCGCTCAGCAGTCCCTGCATAGAGTAGGTTCCGGCAGGATTAATAACCGTGTTTAATGTAATAACGGCGGATTCCGGCGTGGGGTTGCATCCCGCGCAAACCCATTGCGCTTTCACCGGCGTAACTAAATTCTGTGGCGTACATTTCCTGAGTACTTCCTGCTTTAATAATATATGCCTGCCGCTACCCAGCAAGTACCCGGGATGATGCTGTATGAATGTATCTATGCGGAAGGTATAATCCGGGCCTGTATTAGTTCCGCTCAATAGGATTACGCCCGAATCGGGGTGCACAGCCCATAACCCAAGATGCGTAGCGTCTCCTTCTTGGGTGAATTTGTAATAAAGCGGCGACGGAACCGGTGTGTTGGTTAGTTTAATGGCGGTGTAACGGGTAGCCACGCTGCCACCCGGCCCGGGGTCTCCAATATTTGATAAATACGTTACCCCATTAATAACAGGGTCCGCAATTATGCTGATGTTGGGATTCTCCAAATTGTACGATACCGAATTGCCCGAAGCGGATATATTGGTGGAATACGTGCTTACGGTGCCACTGCCGCCCAACCACCAAACACATTGAAAGGAAACATTATTTATGTTGATGCTGCTATTGTCGTTGAAGAACTTGCACAACAGGGGAAGCAGCGTTAAATGAATGGTATCGTAGGCTATGGGTGCGTTCCATTTTAATTGGTGAATACCGTTGCTGCCGGTATAAGAAGCCTGAGAGTAGGCGGGTGCGCTTTGCACACTCACATTATTGGGCAGGTAGAAGATTAGTGAGTCCAATCCCTGCACACCCGAAATGCTAACCTGCAATCCGGTCAGGCAAACAGTTAACGGGTTGTTATTGCCGTTAGGCAAGCTGAAATTACAATTAACCTGTGCATCCGTTTTATTGCCTGCCAACATCAGCATCAAGCAAAGGGGCAATACTTGTACCCCTGCAAAGCCCTTGGCGGCTTGGGTTAAGAGGGGGTAAAAGTTTTTCATATAAAGGGGTTTTATATTTTACTTTTTTATCAGAAACCCCGCCGTTTCCTTTATACGCCCCTTCTTATATCGCGAGCAAGGTTTCCGCTCCCTCAAATCTAACCTTATCTTTAGTTATAAAGCTGTTGCTGAAGAAAAAAGTTAATCCCTCCGAAGAGCAGCATATAAAATGTTAGAAAACGCTCCAAGGTTCATTATCTTTCCTAAACAAAACGATACGATGCCTGCCTAATGAAACCCCATTTTAAAACGAGTTGGGTCCGGAAGCAAAATAGCTGGTGGAGCGATTTTATTTCGCTGTGGTATCCGAATGCATGTGCGGTATGTAAAAGAAATTTAATACGCGGCGAATTAACTATTTGTACAATATGTAAAATAAACCTGCCCCGCACAGGGTTTCATCTGTCTCCTGAGAATCCTGTAGAGAAGCAGTTCTGGGGGAAAATTAATTTTGAACGCGCTACTGCATTTTTGTTTTTTCACAAGCAAGGGGCAACACAGCATATCATTCACTTGCTCAAGTATAAGGGGAGAACGGATATTGGAGAATGGCTGGGGCGCGAAATAGGCAAGGAGTTGAACGATTCGTTTCCATTCAATAAAGCCGATGTAATCATTCCGGTTCCTTTGCATCCCGATAAGCAACGCCTACGCGGATATAATCAATCGGAGTGTTTGGCCACAGGGCTTTCTACTATGCTGAAAGTGCCGATGGACAATACCGCCTTAGCTCGAGTGCGAATGAACGAAACGCAAACACACAAAAGCCGCATTGAAAGATGGACGAACGTAACCGAATTATTTGAATGTGTTAAACCGCACGTGTTAAGCGGAAAAAGAATCCTCCTCATTGATGATGTGTTGACTACAGGCTCTACAATGGAGGCTTGCGCGCAGGCTATATACAAACATAGCCAGAATGTAAAAATTAACTTTATCGCTGCCGCTATGGCGCATCATTAATCCACACACGATTTGAAAAAGTTTATCGTTGTTTTGCACTTCGGCATGAGATCTTACCTTTTCGTATTTATTTCTATTCTTACAGGGCTTGGATTAAGCTCGTGTCGAAAAGATGTCTTCAACACCGACCCCGCATTTGAATTGTCTTTTTCTCGCGACACCGTGCTTTTTGACACCGTATTTACCACGCAAGGTTCTGCCGTGCGCCACTTTAGAGTATTTAATAAAAGCAATCAACGCATAAAACTATCTATGGTATATTTAGCAGGGGGCGATGTGTCTTACTTTCGATTAAACGTAAACGGGGTTCCCGGTAAAGCATTTGATGATGTAATCATCGAACCGAGAGACTCCATATACATATTTGCTGCAGTAACCATTAACCCCAATAATGAGAACACCCCGTTTGTAGTTAGGGATTCTGTTTTTTTTAACCTAAACGGAAAGCAACAGAAGGTGTTACTCTTGGCTTATGGACAAAATGCCTATTTCCATTATGGCGAGCGAATAAAGAATGATACCATCTGGCCCACCGATAAACCGCACGTAGTCATTAACTCCTTAGTGGTTGATTCGTTCAAAACATTAAACCTACAGCCCGGAACACATGTGTATATGCATGCGAATTCTGCTCTTTTTGTTTACGGCACTTTGAAGGCGACAGGGACATTGCATGATTCGATTGTTTTTCTCGGAGACCGTTTAGAAAATTACTTTAAGGACCTGCCCGGAAACTGGGGCTACCTGCGCTTTTTACGATCCAGTGTAAATAATGTCTTAGAGCATGTAATTATCAAAGATGCGTTAATCGGGGTGGTGTGCGATTCTCTTTCAAACAACGGCAACTACAAAGTCGTGCTGAAGAAATGCACGATTAAAAATATATACTACTCCGGCATTAGTGCCGCAAGCGGCAGTATTAAGGCCGAAAATTGTTTGATGCATAGCTGCGGTGATTATGTTGCTCAACTATATTACGGCGGTGATTACAGCTTTGACAATTGCACCTTCGCAAATTATTCCAACACCGTTATCAATCACCAAAAGCCTATTTTTTTATTGACTAATTATTTTGTCAGCAACAATGTGGTGTATTCTTTTCCATATATGAATGCAAGTGTGCGTAATTGTATTATTTATGGCGGACTCGATGATGAATTATTTGTTGATTCGGTAAATGCCCCGGGATATACCTTCAACTATTCTTTTAAGAATTGCAATATCCGCAGCACTAAAACGCTGAATAATAATTATCTGTTGACACAACAAAATCAAAATCCTCTTTTTGAAGATTTCAGTAAGCAGGATTTTAGAATTACCGGCTCCTCCCCTTGTAAAAATGCCGGGATGTTTATTTCAGGAATTACGGACGACATTCTCGACAAGCCCCGCGATGGGCAGCCCGATATTGGCGCTTACGAAGCACCGTAATGATGCCCTGCTGAACTAATTATTTTACATCCCCACCTCACCTTCTGAATAACCCATAGAAGAACTATAGAACTTGTTGTTATTTTAATCGGATAAATCAACAACTTGCTTCTACAATATTTTAAAAATATTTGGTACTCATTTCCTGTACAACTATTTGTACTGTTATGCCGCAGGCATTTGTTTCTGTTATTGTCTTTTATATTCTTACTCTTAATCGTAACAAAGGGCTTTGCAAGCCGCTACGGGTTCGCCTATTTATTTCTTGCACCCGAATATCTCGGCAAGGTCAGCTTTCTTTCATTCTATCTTATTGGACTTGCCTATGGGGGGTTTACCGTGTTATGGAATATCACAGCCTATATTCTCATATCTCATAAGTTCCCTTTCTTGGCAACTTTCCGTAAGCCTTTTTTTCGTTTTTGTCTGAATAACTTTTTGATGCCGTTCATCTTCGCTTGTATTTATATCTATGAGCTGGTTCGGTTTCAGCACTCCTCTGAGTTTTTAGGCGCTTGGGATATTCTCTTTAACGTTAGTGGCTTTGGCCTCGGGGCATTGACGGGATTTTTGATAACGATAACCCGTTCGTTGAATACTTACAAGAAAGAATATGCCGAGTTAGAAGTTGAAATTGAACCGCGCAAAAAGAAGAAGACGCTACAACCATGGCGATTTAATGAAGAAAGTGATAATCAATACCTGAGTTTGCGTGTTGACTTTGTTTTAATCTATCCGTGGAAAATTCGACGCGTGCGAAAGGTGGAACATTATCGGCGCAGCATTCTTCTTGCCGTGTTCCGACAGCATCAGCGTAATGCCCTGATTCTTGAATTAATTGCCCTCGAAATTGTCATCCTTCTTGGGTTTTTGATGGAGTGGCCCGTGTTCCGATTGCCTGCTGCTGTAAGCATCTTCTTATTAATGGCCATTCTGATTGGCCCGATTGGCGCTTTCTTTTATTGGCTTCGCAGTTGGGCAACTCCTGTCTTCGTTCTTTTATTTGTCTTCTACAATTCCTTTCCACTCTTCAATCAATGGTCGCATCATAATCAATTATTCGGTATGAACTATGACGGGGCACAAAAGCCCTATTCGTCTCAGACTGTGGCCGATTGCAGTACAGATGAGAAGATTCACAACGACAGCTTGTTGATGATTGATGTGATGAATAAATGGAAAGCTAAGGCGACAATGATTCAACATTTAGATAAACCCAAATTGGTGATGCTTGATGCGAGCGGCGGGGGTATGCGTTCTTCTGTGTTGAGCTTTTTTGTAATGCAACAAGTTGACAGCATTTCCAATAAAACTTTTTTGGATAATGTGCTTTTCATCACCGGCGCTTCGGGCGGGTCTCTGGGGCTCTCCTACTTTCGCGAATTATATCGATTACGAAAACTTAATCCGTATTTAAACCTTCACGACAAGAAATATGAGCATAACATATCCAAAGATTTGCTAAACGCCGTTTGTGCGGCATTAGTCGTCAACGATATGCTGGTTCCGTGGCAGAAATTTATGCGCAACGGTCATACCTACACAAAAGACCGCGGCTACCTTTGGGAGAAGCAACTGAATGAAAACACCGATAATGTGCTCAATAAGCAACTTGGTGATTATGCCGATGATGAAAGAAATGCAATTATTCCTTTTATTGTTTATACCCCAACAATTATTAATGACGGCAAGGCAATGAATGTGTCGAATCTTCCTTTGGCCTTTTTAAACAGAAACAAATCTGATTTAGATGGTAAACCGGCCCGGCCGGATGGCATAGATGCGATGAATTTCTTCGGTGAAACAGAAACCAGAAACATGAGTTTTACCAGTATCATTCGTACAAATTGCACATTCCCCTATATAATGCCGACTGTATTTATGCCTTCACAACCCTCGTTTCAGTGTATGGATGCCGGAATGCGAGACAACTACGGCATGGAAGCTACTTTGCGTTTTATGTATTTCTTCCGCGACTGGATTAATGAAAATACTTCAGGGGTGGTGCTCATACAAACACGAGATTTTCCAAAGAACTATTTTCCTGAAATTAGCAGCGACCCGAGTTGGGTAAGTCGCCGTGTTGCACCGGTGAGTGCTATTTACAGTAATTGGATGGAGATGCAAGACTTCCGAAATGAGGCTCTCATGGCAAGTTCTACCGGCTGGTTACAGCATCCGTTGCAGTTGGTTTCTTTTGAATATATCCCGGCACAAATAAAAAACGCAGCCAGCATGAGCTGGCACCTGACCTCTCTCGAAAAAGCAGATGTTCTCTCCTCTTTATACACAGAAGAAAATCAAAAGCAAATGCATCATCTCATGAACATACTTGGATACAAATAAATACTTATCATTGCAAAATACTAAAACCACTTTCCTAATGAGAAAAATACTTTCTGTAGCGCTTGCGCTTATTTTTGTTGTAGCACTTTCTTCGTGCAAGAAGGAGTACACGTGTAAATGTACTGTTAATGGTATTGCGGCTGGCAGCTCCACCATCAAAGACACAAAGAGTAAAGCCAAATCAAAATGTGATGAGGGCGACTCTAATGTTTTGGGCATAGTAACCGATTGCGAATTGCAATAACATTTTTAATCAAAAGTTTTACTTTTAGCCATCCTAAGGTCAGGATGGCTTTTTTATTTTGATACGTTACATTAACATTTTTCTTTCTGCTCTTCTTGGTGTTATATTCCTTATCTCGGGCTATCTAAAGATATTCCCGATAGAGCCTTTTGAATATAACTTCGTGCGGTTAGGGGTGGCAAATTGGTACACCGCACCGGTTATCGCACGATTACTGATTGCTTCTGAATTTATTTTGGGACTACTTCTAATCTTACAATTATTTCTAAAAAGATTTACTCTAAAAGCAACACTGGCATTATTAACATTTTTTTCGCTTTATTTAATCTTCGAACTCTTCACAGAAGGGAATAGTGGAAATTGCGGTTGCTTTGGCACCTACCTGGAAATGACTCCCCTTGAGTCTCTGCTAAAAAATTTTATGATGATTGGTATCGTATGTTGGCTGCTTATTACTCATCATAATATAGAATATCCATTTATGAAACACCCTCTTATCGCAAGAGGCGCTATACTTCTATTTTTTTCGGTTTCTATAGCCACCCCTTTTATATTAAATCCACCTGAGTTTATAATTAAAGAACAGTATGACAAAAATCGGGTGAATTATGTGCTCGACTTGAGCAAGGTCTATGACAATGAGACGATGCGCCCCGATGTTGATTTGCGTAAAGGCAAACACATTTTATCTCTGATGAGTCTGCGTTGCCCTCATTGTAAGATTGCGGCATTCAAAATGGCTGTGATGTATAATAGGCATCCGGAAATTCCCTTTTTCAATTTCTATCGTGGTAAAACGGAGGAATATCTTCAGCCTTTCTTTAATGAAACACATGCAGCGCAAATCCCTTATTTTGTTTACAACACGGATGACTTCAATAAACTGTCCGGGGGGGCACTGCCTGCCATTTATTGGTTAAAAAATGATACCGTAGTGCGCACCTCAACCTATCTTGATTTGAATGAAACAGAAATTGTAAACTGGCTTACTGCGCCTTAAAAAAAGTCGGTTTTATAGGGATAGCGTTCTTGATACAGTCTTTTGATTTCATCATACATCATATAGCGCAAGACATCTATATTTTCTTTTTCTGATGCTGATATAAAAACAGCTTTATTGTTTGTGCGCTGCTGCCACCCTCGGTTCAGATCTTCACGAATTTCTTTTTTTACTGTATCAGGTACGTGTTCATCAAAATGATTTCGTTCATAGACATCCATCTTATTAAATATTATTATGGTGGGTTTATCAAAGGCTTTTAATTCTTTAAGCGTTTCATTTACTACACGAATATGGTCTTCATATTGCGAATGTGAAATATCCACAACATGGAGAATGAGATCTGCCTCCCGAACCTCATCGAGCGTTGACTTAAAACTTTCAACTAAATGATGTGGCAGTTTACGTATAAACCCGACCGTATCGCTAAGCAGAAAGGGCATGCGCTCAAATACTACTTTTCGAGTTGTCGTATCAAGCGTTGCAAAAAGTTTGTTTTCGGCAAATACCTCTGATTTGCTTAATACGGTCATAAGTGTTGATTTGCCAACATTAGTATAACCAACTAATGCCACACGAATATATTCTCCTCTACCCTTTCGTTGTGTTTGATTTTGCAAATCAATTTTCTGTAATTGTTTTTTCAATAAAGAAATCTGATGTTTCACAATACGTCTGTCCGTTTCGATTTCTTTTTCACCGGGTCCGCGTGTGCCAATGCCTCCTTGTTGTCTTTCTAAGTGAGACCACAAGCCCTTCAAGCGGGGGAGTAAATATTGTAGTTGTGCTAATTCTACCTGAGCGCGAGCTTGTGCCGTTTGTGCGCGGCTGGCAAAAATGTCGAGAATCAAATTGCTTCGGTCGATAACTTTTATCTTCAATTCGCGCTCTATGTTATTCGTTTGTGACGGGCTTAAATCATCATCGAAGATGATTAAATCTATTTCTCTGTTTTGTACATAATGCTGCAGCTCCAATAGTTTTCCGCTACCGATAAATGTACGCGAGTCGGGAGATGTCATTTTCTGCATAAAGCGATTAACTGCTATGGCTCCCGCAGTTTCTGCAAGAAATGCCAATTCATAAAGATACTCATTGACTAAGGCTTCTGTTTGACCCTGAGTAATTAAGCCAACTAACACCGCTTTCTCCGGGCCTAATGCGGAGTCTCGCTTTTTAATTTCAATCACTGAATGTATATCTTATTTTTCTGCAAAATAAAAAGAGTCGCCCATACTCGTTGAGCGACTCTTGCTTTACGATTCTTTTTGTTTATTGCGTTACAGATACTTTTAGCGTTTTGCTAACCTTTCCGGAAGTCAATTGCAACAGATAGACCCCATCGGTTAGGTTGCTCAGGTCAAATGTGGTGCGAATGCTGTTCTGACTAAACTGCTCTTGTTTGATAATACGACCGTTCAAATCAAAAAGGTTGATACGAATATCCGGTGTTTGAACCGTGGCACTGATCTGAATAAATCTTGAAGCCGGATTGGGATAAACCAAGAATTGATCGGGAACAGATGTTTTGTAATCGTCGCTGACTACAACGGTTCCGCCGGAGTCTTTAAATCGTTGACTGAATTCCTGAAAATAGATATTCGCAATTGTGGCATCATGTACGATTACAATGTTCTCATCATTGCGCAGTGTAGCACTATTACTCCAATTATACGAACCGGTAATAACCTGAGGATCGGAGTTTACATCAAAGGCATCTATCACTGCATATTTATGATGAAGCAAATAAGAAAAAGGAAATATTTTATGATTATTTGCCCCTATAGCGCTTACAATTATGTTGTACACTGCTGTGGCATTAGCGGTGTCATTAACTAACCCCTGTATGATAGCTGCGCCGGCAGTATGTGCATCTTTAATAGCATAGGCTTGTTCCGTTCTTGTAAAGGAATAGATGCAATAGTTAATGGAATTATTTGCAGTAAGCAAGGCATCCTTTACTTTCATATTTACCACATCGGATGGCGAGAAATACATTTCTACACGTTTGCCGCCGATTACAAATTCTTTCGGAGTATTGTCTGTTTTGTATGGGCCAAAAACATTACCAAACATTTCGTTAAATTCAATTAATGCTCCACGGGCAATACTTTGGTCTTGGAAGATGATTACATTCTGTGCATCAATATTAATCTGGTCGTTTGTGAAGTTGGCGGAGCCTGTCCAATAAATAGCATCGTTAGGGTTAGAGGAGTTCGCATCAATAATAACCATCTTGTTATGCATTATGCCATATTCACTTCCTGTAGGGCTTTTAATTTTCGAAATGGCGTTAGAGAAGGCATTGTAATTCGCAGCAGAAACGCCTTTGTCGCACACTACTCTTACGGTAACTCCATTTGCTGCGGCTTGGTTTATGGCTGTTATAATTCCGTTAACATTATCTAAATTATAGATAGCAATATCAAGTGTGTATTTCGCCCGGTTGATATAAGCAATTAATGTATCATCCATTGCCTGGTTTAAATATACCGCATCTACTCCGCTGGAAACGCTATTATCCACGGGGCGGTTGAAATAGGTTTTGATGGTTCCTGATGATAGCGAGCGGGTTGCCATAGCTTGAACCGAAGAAGAGGATGTATCATTTGAAGAGCTTACAGAGTATCCTTTCAGATAATATACTGTCCCCGCTGTCAAACCCTGGAGATTAATGCTATGGTTAGTGGTTTGAGTGGCATCCGATGCCGTTTGGGTTAAGTTATTGGGCGTAAGTCCATATTTAATTAATGTATTACCATTACTCTGTGTGGTGAACGTGACTGTAAAAGAGGTTGTTTGAATATTGGATTGCATCAAGGATGTAGTAAAAACGGGAGGATTTCCTGCGGTGATAAAATCATCTAACTTGCGAACCAACAACTGATATGTAGTGCTGAACTGACCCATAATCCCAATTATATCTATGTTGCCTGTAGGAATGGGAGTTGCCACAATGTTAGATGCGGTGTTAACCCGTACTTGCCCGGTGGTGCCCCCGTCCGTTATATTATAGTTGCTGTTGCCTGCAAATGTTCCTGCTGTAGTAAAATTTATATTGTTAAATCGCACCAACCTGCCTTCGTAAGCTTCGGCATAGCCTTGCCCCATGGTTATCAATGCCGGGGCAGGAAGTGGATTGCCGCTTGAAATCAGCGTTATGGAAGTGGTATTTATTTCCATAAGATTATTATATGGTGCAATCGTACCCGTAGCTTCAACGCTATCTCCGCGCTGCAACGAGGACAATGCCGGAAGATTAGTATTAAATAAGCCAATTCCGGCGGTGGGGTCTTGAATAAATCGTAGTGAAGACCCAAATTCTGCGCCGTTAGTGACAACGCCGCGTATAGTGACTGTGGCACCGGTAGGTTGTGTGCGAGCTGTTGCAATACTGATAACCTGCGCACTTGTTTGCAATGTGAAAATTGCAAGCACAAGAAATAATGAAAATCTCATGAGATGTTTTTTGTTTTTAAATAAGGGGCGTAAATGTAACATGAAAATAAGCCTCTTACATGCGGTTGTTGCTTTGTTTTAATGAGCTGTTTGAGTGTGGCCTATTTTTTAGTTATTATCCCGCTTGCACGCATTTAAACTAAATTCTTTTTTGCCGCCTCGTATTCCCGCATCATACGGAATATAACTTCTCTGGCGTGTGGCAAATCGTTTATCATTGCACTAACTTGCCCAATTTCTAATTCTCCTTCAATAAGATTTCCTTCAAACATGCCTTTTTTCGCACGCCCGCGACCAAGTAGCTTTTCTAGTTCCTCTTGAGAAGCACATTGCGTGTAAGCCTTTTGTACCTCATCAAAAAAAGCATTTTTCAGTAGGCGCACAGGCATTAGTTCTTTTAGTGAAAGAAGGGTGTCGCCTTCTTTCGCTTCTATTATTTTCTGCTTAAATGCTTCATGAGCGGATGATTCTATGGTAGCGGCAAAGCGAGAGCCCACTTGAACTCCTTCGGCTCCCAATGCAAGTGCGGCTAACATTTGCCTGCCAACAGCAATGCCGCCGGCAGCAATAACGGGAACGCTTACTGCATCCACAACTGCGGGAACTAAACACATTGTGGTAGTTTCCTCCCGCCCATTGTGCCCACCTGCTTCAAATCCTTCGGCGACAACAGCGTCAACTCCAACGGCTTCGCTCTTTTGTGCAAACTTGCTGCTGCTTACTACGTGTACTACCGTAATGTTATGCTCTTTCAACGTGCTTGTCCACACTTTGGGATTTCCGGCAGATGTGAAAACGATTTTTACTTCTTCCTCAATTATAGTTTTAATGTGCTCTTCAATATCGGGGTACATCAACGGCAGGTTAACGCCAAAGGGCTTTGAAGTTGCTTTCTTACACTTCTGTACATGTTCACGAAACACATCAGGATACATAGAGCCGCTCCCTATTAGGCCTAAGCCTCCGGCATTGCTCACTGCCGAGGCTAACTTCCAACCGCTACACCAAATCATTCCGGCTTGAATAATCGGGTATTGGATTTTAAACAGTTGCGTTATACGGTTATTCATTATGTGTGGATTAATTGCGTAAATCAATTTCTGTATCATCACCAAGGTTCAGGCTCTTACTGCGTCCTATAATGGTGGCGTCATTTCCTATTACCGATCGGTGCAGCATGGCGTTGCTGATAACACTGTACGAGCCAATGATTGATTCTCGAAGAATACAATCGTTAACCTGAGTGTGCTCTCCTATCGTTACGTAAGGCCCGATGATAGCATTGTTTATTATACAAGCCTTATCAATAGCGACCGGCGGAATAATTATCGAGTTGGCAAACGATAGAAATTCGGTTGGCAAATCTGTTCTTTTACGCAGCAGTATGGTGTTCGTGTCTAACAACGATTCCTTCTGTCCACAATCAAACCAATTGTTGACTTTATATGCTTTAAACAGCTCTCCTCTATCAATCATATACATTAATGCATCGGTCAGTTGTATGGATTGATTCGTTCTTACATCATGCTTAATCAGGAAATCCAATGCCTCAAACAACAGATAGCTGTTATTGACCTTGTATAAGCCAATTAAGGCAAGATTGGATAAGGGCATATTGGGTTTTTCAACAACTCGTGTGATATAGTCAAGGTCATCTACTACAGCAACGCCAAAGCCTCTGGGGTCTTCCACCTTTTTTATTCCTAAGATAGAATCTTGTGAAAGGAGAACTTCTTTCATATCAATATCAAAGACACAATCTCCCAAAAGAATGAGTGCGGGGTCGTTTTCTTCAAAATAACCTTTGGCAAGCCATATAGCATGCCCTAATCCTTCACGGTCGTGTTGCTCGATATAATGTGCTCTAATCTGAGGATACTGCTCTTGGATATAGTGTCGTATTTTATCTCCTAAGTATCCGGTTATAAAAATAAATTCCACTGCTCCCACACGTATCAACTCATCAAGCATAAACGATAGTATGGGTTTACCGGCCACAGGGATCAAGGACTTGGGGTGGGTGTATGTATGCGGCCTCAGGCGAGTGCCGGTGCCTGCCACAGGGATAATCACTTTCATAAGCGGTTGTAAATATATGTGTGCATTCAAGAATAGTGAGTGTCCCGTCCTAAAATAGGTTGGCCAAAAATGAAACAAGCATTGCTCCTTGTGGACAAACAAGAAAAACTTTAGCTACCCTTGAAGTAGCCAAGAAGAAGATGAAACAAGACGCTGAGATTTACAGCAAACAAAAATACAAGCGCTATGAAAAAACGGCCGCCTGATTAATTATATTTGAAGTGTTCAGGTGAGGATGGAAACGGGCTATGCTGAGGAGCAACCCGGATAGTGTCAACATCATGAACCAAGAAAAAACTTGTAACCCTTTTTCATTTTCTAACAAAAAACGGTCAACCTATTTCAGGACAAGACAGGACGCGTCAACATACAGACAAGCTAAACAAAACGGGCGACCAACACCGTCTTTGGACTTTGACAGTTCATAGACAGTAAAAAATACGTGGTATTGTGTATCGACCCATATTATAGAAGAACTACTTTTGCAAACTGACACAACACTCAAAAAAATCGACCTGACCTGTTGTAGGTATTTTCCAACAGGGGCGACACCGAAAAGCCAAACGAGTAGGATTAATAAAACAACGTTTAAAAATGAAAAAAATTTTACTAATAACAGCTGCATTTGTTTCAATACAATCAGCCCAAGCACAGTCATGGACTAAAATCTCAACAAATTTCGACTCCTTATGGACTAATTCTGTAAAGTACTACAATCATGGCGACACCATCATTTATTATGGTGGTGTTAATGGTGGTGGAGCATTCAACCCTCAACGTTTTTACTTATCGACAGATGGTGGATATACTTTTCAAAACGAAAATACCGATTTGAGCCGAATAGGAGTAAATTTTAATTCTTTACCCATCAACAACTTGTTTATTGGATATAAAAATACTCCTAACCTAGGCTCTTATAGTTTTAATGGAATTAATAATTGGAGTTCGATTTTCCCACAAGCAACTGATATGTGGGGCGAAATAAGTAACGGTACTGTTTTTTGTGGAAAATATGTGCTTTCTACTTCAAACTTATCTGCTCCAATAGGACAAATAAGCTCTTGGCCGAACAACATGAGATGCTATATTACTTCTGGGAATAGAGTTTTAATGGGGGGTGATGATGTTAAATATTTTGACAATGGTACATATACTTCTGTTAGTACAAGTACATTTACTCCCTTAATTTCAGGAGGAGGCGTTGTTAGGTTTTTTATTAGCAATAATATCCTTTATTGCGTTGGTGGAAGTCCACAAAAATTATATAAAAGCACTGATAATGGAGCCACCTTTACTATTGTAAACACAACATATAATTCTAATCCTTTAGTCAGTGCATTTATCATTGGAACTCCTAATGGCAATATCTTTTTCTTAGAAACAAGCAGTGGAACATCAGACAATGTTTTTTTAAGTACAGATGGAGGATTAACTACAACAAAAATTTCTAATGGATTACCAAATAATGGGATGTTAATTACCCCTACTATTGGAGAAATATTAACTAACGGCAATAAGGTTTGGTATCAGGTGTGTGCTGCTAACAATGTAGATTTTGTTAGGACAGATACCACAATTGCAGGTTTGTATATTTTCAATGGAGGTACAACAAGTGTTGCTGACATTGACATAAATAACATCACAGTCGTTTATCCCAACCCGACTAACAGTATGTTGAATATTGAAGTAAAAGAAATAACCAATATAAGAATTATTAATGTTTTGGGAGCTACAGTTGTTACGCAAAAGTTAAATGCAGGTATTAACAAATTGAATGTAAGTGAACTTACAAAAGGTATTTACTTTATCAGCAACGACAAACGAAGTATGGCAAAATTCATAAAAGATTAAATCTATTTCGGACAACTAGACAAATCAACAAAACAAGTATGAATTAAAACCACTGGCTATAACAGCAGCTACCCAAAAGTGGCGGGATAGTGCTAATACGAACATTTGTGTTTCAAACATACATTATTGCGTATAGACAGTTTAGTGTTCCATATCGCCACCTTCGGGTAGCTGCAAAACGTTGGTGGCAATTATAACAGATGTCCCGCCCTAATATAGGTTGACCAAAATGAAACAAACATTGCTCACTTATGGACAAGCAAGAAAAAGAATCCTGCCGTAGGAATTGCCAAGAAGAAGATGAAACAAGACGCTGAGATTTACAACAAACAAAAATACAAGCGTTATGAAAAAAACGTCCGCCTGATTAATTATATTTGAAGTGTTCAGGTGAGGATGGAAACGGGCTTTGCTGAGGAGCAACCCGGATAGTGTCAACATCGTGAACCACGAAAAATGAAGTGGAGGCTTCGCCCCCGTTCATCTCAACCACTTCATTTTTAGTGCAAGAAAAAACTTGTAACCCTTTTTCATTTTCTAACAAAAAATGGGCAACCTATATCAGGACAAGACACGAACCGCAACCAAGAACGAGATGACCTGAATAAAACAATCCAATCTAAGAAAACGCTGAATGAAGTTCACGATAATAATAGCGACATCACAAAATCGAACCGATTGGCTCATAAACCGTAGTTTAACTTCTGTTTACAAACAAATTGGAATTGATAAATCTGAATGGAATGTTTTCGTTGTTGACGACAACGAAAACGAAAGCGAGTTTTCTGAAATCAAGAATCGAATAGAACTTCTACGAAACAACTTACAGCTTAACGACACAGACTTTCCGACAAGCGTTTTAAAAAACACACGAACCCGATTTATGTCGGGAACAGGTGCGTGGAACACAGGAATTTTTGAAGCATACAGACTTTTCCCAAATGGCTTTATCAGCATTTTAGACGATGATGACGAATATTTGCCAAATCATTTAACTGATTGTGTAACCGCAATCAGCGAAAACACTGTTGCGGTTTTTCAGCGTTTAATTTGGCAAAATGATGACACATCAACAATGAACGTTGATTTGACAAAAGACCAACTAACGGCTGAAAATTTCTTTATCGGAAATCCGGGTGTACAAGGCAGTAATATGTTTTTCAAAACGGAAAACCTTATTGATATTGATGGTTTTGACGAAACCTTGCCAAACACAACCGACAGAGATTTAATGATTCGCTTCCTTTGGAAAAACGACTTGAACAATATTGTAGTAATTGAGACCATTGGCGCAAATCACTACAACCACAAAAAACAAAAAGTGAACAACAACATTCCACAAAAACAGAACGGATTGGATTTGTTTTACAAAAAATACAAGGTTCACTTTTCAGAAGAAGCCTATCAAAAATCACTTGCGAGGGCAAATGCATTTTTCAATTATAATCCGAAAGAACAAATTATAATTTGTATGCCGTTGAAGAATGCTGAAAAAACATTAAAAAATGCCGTTTTTTCTGTATTGCAACAAAAAAACACAAAACGTGAAATTGTGCTGCTAATTGGGAACGATAATTCAACAGACAATTCCGAAACGATTTTAAATGAAATTGCTTTGCAAAATCCAAATGTTGTCTTGTTGGATGTAAATTTTGGAAATGCGTATTTGAACAGAAATTATTTGAACGAGTATGCCAGAACAAACTACCCGAATTGCGTTTTAATTGGGAGACTTGATGCCGATGATGTGATTTACACAGAAAACACAATAAGCGAAATAGAAAAGTTATTTGATGAAAACAATTTTGATGTTTTGATGTGCGGAAACAAACAAGTAAAAAACGGAACTGTTTTAGAGTGGGAAAACAAGCCAAGCAAAAGACTATTACAAAACGATTTTCTTTTGAATCAACTTTTTGAAATGACACAGGGAAATCCGAAAGCAGAACTGCCCTCTTGCAATACATTCATAAAACCAACGATAAAAACAGAATATCCGAACAAAGCAAGTGCAGAAGACCATTGGTTTACAGTTTTGTTGCTTTTGCAAAAGGAGAAACTAAAGATTTTGATTGATGAGAATTTGATTTATTGTTTTTACTCTCTGGAAGGATTGGCTACTAGGGAAAATAAAAAAGCAAATAGTTTTACTCTTAATAGAAATGAACTTTTTGTATTTGTTGAACAAGAAATATCATTAAATATTATCAAATCGAATTGGATTAATTATATCTCAACTCAAGGACTTTCATTTCATCTCAAAAATATTAAAAACAATAAAAAAAATTAGAGAAATATTGGTCGCTTACCTGTCCGATTAACAAAAGAATTGAAAATCAAATTTACAGTTTTGATAAAGAGTGTATTAAACTTCTTGATGTTGGTTGTGGTCCCTTTCCTAAGTCGGGTTTATATCACAAGGATTTTATCATAGACCGAACGCTCGTTGATTCACTCGCAGATAGGTATCATTCGTTGCTTTCTGAGTCCGGAATAGACACTAATGAGCAAAAAATAATTCAATGCGATGTTGAAACAATAGATGTGCGGCTTACTAATAACTTATTTGACGTTATCTATTCAAAAAATGCCCTTGACCATACTTATAACCCAATTAAAGCAATTCTAAACTTAATAAACCTATTATCAGATAAAGGTTTAGTTATTTTGGAGCATTAAATTAGTGAAGGGGAATACACCAAATATTTTGGTTTACACCAATGGAATTTTTACATTGATAGTGGATGTTTTTTTGTTTCAAATAAAGAAAGAAATATAGTCCAAAACATTAATTCTCTTTTTCCCTCATTGAATATAGAGTCATTTTATGATGAAAATAAAATTATAAACATTATTCGAAAACAGTAACCTCCAGTAATAAATGAACAGAAAAAACAATGGAATAGCGATTTTGAATAAAACCTTTCCTCAAAAAACATTTCGTTTTTTGGGCGAAGGAAAATCGTCTGTTGTTTTTACTGATGAAACTTCGGTTTACAAAGTTTTCCTTTTAGAAAACTACGAAGCACTTGGCTACAAACGAAACATTTTAAACTCAATTCTAGCAAATAAAAACAAGTTTGATAATTCAATTTTCTTTTATCCAATACAACAAATAATTGAAGTAAACAACGATTGTTTTATTCTAATTTACCCATTTGAAAAAAGTGAACCTTGTGTATCTTTTGAGTCAAATGAAATACAATACTTCTTGGTTGAATGTTGGCAAAAACGTCTAATTTTTCAAGATATAAAACCTGAAAATTTTATTCGTGTAAATGGAAAACTAAAATGGATTGACTACGAACCCGATAAGTTCGCAGATAATTTGTTTTTGAATATAGCTGTTCGTGGTTTTATCTACGCAAAATATCCAAACGAAAGCCCATCATTTCTAAACAAACTTTGTCGTAGTGCAATCAATAATTTTGATTTACCCGAACTGAAAGGCTTGCAAGAATTCACAAATTCCTTATTTGCAAAAATTATATTTCAAGAAAGCCAAATAAAAACAGCGCAAACAGAAAGTTGTAAATCTGTAAATGATGTTTCTGAAATTAAAAACAATGGGATTTACAAATTCCCTTATTACGATAAATTCAATGCAGATCAAGTTTTTTGGCAACTCAACCAAAGGAAAATTTACCTTGATGAAATTGGCTTTGATACACCAATAATTGACCAACAAAATTACTTTTCACCTGAAAGCATAATTCTAAAAACTAAGCAGATTATTGAACCGAAACAAAGAGTTTCGTTAGTCATTAAGGCTTGCGTTCAAGATTCTGAAATTATTTATGAAGCAGCAAAACACATTGTTCGCCAACTTTCATTTCCAAATGCCTTTGATGAAAAAATTTTGGCATTAGATATTCGTCAATCTGACTTTTTACGAGAGTACAACACAAAAAACACTTGGGAAAAGCTGATTGAAGAAGCACAAAAATTAGTTGATGATTTCATTATTGATAATTTCATTTTTCCGATGGAAAGTGATTTTTCAAAAATCAATCAAAAATGGTTTGGAATAAAAACCACCGTAACACATACAATTCAAAAAGTTCCCGTCACAGCACAGCTTTATGCTTTTGAAAACGCAAAAAATGATTTTGTTTTGCAAGTTGATTGCGATGCAATGATTGGCAGATTGTCAAAAGAACATTCGTTTCTTGACGATATGATTTCTGAAATTGACAAAAACGAAAACGTTTTGTCGGTTGGTTTCAATATTTACAAAGGAAAAGAAACTTCATTTACTTCATATTTCGGTTTTGAAAATGGCGGTTTTGTTCCCGAAGTTCGTTTTTGTTTGCTCAAAAAGAGTAGAATTGAAAAAGTATTGCCATTACAAAACGAAATAGTTGAAAATGCTTTTAAATTAAGTTGGTACAGAGCATTAGAGCAACGACAAAAGCAAACGCAAACTTGTTCAATTCGTGGAGGCGATAGTCGTTCATTTTTCATTCATCCACAGAATTTTAAAAAAACGAATAAAGATGTTTGGTTTACAACACTTGACAGAGTTGAACAACTTCAAATTCCTGAAAAGCAAACAAACGAATTTGATTTAGCAGGTTCATATTACGATTGGACAATTTCAAAACGTAATGAAAAATTAGTTGTTGTTTCTTGCTTTCGCAATATTCCGCTTTCACGCTTTTTACGTTTTTGGTATTCATTGACAAGTCAAACAAATCAAGATTGGGGACTTGTTTTAATTGATGACGCTTCCGAAAACGGAATTAGTCATTTCATTAAAGAACTTATAAAACCGTTTCAAAACAGAATTACGTT
>JBDHXV010000045.1:0-20827 GCA_039810885.1 Chitinophagales bacterium | reverse complement strand
ATCTTGAATATAAATGAAACAGTTGACTTTGCTATTGCCGGAATTAATACCATTGATAAATATGTGGACATCACGATTAAATACCCGGACAATGAGGTGTTAGCTTATGAGATGGTGCTCAAAGGCTTAACAATTCAATCCGTTGTGAATATGATTTCTCCTAACGATTATCCGGCTATTCCCGAGTATGTTGTGGGTGGAAATAAAATAATTTGTCTCAGCTATTTAGATTCTAGTATCAATAAAACTACGGTACACAAACCTTTGTTGCGCGTGTATTACCAAACTATTGAAGACACGGTATGCATTAAAGAAATCATAGATGTGGTAAATAAAGATCATCAACAAACGTTACACACCGTATCCGATCCTTGTAAAAAGGTCATTTTCACCAGTGCATGCGATTATGAATCTTTATTCACCTCGATGAGTATCGCCCCCAATCCATCAACAGGAGCAGTTAATATTAAAATGCAATTACCGGTTAAGCAAAATTGCACTTTTAGACTCACTGATATAACAGGTCGTATCGTGTGGAGTGAGCAGCTTTTTGTTGATTATCAAATAGACACGATGTTTGACTTCTCTTCCGTTCCGGAGGGTATCTATAATCTGAGCGTTGAAGGGAATAAGAATGTCTTAAACAGGAAAGTGATTATAGTAAAGTAAGAGCTTCTAATTATTAACATTTATACAAAGGCTTACAAGTTTGTTGTAAGCCTTTGTTATATTTGCTCGCGTTACAAGTTTTTCAATACAGACCATTCTGAATTGAAAATAAAAGGGAATCCGGTTTAAATCCGGAACAGAACCCGCTGCTGTAATCCTCGTAGCGCTTTATGCGATACGACCTTTAGCTTCAAACCACTGTTGTATAAACAACGGGAAGGTAAGGTAAATTAGGAAAGTCAGAAGACCTGCTTGTAGCACTGCACATCGGCATCTCCGGGAAGTGAGATTATGATGAAAGAAGGCTAGCACCTTCTACACATCACGCCTATGCGCGCACCTTATGAAACACAGAGTTGCTACATACTGGCTCCCCCTTTTGTTTTGCTTGAGTGCCTTTGCACAGCAGCAAGACACGACACATGTGTTGCCTCCCGTAACCATTTATGCCGATGCAGTACCGGAGAATAAATTACAAAAGCAAATGGACTCCACGATTGTCCAATTTCAATTAGGCGGTAGTTTAGATCAGTTGTTGCAACGCAACAGCACGTTATATATTCGACAATATGGAAGTGGAACACTAAGTACCATAAACAGTCTTGGTCTTAATGCCTCGCATCATCCCATTATTTGGAATGATATCTTATTTAACAACCCTATGAATGGTGTTCAGGATATCAATCTATTACCCTTGTGGTTTATTCAAACTACTGCCTCGGATGCAAATTACATCAACACAGGTAGCAGCACTTCTTTTACATCATCACAAAACACCGAGCCGCAATTTGATTTCTACTCTACGTGGAATACAATGAAGAATAGCAGTGTGGGAATAAAACTAAAACAGAACATAAAACGATTAGCCGTTTTCGCCGCCACTATACATTCCAGAAATAAAAATTCAATCCCGTATTACAATATCTATGAAGAGGAAAAAGTGAAGCTGTCTCATGCACAGGCTCAGCAAAGTGGCGGAATATTAACGCTGACTTATGCACTGAATGATTGGAATACTCTGGAATCGGGATTGTGGTATGTTACAGCAGATCGATTAATTCCGCCAACGATGCTGCAAATGATTTCCAAAGCCGTAGAATATGACAAGCAACTACGCGCTTATCTCCAATGGACATATAACGGCAATAAACTCGTTTCAATAGTGCAAACATCTATTAACGAAGATCTATTATTATATAATGACACACTGATAGCACTCTTTGCTACAAACCATGCAACGCTTTGGCAAAATCAATGGAAGACAAAATGGGTTCTTAATAAGAGGTTTTTACTCTCTTCTATAGTACGTAATCAATACATACAATCTAAAACCGATAACTACAGCAACAGAATTACACAGCAGCGATTCTCTATTCAAATAAGCCCATATTATGATTGGATTGAAATAAAAACAGGATTTCGATTTTCACTAAATCGGGAATTTGTCCTCGGCGGAAGCTCCCCATCTGCACAGATATTAGAGATTAACACAAACCTATCTAAACACCTGGTATTGTCGCAAGAAGTATCCTCTTTATACCAGCTTCCTACTTTAAACGATTGGTATTGGAGCCCCGGGGGTAATCCCGATTTACTGCCGGAACGTTCCCGGAAATATAGATCCACCGTACGGTTGTTTCATTATGGTACCATTTCCTTAGATAATAAACTTTCGGGCTTTTTCTATGATTCTAAAAATACCATTGTATGGCGGCCATCAGGATCGTTATGGTCACCAATGAATTTAAGAGAAACCCATAGCCTGGGGCTCACCGATCAGGTACAGCTAAGCTGGAAAAATCCCTTTTTTAACATTTTACTCGAGTCCTCCTATACCTATAACCAAACCCGTGTGGTTGCATCTTATGATCCGAATGATATGAGTTTGAATAAAGAAATACCTTATTCGCCGCAGCATCATTCGTTTAGTAGTCTGCACCTTTCAAAAAAGAATTTCAGCATACTTATTCAGCATCAATTTACAGGAGTACGTTACAGCACATTTGACGAATCCTCGCAACTACGGGCCTATCAAATTCTTGATTTTGGAGTGCGATATGTTTTCACTTTATCAAAAGTGCAGTCCGATATTATTCTTCAAATGAAAAATATTTTCGATACTCCTTACCAAACCATTGCTTGGCAAGCCATGCCAGGGAGACATTTACAAATACAACTTCAATTTAAAATCATAAATCTTAAACAAAAAACAACAGTTGAAAAATGAACACAATCTTCACCAACCTTTCTTATCTCGTACTTCTTTCTATTTTATTTACTGCCTGTAAGCCTGAGAAGCCGGAGGAGCCGGAAACAGAACAACTCTTTACTGTCGGAAAAACAGCTTTCATCATTAATGAAGGCACGTTTAACCAGGGAAATACTGAAATCTCCTATTTTGATTTTGAAAAAATGAGTATCTCAAATAACTTCTTTAGTTCGAGAAATAATTCAGCCCTACTGGGAGATCTAACCCAAAGTATGACGATAGTTGGAGATAAGGCCTACCTCGTGGTTAACAACTCACAAAAAGTTTTGATTCTCTCTATGAAAGATTTTAAGAAAACAGGGAGCATTAGCCCTATGCCCTCTCCACGCTACTTTCAACAAATTACAAATAGCAAAGCGTATGTAACGGACTTATTCTCTAATAACATTACAATAATAAACACATCACTAAATACGATTACAGGAGCAATACCGCTTTCAACGTGGTCAGAGCAGATGCTCGTCAGCGGGTCTAAAGTCTTTGTTTCGGCACCTCTAAAAGACAAGGTATTCGTCATAGATGCTACGACTGATGCCATAATGGACAGCATCTCTGTTGGAATGGGTGCGAATAGCATGTGTTTTGATAAGAATAATAATATCTGGGTTTTCTGCAGTGGATCTTCCGGGGCTAACGCTTCTCTGGTATGTTTTAACCCTGCTGACAATAACATTTTAAAAACAATAGATGCAGGTACCACAACATATAGTAGCGGGAGAATATGCACCAATAATGCTAAAGATTCTATCTATTTCATTAAAGATGATGTTTATCGCTTATCTATAAATGATGCCTCTGTTAGCGCCACTCCATTTATTTCTGTTGGATCTTCTTCTTTATATGGCCTGAAGGTTAAAGATAATTATGTTCTTATTACTAATGCTAAAGATTTCGTTCAAAAAGGAGACTTAAGCATCTATAACAAATCAGGAGTATTGATTAAAACTTTAGAAGCGGGAGTGAGCCCGGGAGAAATCGTTTTATACTAATATGTTTTTTTAATATAGGGCACTGGCTGCATCAAACATAGGAATACCGTAATTTCGTGGACGTTTTAAGTTAATGAATACGATTTACGATAAGTATGAAGCCGTCATAGGGCTAGAGGTGCATGCACAACTATTCACGCATAGTAAAGCTTTTTCATCAGATGCTGTGGAATATGGCGATGCCCCAAATACACACATCAGTGAAATAACTCTTGGCCATCCGGGGACCTTACCCGTGTTAAATAAATCAGCTATAGAATTTGCTGTTAAGATGGGGTTAGCAACCAACTGCACTATTCGCAAGAATAATCAATTTGCACGTAAGAATTACTTTTATCCAGACCTGCCCAAAGGATATCAGATTACACAACATACTACCCCAATTTGTTATCATGGTTTTATGATGCTGAAGATGGAGAATTACGAGAAAAAAATCGGAATCACAAGAATTCATTTAGAAGAAGATGCAGGAAAAAGCTTACACGATCAAGATCCGTATTACACCCTGATTGATTTAAATCGTGCGGGTACTCCGTTAATTGAAATCGTTACCGAACCTGATTTTAGAACCAGTGATGAAGCATACGCTTATCTTACAGAGATCAGAAAATTAGTGCGCTTTCTCGGAATATGCGATGGAAATATGGAAGAGGGATCATTACGTTGCGATGCGAACGTTTCCGTGCGACTAAAAGGAGAATCGAAGTTTGGGGCTAAGGTAGAAGTCAAGAACATGAACTCCATTCGTAACGTGAAACGTGCGCTCGAATTCGAAATTAAACGTCAGATAGATGCAATAGAAGAGGGCATTAAAATTTCTCAGGATACACGAAGTTTTGATGCGCTTACCGGCTCCACCTTCTCTATGCGCTCTAAAGAAATGGCTAATGACTACCGCTACTTTCCTGAGCCTGATTTACCACCCGTTGTTTTAGATGATCTATACATAAATAATGTAAAGACAGCTATGCCCGAACTGCCCGAGCAAGTGAGAAAGAAATTTATGGAACAATTTGCCCTTAGTGAATATGATGCTTCAATAATTTCCGACGATAAAGATTTGACATATTATTTTGAAAATATCATATTACATACGAAGAATTACAAAGCCGCGGCAAATTGGTTGCTTGGCCCCGTTAAGAACTATTTGAATGAAAATGCAGTTGACATCAATGCATTTCCAATAAAACCCGCCGTTATTGCCAAGTTGATAAAATTGATAGATGAGGGTAACATAAACTTCAGTATTGCACAACAAAAAATATTACCTCTGTTACTGCAAGGCACGGATAAAACCCCTGAGCAAATTGCAGTGGAACTGAATTTGATTCAACTCTCCGATACTGCTGCACTGGAGGGATTTATTCGACAGGCTTTGGATAAGTATCCTCACAAAGTAGAAGAATATAAAAATGGCAAGAAAGGTGTTGTAGGATTATTTATGGGCGAAGTCATGAAACTCAGTGGAGGCAAGGCCGATCCCAAACTCACAAATCAACTTATCACTAAAAAATTAGAATCTTAATGCGCTATCCCTTATTCCTTATTGTGTTGCTGAACTCTATCGTATTTTATGCCTCTGCACAAAAATCAGCCTACACGTATAAAATCAGTGGAACCATCAACGGCTTTAGCGGCCAAAAAGTTTACCTCGAACAATTGTATCTAAGCAAAATAGTTGTATTGGATTCCACATTCATCAATAAGAAAGATAAATCGTTCTCTTTCTCCGGAAGTGTTCCTGAACCGGTACTTTATCGTGTTCGTGTAGGAACATCAGCGAACAACAGCTTCCTGGTTGCACTCGACAAGCCCATAAATAATATCTCTTTCAGTGGAGATTCAATTACCATACCCGAGTTTAAATATAAGGTAACCGGCTCTGTATCATCAGATCAGTTAAGGAGCCAAATAGTGAATGCTATCGCCACCTATAAGATAATATCTACACTGGATAACCAGCTTTCCGTGGGAACTAACCTAAATGAGAAAGATCATAAGGACATACAGTCTCAACGCGATAACCTGAATGATACCTACATCAATAACCTGTATAAGTTCATTGATACGGTAAGCAGCCCTATTGCAAAAATATTTTGCACCATCAGCCTACTCGGTGCAGACGATCACTTGGAGCAATGGAAGAAGGTGGATGCTCAATTAAAAACTAAAGCATACGCCTTTACTCTGGCAAAAGAGTTTTCTCAACAGATTAAAGACATCGAAACTCAAATGCAGATGCAAGTGCCTCCACAGGGTATCGCAATGGGTTCTGAGGTTCCGGATATTGCTTTGGCCGATACTTCGGGTAAGATCTTATCCTTATCTTCTTTGAGAGGAAAATATGTATTGATTGATTTTTGGGCATCGTGGTGCGGACCCTGTCGCATAGAAAACCCTAATGTAGTTAAAGCCTATCAAATGTATAAAGACAAAGGATTTACAATTTTTAGCGTATCGCTGGATCAAGACATAACCCGGTGGAAAAAAGCTATCCTTGCGGATAAATTAAGTTGGCCTTACCATGTAAGCGAGTTGAAAGGGTGGGGATCTAAAGTATGTCAGGATTTTAATATCTATTCCATACCCAATAATTATTTTATTGACCCGCAAGGAAAAGTTATTGCAACAGGATTGCGTGGAGATGGCCTGCTAAAAACATTAGAACAATACGTAAAATAAAAAAACAATGCATTTTCGGAAATATTATTTACTCCTTATTACTCTAGTTACTTTTTCTTGTTCACATAAAACAAAAGAAGGTTTTGAATTAGACGGAACAATCAATAACGTACCATCCGGATCTTTGGTTTATCTCGATCAACTTTCTTTTGGCGGTAAGCTTACCACCATTGATACAGCAAAAGTAGATGATAAAGGCAATTTCCAAATGAAAGGGATAATCAAAGAAGAAGCTCTTTATCGGTTAAGATATGGTAACAATAAATATATCTTGTTGGTATTAGATGAATTACCAACTTCAGCCAAGGTACACGCTGATACAACAGATATTTTTGAAAAGCCATACGAGGTAACGGGTTCTACAAAAAGTAACTCATTGCTTAATTTACTCAATAATATAAACCAACGTAGGATAGAAATGGAAGGGTATATGAGTAAGTTGAGCGACAACAGTGGAACCTATTCAGATTCAGCAAAACAAATCTTGTTCTCTGAATATCAAAACAAGAATTTAGAAGCAAGAAAATATGTATTGAATTTTGTGGACACCGTGAATAGCCCGACATTAGCCGTTTTTGCTTTAGCCAATTTTATGGACCCACAAGGCAGTAGAGATGAAATTAACACGGCTGCACAAAAACTGAAACAAAAATTTCCGAATAATGAAGCCGTAACAGAGTTAGTTAAAGCACTTCAGCCGCAGAATGAAAATCCTTATGAACCAACCCAACTTTTTAAAAATGGAACACCACTCCCTGACATCTCTGGGCAGAATCCTGAGGGGAAAACACTTTCCTTGTCTTCCCTAAAAGGTAAAGTAGTACTGGTTGATTTTTGGGCATCTTGGTGCGCACCATGCAGAGCGGAAAATCCAAACGTGGTAAGGATTTATCATAAGTTTAAGGATAAGGGTTTTGACGTATTCAGTTATTCGTTAGATGAGAAGAAAGATAAGTGGGTAGAAGCCATTAAGAAAGATGGTTTGACTTGGCCCATGCACGTGAGTTCCTTAAAAGGATGGCAAAGCGATGTTTGTGCTCAATTTAAGATAACCTCAATACCGTCCAGTTATCTCATTGATCGTAATGGTAATGTTATTGCATTTAACTTACGCGGGCAAGACTTGGAAAAAGCCGTTGAGAAATCATTGTAATACACAATAGAATCCACAACGGAAATTTTCGGCACTATCTTTGGCAAACTGACAAAAAAATCAACCCCATGAAGAATTATGTTTTATTAACGTTTGCTTTACTTGTTTCATTAAATGTGTTCTCGCAAGATGAAAAGAAACGATTGAAAACGATTAATTCAGCACCTATCGTTTATCTTGGAGATACCTTGTATCACAATGGTAAGATATACTGTGTGATGAAAGAAATAAAAACCGGAGACCCCAATCACCCCGATTACAGAATCAGTAGTGTTAAAGGCGAACAACTTTTCAGCATAAATTATATAGTACCAACAGGCATAGGCTCCTTTGGCTCTTATCGTATAAAGTTTGCAAGTGGTAACGAGGTAAAAATCAAAACTAAGGAAGAGAAAGAATTGCCGGGCATTATTATTAGCAATGACTTGGTAAGCAATGGGATGACAGTCCCTAAAGACAAAGAAGAATTATTTATTACAAGCAATGGAGGGAGTGTCCAAACAGGAGATGGTGGAGAAGATAAGTTTAAAATGGTTACACGTAACCGTAAAGCCAATGTCATAGTACTTAATGAAAGCATAACACAAGACACGAATAAAGTCGGTTACTTTAAAGAAAGTGGCACCTATATTAATAAAGTGTTTGTAAAGGTTGTTGTATTCTATTTACCCAACGGCCAAAAAATTGCCGAAGCAAATTATGCAGAGAAAGATGCCGATAGCGCTACCGTGATGACAATAAAAGATGGCAAGAGCATGACAATAAATTTAGTCCCATCAAAAAACTCTCGTAAGCAGGTGATCGATTACCTGATTGAAAACAACTACTTGTAAGAAACTTTATACAATTACAAAAATTGGGAGGAGGCATGACCTCCTCTTTTTATTTGAAATAAACTGATCTTAGTGTTTAAAAATTCAAACTACTTTAATCCTAAATCCTTTGGATAAACTTTTAACTTAACCGGAAGATTATCGACTTGAATTAAGGTATCTATGCAAAAGAAGATTGAGAATACGTTCTGGCAATATGATTTGAACTATTGGTATCAAAAACTAAACAGTTCTCCGAATGGCCTGTCGAATGACTTCGCAGACCGGTTATTATCAGAAACGGCATATCACCCAAGAGCAGCATCAGCATTAAGAAAAGATCTATTGCTTTTCTTAGGCCAATTTAAAAACCCGCTAATGCTCTTACTGATTGGCGCAGTAATGATATCGGCTTTTCTTGGAGACACCTCCGATGTGCTTATTATTCTCTTTATAGTTCTATCAACAGGACTATTAAGTTTTATTCAAGAACGAAATGCAGGAAAAATTGTAGAAAAACTTCAATCACTCATTTCAATCAAAGCAACCGTCTTTCGTGAAGGAAAGTCGTTTGACATTCCATCGAAACAAGTTGTCAAAGGTGATATTATTATCCTCCATGCAGGGGATATGATTCCTGCAGATTGCCTGCTTGTGGAGGTAAACGAATTACATGTAAATGAGTCAAGTCTAACCGGAGAATCTTATCCTATTAGAAAAGAAACAGGTACCCTGGAGGAATCAACACCTTTATCTAAGCGCACAAATTGCCTTTGGGAAGGAACTAACGTTGTTAGTGGAAATGCTTTGGCTCTCGTTATTCATACGGGAGAGCAAACCGTGTTTGGGGGCATCGCTTTAAGCGTAACACATACTGTTGAAACGACTTTTGAAAAGGGAATAAAAGAATTTGGTTTTCTGCTTATGAAAATCACGTTAATACTCTCTGTATTTATTCTCGTAGTTAATATTTTAAGCCATAAAGGGATTATTGATTCAGCACTTTTTGCACTCGCATTAGCTGTAGGCATGGCTCCTGAATTATTACCTGCAGTAACCACTATTGCAATGAGTGCAGGAGCTAAGCGATTATTAGCAAAAAAAGTAATTGTTAAAAAACTCAATTCAATTCAAAACCTGGGAGAGGTAAATCTCCTATGCACCGATAAAACAGGTACATTAACAGAAGGTGTAATAAAAATCTCAGCACTTACTGATGCTTCAGGCGAAACGAGCGATCTCGTAAAACAACTTGCTTTTTGGAATGCTTCGTTCGAAACAGGTTATTCTAATCCTATTGATGATGCGCTTAAACAACTTTACCCGACCCTGGAACCAACTATAGAGAAGATTGGAGAAGTACCTTATGACTTCTTAAGAAAGAGATTAAGCATTGCGATAAATAATGAACAAGAAAATATACTTATCAGCAAAGGAGCCTATACACAAATTATCAGTATTTGTACTAAGATACGATGGAACAATGGTCGAGTAGAAGATATTCAACCCTACCTCGTTGATTTGGAAAACCGCTATATGGAATATGGCATTAAGGGGCTGAGAGCTATTGCGATCTGTTATAAAAATATCTCTACAGAAGTAATTACTAAAGACTTAGAAACCGAAATGGTTTTCGCAGGTTTTATTCTATTGAACGACCCGGTGAAATCCGACATCAAAGAAGTAATCAACGAATTAAATAAGCAATGTGTTAAGTTGAAAATTATAACAGGTGATAATAAAAATATAGCAAGAGCCATTGCTTCCGAAATCGGTATTCAAAACCCGTCCATACTTACAGGAAAAGAACTTTTTAATACAAGTTCCGAAGCATTAATTCAACTGGTTAAAGACGTGCACATCTTTGCAGAGATAGAGCCACAGCAAAAAGAACGTATTATCTTGGCTTTGAAGAAATCTTTTACTGTAGCTTATATGGGAGATGGTATTAATGATGTGTCTGCAATTAATGCAGCAGATGTAGGCATATCGGTAGAGAACGCTGTAGATGTTGCACGCGAAGCAGCTGACTTTGTACTTATGGAAAGAAGTTTAATGGTTTTGGCTGACGGAATCAAAGAAGGCAGGAAAACATTTTCAAACACATTAAAATACTTATACATAAGCACGGGCTCAACATTTGGAAATATGTGCAGCGTTGCAGCAGCATCCTTACTCTTACCATTTTTGCCGATGCTCCCTATGCAAATATTACTAACCAACTTCTTAACAGACTTCCCATTTCTAACTGTAACAACGGATAACGTAGATGAAGAACAATTAGAAAAACCCGGAAGATGGAATCTGAAAGTAATTCGCAATTACATGATTTTGTTCGGAATACAGAGTTCTATTTTTGATCTATCTATTTTTATCACGTTTTATTATATTTTAAAAGTACAAGCCGAGGTGCTCCAAACGAGTTGGTTTGTCGAATCTGTTGCATCAGGAGTACTAATTATCTTTATAGTTCGAACGCATAAGAAGTTTTTTAAAAGCAAGCCCAGCAAGTATCTTTTATCACTAGGTTCAATAGTCTTATTCCTTACCGTGCTGTTACCTTACATGCCATTCTCTGGTGATCTTGGCATGGTCGCATTACCTATGTTAAATATGGGCATTATAGCAGTTATTGTATTATCTTATGTAATTACTGCGGATATGCTTAAAGTCTGGTTTTTTAAAAAATACCGGATCTAATCTCATCGGGTATAGAAGTGAATTAGGTATCCTCGTTCCGGTAATAGCGGTCAGGATATTGCCGTTCTCCGAATATCGCCGTACCGGTACGAACCATTGTTGAGCCTTTTACAATAGCTATTTCTAAGTCGCCACTTCTTCTCATTAATAACTCCGCTGCGGCGATACCCTTGTCCTGTAAGGTCTGTTGTATAATTTTTAGTAAGCGATAACACTTTCTAACTTTTTCATGATTTGCAGATAATAACCCTATGGCCATCAACCCTTTGATACGAATGTTTTCCATCCTTTTAATTTCAAAGGCAAGGTTTAATGCTTCATTCGGTACAACACCGAATTTGCTTTGCCCATAGGATGTATTTACTTGTATTAAGATATCTATTGTTTTATCTTCTTTGCTTAGTCGTCGTTGTAATTTTTCGGCTAGTGCAACACGATCAATTGATTGAGTGCAACTGGCATATCTTATCACTTCTTTAATCTTATTAGGCTCGCTAAGCTGTACCCTTCCAAAAACAAATTCCTTTCATTGTTTGAAATTTATTTTCATTGTTGTAAGCTGGTGGTGAAGTTCCCATTCAGTTTATTAACTTCATATTTCCTACGCTCGATACACTTTTTCCACGTTGACAGCCCGTGTGATACTTTGTTTTTTCGTTGAATCATTGCCCAAATGACATAACCTTACTCCATTGGAAAGTCTGCAACCTAAACGTCAACATCTATAAATCAAATATAGGCTTCACATAAAAAATGTGACGAACATCATATTCTATTAAAATTAGAATTATTAGCATTGTTTGGTTTATTAGAAAAACAGTAGTTGTATTTGCCCTTTTTATTTTAAGTTTTTTAAAATTGTTTTCTAACGAATCAACATGAATCAACAATGAAAAAAACAATCATTATACTGTTCGCATTTACAACGGTTTTGCTTATCGAGTTTAAAAGTGCCATCAGCTATCCTCAGGGAGCACCTGATGGAAATACCGGATCTCCTTTTGATGGTCAAACCTGTGCCTCATACTGCCACGCAGGAGCTCCTGTAACCATGCTACCTGATCTTATTACATCTAACATTCCGACAAGCGGATATATACCCGGAACGACCTATACCATAACAGCTCATATTAATAGCCCCGGTCATACCAGGTTTGGGTTTCAAATCTCACCTATGGATAGTAATGGAAATACCTTAGGCTCTATGTCAGATCAAAATTCCGAAACGCAAATTTCCGGAATGGGAGCATACATAACGCATACTTTCATGGGAACGGATGGAGTTGACTCTCGCACCTGGACCTTTGATTGGACTGCACCAAGTAATGTTCAAAAGGTTACCTTTTACGGAGCTTTCAACGTTACAAATAATGACAACACCAGTTCAGGAGATACTGTTTACACATCAACTTATGAGGTTGCTATGGACACAACCGATTATACGACCGTTGATGTTGAGGCCAGAAAAACAGAATTTACATTATATCCTAACCCGGTAAAAGATTATTTCACCTTACAGAGTCAAGATAAGGAAGCCGAAATTAAAATTTATGCTTTAGATGGTCGGGAGGTGTATCATGTAAGAAATGCTCAGCCTAATGGTACTTATAGGCTTCCGGATGGTGTATTATCAGGAATATATTATGTACAAGTACGTATCTTAAATAATACGTCTATTCAAAAGATTATGGTTTACAAACAATAAAATCAACAACGACATTATATGAAAAAAATAACTTTACTCTTTTCGTTCTTGTTGCTGCACCACTTGGTATCAGCTCAATGCACTACAACGAATGCGACTAGTTGTATGTGTAAAGATTCGCAGCAAACGGATTGTGATTTACTGCCGGATATTACTATCTCATGGATGGGGCTTGAATCATATTCATCTGGCCCCACAGAGTATAGTCAAACAGGAAACGGAGTAAACAACGGGCGATTAAAAGTGTCCGGGGCAACGCCCAATATTGGCCATGGCCCCTTAAACGTTTTTGGACAATGGGATTCTGCCGGAACGACATGGTCCTATTTTCTGTGTGGAAACGATACCTTTTTAGCACCCGTTTCAGGCTTTACTTGCCCTAATGGCAATCCGGTTCCCATGCAGCTTCCCAGGCAACGCATTTATCATAAATCCGGCGATACCATGACCTCTTATGCGCGCTTCATGGGTCCGGTTACCTATCATGGTGGTGGATCTTTATACAATGATGAATGGGGTATTTTTACTTTGCGAATAAAGGATGATGCAATTCCCGATCCACGCGACTGGAGCATTGTAGGATGGGGACATAAGCTCGGGTTCTGCTTAATGGACTATAATAAATGCAGTGATTGGCCGGGGCATTGCCGTGATGATAATACGGTTTATCAACAAGGAAACACCTTATTGAACAACGATTTCCCTAATTGGGGCTTAGGTGGAGGCTCGTATAATTGCTCTTCCTATGGTCAGGGAATTTCAAGCGGATATGAAGATATTTACAGTAAAAGTTTAGATGGTATGTGGATTAATATACCACCTGGAACATGTAATGGAGATTATTGGATAGTTTATGAAGTGGACCCGCATAACTATTTTTTAGAAGAGGATGAAACCAATAACTATACAGCCATTCCATACACCTTAACACAACAATCACCGGCCGGCAATCCCATTATTAAAATTACCCCCGAGCACAGCAAGTATCTTTGCAATGGCAGTAATAACCTTGTAAAACTTACGGCAACAGCCGGCTTGTCATACCTTTGGTCAAGCGGGCAAACGACACAGAGCATTCAAGCGGGCCCGGGAGTTTATTCCGTAACCGTTACTAACTATTGCGGCACGGGAACATCATCATATACTGTAGTAGGTAGCAATACTCCTACACCACCCGCGTCTTCAGACCAACTTGTTTGCATCGGTACTCAAGCCTCTCTATCAGCCACAGGAAGTAACTTAACTTGGTATGATAATAATAACACGATTGTTGGCACCGGAAATAATTTTACAACACCGATACTAAGCGCAAATACATCTTATTACGTACAAGATGAAGCAATTTACCCCGGACATATTAGCTACACCGGAAAACCCGATAACACAGGAAATGGAAGCTATAGTAACAGCAATAGCTATTTAATGTTTGATGTATATCGCCCCTTAACCATTAAGTCGGTAAAGGTTTATGCCAGTGGAGCCGGTCCACGAACCATAACTATTTGGGATGAAATTGGAATCATTCAACAGGGGGGCACTTTTGATATCCCTGATGGAGAATCGCGAGTGGATCTCAACTTTACCCTCCAACCCGGAAAAAATTATTCTATAAGAACTACCAGCCCTAATCCTAATTTATTTAGAAATAATGATAATGTTTCGTTCCCATACACTATGGCCGATACCTTGTCAATAATCGGTACTAACCAAGGATCCCAATATTATTATTTCTATTATGATTGGGAAATTGAATTAGGAGGGGTTACCTGCTTAAGCCAGCCTACCCCGGTTACTGCTTTTGTTGAAACATGTACCGATATTGATGAAAATTGGGATTTGAATAATAATATTTCAGTTTATCCAAATGCTTCTACCGGTAAATTTAATATAGACATTTTTATGCCCGGTTCTCACGATGCGCTTTTGCAAGTACGTGATTTAACAGGACGAGAAATTCTTACAGATAAGTTAACTAATATTTCGGGCAAAAACACCTCTGTTATTAACCTTGAAGGCTATTCTCGTGGTGTTTACTTGCTGATTGTAACAATCGGACACAAAAGTTATGTGCGGAAGCTCATAGTACAATAACGATCGGGTTATTTCGAAAGAGATAAATTCAAACTTATGAGTGCAAAAGCAAACATAGAACGGAAAACAAGGTGGGGAAAGTGGAGAGCAGCAGCACTTGCAAGCGTGTATTTACTGATGGGATTTCATATTGTACACTGGAAAATATATGGTAATACACTAGCCCCTTTAGAGTTTAATGAAGTCCTGTATTCACTTCACTTAGGTATTATTACAGCGGGCTTTATTTTTATGGGAGCAACCATCATCGGAACGCTTATTTTTGGCCGATTCTTCTGCTCTTGGGCTTGTCATATTTTGGCCTTACAGGATTTTTCGGAGTGGTTATTACACAAACTTCATATTAAACCCAAACTCACCACTTCCAGAGCATTCATAATAGTTCCTTATGCCACTATGCTTTATCTTTTTATTTGGCCGCAAATTAACCGCATAGTAGAAGGAAGAGAGATGACCAAATTTCACATACAAACGGATGCACAAGGATGGGCCTCGTTTGTTACGAATGACTTCTGGCGAAATTTACCTAGCGTCCCGGTAACTTTATTGACCTTTTTTGTGTGTGGATTTGCTGTTATTTATTTTTTAGGAACACGAAGTTTTTGCCAAAAAGTTTGCCCTTACGGTGCTGTATTTTCATTAGCCGATAAAGTAGCCCCGGGAAAAATAAAACTAACCGGAGATTGTAATCAATGCGGGGTTTGTACCGCACATTGCAGTTCCCATATTCTGGTTCATAAAGAGATAGAACAGTTTGGTAAAGTGGTTAATTCTGATTGTTTGAAAGATTTGGATTGCGTAGCAGTTTGCCCAAATGATGCCATCCAATACGGATTTACTAAACCTTCTTTTTTTCAATCAATAGCAAAAAGTGACCATCACAAAACGCCCTATTCTTTTAGCTGGTCGGAAGATATTTTACTAGGAATATTAACCTTAGCATTTGTTATAATTTATCGGGGGTTATATGGTTTTGTACCATTTCTTTTGGCTGTAACGCTTGCTGTACTGTTAGCCTGGTTTAGTGTTTTGTGTGTGCGAGTTTTTACCAAAGATTATGTTACGTTAGGCAAGATAGTATTAAAGCAAGGGAATAAAATAAATACAACAGGGCGTGCTTTTATCGTGCTCATGGTTGGAGCATTAACTTTTAGTGCGCATAGTGCTTATGTTCACTACAATAATTATCGAGGCGACATATTATATCAGGCTTATTTGCAAAATAATGGAACAACAGAAAATCAGGGCGCACATAAAAATATTCTACAAGCGGCCAAAGAATATCTGCAAAGAGCCTCTAGCTGGGGATTGTATTCGCCATTAACATTAAATCGTGAACTCGCCGCTATTTATCTTACAGAGAAAGATTACCTGAATGCTGAGAAATATTTGAAAAAGATGTTGGTTGAAAAGCCGAATGATTTTGAAGCCCGCTTGCGTTTAGCAAAATTATATTTTGTAACGAATCGTGAAAATGATGCTGTAATTGCACTACAATATATTGTTACTGCTAAATCAATTCATACTACTGCTAAAGAGATGAGAGTGTTGAGTGATGCGCATCTTACTTTAGGGCATATTGAAGAAAAGAACGATTTCCCTTCTTCGGCATTAAATCATTATCGCGAATGCTTAAAATTAAACCCGGATAACTCTGAGGCAATGCTAGCTTTGGGTGTCCTTTTAACACGAGCCGGACAAGTTGCTGAAGCTGAAAAATACTTGAGTGCATGTTTGAAAATAATGCCTGAATCAGCTTTGTTACACAATAACCTGAGTGCGGTCTATCTTAGATTAAATAAAATAGAGCAGGCTTCTTTTCATCTTCAAAAACTGATTCAGTTGCAACCCGAAAACCCAGTAGCATACTACAACTTGGGGATGATTAAACTGCGTGAGGGGAGAAGCGATGAATCTGTAATTCTGTTTAAAAGAGCACTTGCCTTAAAGCCCGATTATACCAATGCTCAGATTGGATTGAGTATGGCTGAAAATAAGAAAAACACAATATCAAAAGAAAAAATAATGCTTCAAAAGCTGAACCCGCAAAAACAAACGGCACAAAACTAAGCTACAATTATGCAGTCATTACTTGCAACCCTTATGAGTCTTACTCTATGGATTTTTCTTTACGGCCGTAGTCAAACAATACAAACACCTTGGCTGGTGCCGACTTCTTACGATACACTACGAAACCCCTTTTCGGGAAATCCTAAAGCTATTCTTGAAGGAAAAAAAATTTATGAAAGCACTTGTTGGACGTGTCATGGTCTTTCCGGAAAAGGGGATGGGCCTTCAGCGATATCAATAAATCCCAAGCCATCTGACCATACTTCGGAAAAAATTAAGAATGAAACTGACGGGGCTTTGTTATGGAAAATAACTAAAGGCAGAGGTCCTATGCCTTCTTATGAGCAAATGTTTTCGAGACAACAACGATGGAAGTTGGTGTGTTACATTCGTGAACTTGGAAAAAATCAAACCGAGAAATGAAACCTGCTTTCCTTATCACAATATTGATGTTTGTGGGCATTACTTCATCTTTTTCACAAGGCGAGGAGCGATCTTATGTAACAACTTTTAGAAGTATTCAACTTATAAACATGCAAACTACAGAAGTGATTCCTCAAAGAGGATTTGACTTCAGCATTCGACACCGCTTTGGGATGACCGGATTTGACAGTACTTCATATAAGCAACTACTAGGTCTTGATTTACCGGCAAACATTCGTTTTGCATTTGATTTTCCAATTCTAAAAAACTTATATGTTGGAGCCGGTCGTACAAAAAATGGAAAAACAATTGACTTGGAAACCAAGTATTTGTTTTTAAGACAGACTGAAGACAATCTTATGCCTTTTTCTGTAGCCGCTTATTTCAGCACAGGCATAATGACCGATGCCTTTCCGAGAGTTTCGGATTATTCTTATATGGCGGACTTAGTTACACCTTTTACATATCGTTTCAGCCATCGCTTGAGTTACAATTTTCAAATGATATTTGCGCGGAAATTTACCGAGGGTCTGTCCCTTCAGATCGCACCTGTTTTAATATATAAAAATTTGGTACCTGCAGGAGCAGAAAATCAGACTTTCTCAATTCCCGTAGGTGGTGCAATTAAAACAGGTCTTAAGTCCTCTTTTATTTTTGAATATGCCTATCGATTTAACAATCGACCTCTGAACAATGATTACCCCTTATCTATAGCCTTTGAATCAGGAACTGCCGGGCACGTTTTTCAAATCGTTATTTCATCTACTAGTGAATTGATAGAGCAAGATGCTTATACAAAAACATCATTCAATTATTTGAAAGGGAAGTTTGCATTAGGCTTTAATATTCGAAGAGTCTTTTGGTATAAACGTAAAAAATAAGACCCTCAATGAAAAAAGTATCTCTCTTTTTAACCATTATCATACTGAGTAATGTGTCTTGTCGAAAGGATAGCGGCCCCTACATAATAAAACCTCCACCTCCGGAGAAGCCTGTATTGATAAGTTTTTCTAATGAGATACAACCTATTTTTGATTACTATTGTGTTTCATGCCATAATGAAAATCATCCATTACTAAATTTAAAACCATGTTGTTCTTGGTATGAGTTAATCGCTACGGGTCATAATGCTCCATATATTGATACTATAAACCCTGATGAAAGTAAACTGCTACAGAGAATAACCGGAGCCATTTTGCCAATTATGCCACCCACGGGGAATGCCTTACCTCAGGATGACATTGACCTTATTAAAAAGTGGATAGGCGAAGGGGCAAGGAATAATTAACTAGTGAACAAAAAGATAAAATATAAAGTTGCTGCATTACGCTATAGAAGGTAAGAATAATAACAGAATAAGCTGCTCTTTACAAGTTCAAATATTTCGATAGATTAATATTTCCCACTCATTTCCGGAACATCAGAATCTAGGAATATTAAAAAATCAATATCTCTAATTACAAGCCCATTAGTGAACAATCTGGCACCCATTGCCGACCCTCTGTTTACTTGTTTTCCCTAATGTATATATAGTTCTGTTGCTGTCAAACATAAAAAGCACATTAGTATTAGCATGAAAAAGAGTGCAATCTCTATCTTCAAATCAGATTATTCTTAAACTAAATTCCGCTAATAAAAAATGCACGATAAATAATTAATGTATAACTTTGCGAGTGAATACTAACTAATGATAAAATCAATGTGATAAGAATGCAAAAGTACACAGACAGACAAACAGAAATTATAGAAGCTGCCACGGCTCGTATAGATAAATATGGTATTCAAAACCTTACCATTAAGAATCTTGCCCAAGATTTGCATCTGTCAGAACCGGCACTATATCGCCACTTTAAGAGTAAGAATGAAATTTTGTCCAGTTTGCTTAAATATTTTATTGAAGAAATGAAAAACAGACTGGACCGGGTTATCAACTCAAGTAATAATGCAGGAGAGGAGCTAAGAGCTATTTTTAACTCACAACTTCAAACCTTTTCTGCCAAACCTGCTATCGTAAGTGTATTATTCGCTGAAAGCATTTTTCATTTTGACAAGCGCTTAAGTCATAGAGTGTCAATAGTGATGGATCTTATGCATGATTATGTTACTAATAATATAAGAAAAGGTCAAGACTCCGGTCATTATAGTAAAGCAGTTAGTGTATCTACATTAACAACGATTATTATAGGAGGTATGCGAATGACCGTGCTTAAGTGGAAACTATCCGGACACAATTCAAACCTCATAAAAGACGGTAAAACCATCTTAGAAGGGATTTTATCAATGATTGAAAACAATTAAAAATAATAAACATTATGAAAAAACTTAAAACATTCTGTCTTGCTTTAACAGTGAGTGTTGCTTTCATTAGTTGCAATTACAAATCAACTAATGAAACACAAATAAGTCAAGACACTATCAAAACATCAGAACATCATCACGATGATTTACCCACAGGCATTGAACTAAACAATGGTGAAAAATGGGAAGTAAATGCTGAAATGAAACCTTATGTACTAAAAGGCCAGGAAATAGTAGCAGCGTTTATCCAAAATAACGGAACAGACTATGCTAAATTGGCTAAAGATGTTGCCGAACAAAACGACCATCTAATTCAAAGTTGTACGATGCAAGGCAAAAGTCACGATGAACTGCATAAATGGCTGCATCCTCATTTGGAATTAGTAGAGGCACTTTCACAAACTACAGATGCGACTAAAGCAAAAGAACTGGTAGCACGATTGCAGAAGTCGTATCAAGATTATGGGGTGTATTTTAAATAATAAAGCGCAGTAATCACGATCCCTCTGTGTTCTATATGTTTTACTTCAGAATAAAATGAAAAAAGGTACACGATATATTTCAGCAGTATTCTTACTTCTGTTTGGAGCAGTTACGCTATTTATGAGTAGTTCTGTAATATTTGATTGGTTTGGTATTCGAGCAAAGGAAGGAAATTATGTTCTGTTCGTAGTATGGGCAAACTGGCTATGTGCATATATCTATTTCGTTTCGGTTTATGGCTTTCTAAAAATGACAAGTTGGACTTTTAAACCCTTATCGGTAGCAACCGTCATTTTGGTAGTCGCATTGATAGGCTTGTTTGTTCATATTTATTCAGGTGGTATTTACGAAACAAAAACAGTTTTCGCTATGCTATTCAGAATTAGTGTTACCATAGCTTTTACGGCTATTGCCTATTTTTCAATCAATAAAAAGAAATAAAAAAATTTACTCAATTATGTTAGTGAATACTCGCAAACTTAT
>JBDHXV010000044.1:0-20869 GCA_039810885.1 Chitinophagales bacterium | reverse complement strand
AGATGAGAAAGGTGGTGGTGGGGAATTGGTAATGTATAATTAATAATTGACAATTATGAATTATCAATTGATAACAGATGGCTTTATGAAAACAGGCACTGTAGCCCGCAGCCTATATACACTAGTTAATACTTGCAACACGCTGAAGTTGTAGGAAGTTTTTATTAAAATACTGCCCATACCTTAAATTACGGATTGAGCACATCCGAGAACAGCACCGAATATTTTAGCACGGCATTTTCTTTATGCGTAATGTCATCGGGAAGAAATAGTGCAATTTTGTTTATGGACAAAACGAAATAAAATGAGCTTTTTAATACTTGGATTGGGCTTGCTGCTGACTATATATTCCATAGCAAGATTTACGTCGCACAAAGATAAGTCCGCCGAGCCTGTTGTCATTTTTGGCTTCACCATTAAGGCAGAAATGGTATCGCTTATTTATTTTATGATAGGAGTAGCGTTGATTGTATTATTTCTCATTGTTAAAATTCAACCCTTATTCTATAAGGGGCGCGATTTGCAAATAGACCTCTAAAGAATAATTCAAAAGATCAGGCGAATTAATTGCTCTACCTTGCTTAGGGATTGTAGTTGCAAATTGCGGGAGATATTGTTGTTTATTTTATTATAGTTTGAAATGACAATATGCTTAAAGCCGAGTTTTTCGACTTCGGAGATCCGTTGTTCGATACGGTTCACTGCACGAATTTCACCACTTAACCCAACTTCTGCGGCAAAGCAATACGACGGAGGAACCGGGGAATCGTTAAAGGAAGAGATTAAAGCGGCAACAATGGCTAAATCAGTAGCAGGGTCTTCGATCTTAATGCCACCGGCAATATTTAAAAATACATCTTTCATCGCGAACGGGAATCCGCAGCGTTTTTCCAAAACGGCAAGTAACAGGCTTAGGCGCCGTGTATCAAAACCGGTAACAGTGCGCTGTGGGTTTCCATAAACTGCGGGAGTAACTAAAGCCTGGACTTCAATTAAAAGAGGGCGCATACCTTCAAGCGTTGCGGCTATTGCGATACCGCTTAAAGGTTCATTGCGTTGTGTAATTAAAATTTCAGATGGGTTACTTACTTCACGAAGCCCTTCCCCGTGCATTTCATAAATACCCAACTCGGAAGCGGAGCCAAAGCGATTTTTTAGTGTGCGCAAAATACGATAGGTATAATGGCGATCTCCTTCGAATTGAATTACGGAGTCCACCATGTGTTCTAAAACCTTAGGGCCCGCAATGGTTCCTTCTTTATTAATATGACCGATTAAAAAAACGGGAGTCCCGGATTCTTTAGCATAGCGCATGAACTCTGCGGCACATTCTTTTATTTGTGAAATGCTCCCCGCTGCAGATTCAATTAAATTTGTTTGAAGCGTTTGAATAGAATCTATAATGACAAGTTCGGGTTGCAGCTCGTTAATATATTGAAAGATGAGTGAGGTATTTGTCTCGGAGAGGACATAACAATTATTGCTTTTAATCCCGATTCGGTCAGCGCGCATTTTAACTTGTTGAGGGCTTTCTTCGCCGCTCACATAGAGGGTTCGTTTTTCTTCAAGGTTTAAGGCCAACTGCAGCAATAGGGTTGATTTGCCAATACCGGGCTCGCCGGCAATAAGGACGATACTACCCTGTACGATACCTCCGCCCAACACGCGATTTAGCTCTTGGTCAGAGGTAACGATACGTTTGTAATCCTCGGCAACTAATTCCATCAAGGGGATAGGCTTTGCTGCTTTAACATTCCTCTGACTTTCCATTAGGTGTGTCGCCTGAGACCTTTGAATTACTTCCTCTACATAAGTATTCCATTCGCCGCACGATGGACACTTCCCGATCCATTTAGCACTTTGCGCCCCACACTTTTGACAGAAGTACATTGTTTTCACCTTAGACATAAGTGACTACGAATATCCTATTTCAGAAACTATTAAAGCGTTTTAAAAAAAATTACCATTGAACATTTATTTATTCTACATTTAATTTTAAATAACCATGAATCACATGAAAAAATTTACACTACTCTTAATCGGAATCTGTTTATTGACAGCGCCGCAACTTTTTGCACAACGTAGCTGTAGTACTATGGAATACTTGCAGCAACAAATTCAAAATGACCCGCACCGCTTGCAAGTTATGGAAGAGATTGAACAGCACAATAATCAATTTATTCAAAATTATCATCCGGGCGACAGAGCGGTAATCGTTATCCCTGTTGTGTTTCACGTGGTATATAATACGTCGGCACAAAATATTTCGGATGCATTAATCGCTGCACAAATTGATCAACTGAATCAAGATTATGCGCGATTAAATGCAGATGCGGTAAATACACCTTCTGTTTTTCAAAGCCTTGGCGCCAATACACAGATTCAGTTTTGCCTGGCACAACGTGACCCCAATGGAAATGCAACAACAGGCATTATTCGAAAATCCACTACGGTTACATCGTTCACAACTAACGACAAAATTAAATATGCGGCGAATGGAGGTGATAATGCATGGCCGTCATCAAGTTATTTGAATATATGGACAGGTAATTTAAGTGGAGGCTTGTTGGGTTATGCACAGTTTCCGGGAGGAGCAGCAGCAACAGATGGGGTGGTGATACTTTATTCTTCAGTAGGAAGTATAGCAACTCCGGGAACAGCTTCGCCTTACAATTTTGGCCGCACGGCAACACACGAAATCGGACATTGGTTGAACCTGCGTCATATATGGGGTGATGCAACATGTGGTAACGATTTAGTAGATGATACACCGGTACATTATACGAGTAATGGCGGATGTCCTACACACCCCAAATCAAATTCATGCGGTACCTCGGCAGAGATGTTTATGAACTACATGGATTACACAACGGATGGATGTATGAATATTTTCACCTTGGGTCAATCGGCAAGAATGAATGCGGTATTTGCTCCTGGAGGCGCTCGTGCATCAATAACTTCGTCTATGGGCTGTGTACCTCCCGGTGGAGGAACATCTTGTGGCACGCCATCGGGATTAAGTGCATCTTCTATTACAACATCGTCTGCTACATTAAGCTGGACTGCGGTAGCGGGGGCTACTTCTTACAATGTTCAGGTTAAAGCCTCAGCATCTTCAACATGGAGTACTTCATCAACAACGGGCACATCAATCAATTTAACGGACCTAAGTGCATCAACATCATACGATTATCAAATACAGGCAGTATGCTCGGGCACGAATGGCTCCTTTTCGAGCATAGCTTCATTTACAACATCCTCGGCAGGGGTTTCATGTGGCACTCCAACAGGGTTAGCGGCATCATCGGTTACAGCAACAACAGCAACAATTAGCTGGACAGCCGTCAATGGTGCAACATCATACAATGTGCAGGTAAAGCCGGCCTCATCTTCAACTTGGTCAACAGGATCAACAACGGGCACATCAATCAATTTAACGGGTCTTACTGCATCAACAACTTATAATTACCAGGTACAAGCAGTATGCTCGGGTACAAATGGATCTTTCTCTGCGATCGCTTCGTTCACAACCCCGTCCAATGCAACTTGCACCGATAATTATGAACCTAATAATAGTCAAAGTGCCGCAAAGGTTATATCCGTAAACAGCACGATCCAAGCATTAATAGGTACATCGTCGGACAATGACTACTTTAAGTTTACCACAACAAGTTCATCACCTAAGGTGAAAATCAATTTAACCAATCTTCCAGCAGACTACGACCTTCGCTTGTATAACTCTTCGGGATCACAAATTGGAATATCTCAAAATGGAGGTACAACATCGGAACAAATTATATATAACAGTTCTACAAAAGCAGCAACTTACTATGTTAGAGTCTATGGATACAACGGAGCATATAGTACTACAAGTTGTTACTCGCTAACCGTTACAACACAATCCTCTAATTTCAAAGAAGACGGCACCCTGAGCACGGTAACTGACGATGATCTATCATTTGTCAATGTTTACCCCAATCCAAACAACGGAAGTTTTAATGTGGATTATTTTTCAAAAAATAATGCGACCCTAAACGTCTATATTATGGATATCACGGGTCGAATCATTTACAATGGCACTCAAGAAGTTTTCGATAGCATGAATACATTCCAAATCTATTTACCCGGGTTAAGTAACGGAATCTATTTAATGAATATCGTGAATGGAGAAGATCGCCGCTTCAAACGCTTTATTATTCAACAGTAATTCGCCGGCGTTCCGCTTCGGTTCGCAAAGAATTTAGTACATCTTCGGCGGGGCTGTTAATCAGCCCCGCCGTTTTTTTTAAATCAACTCTTATTTTTGACATTTAATTTCAATAATTAAAGTATCATGACTTTAAATCGATTTACACTCGCAGCATTTCTATTTGTGATGACGTTAGCATCGTGTGTGCCGGCCAGAAAATTCCAAGATGTGCAATCACTTAACGAAAAACTGCTTAAGGACAACAATGACTGTAATACATCTAAAGCAGACTTGCAAACGAAGTACGAGGACTTAAACGAAAAACATACACGACTTCAAAAAGAAAAATCAGATTTAATATCCGACACGACCAAGTTTGGAGAGAGTTATCGCAGACAACGCGATATGAATAACGAATTGAATAAATTGTATGATCAGGTTGTGAAACAGAATAAAGAATTGTTGACGAATGCCTCGGCAACGAATCAGAAATTATCTCAAGAACTGGAAGATCGCAAACGAGATTTAGACAAGAAACAACAGCAGATAGACGATAAGCAATCACAGATAGATAAACTACTTGCAGACTTGAAAGAGCGAGAGAAGAAAGTAAATAATCTGGAATCTATACTGGCAAGCAAAGATTCAACTATGAATGCTTTAAAGAATAAAGTAAACGATGCTCTTATCGGATTTGACAAAGGAGATTTAACGGTACATGAGAAAGACGGTAAGATTTATGTTTCGATGTCGGATAAGTTGTTATTCAAATCGGGCAGCACGGCGGTTGATCCTAAAGGGAAAGAAGCCTTGAAGAAAGTAGCGGAAGTATTAAATAAGAATAGCGATATTACGGTAAATGTGGAGGGGCATACCGATAATGTTCCGCTAACCGGAAGTGGTTTGATGAAAGATAATTGGGATTTGAGTGTGCTCAGAGCAACATCAATTATTCGCATACTTGAAGAATACAAAGTAGATCCTAAGCGGGTGATAGCGGGAGGGCGCGGAGAGTATTATCCTGTTTCGGATAATAGCACGAGCGAGGGCCGTTCAAAGAACCGGCGTACGGAAATTATACTTACGCCCGATCTGAGCAAACTCTATCAGATTTTAAATAAGTAAGTAGAATTCGCCTCATCGGCGTGCTGCAATAAATTTTTAAGCAATTTTGCCGCGCCGAAAATGATAAAGAAACTCTTAAAGCAGAGAAGTAATGGGGATGCCGAGATGTCCTTTATGGATCATCTAGAAGAGTTGCGCTGGCATATTGCGCGCTCTTTGGTAGCGATTGTCATTGTTGGCGTAATTTTATTTGTAAACAAATCGTTCCTTTTTGATGATATCATTCTTGGGCCGAAGAAGCCCGATTTCCTGACATACAGAGCGATGTGTTATTTGGCAACACACTATAACCTCTCGCCCGACTTATGTGTTACCAATATTAACTTCCGTATCATCAACCGCGACCTGTCGGCCCCGTTTATGATACACATGCAGTTGTCTTTTATCGTGGCATTAGTATTTGTGTTCCCCTATATTCTGTGGGAGTTGTGGCGATTTGTGGCACCGGCGCTTTATGCTGATGAGAAGAAACGAATAGGAAATGTTGTACTGATGAGTTCTTTAATGTTCTACATTGGAGTACTGTTCGGGTATTATCTGGTAGCCCCATTTTCAATAGAATTCTTAGGAACGTATCAACTCAGCACTGAGGTCGAGAATACGGTAGATTTATCATCCTATGTGGACTCCGTAACGGGTTTAGCTTTTGCGTGCGGATTGGCATTTCAATTTCCACTAGTGATATTGTTTTTATCGAAACTCGGAATTGTTACACCTAAGTTTTTAAGAACATACCGTAAGTATGCGCTTGTTGCAATTCTTTTTCTTGCAGCGATCATCACCCCATCTCCGGATATGTTCAGCCAATGTATTGTAGCGTTACCGCTATATTTATTGTACGAAATCAGTATTTGGGTTAGCGTGCGCACTTATAAACGTCAAGCGGACACCGAATACGAGCAAATTCAAAATAAGGATTATGAATAAAACGATTGCCATAGGTAGCGACCATGCCGGATATGAGTATAAAGCAGAGCTCGTTGCATACCTAAAACAAGAAGGGTACAGCGTTATGGACTTCGGTACCTATTCTGCAGCTTCGGTGGATTACCCGGATTATGTGCATCCGGTATGCAAAGCCATAGGAGAGAAAAAGGCAGATGTGGGAATTCTATTTTGCGGCAGCGCTAATGGAGTGTGCATGACAGCTAACAAATACACTTTTATTCGCGCAGCATTGTGTTGGATAAAAGAAATTGCAGAGCTGGCGCGGAAACATAATGACGCTAATGTATTATGCATTCCGGCACGATATACGGCATTTGAACAAGTTAAGGGAATTGCTGATACTTTTTTGAATACAGCATTTGAAGGCGGTCGCCATCAAAAGCGAGTTGAGAAAATCGTTCCCAAGCAATAAAAGACTTGCACAGGAATCCAATGTTGAAGAATGAATGAACGGTTTTTTACTTGCTTAATAGTTCTTCCTTCCTTATTTGCAATATCATGTCATTCTTTTACACAACACACCAATACAGTAAACAATTTAAACACATTGCCTAATACAATTTTAAACAAAGACACAGCAATATTCGCTTCGGGATGTTTTTGGTGCACAGAAGCTATCTTTCAACGCATAAAGGGAGTAGAGGCTGTGCAATCAGGATATATAGGAGGAGTCGTTAACAACCCTTCGTACAAAGAAGTTTGCAGTGGACGTACCGGCCATGCCGAGGCCTGTCGCTTAATTTACAATTCGGATTCAATTTCGTACTTGCAACTTCTTCATGTATTTTTTGCTACACACGACCCTACTGAGTTAAATCAGCAGGGTAATGACGTTGGCACACAGTACCGTTCAGCTATTTTTTATTTTAATGAAGCACAAAAACAGCAGGCCATACAGGTTGTTAAAGAGTTGACCGAACATAAGATTTATGATAACCCGATAGTTACAGAGATAAGTCCGGCAACGACTTTTTACCCTGCAGAGGAATATCATAACAATTATTTTAAGCTTAATGGAGATCAGACATACTGTCGCTTTGTGATTCATCCCAAGTTGCAAAAGTTTGAAAAGATTTTTAAAGATTTAATCCGAGCAGATAGTCATTAACGATCTCCAAAGAGTATTTAATTTTGCCAAATAGCGATTACAGATATAGAGCGCCTTATTTTATGTACTTTGCACCCATGCGTTTTGCCGTACTGTTTTTATTCACCCTAATTTCATTTCAGACTACAGCTCAATTGTTGCCGTCTTTTGGAGGCACACGTACGGGAACTACAGGATTTCAATTTTTGAAAATTACACCGGATGCACGTGGGGCAGGGCTTTCGGGATGTATGATGGCCGTTACGGATGATCTATCAGCCACGTATTGGAACCCGGCAGGGTTAACCAAATTAGACACACAGAAGGTGCATCTAATGATTTCACAAACGTATTATACGGCCGCCAGTACATTATCATTTGCATCTGCAGCGTATCGCCTCGATAAGGCTACGCTAATAGGAGCATCCATTATGTATTTCACAACTCCCGAAATGCCGGTAACGACAGAGTTTTTACCAAATGGGAACGGCTTGAATTTTCGTGCATTCGATGTGGCGGCTGCGTTAACCTACTCGAAAATCTTAACCACAAATTTCAGCTTCGGAATCACAGGAAAATACCTGCGCGAACAATTTGCCGGCGTACATGCACAAAATGGAGCGCTTGACTTTGGTTTCCGCTACGATATAGGAAAGGCAAATACTCGCTTTGCGGTGGGGATGAGTAATTTCGGATTCAGCAATGATGCCAGTGGCCGAATCACAACGCAAACGCTGTCAGGGCAAGACACGGTAGTTACGTTCGATAAAATTGCGATACCCGCAGTGTTTCGTATAGGCTTTGCCTGGGATGCCATAAAGAATACAAATAATCTGTTGACCCTTGCTGCACAATTAAATCATCCTACGGATAATAATGAAACCTATGCATTGGGGATAGAATATCAATGGCGCAAAACAGTTTTTGCTCGCAGTGGTTATTCCTTTGCTGAAGATGAACACGGAGCACCTTCATTCGGCTTTGGGCTACGATTTAAAAGAAACTTTGGAATGCTGCAAATTGATTATGGCTTTCAAAATAAAATTTTGTTAGGCACGATTCATCGTTTTGGATTAATGGTAAGTTTATTCTGATTATGAAAAATAGCAGGTTATCTTTTTTGCTCTTGGCTTCAATACTGTTGCTGAATAGTTGCGACATGTTATTAGGAAAGAAAGATGATAAGACTGTAACACAAATTTTTACACAAGGGAATATTGATCCTAACTTATATCCCAATCAAGTAGGGTATTTACCCGTAATGCCTTATTGGCAGGGCTTCAGCAACCCCATTGATGTATTTGTAGGCTATGATGAAATGGTGTATGTAATTGATGATAATGGAGTTAACATCTTAGATCAAAAAGGAACATTATATCGCACCATTAACATACTTGGGGCAACAGATATCACACAAGATCGAATGTTAAATACCTATGTGGTGGGGCGTGTAAATAAAACGATCTCAGGAGTTTCTTTTAACCTTGCTGCAGTCTATAAAATTGCAAATGCAAGCACTGCCGGAACCCCGATTATTATAGATACCCTAATTCACCCTTTCAACGACGTATCAAGAAACAGTACCGCATTTCGAGGTAGTTTAGATGAGCAAGTAAAATTTACTGGAATTGCTTGCACCTATGATAATACAATTTATTTGGCACGCACCGGACCCATTAATGACATGACTTCTACTTCAAGACCGGATAACACAATTCTTATTTATGATAAGACCGGAGCTAATACCGGATACAGTGCTGGATTGACCCCGATAACTTCAAGCCTGAAATCATGTTTAAACGTGTCTTCGATTGCTACGTTTACAGGTCCACCGCAGAGTCTGAGCGGGGTTAATAAGTCAAAAGACTTTATTATTCTTCAAAACTCGCCACAGGCACAGTTTGCAGCGCTATGGATCAAGCAAACCGTTGACCCTGATGGGGGGTTGATCTTTAGCGAAAACAGCAACCTTGCGGCCTTCGACTTCACTAAAGCAGATAGGTTCTTATATCAACCTTTCCGGTTTTCCATTCCTCAAGATGTGTACATAGCACCGGATAATACAGGCTATATCTTCATTGTAGATAGTGGAAAAGACTCCTTATATCAGTTTACTTCTACAGGTGCTGAAGGAGTTAATCCGCCTGCAAACAGCGGCATTACGAAACAAGTCATCGCATCGTTTGGCGGAGAGGGCAGTGGTCCATTTCAATTTAATGAACCTAGCGGAGTATGTTATTTTCGAAAGGTAATTTACGTGGCGGATAAAGGAAACGGCAGAATATGCCGTTTCAAGCTGAGCACGGATGTGGAATAACAACTAATTCAATTGCATAACAACGGCTCCGATGAATAAAGCTCCGACAATGAGATGTGGAGAACGTAGAGGAGTCAATCGAAGAAGTAAAAAGGAGAACAGAACAATTAGGGGATTATAAATATGATAATTCATATTTAGGTATAAGATAACGGCAGCACCCAGAATAATCCCCGCAGCAACAGCTTGTATTCCAATCATAGCCCGCTGTATGACAAGATACTGTTTAAAAAACTCCCAATAAGGAAATACAAACACCATCATTAGAAAGCCCGGCAGGAAAATGGCTGTAGTAGCGAGCAAGCAACCTATTAGGGTATAGTCATACCCCAAGGCATGCAAAGCCATTCCACCGGTAAATGAGGCAAAAGCAAAGGATGGTCCCGGCATTGCTTGACTAATAGCATAGCCTGTAAGAAATTCTTCTCCGGTCAAGTAGTGTCGGTGCTTTACGAATTGTTCAAACATCATCGGCGTTAACACATACCCCCCGCCAAAAGTGATAGATCCGAAGCGATAAAAATTCTCAAACAATACGAAAGGCTTGAATCCGGTAACTGCACCAAGAAGTGCTGCAGAGATGAACAAGACAATAAATAGGGCAATGCTGAGAGAAGATTGCCGCCATTTTAATGTTAATATTTTCGTCGAATCGGGTGGAGTCATTTCTTTACCATAAAAGTTAGATACAACTCCGCCAACGATGAGCACCAGCGGAAAGACCCAGGGCCCATCAATAAGAGTAGTCGTTAACAATGAAAAAAAGATCAAAAAAATATTCCATCGAGCTTTAACATATCGCTTGCTCAGATCAAAACCGGCAGAAGCGACAATTCCTATTGCAACAGGCTGCACAAAGCGAAATAATTCAGATGGGAAATCGGCATAGCGCTGAAAGCCATAAAACATTACGGCAAGCAAAGACATCAAAAAAGCTGCAGGAAGAACCCACATGATCAAAGATAACAATGCCAATAGGATGCCCCCACGTTTTAATGCTATTCCTATTATGGTTTGCGTAGAAGATGGGCCGGGAAGGAGCTGAGTAAGGGAATATATTTCAAGTAATTCCTCGTTACTTAAATAATTCCTCTTTTTTACTAATATGTTTTGCATTACGGGGATGTGTGCTTGTGCCCCGCCGAATGCTGTGAACCCTATGGTGAATATATCTTTTAAAAAAAGAATGTTGCGCGAACGCATTACGTCTTGGCTTTTTTCAATCCTATTTCAATTAAACGTTCATCTAAATATTCACCTGCAGAAATGTTCTCGTACTTACGAGCATTATCGAAGTTTACACACGAAGGCAAGCAATCTAAACGAACTTCTGAGCGGGGATGTAAAAAAAATGGAATAGAATAACGTGAGGTTCCCCACAATTCTTGTGGCGGGTTCACAACACGATGTGTTGTAGAACGGAGCACATCATTGGTCAGACGTTGCAGCATATCGCCGACATTCACAACGATTTGACCGGGAAGTGTCGTAACGGGGAGCCAATCATTTTGTCGGGTTAGAATTTCTAACCCATCGGCCGATGCTCCAACCAATAACGTAATAAGGTTAATATCTTCATGTTGTTCTGCACGCAATGCAGATTGCGGGTCGCCGGTAATTGGCGGATAGTGCAGTGCTCGCAAAATGGAATTACCGTTATGTACTTTGCCATCGAAATAATTTTCCGGAAGCTTAAGGTAAAGAGCTATAGCTCGTAACAAGTGTGTGCCCGCAACTTCAAAAGCGCGGTAAGCTTGAATGCAGACTTCATTAAACCCGGGCACCTCATCAACCCAAATATTTTTTGGATACTCTTCTTTGATCGGATCATTATCCATTACCATTTGTCCAAACTGCCAGAACTCTTTTAAATCACCTGAGTTGCTGCCCTTCGCATGTTCTCTGCCATAAGAGGTATAGCCGCGCTGGCCGGCGAGTTCTAACTTTTGATATTTAAGTTTAATCGGTTCGGGTAAGGAGAAGAATGCTTTAACCTCACGATATAATTCATCAATCAACTTATCGTTGATACCATGATTTTTTACAGCAACAAAGCCAATATTGTGGTAGGCATCACCAAGATCCTTCACAAACTTATTTTTCTTTTCGGTATCTCCGTGATTGAAATCGGCAAGGTTCACAACAGGAATAGTACTCATATATCAGGCTTTAATTTGCCCGAAATATAACATACGTAAGGTATTATATAAAAAACGGAACAAGGTTAATAGAAATGCTTTTTTAAGTTTAAAAAGCGACTCTCTAATAATTCATAGCTAAATACAGATAGAATAACGGTGATACATAGTGCCAAACAAGGGTAAACGAGCATATAGACGAGAGGATAGTTGATTAAATCCTTGGGTAACAATAAATGATAACTTGTCTGCAGAGCAAATGCGTGATACATATACAGCCCATAAGAAATTTTCCCGAGATAGTTTATCGTTGATGAATTACCGGTCTTAAATAAACGTTGATTCGAGTAAATCTGGTCTAATAAAACAGAGGTAAAGAGCAACGAAAAAATAAGTCGTTCTATGATTATAGTCCATGAAAATGAAAACAGAGAGCGATAAAAAATTAAACATATCGTTAAAGTGATATATATTAAAAATCGGGATAACGCTGATTTAGAAAAAAGCTTTTCACACGTTTGAGGGTAATACAGGCTTAACGAAGCTCCTAACGCACCAATTGCAAAATCTCCACAGATGCTGAGTGGGTGAAAGTACAGATTGGGTGCTTGCGATAAATAATAATATCGGAATAAAAGAGAAGTGCCTACAACAAATCCGATTAAGTAGGGAACACTTCTTCTACCGACAAGTAACAATAATAAGGGCCACAGCAAATAGAACTGCTCCTCGGCGCCTAACGTCCACAAGTTTGCTAAAGCAGGAGATTGCGGCGCCCCAATATTAATGATGTGAAAATTGCCAAGAAAAAAGATATAATACCACCATTGTGTGTTTGTATCGGAAGCTCGTATAAAATAAACAAAGGCTACAGCCAATAGGATTAGAAAATATAATGGCCATATTCGCAAAGAACGTCGTATGTAAAATTTAAACAAGTGAATATGCCCGCATTGCTCCCGCTCATAAAGTAAAAGTCGAGTAATTAGGAATCCACTCAACACAAAAAAGAAATTAACTCCAAGTACCCCCACCTGTAAAAAATCTTTAATCTCTTGCCAAATAATAATTCCATGAGAAGCTCCAAAGGGATTGTGCATACTGTGTGCGAGAAATACGGCAATAAATGCCCAAAACCTTAAAGCATCTAAATGGGGCAAATATTCAGACTTTCTCATCTTGTCACAGTTGTCTTAGAAATAAAAACACAGCAGGCCTTTTTTCTAAAATAATTTTGCTTTGAGTCCATATCTTCACGGTATTAGTAATAATACTTTGTTTATTGGATGTAAGATCCAGAGCTACACACAATCGGGTCGATTGATGCAAACAACTTAACATATCTTGAAGTAATATCTGATTTCTGTAGGGGGTTTCAATAAAAAGTTGTGTTTGTTGATGCGTATAGGAATGTTGTTCAAGTAACCTTAACTTTTCTTTTCGGGCTTTCCTTTCTACAGGCAAATAACCATTAAAAGCAAAAGACTGTCCATTAAATCCACTACTCATAAGAGCTAACAGAAGCGATGAAGGACCGACAAGTGGTATAACCTGAATATGCAGTTGATGTGCTGCAGCAACAACATCGCTGCCCGGATCTGCAACGGCGGGGCACCCGGCATCGCTAAGTAAGGCAACATCTTCAACCTGACAATGTTTCAGCCAAAGTTGGATATCATTGTTAGGCGACTGATGCTTATCCCATTCATAAAATAGGCAATCATCAAAAACACCTTGGAATCCGATGCGGCGTAAATTTCGCCGCGCATCCCGAGCAGATTCTACAATAAATATTCTTATCGAATTTAATATTGGATATTGTATTGAATAAATATCCATCGCAGATTCGCTAAGCGGTACAGGTACGAGAAATAAGTTGGGCATTGCAGCGGCAAATTACTTGTGTTAAATGGATAACGATTATTTTTTCAAACAATAAGTTTTACGCATAATGAAACTACACTCTTCTTATTACCTCCATCAAGATGTTGTTGCGCTGAGTCGCGATTTGCTGGGAAAGTTTTTGGTAACACATCTAAATGGAATCAATACCGCCGGAATGATAGTGGAAACAGAAGCCTATCACGGGGAAATAGACAAAGCGTCTCATGCATACAATCATCGCAGAACGCGCAGAACGGAAGTTATGTACAAGAAAGGCGGAATACTCTATGTGTACTTGTGTTATGGAATGCACTATCTCACAAATATTGTAGTTAATGAGGCGGAAATCCCGCACGCTATCTTAATCAGAGCTATAGAGCCGACAGACGGCGTTAATGAAATGCTGCGCCGCTTGAACAAACAGAGTATAACCCGCTGCACTGCCGGGCCGGCCTTAGTCTCAAAAGCCTTGGGTATAGATAAATCGTTAAATGCAGCTAGTCTTTCAGGCAACGTAGTATTTATAGAAGATAGGGGAGTACGGTTTTCAAACAAGCAAATTGTGGCCGCAACACGCATAGGTGTAGAGTATGCTGGCGCTCACGCAAAGTGGAAATATCGTTTCTACTGCAAGAATAATCCTTACGTAAGCCGGTATTAAGCAGATTGTGCAATAACTTCCTTAATTTCAGGAATCATGCGTTTTAACAGATTTTCAATACCGGACTTTAATGTAAGATTTGAAGAAGGGCAACCGCTGCAGGCCCCCTTCAGAGTAACAGTAACGATACCATCGTGATACGATTTAAAATGAATAGCTCCGCCATCCATTTCTACAGCAGGCTTTACATACTTATCCAAAGCCTCTTTCACCTGAAGCACTATGTCATCATCAGATGCGTGCGGAGCATTTCCGGCAACAGTAACGCGAAACCCCGGATTAAATACCGGCTTATCTTCATCTAAATATAGTTTGATAAACTCGCGCAACGGGGGCACTATTTCATACCAATCGGCGCTGCGTTCTTTAAGGACGGTTATAAAATTATTCATGATGAATAGACCCTTAACAAATGGAAAACCAAACAGAGCCTGAGCTAATGGGGAATTGTCGGCTTGTTGTAAACTATTTATTTCAATGCTTTCATTGGGCAGAAGCATTCTATCGGTAACAAACTTCATCGTCTCCGGATTCGGAGTCATTTCTGAATATACAGTAACAGGAAGTTGGGTTGTTGTTGTCATGAGAGATCCCTTATTATGAATTCGGTATATAACCCTGATACCACAAAATTAATTCAGTTCTAAGTTATTTCAATATGTAATATAAAAGTTTAACGTATTCATTATTCAAATCAATCAAACCATATTCGCTTTGCCACCATGCATTAATATTATATAAGCGAGAAGGGGCAGGGGCTATATCAATTTTAATGGCGTAGTTCTTAAACACTTTGTTGCATGTCATTCGAATGCGTCTTGTGTGAAAGGCAGAAGAAACAATAGTGATATGAGACCACCCTTTGCGCTTCGATAATTGAAGAAGACTTTCCATCTCTTCGTAGGTTGAAGTGCCTCGACAAAGCGTATCAACAGATATGGTCGTATCGGCACAAAACTTTTTTACAGCAAGCTCCGATAATTCACATTCATAAAAGTCTTTACCTAAGATAAGGGCATTTGCATCTTTATTGGCACCGGTACAAATTATGGTTTTACTGACACCGGCCTCAATAAGGCTTGCGGCATATTTCCCTCGGTCATACGCATTCCCCGAAAGCACAATGAGTGCTTCAGAAGGTTGTGGAGTATAAGAAACAACTAAAAAATCCGAAAACAAACGAGCAATCGTAAATCTAAAAACAAACAAGGCACTAATAAAGACGGCTATCCCCACAGCAACCAACACGAGTCTTAATAACTTCTTTTTATATATCATCGTCTTGATCAAATACTTTTTGTTTTTTTAGCAAAACTAAACTCATTTCCATGGCAGAAGAAATATGGTACGAAGCAGAAGTAATTCGCATTATTGATGAAACCCCCAATACCAAACGCTTTTGGTTTAAATTACACGGTCTGTCTGACTTTGTATTTAAACCGGGTCAGTTTATTTCTTTCGATCTGCCGATACATGAAAAGAAAAGTAAGCGCATACGCAGCTATTCTATTGCATCTGCTCCCGATGGAACGAACATCTTTGAATTAGTTATCGTGTTGGTAGAAGATGGGTTAGGAACTCCGTATATGTGGAAGAATTTTATTGTCGGGGCTAAAGTACCCTGCCGAGGACCATTAGGGCGCTTTAATCTACCGGAAGAAATAGACCGAGACATCTGTTTCATCTGCACCGGTACAGGAATCGCTCCTTTTCGGTCTATGATCCATCATCTTAACCGTCATAAGCCACCGTATAATAGTATCTATTTGATTTTTGGATGCAGAACTCAGCAAGATATTTTATATCGGGAAGAATTAACGGAACTCGCACGAACTATGCCTAATATACATTACATCTATACCTGTTCGAGAGAAAACCCCGAAACGTTTGACGGGCGGGTGGGTTATGTACATCAGGTGTACGAAGAGATATTTTCGGATAAGCGACCGGCTCACTTTTACTTGTGTGGTTGGCGAAATATGCTGAATGAGGCACGCACCCGATTACAAGTCCTTGGTTATGATAAGAGCAGTATTAACATTGAGATTTATGGATAACCTGATTGGGTTTTCTCCTAACTCTTGTTAAAGCACTTGTTTATTAGGGCGGTATAGGTATATTTGCCGCGCCTAAAAAAAACACGAATTGATCTCGATAATGGATTGTAATTTGCTGAAGAACAAAGTTGTATATGCCCTCTCGTTTCTGATTGCCCTTGTTTATTCAACAACAGTATTTGGGCAAAGTCACGATAAGAATCTTCCGAAGGAGCATAGTAAAACAGAAGATTCGGATGCTACACATGCCGAAGGAAAGTATAATGCAGGCGAGGTCATCATGCATCATATCACCGACAGCCATGAATGGGAACTATATTCTAAAGGACATACACATATATCCATTCCACTACCGGTAATACTCCTCAATATGGATCATGGATTTAGCGTGTTTATGTTTAACAAGTTTGACCATGGGCACAGTCCATATAAAGGATATTATTTAGACAAAGAGCATCATATACAGACGCAAGACGGCTCGGCATTTTATGACTTGTCTATTACAAAGAATGTATTTGCGATGATTATCAGTTCACTCTTTTTATTTTTTATTTTCCGATCTGTAGCAAAGCGCTATGAAGCAAACCCCTTAAAAGCGCCCAGTGGAATGCAAAATCTGTTTGAGGTACTCATTATTTTTGTGCGCGACGAAGTAGTTAAACCCATGTTGAAAGAAAACACCATCCGCTTTCTTCCCTATTTACTTACGATATTCTTTTTTATATGGTTTAACAATATGCTTGGCTTACTGCCTGCCGCAGCTAACGTTACGGGCAACATAGCCGTTACGGTTACGCTGGCGCTATTCACTTTCTTTATTACCATGAAAAGTTCATCCAGGCATTATTGGCATCATTTGCTTACCGCACCGGGGGTGCCCGGGGGGGTGAAACCTATTCTTATTTTGGTTGAAGTGCTTAGCATTTTTACAAAGCCATTTGCACTGCTGATTCGACTTTTTGCAAATATGACCGCAGGGCACTTAATTGTCCTCAGCTTCTTGTCCCTAATTTTTATTTTTGGGGAAATGAGTGCTGTTGCAGGTTACGGCATCACCATCTTCTCTGTTGCCTTTTCTATCTTCTTGTATTGTCTCGAGTTGCTGGTTGCCGCGTTACAAGCTTATATATTTACTAACCTCAGTGCGTTGTTCATCAGTGAAGTGTTGCCGCACGATAATCACCATGAAGAACTTGCTCATTAATTCAAAAACCATTTTTTTAATCATAAATCAATAATTATGTTTCACTTACTCAGTATTTTGTTCTTAGCCATTGACGGAATGGCACAAATGGGAGCCGGCCTTGGTGCCGGATTAGCGGCCATTGGAGCCGGTGTAGGCGTAGGTATTATCGGGTCAAGCGCTGTTGAAGCCATTGCCCGCCAACCCGAAGCTGCCGGCGAAATTCGCGCTAACATGATTCTTACTGCAGCATTGGTAGAGGGAGTTGCCCTCTTTGGTGTGGTAGTGTGTGTGTTAGTCCTGTTCCTATAAGAGCAAATTAAAATCACTAAGAATTTTGTCAGGCAGCGGTTGGCTGCCGACAAAATTTTTTTAAAACAAGAAACAAAAAATGGAATTATTAAAACCCGAATTAGGTCTCATCTTTTGGACGGCTATCATCATATTGGTGGTGTATTTGTTACTTTCAAAATTTGCATGGGCACCTATCTTGAATGCCTTGCAAGCACGTGAAAAGCATATAGACGATGAATTAAAAACTGCAGAACGTGTGCGTTTGGAAATGAGCCAGATGAAAAGCCAGCACGAAGATTTACTTCGTCAGGCTAAAGAAGAGCGGAGTCAAATATTAAAAGAGGCTAAGGAAACTAAAGATGCTATCGTAAATGAAGCAAAGGAAAAGGCTCGCCTAGAAGCGGCAAAACTTATTGCAGAAGCTAAAAAAGAAATAGACAATCATAAGATGGCCGCATTGATTGAAGTTAAGAATGAGGTAGGGAATATGGTTGTTGATTTAAGCCAAAAAGTTCTTCAACGCGAATTGAACAGTAAAGAGGAGCACTTGAAATATATAAACAGTTTATTGGAAAAATCTAAACTGAACTAATCCATGTCGGCATATCGCTTAGCTGCCCGTTACGCTAAATCATTACTGGACCTTGCCATAGAAAAAAATGAACTGGAGTCGGTTTATAGTGATATCTCTTACTTTCTGAAGGTATCAAAAAAAACTCCTGAGTTTAATGCCTTGTTGCGGAATCCGGAAATTAACGCATACAAAAAACAACAAATTTTCAATCAACTGTTTAATGCGTTTAATCCGATAACCAAAATGTTCTTTGAGATTGTGTTGCGCAAGCGCCGTTCCGAATATCTACCGGACTTTGCCTCCACATTTATTGAATTATATAATGAGTATAATCATATTACTGCTGTAACACTAATTACTGCTGTTGAACCGGATGATATCACGATCGAAAACGTAAAAACTATTTTACAAAATAAAGTAGGGTTGGATAAAATCGTTCTTGAGTCAAAAGTTAATGCTGCCATCATCGGAGGATTCGTTCTTCAGTTTGGGGATAAGATGATTGATGCAAGCGCACTGCGCAAACTGGAAATCATAGACGACCAGTTCCTTAATAATGATTACGTAAGAAAAATATAATATTTATAGCGACTATCAGATTATACCCGTCTTCCTATCCTGTAAACGGGTTTGAATTAGTGGATTGAATCTTTTATTTCGCTCTCCTTTATCTCAGCAAGCTTCCCTTCCCTCTCTATACATACTGCATGTTGACGTGGGCATACGTGTAGGTTGCAGCCACGAGTAGGGGTCTGTTTTGCAGTGCTGTTCGTTAAATATATCATCCCACCCATCTTTAGAGACTTACATCTTAGATGTAAATAGTAAAGTCAACTAAATTGGCATATTCCGTCAAGTTAGGATTAATAATATGAATAGTTGCTGATGCAGTGCTATAGTAATTACCAGTTTTCTTGCAACTAATTAAGTCTATTGTATCGCCTTCAACATTTATCGTCGCGCAATAAGAATGGAATATCCATAAATAGCATACTATCCATATAGAAGAAGATAAGGTCCATTTTTGAGTTATAGTAATTTATAGATAAAGCCGTTACGAATATGAAAAAACAAACCTATTCATAACTTAACAATTTTACATGATGAAATTATTTTGTTGTTTCTTATTAGTTGTAATATAAAAATCCTTTTCGGGATCGTGCTGCGCGAGATGTTATACTTCTAGGAGGCATAGTTGGCTGAGATCTGTCCGTTGTTGATTTGGTCAATGACCGAAATCTTAAAGTCATAACCGACTTCTTTACCTCTTCTTTTTACTCGCGTCTTGTCTGTTTCTTTTTGGTGCTCGTGAATCTTCGCTTGCGCTTGATTTCGGCAGGGCTGTTTTTCTTGTTTGTCCATTAGTGACCAATGTTTGTTTAATTTTTGGTCAACCTAGTTTAGGACGGGACACGTCCTACCATTGGCTATAACGTGCGGCAAATTGGCGATGGAGCCGCTTTTAGCACAAATGTTGGATAGGATTACTACTCTTTAACCTTGTACAAAAGCTCAATAGAAGCACTTCACCGGCTCTATTGCCAATACCTTGTTACCGGCTGCCCTACTTATTATTTCGTTTATTTGTCTGTTCATTTTTGGTCTTTTGTGGTGCGTTGGCTTGGTGGCTCTTTTGCAAAACTTGGTTTTAGCGTGGGCTTGTGCGGTTTTGCAAATGTGCCACCAAATGCGTAGGCTGTTTTAATTCGTTTCTTTAAATGTCAAATATTCTTTTCGTGTTATGGTTGTGTCGTAAAGTCCAATGTCATCATCTGCGTGTTTGTTAATACCTGTGTATTCCAAACTTGCGTCTTCATAGCGTTTAAACTTGTAAACAGCATCGTTCATTAAGGCAGAATTGAAAACGCCTAAACTCACCAGCAATTCAAAGTCTTTTACGTTCAATCCTGTTACTTTGCGGAAAAGTTTAGGTTCCAATTTTGTAATTACATCTTTTAAACTGCGTTCACGGTAATCTGTCAAATACATAAAGATTGGAACCCTTGTCGCAAACTTGATAAGGTTTTCCTGAATTTGTTTTCGCAAATTCTTGTATTCCTTTTCTTCTTCTGTTAGTTCCTTTTTCTTCTTGTCGCTTAGTTTTTCTGTGCCTTCTTTTTTGGCTTTCTTAATTTTGTCCGACTTGTTGATGATGGTTTCTATGTCTTGATTTAAGTTACGGAAACCTTCAATATTCATCAACGCTTTCATTGCTTCTTCGTTGTTCTTCAAGCGTTGCAATGTGTTGTTGTCCACGTTTACAAGCAAAGCACTTTCCCAACGTCTGGCAAGTAAGGTTGCCGTTGTTCCACTCATTGCAATGTCTAAAATACCAGCGGCATCAATTTGTTTCATTGAACTGCCGTCATAAGCCAACACAGGCAAGAAGTTTATAAATTCTTCAACATTCTT
>JBDHXV010000043.1:0-21229 GCA_039810885.1 Chitinophagales bacterium | reverse complement strand
GTAACTGTAACTGATGCGAATGGGTGCAAGGCAAGTGATAACGTACTCATAAGCGTCAACCAATTACCTGCAGTAAATGCAGGGCCTGATATTTCAATTTGCAATGGCACTACAGCAAGTCTCCAAGCTGTTGGAGCAATTTCTTATCAATGGCACAGTGATAATACATTAAGCGATGTCAACATTTCAAATCCGATAGCTTCACCGCTTTCAACACATGTGTATTATCTAGTTGGTAGTGATGCAAATGGTTGCTCTGCTTCCGATTCAATAATTGTAACAGTTATTCAACCCTTCACGATGCTGGTAGGACAAGGCGCTGAAGTGTGTCGTGGTTCACAGGTTCAATTGTCTGCTTCCGGTGCCGTAACCTATAAATGGATTCCGGCCAATTCTTTAGATAATCCGCTTATACCTAATCCACTTGCATCACCTAGTATATCGACAACTTACACAGTAATCGGTACTGATGGGGTTTGCTTTCAAGACGTGAAGCAAGTCGTCGTTTTAGTTCATGATTTACCTACAGCCGAAGCGGGCGACAATTTAATGATTGTATCCGGAGAGACAGTAAGTCTAAATGGTCAAGGTACCGGATCTTCTTTTAACTGGTCACCGCCTAATGGACTAAGTTGCACAGATTGCCCTACACCAGAGGCAAGCCCAGCACAAACCACAACCTATATGCTAACTGTAACGAATGAATATGGTTGCCAACGCAGAGATTCTGTTGTAATTCGTGTTGGTTGTGACAATGATGTAGTATTTATACCCAATGCCTTCAGCCCAAATGAAGATGGTCAAAATGATGTATTCTATGTTCGAAGCAAAGGGCTGCGTAACGTAGATTATCTTCGGATATATGATCGCTGGGGCAAATTGATGTTTGAGAGTAACAGTCTTAGCCAAGGCTGGGATGGGACTAATAATGGAAAGCCTGTAATGCCAGGCGTTTACATTTATCATTTAAAAGCTACTTGCTCAAATGGTCAGATGATTATGATGCAGGGCAACGTCACCGTAGTAAAATAATTAATAAGAACACCCAATATTTATCACCATGAAAACACAATTACGATTCACCAATTTTTTCTTGACAGCATTAGTGATAACGGCTGTAATGAAAGTATCGGCACAAGACATACACTTCTCGCAATTTTATACTCAACCATGGATGTTGAACCCGGCTAAAGTTGGTTTTTTTAATGCCGATTATAGATTGGGTGCTGCATACCGCACACAATGGAAATCGGTGACCATTCCATTTGTAACATTTGCCGGTTCAGCCGAATTCAATCGTGAGATGAAAGGTGCCAGTAAAGACTTACTAGGAATTGGGGTTCACGCTTTTACCGATAGAGCGGGGGACGCAAATTATACAACCAATAATATAGGTTTAAGCTTAGCTTACTCCTTCGGTTTAGATCGATACCACACTAACTTTCTGGGTATTGGAGCTAATGTGAACATGTTGAATTCTTTTTTTGATATAACAAAGATGCGATTCGATAATGAATATACCGGGAGTGTGTTAAATGAAAAGATAACAACGACAAATTTTGCCACGTTTGACTTTGGAATGGGGATGGACTATAATTTCATTCCTAATGATAGATTCAATTTAAGCGTAGGTCAAGCTATACATCATATTAACAACCCAAGAATGAGTTTTACAAATTATGATGCATCAATTCTTTCCAAGAAATATGTCAGCACATTTTCGGCAACGTATTCAATTAACTCAAAATATCAACTTTTTCCAAGAGCTTATGTCGCCATACAAGGCCCACACACGGAAATTAATACCGGCGCTTTCTTTAGGGTGAAGTTAGATAATGAAAAGAAGGACAATTATGCTTTCTATCTTGGTAGCTGGTACCGGTGGGGCGATGCCGTAATAGCGGTAGCCAGGTTAGATTACCGAGAGTTTTCTATTGGCCTCAGTTATGATGTAAACACATCAAAATTATTTACAATCACCGAGGGTAGAGGAGGAGCAGAAATAACACTTAGCTACATGGGCAAGAAATCCGGAAAGGGAAATAAGAGAATTAAATGTCCTAAACTATAATATGGTAATAACATATAAATAAATGTAAAACAATATAATATAATATATACATTAAATATAATGAATGTGAAATATATTATTTTGAATACAGTTTAACTTCTTTAGAGCACTCGAATTTATATTTTAAAAGTAGGTGCTTAATTAATTAAAATTACCCAATAATAGGTAACCATATAAAATTAAGAGCGTAATGAAACCTGGCAAAAAATCATTATGCTTTCAAAATACCACTTATTATTCATAATCTGCTTTAGTGTTACTGTAGCTCGTGCGCAGTTATCGGCTGATTTTATCATACAAAATCAGTCTTCCACCTATTGCCATCCAGAAGATTTGACTTTCGTAAGTACAACTACGGGCGGAACGATGCCCTATACTTATGCTTGGAATTTTGGCTTTTCACCCGGTATTCAATCCACTTTTCAAACAGCTTATTATATCTATTTTAATTGCGGCACTTATACAGTGACTCTAACCGTAACGGATGCTACAGGCCAAACAGATGTTAAGACTCAAACCATAACTATAAACTGCTCTCCTTATGGGCAGTTTGGCATGAATGATACAACAGTTTGTGCCGGGCAAAAGATATCATTTAAGGATTTCTCTTATACCTATAATTTACCTTGTACATATAACTGGAACTTTGACGACCCTCTTAGCGGGTTGAGTAATCATTCTACAGCTCAAAACCCGGAACACCAGTTCGAAACTGCGGGTACATATAATGTCATGATGGTCATCATCAGCCCGGTAGGTTGCACAGATACTGTTCATAATACTGTAAGCATTTTGCCTACGCCTTCAATCACAGCAGGCCCGGATGTAACTATTTGTCCGGGTTCAACAACAACATTAAATGCAAGCGGTGCAACACAATACCATTGGCAACCTTCTGTTGGGTTAAGTAATACCTATTTAGCTACAACTTATGCAACACCCACAGTAACTACTACTTATACAGTTTCTACTGGTAGTTTAGGAGGATGTGTGGCAAAGGATAGCATTGTTGTGTCCGTTAGCCCTACAGGAACAGCAGATGCGGGCCCTAACAAGATGGCTTGCATAGGCGATAGTGTATCCCTTTTAGCAACGGGCTTAACATCTTGCATCTGGACGCCCTCAACAGGGTTAAATACAACTAATACTTTTAATGTTAATGCCTCACCACTAAATACTACCGTTTATTATGCATCAGGTATAGACTTGAATGGTTGCCAAGTATTCGATTCTGTTATAGTTTATATACTGCCGCCGCCTACTGCAAATGCCGGAAATGACGTTACTATTTGCGAAGGAACAAAAGTAGAATTATCAGGTACAGGAGGAAATAGTTTTCAATGGGAACCGGCTAATCAGGTAACTAATGCAAATAGTTATCATGCTACTGCATCACCTTCGAGTACAAGCACCTATACTTTAACTGTCAGTAATGGTGGATCGTGCACTTCTGTTGATACCATTGTAGTTACAGTACTTCCAAAACCTTTATTGGTTAGTTCGGGAAATAACTATGTTTGTCCAGGAGGGTATATACAGTTAAGTGTTTCGGGAGCATCAAGCTATCAATGGAATGCTGACCCGAGCCTGAGTATTTTAAATATACCCAATCCGACAGCTACTCCAACCGGCTCTCCTACAACCTATATCGTTACGGGTACAGCAGCTAATGGATGTCAAGATACCGCCCACGTTATTGTTTACAACAAACAACCTGTAGAAGTTAAAGCCTTACCCGGAGGGGAAGTATGCCCGGGAAGCGATATTCAACTTTTTGCACAAGGTGCTTTAAGTTATGAATGGTTTCCAACAACAGGCTTAGATAATCCACATATTCCTACACCGGTATCCTCTCCGCCTTACAGTATTACATATAAGGTTAAAGGAACCGATGGTTGCACAGCCGACTCAACTTTTGTTCAGGTTACTGTCAATGCTGCCGGCGGTGTTGATGCAAGTGATGATGTTCAAACATTTGCTAATAATCCGGTTACACTTAGTGCATTTGGTACCGGCACTTTCTCTTGGGAACCTCAAGGGCTTGTTGATTGTGCAACATGCCAAACAGTGCAGGCAACAGTAAATGAGACGACAACATTTGTAGTTACTAATTATAATGAAGCTGGTTGCCGCTCGGAAGATACCGTTGTCGTTTTTGTAGGCTGTAACAGTGATCTCATCTTCATTCCAAACGCTTTTTCTCCAAACGGAGATGGAAAGAATGAACGCTTTTATATACGTACCAAAGGAGTTCAACAATTCAATTATTTCAAAATATACACTCGTACCGGGCAATGCATATTTGAAACCAACACTTCAACTATAGGATGGGACGGCACTTTTAACGGAATGAAGCTTCCGCCGGGAGTCTTTTCTTATGTAGCGGAAGTGATTTGCTCCGACAATCAAAAGATGATTCTTACGGGGAACGTAACACTAATAAGATAACAATAAATACCACCATAAAACAAGTTCTAATACTGGGCTTATGAAAAACAGATTTACTCTACTTGTACTTACGATGCTCGCCTTCCATTGGGTTAAAGCACAGGACATTCACTTTTCGCAATTTTATGCATCTCCACTGATGCAGAACCCGGCATTTACCGGTTTCTTCGATGGTGATTATCGTCTTACGGCTATTGCACGCAGTCAATGGCGTAGTGTCACAGTACCCTATCGTACCGTTGGCGGTTCTCTTGATTTAAGTTTTCGATCGGGTCTGATGAAAAAAGATATGTATGGGGTAGGCCTGGTATTATTTACTGATCGCGCCGGTGATTCGAGATTTACTACAACTCGCGTAGATATAACCACTGCTTATAGTAAAATGTTAGATCGCTTTCAACATCATTATCTAAGTGCCGGAATTGACGCTGCCTATACTGCAGCATATATTGATTATTCACGTCTTACGTTCGATGAGAATTTTGAAGGAGGCATTACAACAGAAAATTTTGCGTTCAATACGTCTCGATACATTGACGCTTCTGCCGGAGTGCAATACACCTACCTTGCTAATAAAAACGATAATCTTACACTAGGCGGTGCAGTTTATCATGTTAATCAACCGAACCAGACCTTTATGAATGACAGAAGTTCTGCCGTGTACCGTCGTTATGTATTCAATGCAAGTGCTACGTATGGAATAACAGACCGTGTAAATTTATTTCCTAAAGTTAATTACATGATTCAAGGGCCCAACACAGAATTAAACTTCGGTGTCTTTGGTCGCTATGACTTTTCTCAAAGCAGTAAAAAGGTTTATGGAGTTTATCTTGGTGTGTTAAATCGTATGAAAGATGCTTTTATTGTTGTGAATCGATATGACTTGAATGATGTAACTCTTACCTTCAGTTATGACTTTAACTACAGCACCTTATCTCGAGTTAGTCGTGGTTTTGGTGGGCCGGAATTAAGTGTGCAATACATTGGCCGCTTCAACAAGAAGCTGAATAAAAAGGTGTATTGTCCGGTGTTTTAGGGAATATCTTCTAACCTGCCGTTATGATATTGCATAAGTTTTACTTCTATATCTTCATAGTAAGCTGCGACTTTATTCTCCGACTCGTTTGAGGTTTTATACTTTGGCTTAATCACAATATTTTTTCCTAATACGGATTCTTCAGGGAAAGAATAGTCTATGTGATAGGAGTTACTAGCAAACGTTTTAACAAAGTAATAAGTGTCATTATACCCGTCAATGCTGTAATCGCTAAATGTCGAACCATACAAATTAGTGTATTGCGTTGCAACCCTTTTATAAAAATCACCCGATTTATTCAAACGAGTATAATGGCTAAGAATACAATTAAGCCTACTCAATTGATTTACTTTCAATGTTTGTGACTCACGCCATTGAGGCATACCGACGATTACTATATTATATATAGAGACTAACGAGTCTAAATGTGCTGTCATGTTACTTATAAATGTTTCATTGGTGGAGGGTATAATGACAACATTTGTAACCCCTGATTGCAAATAGGTGTCAACATTCTTATAGGTTATTTTAGTGCTATCCGTGAGTGCATATAACTTTGGCTGAATTGCGGATTCTTTCCATGCATTTTCAAAAAGGGTATAATAGTTTTTATCCTGCTCGGTACTGGTATATAAGAAGATTAGCTTAGATGGATTATACTTATTAATTGCATATTCAAACATAGTTTTACAATGTGTAGGCAACGACGGCTTGGATAAAATATAAAAGGGGTTAGTTTGAATAAAACTTGTTGTTGTGGCATAGGGTGAAATTACAGGTACCTTAAATCGTTCACTAAAGCGATTGGCTATCCGTAATTCATCTATATAAAATGGACCAATGATAAGTTGCATGCTCAACATTTCAATTCTATTAAATAAAATATCTCTTACAATGCTCGTATCGCCTTGTGTGTCGTAAAAGTGAGAAACAATTTGAAATCCGTCATTGGACAAGCTATCGAGGGCAAGTAAAGCTCCACGATAATATTGAATAGCCATTTGTGTTGAAGCAGGCAACTTTCCAATTAAGCTGCCGAGCGTATCATAAGATAGTCTCGCTGTATTGAAAGGAAGTAAAAAAGCGACGTGAATGGGCTTTTGACTTGTTGTTCTTGCATACGCATTCGTTGAGGTGAAATTGATTTGACATGCTACAAACAAGAACAGAAGTCGGAGCGTTTTTTTCATCTTATTCCCATTCAATTGTTGCAGGTGGTTTAGAGCTAATATCATATACTACGCGATTGATACCTTTTACTTTATTTATTATCTCATTCGAAATTCTTGCCAAAAGTGAGTAGGGGATATGACTCCAATCTGCTGTCATACCGTCGATAGATTCAACAGCTCTGAGTGCTGCTACTTGCTCATAAGTCCGTTCATCTCCCATAACACCGACACTTTGCACCGGTAATAAAATAACACCTGCTTGCCATATCTTATCATACCAACCTTCTGATTGCAGTAGAGAAATAAATATAGCATCTGCCTCCTGTAATAGTTTAACCTTATGTTCTGTAATATCTCCAAGTATTCGAATACCCAAACCCGGTCCGGGGAATGGATGTCGGTTAAGGATGTTCTCATTAATATTTAAAGCTTGACCGACTTTGCGAACTTCATCTTTAAAAAGAAGACGAAGCGGTTCAAGAACTTTTAGTTTCATGGTATCCGGCAAGCCACCTACGTTGTGGTGCGATTTTATCGTTACGGATGGTCCATGTACTGAAATGGACTCAATTACGTCAGGGTATATTGTTCCTTGTCCAAGCCATTTTACCCCCTTAATTAAATGCGCTTCGTGATCAAAGATTTCAATAAATAAACGACCTATGGTTTTTCGTTTTAGCTCGGGCTCAGTGATTCCATTTAATGCTTTATAAAACTGTTGTTTCGCATCTATTCCTTTTATATTCAACCCTAAGTACTTGTAGCTGTCGAGAACCTGTTTAAACTCATTCTTGCGTAAAAGACCATTATCAACAAAAATGCAATAGAGATTTTTTCCAATAGCTCTATGAATAAGCATTGCCGCCACGGTACTATCCACACCGCCCGATAAGGCCATAACGACGTTGTCATCACCGACTTGCTGTTTTATTTGTTTTACTGTTTCCTCAATATATGAATCTGCTGTCCAAGATTGATTGCACCCACAAATTGTTACACAAAAATTATAAAGCAAGTCTTTTCCGAAAACACTGTGTGTAACTTCTGGATGAAACTGCAAGCCATATACAGGTTGACTGTAATATTCCGCCTTACCTCGCATCGCTGCTACTGGAATAGACGGGGTAGAGGCAAGTAATTCAAAACTTTCAGGTATTTGATTAATAGCATCGCCATGCGACATCCATACTTGTGATTCATGGCTCATTCCTTTCATCAAGATATCGTCCTTTAAATATTGTATAATAGAACGGCCATACTCTCGATGATTAGAACGCGTTACATCGCCGCCAAGTTTTTTGGCCATCAATTGAGCCCCATAGCAAATCCCGAGCACGGGCTTTAGATTCAGAATTTCTAAAAGGTTTATCTCAGGATGATTTGCATCATACACAGAGGCGGGGCTGCCAGACAATATAATGCCTTTAATATTTTCATCAAGTTCAAGCTTATGATGGAAAGGCCTTATTTCACAATAAATATTTAGTTCGCGAATCCGGCGTGCGATTAATTGAGTGTATTGCGAACCGAAGTCTAGAATAAGTATGGTTTGTTGCATGTGTGGCGAAAATAACAATTGCTCGCTGCTTCCTGAACCTTTACTTTTGATACGTATTTACCTTTGTTGTTTTATGAATCGAGAAACCAGAAAAAAACGCATTGCCATTTTAGGATCTACCGGGTCCATCGGAACCCAGGCCTTAGAGGTTATTGAAGCCAATCCCCACTTGTTTGAAGTAGTGCTTTTAACAGCAAAAAATAATATAGAACTGCTTGCACAACAAGCAGCCCTGTTTCAACCTGATAGCATAGTAATCCATGACCCTCTCAAGTATGAAATATTAAAACACGCCATATCGCATTTACCTATAAAAGTATGGTGTGGAGCCGAAGCAATTGCTTCTGAAGTGCAGCGTGATTCATTAGATATCGTAATTGTGGCCATGGTTGGATATGCCGGGGTATTGCCGACTATTAGAGCCATAGAAGCCGGAAAAGATATTGCTCTGGCAAACAAAGAGACGCTTGTAGTTGCCGGTGAGTTGATTACTGAACTTGCTCTCAAACATAAAGTAAACATTCTTCCTGTTGATTCAGAACATTCTGCCATTTTTCAATGCCTTGTTGGCGAGTGGAATAATCCTGTTGAGAAAATAATTCTAACGGCATCCGGTGGGCCATTTCGAGGAAAAAGGAAAGCAGACCTGCAGCATATCAAGAAAGAACAAGCCCTCAAACACCCTAACTGGATTATGGGCACTAAAATTACTATCGACTCGGCAACATTGATGAATAAAGGGCTTGAGGTCATAGAGGCCAGATGGCTTTTTGGAGTCGAACCGCATCAGATTGAGGTTGTCATTCATCCGCAGTCCATTATTCACTCCATGGTACAGTTTATAGATGGTTCTATAAAGGCACAGTTGAGTTTACCGGATATGAAATTACCTATTCAATATGCTTTAACCTACCCGAATCGCATAGAAAGCAATTTTCAGCGCTTAGATTTTACAAGCTACCCTTCGCTCACTTTTGAAAAGCCGGATACCGAAACCTTCCGTTGTTTGCAACTGGCTTTTGATGCATTAAATAAAGGCGGCAATCTGCCGTGTGCATTGAATGCGGCGAATGAAATTTCTGTTGAGCGCTTTTTAAAGGACGATATTTCTTTTCTCGAAATCCCGATGCTCATTGAAGATACTTTGGAACAAACTTCATTTGTCGCGATGTGTACTTTAGACAGTTATTTAGAAACAAACGTACAAAGCCGTGCCTATGCTAATTCATGGAAGCCAAATCGCTTGCACTCATTGTAACATACTGAACTGCTCCTTTTTTCGTTTTTTTGCTCCTCATTTTAATTTAATCAATCTTAAAGATGGATATTCTCATTAGAGCAGGACAGTTATTTCTAAGCTTAGCAATTTTGGTAAGCTTGCATGAGTTGGGTCATTATATTACTGCTCGGATATTTAAAACCAGAGTAGAAAAGTTTTATCTCTTTTTTGATCCTTGGTTCTCATTATATAAGAAAAAGATAGGAGATACCGAATATGGCATAGGCTGGCTGCCTTTAGGCGGCTATGTAAAAATTGCAGGTATGATTGATGAAAGTATGGATAAAGAGCAAATGAAACAAAAGGCACAACCTTGGGAGTTTCGTGCTAAGCCGGCTTGGCAGCGACTGATTATCATGTTAGGTGGGATTATTGTGAATCTAATATTAGGTTGGTTCATCTATTCCATGATATTCCTTGCAGTAGGTGAAGAATATATACCGTCTAAAAATGCAACGTATGGAATTCAAGTTGATTCATTAGCGTATAATGTTGGATTTCGAAATGGGGATCAAATATTAAGCGTAGAAGGCAATCAGATTAATAAGCTGAATGATGTCATTATAGATATATTAATTAATGATGCTCGTCATATTAATGTAATGCGCAACGGTGAGCCTGTAACGATAACTGTAGCGGATAGCATGATTCGTAAAATATTAGCTATGCAAGGCATAGGTTTTATTTCTGAACGTATGCCATTTATAATTAATGATTTTGGAAGCGGCTCCGCAGCCAAAGCGGCAGGACTTCAAAAGGGAGATAAAATCATTGCAATTGATTCTGTGTCAACTCCATTTTACGATGAGGTTCGGGCTGCTCTAGCTTTGAGAAAAGGTAAAAACATAACCTTAAAATATGTACGCCAACCCGATACACTTACGGCATCACTTACACTACCTGAAAGTGGAATACTTGGTATATATAATCTCTCACCTTATGAATATTTCAAAACGGAAGCAAAAACCTATACGCTTCTGACATGTTTTCCTGCCGGTTTCCACAAAGCAGTCAGCACACTTACAAATTATATACGTCAGTTTAAATTAATTTTTAACCGTGAAGCAGAAGGGTATAAACATTTAGGTGGTTTCATAAGCATTGGCAAAGCGTTTTCGCCCAGTTGGGACTGGCTGTCTTTTTGGAATTTCACTGCATTCTTCTCTATTGCCCTTGCGTTTATGAACTTTCTACCTATTCCGGCATTAGATGGTGGCCATGTCATGTTTACACTATATGAAATGATTACAGGCCGCAAGCCGCACGATAAATTCTTAGAATATGCTCAGATTACAGGGATGATTTTATTACTTGGACTTATGTTACTTGCTAATGGAAATGATCTTCTAAAGCTGTTTAAATAATTCATTTATATTTGCCGCCTCTAAAAAAGACACTATCTTAATTTTTATGCCCGAGTGGCGGAACTGGTAGACGCGCACGACTCAAAATCGTGTTCTTTCGAGAGTGTCGGTTCGATTCCGACCTCGGGTACTTAAATCACATTAAGCCTTCTCAAACAAGGCTTTTATTATTTTATCTTCCTACCTCATAACTGGACCACAGGAGCCTTTATAAGACTTGTTAATGTATATTATGTAAGCATAAAATTTCCCAATACTTGGCTCACTTTTAGGTAATTTCACACACTCATTATTTAACTTAATTATGTCTGAAAATACAGCTGAAACGAATCCTCGAATTATACCGGTCAATATAGAAGACCAAATGAAATCTGCCTATATAGATTACTCTATGTCGGTAATTGTATCTAGAGCCATCCCGGATGTACGAGATGGATTTAAACCTGTTCATCGCCGAGTGCTCTTTGGTATGCATGAGTTGGGTGTTACTTGGAATAAACCTTATAAAAAGTCTGCTCGTATTGTCGGTGAAGTATTGGGTAAATACCACCCCCACGGAGATTCATCGGTATATAATACTATGGTACGTATGGCTCAGGATTGGAGTTTACGTTATCCGCTGGTAGATGGTCAAGGTAACTATGGATCAATAGACGGCGACAGCCCTGCAGCAATGCGTTATACCGAGGCACGTTTACAACGTATCTCTGATGAAGTACTTGCCGATTTAGAAAAAGATACCATTGATTACCAACTCAACTTTGATGATACATTAAAAGAACCTACCGTAATGCCTACGAAGATTCCAAACCTTTTGGTTAACGGTTCTTCGGGCATTGCAGTTGGAATTGCCACGAACATAATGCCACACAATCTAACAGAGGTGGTGAACGGCATTATTGCATATATTGATAATCATGAAATAACAATCGATGAATTAATAAAGCACGTAAAAGCTCCCGATTTCCCTACAGGAGGCATCATCTACGGCATGGAAGGCGTGAAGGAAGGTTTCCTCACCGGACGGGGACGTGTTGTGCTGCGTGGTAAAGCCACTATAGAAACTCTTGCCAATGGTCGTGAGCAAATCATCGTAACCGAAATCCCATATTTAGTGAATAAGGCGCAGATGATTATGAAGACGTATGAATTGGTGCAGGATAAAAAGATTGAAGGTATCTCTGAAATTCGTGACGAAAGTGATCGTGAAGGCATGCGTGTAGTTTATGAAATTAAGAAAGATGCTATGGCATCTGTTGTACTCAATCAACTTTATAACTTCACCCTGCTACAAACGTCTTTTGGCATAAACAATATTGCCTTACACAATGGTCGCCCGAAGCAGTTGAACTTGAAAGATATGATAGCGGCATTTGTAGAATTTCGTCACGAAGTCGTTGTCCGTCGCACTCGCTTTGAATTAGCAGAAGCAGAAAAGCGAGCACATATTTTAGTCGGCTTACTCATCGCTTTAGATAATATTGACGAGGTTATTCAATTAATCCGAAGCAGCAAAACTCCGGATATTGCACGAGAAGGATTAATAACACGCTTTAACTTATCAGAGCTACAGGCTAAGGCTATTTTAGAAATGCGCTTGCAACGCCTTACAGGGCTTGAACGCGATAAGATTAAAGATGAATACGATGAACTAATGAAAATGATAGCGTGGTACAATGAAGTGCTAAATGATGAAAGCAAACGTTTTCAAATTATTAAAGATGAAATGCTTGATGTACAAAAGCGCTTTGGTGACGAGCGCCGTAGTGTGATTGAATACACGGCTGAAGAAATCAACATGGAAGATTTAATTGCTGATGAAGAAGTTGTAATCACAATTTCACACCTCGGCTATATTAAACGCACGCCGCTTAGCGAATATCGTGTTCAAGGCAGGGGAGGTAAGGGTAGCCTTGGCGGCGCAGCTCGTGAAGATGATTTTATTGAGCAACTGTTTTTGGCTACAAATCATAATTATCTCTTGTTCTTTACACAGAGCGGAAAGTGTTTCTGGCTCAAAGTTTACAACGTTCCTGAAGGGGTAAAAACAGCAAAGGGTAGAACCATCCAAAATTTAATTGCCTTGGAAAATGGCGATAAAGTCATGGCTGTTGTTAACGTAAATAATCTAACAGACGAACAATTCCTCAATAACAACTTCTTAGTATTCTGTACTAATAAAGGTATTATTAAAAAGACCACACTCGAAGAATTTTCCCGGCCAAGACAGAATGGTGTTAATGCAATGACTATTCAAGAAGGTGATGAATTACTTGAAGTCAAACTAACCAATGGCAACTGTGAAATACTAATGGCTGTTAACTCAGGTCGCGCCATTCGATTTGATGAACAATTAGTTCGCCCTACTGGCCGCACGGCACAAGGAGTGAAAGGTGTTTATTGCAACGAAACAGAAGTTGTTGTAGGCATGATTTGTATAGATAAAAACGATAAATCACAAACTGTTATGGTTGTATCCGAAAAGGGTTATGGTAAGCGTTCTGATTTACAGGAATATCGAATTACAGCCCGAGGAGGAAAAGGAGTAAAGACTATAAGTGTTACTGAGAAAACAGGCAAATTGATTGCAATTAAAAAAGTGAACGAGGATAATGATCTGATGATAATAAATAAATCAGGCATTACCATTAGAATGGAAGTGAAAGAAATATCGATACAAGGCCGTGCGACACAGGGCGTCCGATTAATCAAATTAAAAGATAATGACGAAATAGCCGCAGTAACCGTCGTTCCTAAAAGTGATGAGGAATCACCTCAAGACGAGAACAACGATTCGAACAATCATTTAAACGCTAATTCTAATAATCAAGCCGAATCATAAATTCTTAAATAAATTAACTATGAAGAAAATTATGTTAAGTGCAACGATTCTCTTGGCTTCTGCAAGTTTCGTTTTTGCACAAAAATATCAGGTGGTAAGTGCCTATAATTATTTGAAAAATAATGAACTGAATGATGCCCGCACATCTATTAATGAAGCGGCAAACAACGATCAAACGAAAGGTATGGCAAAAACCTGGGTTTATCGCGGACAGATTTATTATGCCATCGCTTTAGATACAACGAAACAGTATAATGAACCTGATGCGTTATCAATAAGTTTAGAAAGTTTTAAGAAAGGTGCAGAGTTAGATTCAAAAAAAGAATATAAAGAAGAAATTATTCAGGGAGTAGAAGGCATTTCCTTTTTGAATTTCAATCTTGGAGTAGCTCCATATAATAATAAGGAATATGAGAAAGCCTTAAAACACTTTAGCGCCGTTTCCGATGCCTACGATTTCTTAAATAAAAACTATAATATGGGCATCGTTGACACTACTGCCATGTTTTATGGAGCCTATGCTGCAACAGGATCCAAGAAATACGACCTTGCACAAACTTTGTATAACAAGTTGCTTTCGAATAATTACAAAAAGCCGGAAATATATCAAGGACTTGAGGTAATTGCTTTAGCAAACAAAGACACAGTACTGGCCTTAAAGCATTTAGAAGAGGGTCGAAAAATGTTTCCCGACAACAATCAACTGATGTTCGATGAATTAAATATTTACTTAGCACAAAATAAACCCGATGAAGTTTTAAATAAACTCAAAGAAGCCCTTGCAAAAAATCCAACATCGGTGGAAATCAATTATGTACTCGGTAACAAGTACGACACATACCTCAAAGACACGACCAACGCATTGAAATACTATATTGCGGCATTAAAACTAAGACCTGAGTATTTTGATGCATTATATAGCACAGGCGCCATGTTTTATAATCAAGCAGTAATCATTAATGAACAGATGAATAAATTACCATTCAATGCCGAAGGACAGAAAAAGTATGATCAACTTCAAATTGCCCGTGATAAACTTTTTAAGCGTGCATTAGCTTTTTTTGAAAATGCATATCAAATAGATCCTAATGACAGAGACTCTAATTTAGCCCTTAAAGAAATTTATACTCGATTAAATCTAAACGATAAATTAAGTGCTCTAAAACAAGGTACCAAACTTAGTAGTGTAGAAACGATATGGGATTTAAAGAAATAGATTAAAGTAGAGTAATACTAAGCCTGTAGCTGCTTGTTACAGGCTTTTATATTGATCTAAACCTTACTTAACATAATATCAATTATAGGATTTATTTACTAAACTAATTTATATCTACATTTTAAGATGAGCTTCAATAAAGTTAAAATTTTAAGACATTGATGAATTGATCTATAGTTTCAAGAACTTGTTTTAATAGCGTTCAGGTTTCATTTTATCACTCTAATACTTTTGTGTTAAAGTCTTTCCATTGTCCACGTTCAATATGGTCAAATAAAGTTTTTATACAGCAGGAATTTTTTTGAATCCAGAACTGTATCAAACAATCCATGCACCTACAACTAACTTAAACATTTAACGAGAGTCCTCGTCAATTCCTTTTTCTACTCTTTAGCCTCCACATAGCAAAATTTTCTTTAACATTCTCTGGTACAGCACACGATTTAATCAATTGATATCCTTTCCTTACCGATCAATTCATTTAATTTCTGTTTGATATTTATCCGGTCTCTTTATAGCTTTATTTGAACATTACGATTCTTTTTCCTCTACTCCCCTATTCATTAAAGGAGTAGGGGATTCCTTACTCGATTTTTGACGCTCTATTTTTATTACATGACTCAAGTCATAAGCGATGGGTAATCCATTAATATTCACTACAACCTTTTTCTTTTGTACTTCTACTACCCTGCCAATTCGATTTAACGTTTTTACTTTCACTTCATCTCCTATATTAATTTTATCATTTAATTCCTTGATTAATGTTTCATGATGTATTTGATTAGGATGCGACTTTTTGGGTTGATGCTTCATCGTAATCTCTGCAATTTTTTGAGATAATTTTGTTTTGTCTTTAGTCTTATTCCACTGACCTATTAGTTGATGTAAGCGTTTTTCGGTTTCTTTTATTTGAAGGAGCTGGGCGCGAGTTCGTTTGTTTACTTCTTGCTCAATGAAGATCTCTTGCGAGGCTTTTAACTTTAGGACTTCCTTTTTTTGTTGTAATAGTTTTTGCTCTTCCTCCTTTTGTTCTTTTATTCGCTGAGCTAGAAATTGTTTTTCACGTTGTAAATCACGTAACAGATTCTCCAAACGATATTGATCCTTTTTCACAAGACTACGTGCTCGTTCAACCACGGACTTGGGAATGCCTATGCGATCAGCAATGGCGAAAGTATAAGAACTGCCGGGCTTCCCTAAGATCAAACGATAAAGCGGTTGTAAGCGTTCTTCATCAAACTCCATAGACCCGTTAATGATTCCTTCGGTGCGCTCTGCTAAGGTTTTCAGATTCAAATAATGTGTGGTAACAATACCGTATGCTTTTTGCTGTGCCAATTGTTCTAATATAGACTCGGCAAATGCTCCTCCTAATATTGGATCCGAACCTGTTCCAAATTCGTCAATGAGAAATAACGTATGCTTATCGGCATGAAGTACAAAATGCTTCATCATCTTCAAGTGGGCACTGTATGTACTTAATTCATATTCTATAGATTGTGTATCACCTATACTTACCATCAAGGTCTGAAATAAACCCATCTCCGATTCGGGAGCAACCGGCACGAGCAGTCCGGATTGCAACATCAATTGTATTAAGCCTGCTAATTTTAAACAAATTGTTTTACCACCTGCATTCGGCCCACTGATAACGAGAATGCGTTGATGCGGATTAAGTTCAACATTTAACGGTATGGTAGGTTTATTCATTTTTTTATTATGAAGAAACAGTAAAGGATGAACTGCATTTTTGATGGAAAGGCTAGAGTGTTTGTGGATTATGGGCTTTACCGCATTCAATTCAACAGCCACTTTTGCCTTGGCATAAATAAAATCGAAATTGGAAATGATTTGTTGATATTGACTCAATAGCTCGTGGTAAGATGCAAGCCTTTCCGTTAACTCTTTCAATATACGATAGATCTCTTGTCGTTCTTGTTGTTCTAATTCAACAATCGCATTATTCAAATCAACGGTTTCTTCGGGTTCAATGTAAACAGATTTTCCGGTATCGGAGATTCCTTGAATAATACCCTTTACTTGCCTTTTATGCTCAGCGTAAATAGCAAGTACTTTCCTTCCGTTGCGAATACTCTGTTCACTATCTATCAGCATGCCTGCTTTACTTAATCGTTGTATAGCACGTGCAAATACACGTTGAAGTTCATTTCGTTTAGCCGCAAGAAGCAGACGAATGTGGTACAACTCATCTGAGGCATTGTTTCTAACGGATTTGTCTGTATCAATAACCTTATCGATGAGTGAAACGATACGTGAATCATAGTTTGTACCCTCAACACGTGCCGATAAGGCAGGATATACTCCCGGATTAGATTTAAAAAAACGTATCGTAATATCAATATTTTCGGCTAAAATCTTTATTTGATAAAAGGAATCGGGTGTTAATACAGAGCCTTGGATGCGCAATAAGTTTAGCTCGCGAATTAAACACATACCATAATCTATGGACAGGGCATGGCCTGTTGCAAGCATCGTTTTAAATTCTGAAACTTCATCCAGTAACTGTGATATTTCATTAAAGTCAGAGATTGGCTTTAATCGGGCTACTATATCCTGAGCTATAACACCGTGACATTGGTTAGTCAAATATGCTTTGATTTTATCAAACTCAAGCGTAGATATATCTTTTGGATAAACTCTCAAAACGTGAAATTATAGTTTGCAAAATAACAGGTAGTAATGACATTAAAAAAGCAGCTAAACATATAGTTTAGCTGCTTTAATCAGCATATAAAATAAAGGAATTACTTACTTAGTAGCGGCCAGGCTAATATTTAGAGTAATGTCATCGGATAATACTTTATCCTTTACGGGCATTTTAAAAGCTACTCCGTAATTCTGACGGTTAAACACCAATTTGCCGCTTGCTTTAAATCCACTATCGGTAGGAGTAATGTTTACTTCTTTTGCTACTTCTGAATTGGTTTTATCGCGTACGGTTAAATCGCCTTTTACTTCATTATTTTCGAAACCCGTAATCTTAAAAGTAGATGTTGCAAAATCATTCACATTAAAAAAGTCGTTAGACATCAGGTGGGCTAATAACTTTTCTTTTGGATTATCTTTTGTATAACCGTTATCTGTAGGCATAATCGTTTTCATATCGACAACGATGTTTCCACCTACTATTTTCCCGTCTTTAATTTCAACGCTGCCTTCTTTTATAGCTACAACACCTGAATGACTATAAAGTCCCAGCATATCTCCTTGCCAATTTGCTGTGCTGTTTGCTGCGTCAATCTGATAAGTTCCATCAAGAAGAACATTTGTTTTGTTTTCAGTCGAAGTAACTTCTTCTTTTGATGCTTCTGTCTTACAAGAAGCAAATACAATACTTAATACAAGTACTCCGAATGCAATTAAATTTTGTTTTTTCATGTCTGTTTTGATCGTTATGTTTAATTAATTAATGTCTGTGTTAAACATAACTTCACATGAAGAGTTCCACTTATGTGAAATTTAACTGTTCGAATCAAGACGCAAGCAGATTGTTTTGATAAAGATATCTGACAAAACTACGCTTGGTTACCGGCAAGAGCGATTCGTTCCAGGGAAGTTTTATATCTGTTTCTATCAAAAAAGTCGCAGGATTGGGCAATGATTTATGTTTTTTACTCAACGATATTTTTACTTGCTCAAAAGTGTTACTTATTGTTCGGTGATACGTATTCACCAACATAGTTTTAATACCTCTATATTTCTCATTGGCTTGTTCAATCAATGTAAGACCATATTGATATACCCGAAATTCTTTATTTACCTTCTCTGAAATAAAAAGATAACCACACTCTGTATGAAGAGGAATCAATCCCAATGGACTTATGCAGATATGATCTTCTACTAATTGATACAATTCCTTTCCATCCTCCACGCTTCTACTTATTAAGGGTAATGCAAAGTCAATAATTTGTTGCATTTCGGACATAAATGATTCATCTTTCAATTTACTTTCAAATTCCAACTTGAATTTTTCTAAATCAATTTTAGTTAACATCTTAGGAAACTGAGTTGATAACACTTCACTGTTCTCCTTTAACTGATTAAGGTTGTGGTAATGATTTATCAATTCTGACAATCCTGGATAAATACGATGCTCATTAAAATCTTTGCTAACGTGTTGGAGGTAATCGAGCAAGACATATTTCTTAAATTCAAAGTCAATTAATCCTTCGATGATCCAGTTTGGGCTAAGTTGTTTTTTCATGGTCGTTGAATTAGAATATGTTATACGGCACTCATAATGGCAAAAGTTGCACTAAGTTTTACCACCCTTATCCAGTGGTGTGACCTTTAAACATTACAGAATATCTGCTTTTCTGTCATTAAAAAGTATGCGAATCGGACATATTTTTCAGGTTTTTAAGCAATAATGTCCACATGAATCAAATGGCATAAATACTGATAATGCTTGGGCTATTAAACAAATCTTTCACTTAAATAATTTAATCATACTTATGTCTAAAATCACATTTAAACCCATCGCTGACAGAGTTTTAGTTAAACCTGCCGAAGCTGAGCAAACCACAAAAGGTGGCATTATTATTCCTGACACTGCAAAAGAAAAGCCTCAACGCGGTAAAGTAGTTGCTATAGGTACAGGTAAAAAGGATGAGCCTATGACGGTAAAGGTAGGTGACATCGTGCTTTATGGAAAATACTCCGGTACAGAAATCAACTTGGAAGGCGAAGAATATTTAATTATGCGTGAGTCAGATATTCTTGGTGCTCTTTAATTTTTCAATTTATTTAAAATCTAAAAACAAACAATAACATAATGTCAAAAATTATCAATTTCAATACAGATGCGCGCGATGCGCTTAAAAAAGGTGTTGACGCTTTAGCTGATGCCGTAAAAGTTACATTGGGCCCCAAAGGACGTAACGTAGTTTTAGAAAAGAAATACGGCTCACCGGCTGTTACGAAAGACGGTGTTACCGTAGCTAAAGAAATTGAATTGGAAGACCCAATTGAAAATATGGGGGCACAAATGGTTAAAGAAGTTGCTTCTAAAACCGGTGATGCAGCAGGCGATGGCACCACGACAGCAACCGTATTAGCACAAGCTATTGTAACAGCAGGCTTGAAGAATGTTGCTGCCGGCGCAAATCCAATGGATTTAAAACGTGGTATTGATAAAGCCGTTGCTGCAGTTGTTGAACATCTAAAATCTCAATCTACTCAGGTTGGTAACGACAGTAAAAAGATTGAACAAGTAGCTACTATCTCTGCGAACAATGACCCTTCAATAGGAAAATTGATTGCTGAGGCTATGAATAGAGTTAAGAAAGAGGGTGTTATTACCGTTGAAGAGGCCAAAGGCACTGATACGACAGTAGAGGTTGTTGAAGGCATGCAATTTGATCGTGGTTATCTCTCTCCCTATTTTGTAACCAATCCGGAAAAGATGGAAGCTGAGATAGATCGTCCGTACATATTAATCTATGACAAGAAGATTTCAGCTATGAAGGATTTGTTACCTGTTTTGGAAAAAGTAGCTCAAGGTGGCAACTCACTACTAATTATAGCTGAAGATTTAGAAGGTGAGGCATTAGCTACATTGGTTGTTAACAAATTACGCGGTACATTAAAGATTGCTGCTGTAAAAGCTCCGGGATTTGGCGATCGTCGTAAAGAAATGTTAGAAGATATCGCTGTGTTAACAGGTGGAACTGTGATTAGCGAAGATCGTGGTTATAAATTGGAAAATGCAACTCTTTCATACTTAGGTAAGGCAGAGAAAGTATCTTTAGATAAAGACAATTGCACCATTGTAAATGGTTCGGGTAAAAAAGCAGATATCACTGCCCGTGTTAATCAAATCAAAGCACAAATAGAAACGACTACTTCCGACTACGATCGTGAAAAACTACAAGAGCGCTTAGCTAAGTTAAGCGGAGGCGTAGCGGTACTATATGTTGGTGCTGCAAGCGAGGTAGAAATGAAAGAGAAGAAAGACCGTGTAGATGATGCATTGCACGCTACCCGTGCTGCTGTTGAAGAAGGTATTGTTCCCGGCGGTGGTGTTGCTTTTATTAGAGCTATTGAAAGTCTCGAAAAACTTAAAGGCTCTAACGAAGATGAAAACACAGGAGTTGCAATCATTCGTCGCGCCATTGAAGAACCCCTTCGTCAGATTGCAGCTAATGCAGGTGTAGAAGGTTCTATCGTGGTACAGAAAGTTAAAGAAGGAAAGGGTGATTTCGGATTCAATGCCCGTACCGA
>JBDHXV010000042.1:0-22341 GCA_039810885.1 Chitinophagales bacterium | reverse complement strand
ATTATAATTGATGTTTTTCAATCGGCACCCATAGCACAGTTTAGTGTAAGCACACAAAACCCCAGTTCAAATGAACCGGTGCTGTTTACAAATCAATCATTTAATGCCACTGCATACTATTGGACGTTTAACGATGGTACTACATCCAATGATGTTAACCCGGCTCATATATTTCAAAATAATGGACAATTCTTAGTATGCCTTACTGCATACAACAATGGCCCTTGCCCCGATACGACCTGTCGTTTGATTTTTGTAAACTTCACCCCCATAATCGACGTGCCTAATGCCTTCTCACCGAATGGCGATGGGCAAAATGATATCTTACTTGTTAAAGGCCGAGGAGTGCAAAGTATTTTATTTAGAGTATTTAATCGCTGGGGCGAAAAAGTATTTGAAACAAATAATATAAATACGGGCTGGGACGGAACTTACAAAGGAGAGCCTCAGGAGATGGAAGTTTATGCCTGGACTTTAAACGCAGTGCTTGACGGAAATATTTCAGTAATCAAAAGTGGTAACGTGACTTTAATACGATGACGTATAAGTGCTCACATATTGACCTTAAACTCTTTGTAGCAGGGCTTGCTATGATCATTCTGTACACTTTTACTCCTTCAACAGGTAGAGCGCAGGATATGCACTTCTCACAATTCTTTGCCTCACCTTTATATATCAATCCGGCTAATGCAGGTAATTTTAAAGGAAAGTATCGTGCAGGATTAAACTTTCGTAATCAATGGAGCAGCTTCACAACACCTTGGCGCACCTTTGATTTCTATGGTGACTACAGAATTAATGAAGGATACAAAAGGCGTCGCTTATTATTTGGTGCCGGGGCATTAATCATGCGTGATCGTGCCGGTGACGGAAATTTAAGTACCACAAAAGCCATTATACAAGGAGCTACGCATTTGCAACTTGGCGGTAGTGAAGATCATACAATCTCAATGGGAATTGGCTTAGGCCTAATCCAAAAAACAATTGATTGGGATAAATTATACTTCAATAATCAATGGGATGAATCGAAGTTTAACACCAACCTTGCGACTTATGAAAATTACTCGTTCAGAAGCATCACCTATCCCGATATTAATATTGGAGTACTTTATCAAAATGCAAGTTTGAAAAAGATCAACTATTCACTCAATATTGCAGTACATCATCTATTAAACCCGCATGAATCGTTCTATAAAGAGTTTAATAAAAATAATTTAGGATGGCGTCCTTTAGGCATGTTCACCCTGTCTTATCAGGCTTCCGATCAACTATATATTGTGCCTGGTATTTTTTATGAAACACAAAAGAATGCGTCGGAACTGCAATTTGGTGGCATGGTTGGATACGATATGAGTGCCTTCACTTCTGAAAAGATGTTTCTGTATCTGGGCATGTATAACCGCGCTAAAGATGCGTGGTATCCAATCATAGGCCTTGAATATGGTGCGTGGCGCGGGTTTATCAACTATGACATTAACTACAGCGAACTCAAGCAAGCTACGAACGGGAGGGGCGCATTTGAACTTTCAATAGTCTATATTGGCGGTAAGCCACGTTACAAAAGCCTTATTGATATTCCATGCCCTCGTTTCTAAAATACTATGCACTACTCTGTTTTTGCTGCCTTATATACTCGTGTGGCAGTAAGCAGTTTGAACAATCAGAAATAGAAGGGAAAAATTATTTAGAGAAGGTTAAGAAAAATATGAGTAAGGATCAATTAATCCAACAAGCGGGAAAGCCTGATACAATTGTTGATTTGGGCCGTGTTACCGACGAGCATGATTACACTCAACACCTAGAACTATATTTTTATGGCAGCAACCAATCTGTCACTTTAATTAATGATACGGTAGATGCTTTAGACTTTAATATCAGGAAAACTGAAACAAGAATTCAACATAAAATTGATTCTGCTAAGGCAGCCTTACCGTAGATTTATTGTGTTTTGCAATTTTCGTTTTTATAGCCTTGCATTACACAGATTTTTAGAAATCACAGCCTCCAACTATCTACAGTTACCAAAACATAGAAGGAGGCCTTAAGCCTCCTTCTATGCTTTAGCATAAATTGAACTTAATTTTGTTGACTAAAGAATCTGCTTAACTGGCTAATACTGCTGTTGAAAGAAAATACATCATAAATGTTATAAATATTTTGTTTATCAAGAACATGAGGATAAGCCAACTTAGCAACTTCCACTTTAGTACTCTCAAATGAAAATAGTTGCAGCAAATCACGAAGTTGAGCGGCTGTAAAGTATTGCTGTGCGATGGCTTGATGCACTATATCTTTTTTTGTACTTTCAAATGATGCATTCATTATACTTTGTTTGAGCATATTAAAAGCATTCATATCCATCGGTATCCATCCGTTATATTGACAATTTTGTGTTGTGCCATGTCCATAATTATCCTGATAGGTATAGCCATAGTTATAGTTGTAATTATAATTATTTTGAAAAGACTGATTAACAGGGCGGCTGGGCTGACATTGTGGTACAAACTGCTGATGTGTTATTTGAGCAATCCCAAATGCTGTAATTACCGTATTAACCACCTCGTTGTACCCAATAGAGATTATTCCGTTGTAGATAGGAACCTGATTGACCAACATTCGATTCCAACCATAAACCTGAATATTGTATGTACCCGGCGTGAGTGAATTCAACTGAAACATCGTAGTTGGATTATTGTAACGAACATGCCCAATCTGTACCGTGATGTATGGATTGCAAGTGCTACTGATTTGTAGTAAGGAGTTGAATGCTGCTGCTTGAAAAGCAGCCAAACTGAACATGATGGCAAGGGTTAAAAGTGTAAAATACTTTTTCATAAAATATCCGGTTTAAAGGATAACTCGATAAAGCCAATTGTTGTGCCACATTTTTATAATGTCTGAAACTATTGTCTGCACTATGTTTAACAAACTTAGACTTGAGTCAGAATTAATAATCAACTTTGAAGCGGTGATTACTCCGGTTAGTATAAGAAACATTTTGGATGCAACACGCATTGAAGAAGTCATTGGCGACTATGTATCGTTGAAACGCAAGGGATCAAACTATACCGGTTTGTGTCCTTTCCATAATGAACGCACTCCGTCTTTTTCTGTTTCAGCCTCTAAGGGAATTTACAAATGCTTTGGTTGCGGTAAAGGAGGTGATGCAGTAAATTTCTTAATGGAGCACGAACACTTTACATATCCTGAAGCCTTGCGTTATTTGGCAAAGAAATTTAATATAGCCATCGAGGAAACGGAAGTTGACTCAAAAATAGTAGAGCAACAAAAAGAAGCGGATGGATTATATATAGCAAACAAGTTTGCACAAGAATATTATCAAAAACAACTTACAGAAACAGAAGAAGGTCGTGCCATCGGATTAAGTTATTTTGTCGAAAGAAAATTCAGCACTGAAATTATTCAACGATTTGGTCTGGGTTATGCCCCTGATCAAGGAGATGCATTATATCTTGAAGCGATAAGTAACGGTTATAGCAAGGAAACTCTTTTAAAAGCCGGCTTGATTGGCGAAAATGAGAGGCGCACTTACGACTTCTTTCGCGGTCGTGTTATTTTTCCTATATATAATCTATCTGGAAAAGTTATCGCATTTGCAGGTCGAGTAATGAAGAAGAATGAAAAAACCGCAAAATATATAAACTCGAAAGAAAGTGATGTTTACAACAAATCAAAATCATTATACGCCGTTCATCTAGCCCGTGAAGGAATGCGACATAAGGATGAATGTTTGCTTGCTGAGGGCTATGCCGATGTGATCTCGCTGCATCAATTTGGCTTCGACCATGCTGTCGCTTCTTCCGGCACTTCTCTTACACAAGAGCAAGTACGTTTAATTAAGCGCTTCACTTCCAATATCACCTTTATCTACGATGGGGATCAAGCGGGGATTAACGCCACCATGCGCGGATTAGACCTTGCACTTGAAGAAGGCCTTAATGTGAAGGTTTGTATCATCCCCGATGGTGATGATCCCGATTCCTATTTAAATAAGCACGGCGCAGCAGCAATGCAGCACTTATTGATATACGGATCAAAAAACTTTCTTTATTTTCAGGCAGAACTCAAACTTCAGCAGGCAGGGACCGACCCGGTAAAGAAGTCGGCTGCAATTCTTGAAATTATTAAGAGTATTGCCTTGGTTAGTGAACCAGTTAAACGGAATTTATATATCAAACAACTGAGTTCTTTAGTAGATATGAATGAAGGCCTAATGGTAAGCGAGGTAAACAAAGCACGGGCTGCACTTCTTAATAAGACTACCAAGAGCGAAGATAATGCTATTGAATCTATTGCTCCTCCACACTCCATTGAACTACTTGAACAACGTCAACACAGCAACACTGAATTAATATTAGAAGAGGCGCTTATGAAGTCATTAGTCCTTTATGGAAATTATAAGTGGGATGAGAAAGCCTATGTGGCCGATGTGATTGTTGAATCTGTGAATGGTCGCTCTTGGATTAATCATACGTGTGAAACGATATCGCATTGGTACTTTAATGCGATTAATCAAGGAAACATACCTACTCTGCACGATGTTCTTCATCACGAAGATGAAGCAATACAGAATTTTGCTCAAAGTATTAGTGGAGAAAAATATACACTCAGCGAACGTTGGAAAACAGAATATCATTTACACATACCTGATGCAGAAGATAATTACAAAAAAGAGATAGAATATATTCTCAATAGACTTGCTTTATGTCATATCCATAATATGATTGAAGAAAACAATCGTGAAATGAAAGAGGCTGTTGAAAGTAAGGATGAAGCAAAAACCACGCTCTGCATTCAATCCAAAATTGAATTAGACCGAATGCAAAAGGAATTATCACAGAATATGGGCATGGTCAGAGGCTTACCACATCGTTGAGTCTGTTAGTCAATCAACCATGTTAAAACATAAGAATTGCAAATGCAATAATTTAATACTATAGGTTGTGTTACCTGCTCATTGCGAAATAGAGCTTCTATGATTCCATTTTGCGATACCTCAAAACGCCCCAGGAAGATATTTCTTCTAAAGTCAACCTGGCCCTTGCCATACCACTTGAAAATCGTTTCTTTAGCCGACCAAATGATTAATGTTTGAAGTGCATCATCATTATTTTGTATCCATAACTTTTCCTGCTCGCTAATGAACTTATGTCGAATACCCATGACTCTATCTGTTATGATTTCAATATCAATTCCTACTCGTGAGGTTTTACTAATAATCACAGCAGCATAATTACCACAATGGCTTATGGATACGTGATGACCTAACTCTGATAGAACAGGTTGTCCATTCCATGTTTTATTGAGCAGAATAAATTCCGATGTGTTAATTATTTTACGAATTAAAACACGACTTGCCAGCCATTGCATCCTTTTCATTAACACCTTGATAGAAGCCAAAAAGGCCAATTCACGCTCATCTAAAAGCAACATCGATCGAAGTTCTTGTTCAGGCTCAGAAATTTGCCACACAAGTATGCGTGTACTGCTATCGGCAACGATATCCACAATAACCGGCATAGTGAAGTCCTTTTGATGGAAATTTACTGCGAATTAAATAAATGAATATAACGAAATACCGACAGTGGATGGGTCATAAAGGCGCGGTTTATACCCTAGCAGCACTTACTGATACGGACTTTGTTTCTGCCGGGTCAGATGGATATATAATTCGTTGGTTTCTCGATGGGGATAGCCATGGTGAAGCTATTGCGCAGGTTCATACTCAGGTGTTTACATCAAGGTATATCCATTCTTTGCAATTGTTGTTGCTCGGAGCTATGGATGGACATTTGTATGTGATTGAGTTAGTCAAAGGAAAATGTATCCGTAACATTGATTTGAAATGTGGGTTTGTTTTTTGTATTGAATATGACGATGATAAAATATTTGTCGGCACACAATCCGGGGCACTCTATATATTCAGTACCGAATTTGAAGTATTACAGATGGTCAACGTTGCGGATGCAGCTCTGCGTTCCTTTTCTTTAGTGCAGCAGTCAAATAGACTCTTTATTGCATCGTCCGACAAGCATGTTTATGCCCTACATACGAGTTCGTGTAAAATTATATCCAAATGGTTGGCTGCTACACACTCTGTTTTCAGTTTAGCTTATTCTCATAAAGACGAAACCTTATATGGTGGCTCGCGCGATGCACGTTTATATACCTATACTTTTGAAGAGCAGGGAGTCAATGTAAAAAATATAGCAGCACACATGTTTACCATTAATGATTTATGTATTGATGAAGATCGGCAATTGCTATTTTCTGCATCGCGAGATAAGACTATTCGAATCTGGGAAATGCCCGGGTTGCGATTATTAAAATCTATAGATCAAAAATTCGATGCCCACAGAAACTCTGTAAATAAGTTATTGTACTTCCCAAAACGTAATTTATTAATTTCCGCAAGTGATGATAGAGCCGTTATTGGCTGGAATGTCAACAAAACTTAATAAGACCCTTTTATGATTTTAACAGACAAAGCCATTCTTGAAGAAATTGAACGTGGCAATATCGTTGTAGAACCTTTTCGACCCGAGTGTTTGGGCACAAATTCTTATGATGTACATCTGGGAAAACATTTAGCGACCTATGATGACCGTGTCTTAGACGCACGTAAACACAATAAAATTACCCACTTTGAGATTCCGGATGATGGCTTTGTTTTAGATCCCGGTACATTATACTTGGGCGTTACAGAAGAATACACCGAAACGCATGCTCACGTGCCATTTCTTGAAGGAAAAAGCAGTGTTGGCCGGCTTGGCATCGATATTCACGCTACTGCAGGAAAAGGCGATGTCGGGTATTGTAATACCTGGACGTTAGAAATATCCGTATCTCAACCGGTTCGTGTATATTATGGCATGCCCATTGGTCAACTCATCTACTTCACAGTTGACGGATTGATAAAAAATCTATACAACAAAAAGAAAGATGCAAAATACAATAAACGCACCTTCCACCCTATCGAATCTATGATGTGGAAGAATAAATTTTAACTGACACCGATACCTTGCAACGAATTTATACCTGTTTATTCTTTATATTAATTACCGGCAGTGTATGGTCTCAATCTTATACTGTTAAGGGTAAGGTAACGGATTCTTTAAATAACGAACCTTTGGGATTCGTTACTTTGGTTTTTAATGAAGGTGGAATAGGTACAGTTACAAATGCTTTTGGTGAATACAGTTACACCGCCAATGTTTCCATCTATAAAATTACGTGCAGCTATATCGGTTATGTTACCAAAGAAATTCCTGTAAGACCCTCAAGCACACAAATAATAAATATCAGCTTAGTACCCAGTCAATATAATTTGTCTCAGGTGGTTATCGTGTCGGGCGATAATCCAGCAAATCGTATTGTTCGCAACACTGTAAAGAATAGAACTCAAAATGACCCTGACCGTTTCAACAGTTATTCTTATACTGCCTATAACAAATTTATATACTCCGGCATACTCCCTCTCGATAGCACAAAAAAGGATTCCTCTTTGACTACCATGATGGAGTTCCTAAAGCAACAATATTTCATGATTATAGAATCTGTTGTAGAAACTAAATTTCTAAAGCCGGACAAGAAGGAAAACATCATTGCTACTAAAATATCAGGAATAAAGAATCCATCGTTTACACTGATGAATTCTCAAATACAGCCCTTATCTTTCTATGGTAACTTTATTGCGCTTCTTGGTAAGAGTTATGTTTACCCCTTTTCTAAAGGCACTACGGATCGTTACTTCTTTAATATAGAAGATACTTTATATGACGGTGCAGACACACTCTACCGCCTATCCTTTCGACCATGGAAGGGTCGGAACTTCGATGGATTGCGTGGTATAGCCGAGATCACCTCAGATGGTTACGCCATTAAACACATTATGGCCGAACCTGCTGATACGTTGTCTGCTCTGATGCGCATACGTATTGACCAGTCTGCTGAAAAGGTTAACGGAGTTTGGTTTCCGAAAAAATTTGTCAGTGAGGTGCGGTTTAGCAATATGTTGAATAATGGGACTCAGGTAATGATGTATGGTACAACTACCCTAAGCAACATAGAAATAGAACCTAATATTCAGAAACGAGATATGGTCGGAATTCAGGTAGATATTGATGCGCTGGCAGCTTATCGTAATGAAGAATTCTGGGCTGCGCATCGTCCCGATTCATTGACTGAGCAGGAACTTCGAACATATCAGGTTATAGATAGTCTCGGGAAAAAACATCATTTCGATGGTAAGTTAAAATTAGTTGAAGGATTAATTGGAGGTGAGTTGCCCTATAAGTTTATCAGTTTTGAAATAGATCGCTTCGTAACTCGCAACCAGTATGAAGGGTTTCGCTTAGGTGCAGGCTTGCGAACCAATGAAACCGTATTTAGAAATTTAAGTATAGGCGGCTTTGCAGATTATGGGTTTCGTGACGCAGAATGGAAATACGGGGGTGATCTTAGGCTTCGCTTATATCGCCCGAATGATGTCTTTTTAGATTTTTCCTACTCGCATAGTCTTGAAGAAACCGGCGCAATTGAGTTTTACAAGGACAGAAATTTGCTCATAAGTGAAGCAATTCGTTCAACCTTGATTACAATTTTTGATAAGGTTGAACGCTATCAAATTGATTTTACCGGACGCACATTACGGTATTTGCACTTTGACTTTTCCTTATTTTCTGCACACAAAAAATCTACTTCTTCCTATCATTACCTTATAGCCAATTATGATGGCTACATCCCTCTGCAGAACTTTCAATTTTCGGGAATAAAGCTGCAATTAAGATACGCTTATAAAGAAAAGATTACCCGCGCATTTAACTCTACTATTCTATCCAATCCGCAATATCCCATACTATTTACCAATATCACCTATGGCATACCCAATTTATTCGGCTCTCAATTTACTTATATCAAGTTAGAAACAAAGTTGAAATCAACAATACGAACAAGGTCATTAGGTAATTTTAACTTAAATCTGGTTTTCGGTTATGTTGACGGGTACGTACCCCTTAGTGAAACTTTTGCAGGACGAGGAAATTATTGGATTGTTGGGTTCTATAACGAGAATTGTTTTCAAACCATGCGGTTAAATGAGTTTTATTCTGATAAATATGCAGCAGTATTTTTAGAGCAGGATTTAAAATCTCTGTTGTATCGCGGCAAGAAATTTCAGCCCAAACCATTATTGATATTTAACGCAATGATCGGTAGCTTATCGGAAGCCGATTTACATCACAATTTTGATTTTAAGATACCAACAAAAGGTTATTATGAAACTGGGTTAGTTATTTATGATATTATAAGTAAGGAGTATCTTGGTGTAGCCCGTTTAGGGTTGGGTGGCGGTTTATTTTATCGTTTAGGTCCTTACGCATTTATCAAACAACAAGACAATTTAGCAATTAAAATTCAACTCACTGTCAATATCTAACCTTCGAAGTGAACGCAAAACAAAATCGTGCGCGCACTTAATCTTTCAATGGCATTACTCAAATTTAACTTGGGGTTAGGATTCAACACATTATTTAGACCATAGCTCACTTTTATTTCAGGCGATATAATTACCATGGGTAAATGCATCTCTATTCCGATACCATATTCGAGTGCATAGTCGTTACGATTTACTTGTATAAGATTTTCCGCTTTACGAGCGCCTGCCGTGGACTGCATGTCTATGGAATATTTCATTCCTCCAATAACATAAGCCCTTATGTCTTTATACGGTTTTGATTTATACTTTAAATGAAACGGAAACTCCAAATAAACAGATTCAATCTTACGTGTAGTAAGTGTGTCTTGATTCTTTATTGTAAAGTAAAGGTTTTTTGCCCCTAACGATAGGGTCGGAATAAATCGAAACTCAAAGCGGTTAGAAATATGATAATCACTCAAAATACCCAGATTAAATCCCAGCCCCGGCCCGGTTTCTATTTTTAATATTTTATTCTGAGCAATAAAAAATGAATCGGGTGTAATTTTATAATTACTGTTATTGACCCCCATTGTAATGCCAAAATGGAAATATTTGCTTGAATAACGAAGGTCATGTTCATATATGGAATACTGTGCCGATACAGGTATCACACTACAAAAGCAAACTAAGGTTTGTAAGCAACATAAAGCGAAGCGATGCCGAATGTAAGTGGTTTGCATGTAGCGTTAATAAATCCTTCTTGTCGTAAAATTCTTAAAAATGATTCTCCCTCGGGAAATTGTTGTACACTTTCGGGTAAGTAACTGTACGCACGCTGATCTTTTGCAACAAGTCTTCCGATAAATGGAATAGCATAACGAGAATAAAATCCAAATAATTGTTTTATCGGAAATATTTTTGGCTTAGAGAATTCAAGTACAGCTAATTGCGCACCCGGTTTTAGTACGCGCAAAATTTCACGCAGCCCCGTTTCTAGATTTGAAAAGTTTCGCACACCATAAGCAACCGTTACTGCATCAAATGAATTATTCTCGAATTGTATATTCTCTGCATCTCCAGGTAATAGAATCATATTTTTAATGCCCGACGACTCCAGTTTTGTTAGGCCCACATTCAACATTTGTTGGCTAATGTCTATACCTATAATTTGTTTTGCGCCTTTCGCAGATAATGCAAAAGCAATGGCACCGGTTCCGGTAGCTACATCGAGAATATGCTTTCCTTCTATTGGAGAAATCGAATGTGTTAATCGCCGCTGCCAATATTTGTGTGTACCTAAGGAGAGTAAACTATTCAAGAAATCATAGCGATTAGAAATATTGTCAAACATTTCTGCTACTTGCTCCTTTTTGTCCTTCTTGGAATTATGATATGGAACAACCTTTTTTTGCACGTGTTAAAGTATAACGAGCCGCAAAAGTGTTCAATAAAAATGAAACGGAAGAGTATTTCAATGCTTACACTGAATCGTGTATATTGGCTGCATACGATTAGAGCATGATTATTAAGAATATCCTCTTCAAAGGAAGTTTTAAAAACTATACGCAGTGCCCTTCGGGAAACAAGCCCGAGTTTGCCTTCATTGGACGTTCGAATGTGGGGAAATCCTCACTAATAAATATGCTCACGAATCGGAAAGACTTAGTACGAGTTTCTAATAAGCCCGGCAAAACACAATCGCTGAATTATTTTCTAGTTAATGACTTATTCTATCTGGTTGACTTGCCCGGCTATGGTTATGCACGTGTGTCTAAGAGTGAGCGCAAAGAATGGGAACAAATGATTGCAACTTATTTTATGCACCGCGAAACTCTAGCCTGCATATTTCAACTTATAGATATTCGTATAGAACCACAAAAGTTAGACCTTGACTTTACGAATCAATTAGGTGCTTGGGGCGTACCTTTTCAATTGGTATTTACGAAAGCGGACAAAGTATCGCAGAACGAAGGTTTTAGAAATGTTCAACTCTATTTTCATGCTTTACGAAAACATTGGGATGTATTGCCTCATCATACGATTACTTCTGCTGAAAAAAAAATAGGGCACGATGCATTGTGGAATGTTATTGAAGAAATAATAATAGATGACAACGAAACCAAAGCACAGAAGTAATGAAGAGTCGGGTTCTCATCTTATTTGCTCATCCCCGATTTGAAGATTCGCAAATACATAAAGCATTGATTCAACGTGTGCGGCATAGTCGGAGTGTGCATATTCACGATTTGTATGAGATCTACCCGGCTTTTAATATAGATGTATATCTCGAACAAAGACTTTTGAATAAATATGATATCATTATATGGCAGCACCCTGTTTATTGGTACAGTATTCCGCCCTTATTAAAGCAATGGATTGATTTGGTCCTCAGCAATGGTTGGGCTTATGGAAAAAATACTCATGCATTAGAAGGAAAGTATTTATTACAAGTTTTTAGCGGAGGCCACACAGAACAATCTTATTCACAAGATGGATATGATAAGCGTAGCTTACGTCAATATATGGCATGTCATGAGCAAACCGCCAAACACTGTCACCTAAATTATTTGCCACCCTATGTCATTCATGATGCACACAAGCTCAGCGCTGTAGATACTCTTTCCTTTGCGCACCAGTATGAGCGCTTGTTAAATCAACTAATTGAAACAGATCTTTCAAAAGAAGATTTCTCGAAATATGTTTACATCAATGATTGGATAAAATCTTAAGATATGTGATATGCATAATTCATTCCTTCTTCAGGCGCTTATTTTTTTATCTGCTGCAATAATATGTGTGACTATTGCCAAGCAATTGCGCATGGGTTCTGCGCTCGGATACATTCTTGCCGGATTACTTATTGGGCCTTATATTTTAGGGTTTGTCGGAGAAGAAGGGAACGACATTATGCATGTTGCAGAGTTTGGGGTTGTAATGATGTTATTTCTCATCGGCCTTGAAATTGATCCTCGCTCATTTTGGAAATCTCGATATAAAATCATTGGCTTAGGTGCATTGCAAATGGGACTAACCGCATTGATAGTGGGCGGGTTAGGGCATTTAGGGTTAGGCTGGAATCATCAAACTTCCTTAACAGTGGCATGCGCTGTAGCTATGTCCAGTACAGCTATTGTGATGCAAACACTTAAAGAAAAGAGTATCACACAAAGTGCGGGAGGCACATCATCTTTTTATGTGCTGCTCTTTCAGGATGTAATGGTCATTCCTATTTTGGCTTTGTTGCCTCTGCTTGCACCAGGGCATAACGATGATTCCATGAGCACGTCAACTCTTTTCGGCAGCTATCCGGCTTGGGTTCAAACTACGATTATTATACTTAGCATAATAGCTCTTTTGTTGAGCGGCAATTACTTGTTTGTACCATTATTGCGCATTATTGCACGCACACGATTACACGAATTATTTACAGCAGCCTCTCTGCTATTGGTTATTGCGGTTTCTTACTTTATGCAGTTGGTTGGTCTAAGCCCTGCGTTAGGCGCTTTTCTTGCAGGCTTCGTATTGGCAAACAGTGAGTTTCGTCATGAATTAGAAGGGAATATTGGGCCATTCAAGGATTTATTACTTGGTTTATTCTTTATAGGTGTTGGTGCTACCATCAACCTTCGTTTGATTATTAGCGAAACACAGACTATTGTCGGGTTTGTATTGATTATAATTGTTATTAAAAGTGTTGTACTTCTGCTTACCGGAAAACTATTCCGACTTAAAATAGATCAAAACCTTTTATTCGGAATTATTTTGTCGCAAGTAGGCGAATTTTCTTTTGTTATCTATACCTTTTCTCATCAGTTGGGAATTCTAAATGATTATTGGTTTGATCTGCTCATGTCTGTAACCGCAATAAGCATGTTGCTCACACCGATCTTACTAATGGTGAACGATTTTATTCTTGCACGATTGATTGGTATTGAACTTGAAGAAGAAGATAAACCAGCGGACACGATTGAAACAAAACACGATATTATCATTGCCGGTTTTGGCCACTTTGGAAGTACCATTGGACGCTTTCTTAGAGCAAATAAAATTTATGCTACCATTCTCGATAATGATAGCAGCCGAGTCGAGCTGCTACGTAAAATGGGCTTTGAAGTATATTATGGAGATGCGACGCGCCTTGATTTACTTCAATCTGCCGGAGCAGCAAAAGCTAAAATACTCATTGCGGCTATAGATAATATAAATGCCAATCAATTATTAATTCAAACAGCAAGAAAGCATTTTCCACATTTACAAATTTTAGCCCGTGCTAAAAATCGATCGGATGCCTATGAACTCATCGATATGGGAGTAAAGCAGATTTATCGCGAAACATTATTCTCTTCCGTCTATATGGCCATAGATGTGTTAAAGGCTTGTGGTGTTCGCAGCTATACCGCTACAAGAAAAGCTATGGACTTCATTCGTTACGACGAGCAGTCGTTGTTTAGACTAGCAAAACATCGTAAGAACCAAAATGCTTATATCTTCAATTTGAGTGAGCAAATAGATCAACAAGAACGGCTACTGTCAGCAGACTTAAATGCGCATATCGAGCGAGAAGATCATTCTTGGGATAGTGATAATATGAATAAAGAGGAGTAAGCAAAACGCTCGATTCAACCTTCCGATTTAACTTAAATAATTTATCAATTAATGAATAAGCTAAAAATGAAATGTCATTTAAAGTATTTTTGGACAGTATGATGAAAATGATTGGGTTAACCTCAGAGATGAATTTATGTTGTCATGCTTATCAATTCCTTTTAAACACAACTAGGCAAACCCTCTCTTAAGTAAGCAATGACTAAATACTTTAAGGGACTTGACACGTTAAGAGCTATAGCCGCACTTATTGTTGTATTTCAGCATGTGGAAGAATTAAAGAACACATTTGGAATTCCTAATTTATATGCTGGCAATTCACCAATACTTCCCGACGGTCATATTGCTGTTATCTTATTTTTTGTACTCAGTGGATTTTTAATTACTTATTTATTAATTAAAGAAAGAGAAAAATCAGGGCGGATCTCACTCAAAGACTTTTACATGAGAAGAGTGCTTAGAATCTGGCCGCTCTATTATTTGATTATCCTTTTGTCTTATTTTATTGTACACACAGATGTTTCAGCTAAAACCATAGCATTATGCCTTACCATATTTCCCAACGTAGCCTATGCATTAGGTGAAGGATGGACTTCAAGCCCTCAACTTTGGTCTATTGGTGTAGAAGAGCAATTCTATTTGTTTTGGCCTATTATCTTAATTATTCTACCTGAAAAGAAAGTAATTCAATCTCTTATTTTATTCTTTATCGGCTACTCCATACTGCAACACTTAGTTGGTTTTATTAATGTTAGAACTTGGAACAACGAGTCTTTGGGGCTTTTTATGAATCGTCTGTTCTATGGTACTAAATTCAATTGTATGGCCTTAGGGTGTATGCTGGGTTATGCGCTAGCCAAAGATAAAAGTTGGATTCGTTACATAACTAAAGATGTTATTCTTGTTTCCGCCATCTTACTTTCAACAGCATTATGGTTTTTTCGATTTGAAATGAAATATTTTACTGATGAGTTATATGCTGTTCTATTCAGCATAGTAATCATTGGAGTGGTAAGAAATGACAGAATAAATATTGACACAAAATTATCTCGCTTCTTAGGAAAAATATCTTATGGTATTTATATGTATCATTGGATTGTGCTGATACTCATGTTCAGATGGATTAATTATGATGGCAATCAAATCTTATTCAACACAGCCATCTATTTATTGTCATTTGTCGGTACTATCCTACTTGCATGGGTTTCGTATAATACGATAGAACGTTACTTTTTAAATCTTAAGAAGAGGTTTGAAACGAAGTAATTCGCTTCCATCAAATAATTAGCACATTTCTATCTTGTAATCTAGAGTTACATTCCGGGGAATAAACTCCGTCCAATGCTTTCACGAAAAGGCCACGGTATTGACATTAAAATGAGCAGCAATGAAATGATGAAATAGATCGCACCGAATTTGAATTTTTCTTCATCCGTATTTTTTCGTTTACTGACAATACGCCCCACCTGAGCAATGGCAATCGCAAATACCATCATGATGAGGTGTTCCATCCCCCAAAATCGGAGTACCGCATCTTTCATCATTAAACTTGTGTCACTCATGGCATTTTTGGTAATCGGGCTTAAAAAGAAATACAAAATGATACCGATCAATAATTGTAAGTGTAAAGAGCCTACATAAAATGCTCCGATGCGATTATCTGAGCTTGTATAGGTCTTTTTACTAAGCCAACCGGAGAGATATCTATATATTGCCAATACGGCTAAAATTAATACAACCCAGCGTAGAAAGTTATGTGTGTGAAGTAGTCCTTGATACATAAGTGTAAAAATTAAAGTTTAAGTGAGTATTAAATCTCGCGGTTAACATCAAATTGTTCTAGGTAATCAGCAACTCTGCGAACGAATGAGCCGCCCAACGAGCCATCTACTACCCGATGATCATAACTTAAGGAGAGGAACATCATGTGCCGTATTGCAATTACATCACCCTGATCTGTCTCAAGCACAGCGGGTTTCTTTTTAATAGCACCGGTTGCCATTACTGCCACCTGTGGTTGGTTAATAATGGGTGTCCCCATCACGTTCCCAAAAGTACCTACATTGGTTAGTGTAAACGTGCCTCCTTCGATTTCGTTAGGTTTCAATTGATTGTTACGTGCACGTGTAGCGAGGTCGTTCACTTCTTTCGTCAAACCCAACATGTTTTTAGTATCTGCATTTTTTATCACCGGCACAATCAAATTGCCATTAGGCATGGCTGCTGCCATGCCGATGTTGATGTCTTTCTTACGAATAATGTTCGTACCATCAACCGAGCAATTTATCATCGGAAAATCTTTGATGGCTTTAACCACAGCTTCAATAAACAATGGGGTAAATGTAATTTTTTCTCCTTCACGCTTTTCAAATTGTTTTTTTACTTTTTCTCGCCACAATACGAGATTAGTGACATCGGCCTCCACGAACGAGGTTACGTGCGGCGAGGTATGTTTACTACGCACCATGTGCTCGGCAATTAAACGACGCATTCTATCCATTTCAATTATTTCTACATTGCCACTATTAGTGATTGATGGCGCAGTGGGTGCTTGTGGTTGAAAGGACTGTACTTGATTCGATACAGATACCTGAGGTGTAGGCGTGGTGGTAATCGGTACTGCTTGGTCTCGATTCTTTACATAATTTAAAATATCCTTTTTAGTAACTCTATTCTCGGCTCCTGTTCCGGGAATATTTTCTAATTCGGCCATACTGATGCCCTCTTCACGAGCAATATTGAGAACTAATGGAGAATAAAAGCGCGCTCCGCTCGATGTTGAGGTGCTAACCTGAGCGTTGTGTACCTCCTGTGCTGTTAGATGCGCAGATGAGGAGGGTTTCGGAGGATTTGAATCCGGAGCTGAGGCGATCGGGTTAGGTTTTGCAGTAACATTTGCTTCCGTTTCAATGAGGGCAATGGCACTGCCAACTTGAACTACATCATTAACATTAAAAATAAGTTTTTTGATAACTCCGGCATAAGGCGAAGGTACTTCGGAGTCAACCTTATCTGTAGCGATTTCAAGTACAGCTTCGTCAAGCATTACTTGATCGCCTTCTTTCTTATTCCATTTTAAAATAGTTGCTTCGGTAATGCTTTCGCCCATCTTGGGCATAATTAATTCGACTACAGCCATAGAGTATTTTGCTATTCTTTTTGGTGGGGTTCAAAAATAGGATTTTTAATGAAAGCATCTTTGCTTTACAAGATGCTTATTCGTCATAAGTACCTTGAAGTACTTTGTATAACATAAATAAGGCATTGAGTGTAGCTAACTCAATATTTTGTAAGCGTGTGCGTCTGAAATGAAATTGACGTGTATAGATACGCCTATCATCCGCAACAGCAATCCATACCATCCCAACGGGTTTTTCGGAAGTGCCCCCATCGGGGCCGGCAATGCCTGAAACGGCAATGGCATAATCAGATTTTAAAAGTCTTCGGGCTGTTTTCGCCATTTGTTGTACAGTTTGTTCACTAACTGCTCCAAACTCTTTTAATGTGGCTTCTTCTACATTTAAAATTTCACTTTTTACATCATTATGATAAGCCACAACACTTCCTCTGTACCATCTGGAAGAACCTGCCAAGGAAGTAAGCTTGTGCGCAATGTAGCCTCCTGTACAACTTTCGGCCGTTGCAATCGTTTTGTTTTTACTTTTCAGTAAAATTCCGATTGCTTCTTCCATTGAAATATCTGTTTGAGCAAATACGCTTGTATTAATTAAGCGGAGGAGTTGATTTACCTGTTCTTGAATTTGCTGTTTCAGAATTATTGAATCCACACCGTGTCCGGTAAGTCGCAATCGCACTTGGCTCAGGTTGGGCAGGTAGGCCAACTTGATGTTTTGTGGTAAGGCGTTTTCCCACACTTTTATTTTATCTGCCAAAAAAGATTCTCCTACGCCAAAAGTCATAACAGTGAAGTGCTCAATGTTTTCATGTGTAAACCTCTCTTTAAGTTTAGGCAATACGTACTTGTTCATCATCTCTTTCATTTCGAACGGTACTCCCGGCATACTAACAATAACTTTTTCGTCTTTATTGAACCACATACCCGGTGCTGTGCCCACAGCATTTCGTATGGCAATACAAGCTTCAGGGATATCTGCTTGCCTAAAATTAGAATCCACAATAGGGCGATTAACGCCTTTAAAGAGTTCTTGAATATCTAACAATACGTCATGATTTGTAACTAAACCGCAATGAAAATATTCCGCCAGGGTGCTTTTAGTAATGTCATCTTTTGTAGGCCCCAATCCGCCGGTAATCAACACAATGCTTGCAGCTTTTAAAGCCTCATTCAGAGCATAAATAATTTCTTCTTTATTGTCTCCGACGGCGATACGTCGCAATACATCTATTCCGATTTTATTCAATTCTGTTCCTATCCAGGAAGAGTTGGTATCCACCACCTGCCCGATTAACAACTCATCTCCAATGGTGATTATTATACAATTGGTCATATATTACATTTTTAAAGTTGGCAACTTTTTTGATTTAACTTGCCTTTCAAATTCCAAGATAACATGAAAAAAGTCTTCTTATTCGCTATAATGATAGTTGGCATGCAATCAATTGGCAGTTGTCAAATCATTAAAATTAAAGGATTGAACGGAAGTAACAGCAATAACAACAGCAGCAATAATGCTATTATTAGTAATGGCGAGATGATCACCGCACTAAAAGATGCCCTCACACAAGGTATTAATAAAGGCGCAGATAAAGTTTCCGTAACCGACGGGTATTTTAAAAATATGGCAATCAAAATTCTGATGCCGGAGGAGGCAAAGACGGTAGAATCTAAATTGCGTCAGTTGGGAATGGGCTCTTTGGTGGATAATGCCATCTTGAGCATGAATCGTGCTGCTGAACAAGCGGCCAAGGAATCAAAGCCAATATTCATAAATGCAATTAAGAATATGACCATTACGGATGCAGTCAGCATTTTAAAGGGGAGCGATGATGCTGCTACGAATTATTTAAAGTTAAATACCTCAACACAACTGACAGAAAAGTTTTCTCCTATAATCAAGAAGGCTTTAGATAACACTCAAGCAACAAAATACTGGAGCGATATTTTTACGAACTATAATAAGATACCCGGCGTACAAAAAATTAATCCGGACTTGAGCAAATATGTTACTCAGAAAGCTTTGGAGGGTTTGTTTAAAATGATTGCCGAAGAAGAATTTGCAATACGCAAAGACCCTATCGCACGCACTACAGATATTCTAAAGAAGGTTTTCGGAAAGACTTGGTAGGTTGTATAGTTTGCATGAAGTAAACAAAACTACTTCACCAACTTTTTATGTATTATTGAGCCTCTCTGTTGCACTTTTAAGATGTACAGGCCCTTAGGTAAACTACTTGTATTCATCGTAAACGTGTTTTTTTCTGAAATAGATTCTGTAAAAATTAACTTGCCGGCTACGTCAAGAAGTTCTATTTCAACAGGCTTAGTTGCGTCTTTCCAATTAAATGTAACATAATCATTAAACGGGTTAGGAGAGATATAGAAATTACTATCTAGTATATTTTGAATTCCCGTTGTGCAAAGATCGAGCGTTTTACATGTTGTTCTGTTGCAAGCTAAAGCATCTACATACAAGCACACTGTCGGGTTGCAATTGTTTGTGTAGGTATGTGACATGAATTGTTCTGTGCCTGACTCTCCGTCACCGAAATCCCATAAATAAGTAAATGGATAATCTATAAGGGTTTCAGCATTAAAAAGAACAGTTACTGGCAGCGTTGGCGATCCAATGTAAGTTTCTGTAAATCCGGGTAAGGTTAAATCGTTAAAAGCGTAAACGGTATCACAATAAGTTTTGGAGCACAGCAAGCCGCTAATGTTCAGGCAAACCACGTACATTCCACTTGCAGGGAAAGTATGTATGAATGATGTATCATTAATTACACCAACCCCTCCATCAGCAAAATTCCAAGAATTAATTGTATCGCCTTCAGAATAATTAGTAAACGTTACCGCATTATCGCAGGTATTCGTGAAAGTAAAGTAGGCATCGCATAAAGGCTCGAGAATTATAGAGTAACAATATGTGTCCAAGCAATTAGCACCCATAATGGTCAGGCATACATTGTAAGTTCCCCAGTTCGAAAAAGTGTGTTGAGGATTATTTTCGGATGAGGTAGTGCCATCGGCGAAATCATACAGAACAGAATCATATACTCCGATACTGATATTCGTAAAATCAATGGTCAATCCGTTTTGTTCAAATATGAAATCCGCCTGACATGCCGTTGCGCCACATTCGCCCGGCACCCAACTGGTAACTCCACCGTAATAATATGCTTCACATTGATTTCCATAAGTCACACCATTGCAGCCGCACACCGGATCATATATTAATATACACGCCATAGATGAGTCAATTTGTAGTGGATTGATGCATCCTGTAGATACACACTCCCCTTCAGTCCAACTGGTAACCCCGCCGTAATTTACTGCTTCACATTGATTATTATAGGTTACACCATTGCAGCCGCAAACAGGCATATATATCATTGGGCAAATTGCAGTAAGATCAATCAATGAGGAATCAATACAAGATAAGCCTCTTGGTTCGTGGTTGTCGGTTGGTATCGCACTTTGCATAAATTCGCCTGCTTTTAATTTAATCGTGTTAAATGGAAGACGAGGCGGCTGTATCGCTGTAGAAGTTATGTTTTGTGCCAGTACTAGAGTTGTATAAACTAAAAACAACAGAGAAAAAACAAAACGTTTCATATTATTTGAATTGACCATAGTAAAGGTAAATAGATTATCAAGTAATTCCTCTGTGCGTTAAATAAAAAAGCTCGAATAAATTATTGGGGCATTTCATCCTGGAAATTTTTTATCGTTGGATAACGATTTGACGATTAATTATTCCAGCAGCAGTTGAGATACGGATGGCGTACAGGCCACTTGCTATTGAAGATGTGTTAATTATAGGTGCTTGAACTAAATTCGATTTCTATTCCCTAATAAATAGTCTGATTAACGATAATATCAGATTTCTGGTGGGCATTATTCTAATTCTCCTACTTTTGTGCTCATTCAAAACATTGACAATTATGGATCTTTTTGAAAAACTGTTACAAAATCGCGGCCCCTTAGGCAGATACTCCTCACAAGCACACGGTTATTACACCTTTCCCAAATTAGAGGGAGAAATCGGTAGCCGAATGAAATTTCGTGGTAAGGAAAAGATCATTTGGTCTTTAAATAATTATTTAGGATTGGCCAATCATCCTGAGGTTCGAAAAGCCGATGCCGAAGCTGCCTCTAAATACGGCCTTGCTTTGCCAATGGGTGCGCGTATGATGAGCGGTAACTCGGATGAACACGAGCGCTTAGAACGCGAATTAAGCCAATTTGTAAATAAGCAAGACACCATACTTTTTAATTATGGCTATCAAGGTATCATGAGTTCTATCGATGCTTTGGTTGACCGCCGTGATGTAATTGTTTATGATGCGGAATCACATGCATGTATTATTGATGGTGTACGTTTACATATGGGTAAACGCTTAGTGTTTCAGCACAACGATGTGGAGAGTTGCGAAAAGATGTTGCAAAAGGCAACAGCTTTAGCTGAGGAAAGTAACGGAGCTATATTGGTGATTACGGAAGGGGTATTTGGAATGGCAGGCGATCAGGGCAAATTGAAGGAAATTGTTGAACTTAAAAAGAAATATCAGTTTCGTTTGATGGTAGATGATGCTCATGGATTCGGTACTTTAGGAAAGAGTGGTGCGGGCGCAGGTGAAGAGCAGGGTGTTCAAGATGGTATTGATATTTACTTTTCGACATTTGCAAAATCTATGGCTAGTATCGGAGGATTCATAAGCGCAGATGAGCAGGTGGTGGATTATCTTCGATATAACAATCGCTCTCAAATTTTCGCCAAGTCAATGCCAATGCCTATCGTTATTGGTAATCTGAAGCGTTTAGAGTTGCTTCGCAGCAGTACGGAACTGAAGGATAAATTGTGGTACAATGTGAACAAACTTCAAAGTGGATTGAAAGAACGCGGCTTTAATTTAGGTCGCACAAATACTTGTGTAACACCTGTATATCTTAACGGAAATGCTAATGAAGCTGCAAGCTTAGTGATGGATATTCGTGAGAACTATCATATCTTCCTAAGCATCGTGGTCTATCCCGTAGTTCCCAAGGGGGTGATGATGCTTCGTCTGATCCCGACCGCAGTACACACGGATGAGGATATTAATATCACCCTGAATTGCTTTACTGAAGCTGCCGATAAATTGAAAAAAGGTGTTTA
>JBDHXV010000041.1:0-23185 GCA_039810885.1 Chitinophagales bacterium | reverse complement strand
TAGGATTTATTACTTGTGAATTACAAGCACAAAAAGTAGAGAACGCTCCACCAAAGCAACCAAAACTTGTGGTGGGCATTGTGGTGGATCAGATGCGTTATGATTTCTTAACCCGATACTGGGATAAATATGATAATAACGGCTTTAAGAAACTAGTCAATCAAGGTACGACATGCCGTCAGATGTACTACAACTATGTACCTACACATACTGCACCGGGGCACTCCAGTATATATACAGGCACCACACCAATGGTGCATGGTATTATTGGAAACAACTGGTATGTAAAGGAAACGGGTAAGAATATGTACTGTACTCAAGATGATAAAGTAGAAACCGTAGGCTCAAATAGTAATGCCGGAAAACAATCTCCTCGAAACTTATTTAGCACAACCATTACAGACCAATTACAATTATCCAATGTTGGGTTATCAAAAGTAATTGGAATAGCATTGAAAGACCGAGGAGCTATATTGCCTGCAGGTAACATGGCGGATGCGGCTTATTGGTTTGATGATGCATGTAAATGCTGGATAAGCAGCACCTATTATATGAAAGAACTGCCACAATGGGTGAATACATTCAATGATAAAAAGTACCCTGATCAATATTTGAATAGCACTTGGACAACCTTATGGCCTATTGAGTCCTATACTGAGAGCATTAAAGACGAAAACCCATACGAGATGATTGTCAAAGGGAAAACAGCTCCTGTGTTTCCGTATAATCTCAAAGAAATAGCCGCAGCATATCAATCAGCATCTATATTGAGAACTACGCCATTCGGAAATACTTTAACGGCGTTGTTTGCGATAGATGCCGTACAAAATGAACAAATGGGTAAACACGAGAAGACAGATTTCTTATGCGTATCATTCTCATCAACAGATTACGTGGGGCATACTTTTGGCCCAATGGCCATAGAAACGGAGGACACCTACCTTCGCTTAGACCGTGATTTAGGCATGATGATTTCACAAATTGAAAAAAGCGTTGGAAAAGATAATGTGCTCTTTTTTTTGACAGCAGACCATGGGGTGTCTGACGTGCCTTCTTACTTAATGGATATGCAGGTTCCTGCAGGATATATTGACGTGAAGGCTCTTACAAAAATTGCAAAAACATTTTGTGCCAATACTTATGGCGATTCATTGATTACACGTTATTCGACGCATCAGTTTTATTTGGACGATGCTAAGTTGAACACATTGAAGCTAGACCCTTGCGAAGTACAACACCAAGTGGCTATGCACTTAATTGGTAAGGAAAATGTGACATACGCCTATACTTATTGTGAGATGGTAAGTAATAGCTACAATAATTTCCCGGCAAGCTTTGTCCAACACGGGTTCAACACGCTTCGGAGTGGTGACATTATGCTCTGTTTCAAGCCTAATTATATGGAGTTTGAAACCAGAGGCACCACACATGGTGAGCAATTCAGTTATGATACCCATGTGCCGCTATTATGGTATGGATGGAAAGTGAAGGCGGGTAATGTAATCGATAATCGATATGAAATTACAGATGTTGCCGTAACACTGGCAAACATTTTACAAATACTGGAGCCAACAGGAGCTACAGGAAAAGTTATTGAAGGATTATTGAAAAAATAAGTGTGCAAGCGGGCAGTTACGTTATAGCGGGTATAGGTACGGGAATTGGAAAAACATTGATGAGCACTATAGTTGCTGAAGCATTAACAGCAGACTATTATAAACCTATACAATGTGGTTCATTACATCAGAGCGATTCTAAGTTTGTTGAACTACACATTAATAATTCAAAAACAGTAGTACACCGAGAACAATTTCGTTTAAAAACTCCGTCGTCCCCACACGAAGCTGCTAGGCGTGAAGGGGTGTGTATTAAGATGAAGGAACTTGGTTTACCCCAAACAAAAAATCGTATTGTAATAGAACCTGCCGGTGGATTGATGGTGCCATTAAATGAAGATGAATTGTTTATAGATTGGATTGAACACATTGAACTGCCTGTAATTCTGGTGTCGGATATATACTTAGGAAGTATCAATCACACATTATTAAGCATAGAGGCTATACAACGACGTAATTTGAAAATTAAAGGATTGATTTTTAATCATCATCCTAAAAAGGCAACTGAAGAAGTAATTGCACATTATTCACAATTGCCTATACTTCTGCAAGTGCGATCGCACCCGCAAATAACCAAGAAAATTATTCGACAATATGCTTCGGAGTTATTAAGAAACTGTAAGAGTTTGAATGTGGAATTATAACCGTTTTAAGCGAGCCATATAAAAGCCGTCATACCCTTCTGAAGGTAATATAGTTCGATCTTCTTCCAAGATGAAATTGGAATGAGCCTCCAAAAACAGTTTAATTTGATTTTGATTTTCAGAAGGCAAAATGGAACATGTTGCATACACCATTTTACCTCCCGGTTTAAGCATCTTACTATATGAATGAAGTATTTGTTGCTGCTTTTGTTTAACTTCATGAATATAAGATGAAGACAAATTCCATTTTGCATCAGGGTTTCTGCGTAACACACCAAGCCCGGAACACGGCACATCGAGTAATAAACGGTCAGCCGATTCGGCTTGTCGTTTTATAATTTTAGTGGAATTAATCCAGCGGGTATCTATAATATTAATTCCATTTCTACGGCTCCTTTTTTCCAATTCTTTAAGTTTGTATGACTCGATATCCATAGCAACGACTCTACCTTTATTTTTCATCAGAGCTGCCAGATGAAGGCTTTTACCGCCTGCTCCTGCACATGCGTCAATAACGCGCATTCCGGGTGTTACGTGTAAAAAAGGAGCTACTGCTTGAGAGGATAAATCCTGAATTTCGAATAATCCTTCTTTAAACAATGGAGTTTGAAATATATTGATTCGTTGCGGAAGGATAAGCGCATCATTCGATTGAGGTACGAGTTGTGTTTCAATTTCTATATCGTTAAAACGCTTTCGTAACTCGGCAACGGCAATTTTTAACGTATTTACTCGAAGCACTATGCTTGCCGTATGGTTTAATGCATTCAACTGTTTATGCCATTGATTTCCTAATTCAATATGCCCCATCTGTTCTAACCAATCAGGAATTGATTCTTTTATTGCAATTGAAAGTGTTGGGTCGTTATAGCGATGAAGCAACTCAGATGCTTCCATGTTCCATAAGGGCAGCCATTCAGGAAGTTCGTACTCATTCTTTATTATAAGATATGCCGATAATATTTTATTGATTTCCGTTTTGTTTTCATCTCCTCGGGCAGCATAGTTTAGTCGTCGCCACCAACGCACGATTTCATAAACTGTTTCTGCAATAAACTTTCTGTCACGAGCGCCCCATTGTTTATGATCTTTAAACGCCTGCTCTAAGGTGCGGTCTGCATAACGTTTTTGAATAAATACTTCTCTTAAGATTAGGGCAATAGCTTCAACAATATTCCGATGCAATCTTTTTTTCACACAATTAGAATCACTTTTGCTAAAATAAATATTTCAAATCAGCTTTTTATCAATGAAACAATTTCAATTCTCCATTATACTCATTCTTATTACATCGTTTTTCTATATAAGTTGTAAAAATGCTATACAGCAACAAAGTAAACCGGATGAATCACTAATTGACCCTAAAGAGTTAAACGCACAATTTCTGGATTCGATTTATCTAAAAAATCTCACATCACAATATCCATTTCTTAAAAATCACGCTTCTGAAATTGAGGCTTTTTATTTTAAAAGGAATTATCAACTCGTATGGTTTAATAATTCCGGTATTATTGAACAAGCATCATTGTTTGTGAATCAATTACAGAGTACCAAATTAGAATTAACGGATAGCATTGCGGGAGTGAGCATTACACGCAATATGTACGAGGCATTAGAAGCAAATTCGTTACCCGCTGGTCAATGGAAAACATTAGATGTGTTACTTACAAATGCATTTTTAGATTATGCTGATAAAAAATGGAAGGGTATGAATGAAACATCAGCCGCTGACTTGGGATGGTATATTAAAAGAAAAAGGCTGAACACGGCAGAATTGCTTGATTCCGTAACAAGCGATCCTCTTTTTCTGACCTATTATAAACCATTGAACAAACAATATGAGTTACTGCGACAATATCTTGTTCGGCTTAAGATGGTGGAAACAAAGGGAGGATTACCTATTATAGACACCTTGAAACGTTCCTTTAGGATAGGGGATACGAGTTACGCCATCATCAATATTCGTAGATGGCTATATAAAACAGGATTTTTACTGAATATGGATACCACATCAAAGCGCTATGATGATACCTTGAAAAATTCCATAAGAATATTGCAAAACAGCCTGGGACTTGAGGAAGACGGTGTTACAGGAAAGGCATTAATCTCCAGGATGAACATTCCTCTCAAAGAGAGAATGCAACAAATACTTATCAACCTCGAGCGATTACGATGGATTGAAACAAGTGATACCGGAAGGCATATCTTAATTAACATACCTCGTTTTATGTTATATGCTTATCAAAATGATACTCTCGACTGGCAATGTAATGTGGTTGTGGGTACAACACAGAATAAGACAACGATATTTAATGGAACCATTCGTTATGTAGTATTGAACCCTTATTGGAATATCCCGAATAGTATCTTGTTTAAAGAAGTGATACCAGGGTATAGAAAAGACAAGAATTACTTTTTGAAACATAATATGGAAGTTCTTGGGCCAGGAAATGTTCCTGTAAAGCCTGAAGACGTAAAGTGGACTAAGTACAATGAGGATAATTGCCCCTATATGGTGCGTCAGCTGCCGGGAAAGGATAATCCGCTGGGCGTTGTTAAATTTTTATTTCCTAATTCATACAATATATATTTACACGACTCCCCGTCGAAACAATACTTTGAAAAGAATAAGAGGACTTTTAGCCATGGGTGCATACGGGTGGGAGAGCCTATAAAATTGATGCAATGGGTTTTACAAAAAGATAGGCAGGTAACACCCGATAAGATAAAAAGCATATTTGCATCAGGTAAAGAAACTTACATTACATTACAACGTGGCGTGCCTGTTACCATTGCTTATTTTACTGCATGGGTAGATGAAACGGGCCATATCAACTTTGCCGATGATGTTTACAAACTTGATGATGCAATGAAAAAAGTGTTATTTAAGGAGCCCGATTATAATATCTGAGGTGCGCGTTCACGTTGCTTTATGAAGTGATATACTCCAAAAAGAATCCCTGTAAACATTAGATCTGAAACAACTGAAGCTTTGAAGAAGGGCAAGGCTGCAAGATAGGATTGTATTTGCCCACTCCAACTTATAGGATAAAGTTCCGGGCTATACCAAAAAACTAAATTGGTATATAAGTAAAAGAAACCAGAGCTAACTAAAGAGCCTCCAATGATATATGCAATAGACTTTCCTGAAAGGAATAATCCAATAAAGGTAACGATACCTATTGCAGTATAAACGATAATCATTCCACTGTGCAACCCAAGGTATAAATCACTAAGAAGCATTGCAGCAATAGGTATTAAAAACGAAAAACGCTTGTTTGTATAGGCATAACCTGCAAATAGCGCCATAGCCGTAATGGGTGAAAAGTTCCACCATTGAAGTTTATTAAAAACAATACGAAGAATAACTGCGCATAGAATGAGCCAAGTAGCGATGAGAAAGTTTTTGTTAAGTATTTTCATTATTAAATTGTCAATTTCCATTGGCTAAATTAACTAAAGTCTGAAACAGTCTTATCAAAAGAGTATGATTTATACACAATCAAATAATTAAATTATATAAACAGATAATTAGCTCTGTAAATAAATAGCGGATACCACAGATCTAATCTCGTTTAACTAACTGTGTTTTTGTTATGCTCGTAATACTACTAAATTAGCTCAAACTAACTTGATTAATTTATGAGGATACTGCTTTTCATCTGTTTACTATTTTGTTTTTCTGCATCGTATAGTTTTGCTCAAGTTACAGTTCATTACCAGGGACAAGTAATTAATTCAGCAGGAGCACCTATTGCTAATATTCCGGTGCAAGTTTCACCTGATGCAGGTAATACTTTCATTTCGGTCGGAGCTTCAAATATGGATGGTTATTATTCCGGTTCGTTTATAGCTAACGGCAATTATTTTATGGCTCAAACTATTAGCTGTGCAGGGAACTTTGTTACGGTAGTAACTCCTTGGAATGGTATTGATACAAGTGTTTTATTTCAGCCTTTGGTTTATTGCAATGTCAGCACAGATACCTTTTCGTTATGTATAAATGCATACCTATCCGATACTAATGCGACTGATACGAACTACTTTAAAATATTTTTAATCAAGTCCGAAAATACGACTAATGGAGATAGCCTGTATTTAGTAGCAACAGATACCATTGCAGCAGGTCAATTTGCTTGTTTCAATGGCTTAGTCGGAACCTATTATACCAAAGCAATGATGCTGCCTAATTCTCCTTTATATGGTCATTATATTCCGACGTATCACATTCAAACATACATGTGGGTTAATGCCCTTCAATTGAATAATAATAGCTTACCATATCAAAATATATCATTATTGGCAGGCATACCTACAGCAGGTCCCGGGTTTGTCGGTGGTTTAGTAAGTCAAGGGGCTAATCGCTTGGAAAATGAATATGCTATAGGCGATCCCGTTCCGGGTATAGACATATTATTGACGAACACAAACAATCAAGTTATAAAGCATACACAAACGGGTATTGACGGAACATATCATTTTTCAAATCTGTCTTATGGAACTTACTTATTATGGGCCGATGTATTAAACAAACCGTGTCAGGCCCCTATTTCTGTAACCTTATCTACTGAACAAAGTGAAGTTACTAATACCGTGTTTTCTATTGGTCCAGATATGGTAACCGGTTATTTTACATCGAACAAATCCAGTTTGCAAGAACAAAAACAAGTGCGCATTGTAACCAATCCAGCACAGGATAATTTAAAGTTAAGTATCAATGGGTTTGTGGACGAAACACTTTGCTTAAATGTCACAGACTTACTGGGAAGATTAATAATGAGCTACACAATAAAAGCCAATAATGAAATTCTTATCCCGGTAGATCAATTATGTTCAGGTATTTACTTTATTACGTTTGATGCAGTTGCTTACAATAAAACTCTTTCTTTTGTAAAACAATAATCAAGCTGTAGCAATGAATCTATCCTCATTTTAATAGAGTAGTTATAGGAAATTACAGTTTCTTCACTTGCTGCTTTCTAATCAGCATTTGAGAATCATCGACGACTGCGGTATTATGTTTATACTTTCCATTGTAAACCACTACCGTTTCTTTACCAACCGGAACTTTATATACTTTACCGTTCACTAAAAAAGAAATAGGCAGGGTGAGATCATCCACAGATGAAATAATCTTGGCTTTGATTTTGTCTCCCTCAAATGCATACTGTAGTTGAGGTAGATCTTTGTAAAATAAGTATTGTTGAAAGAACGCAGTGTAATCCTTGCTGAAATATTCATTTGTGAATTGTATAAATTCCTGTGTAGATGTGGGCTTAAACTTAAAATGCACCAGCAATGCTTTAAGCCAAGAGAAAAATAGCTGATCGTTATTCAACATGCTACGAAAAGTGTAAATTGTCCATGCACCCTTGTAGTACATATCATTATCATTTTTAATGCCCTGATAGTTTACTCCATAAGGACCTACAATAGGATATTGATTCATTACTTGCCAACGCATATCCGTCATATATTTTTGTGCAGCTTCAATTGAAAATTTACATTCAACATAAAGTGCTTCGGCATAGGTTCCAAATCCTTCGTGTAACCACATGTCGGCATTGTCTGCCGCAGTCAATTGATTTCCCCACCATTCATGTGCAGTTTCATGAAGAATGATATAATCAAAACCTAAGGAGGTATTTAAATAAGCATTTCCATAACTAATACAACTCTGATGCTCCATACCCCAATAACTTGTTTCTACAAGTTTATATCCATCACGAATAAAGGGGTAGGCGCCAAAATAATTTTCATAACAGCCCAGTATTACTGGTACCTGCTTAAAATGCAGTCGTGCTATATCCAGATTGTATTTTAACACATAATAGTCTAAGGACAGTTTCTTTCCACCGCTCATACAAGTATCACTAAAATGGGCATAATCTGCAATATTGAGTGTTACATTGTAGTTGTTGATCGGATAAGTAACTCTCCAAGTAACAGTATTCCATTGTTCTGAATGTGTTTCCTTCCCTTTTTGACCATTACACACACATACCAACCCTTTGGGGTAGGTAATTGTGATATGCAGGCTATCCGGTTTATCAATTTGATGATCTTTACACGGCCACCAGCAGGATGCGCCCAATCCCTGACAGGCTACACCAATCCAATCTTTATTATTAATATCCTTCTCCCATACAAATCCGCCATCCCATGGCGGATTCACTGCTCGTATCGGTTTCCCATGATAAAATATACGAAATGACTTACGCTCCTCTCGTTTTGCTTGAAGCTGTATTAATACCGCATTGCCATCACGCCTATAGGATAAGTGCTTTTTCTCAAAAACAATACTATCAATTTGTAGGTTAGCGAATAAATCAACTTGTAAAGAATCGAAATCGGTTACAGCCTGAAATGAAATAGCATTATAGCCCGTAATACTTTGCTTTAATGGAAACACTTGAATGTTCAGGTGGTAAAATGTTACATCGTAACATAGCCTGAGGGTTGACAGCGTGCCACGTAATGTATCTTTACGGGTATATATGGTTTGAGCACTAACATTTGAAAAAATAAAGGAATTGAAAGCGACAACTAGGAAAAGGTAAGTAGAATATCTATAGCGCATTTTTCAATAAAGTTATCAAAGAACGAGCATCCGTATCAAGAATTAATAGTAAAGGAATAGTAGCTACTCCAGAGCCTTAGATAGCAAAAAAAACTCCGTACAGATTTCTGTACGGAGTTTTTTTGATTACTGTAAAAGGCTACTTAGTTCTTTGGGGTAGTATTTAACATGGATGGTTGCTTCTCAGGAGTAGTTTGATCCTTAGGAGCAGCCTCTACTGTACCTTTGATATAAAGCATTTTTGTAGGAGAACCTGCATTTGAAGTAATCGTAATTGATTTATTAAACCCACCTGCATTGGCAGCATTATATTGAACTTCAATAACATCAGTTTTGCCTGGCAGAATAGGCTCTTTAGGCCAAGTTGGTGTTGTACAACCGCAAGATGCCTGAACGTTTTGAATGACAATAGGGGCTTTACCGGTATTGGTAAATGAGAAAGAATGTTTTACCGGAGTTCCCTGAGGTATGGTGCCAAAATCCCAAGTTTCCTCTTTGAATTTAAAATCACCGGCTGCATCTTGTGCAAGTGTTACTGTAGCTACTGCGAAAACCATCGCAAGTGTAAAAAATACTTTTTTCATTTTAATTGTTTAGTTTTTATGAGTGTTGAGTGATTATATGTTTTACAATGATAATGCCAATTACTTAGTTGGCTCAGTTTGAGGCTTTGTTTCTGAAACGGTTCCTTTAATGAATAATACTTTGTCTCCACCCATTGCATTCGAGTGTACGGTAACTGTTTTATTAAATCCACCCACGGCTGCTGCATTAAATGTTGCTGAGACTGTACCTTTTTTTCCAGGGAGTACAGGTTCAGTAGTCCATTTCGGTGTTGTACAACCGCAAGATTTGTCCACTGTGCTAATTACTAATGGCTGATTGCCGGTATTGGTAAATTCAAAAACGTGTGTTACCGGAGTACCTTGAGGTATTGTGCCGAAATCAAAAGTCTCCTCATGCCACGAAAAGGAAGCACCGGATTCATTCGTAACTACCGGGCCTTGAGTGTGAACGACAGGCGCTGGTTTTTGTGTTTGTGGAGCTTTGGTACCCGTATTGGTATTCACATTTTTTTGCTGAGCAAAAAGTTGAACGCTAAGAAAGATGAGCGTAAGAAGAGAAAGTGTTTTTTTCATTTTTTTATGTAGTTTTTAAAGAGTTGTTTAGATACTTGTTTATTATTTTTGGAAAGTAGCAGACACAGAAAATATCATGCCAAATCATTCAATTAAACACTTAACGGAAACGCAAATTGACTTTGAAACTTTTAAAAAAATCGTACTTGAAGATTTTTATCTAATTAGTCAAAGCCGCGAAGCAAGCCTGTTAGGACGAAAGGAAGTACTTACCGGCAAGGCAAAGTTTGGCATTTTTGGGGATGGTAAAGAACTTCCACAGATTGCTTTAGCCAAAGCGTTTCAAAACGGCGATTTTCGATCAGGCTATTACAGAGACCAGACCCTTGTCCTTGCTACAGGACAATCAACGATTAAAGAATTGTTTGCTCAACTGTATGCAAATACCGATGTAAAATTAGAACCACATTCTGGCGGCAGAATGATGAATGCTCACTTTGCTACTCGTTTACTGGATGAGAATGGTAAACCCCAAAGCCACTTAACACAGAAGAACTCAGCTGCTGATGCATCGCCTACCTCATCACAGATGCCCAGGGCATTAGGCTTAGCTTGTGCATCTAAATACTACAGAGAAATGGGTGATGACACACTTCAGGAGGGGTACTCTGATGGTGGTAATGAAGTTGTTTTTGTCACAATCGGAGATGCAAGCACATCAGAAGGGCATTTTTGGGAGACAGTGAATGCAGCCGGCGTTATGCGTGTACCTATGGTCATTTCCGTTTGGGACGATGGCTACGGAATATCAGTCCCTATTGAGCTTCAGACAACCAAGGGCAGTATCTCGGAGATTTGCTCGGGCTTTTACGTAAACGAAAAAGGACAGGGCATTGATATATATCAAGTGAAAGGGTGGGATTATCCTGCTTTGATAGAAACCTATCAGATGGCTGTGAAGAAAACTAGACATACTCATACCCCTTGCTTGGTTCATGTACAAGAAATAACACAACCACAAGGTCACTCTACTTCAGGCTCACACGAACGATATAAATCTAAGGAGCGATTACTTTGGGAGCAGGATTTTGATGGAATTAAACGTATGAAGAATTGGATACTTCAGAATGCGATTGCTACTGAGGATGAATTAGAGAACCTGGCAAGTCAGGCAATCAAAACTGTAAGAGAGCAGCAAAAAGAAGCATGGTTGGAATATCTGCAACCTGTTAAATCTGAAATTGAAGCACTAAACATTATACTCGATAGTCTTTCTTATGTAAGCGCATCTTCGGAGTTAATCCAAAGAAAAAAACAAGAACTTCTGATGCTGCCAGACCCTATGCGTAGGAATTTAATTCAAGCGGCTAAACCTATTTTATATGAAACACGTTTTGAGAAGTCTATAGAACGGGCATCGCTGGTAGCATGGTTAGAGGAATATGAGCAACAAAACCAAAAGCGTTACAACTCATTCCTCTATAGTCAATCTGATAAAGCCGCATTGTTGGTTCCTGAAGTGCATGTTGAATATGCCCCGGATGCTCCATTGATGAACGGCTTTGAGATATTGAATGCCTGTTTTGACCAAGCATTCAGTAGAGATAAACGTTTGGTCGCTTTTGGAGAAGATTTAGGAAAAATCGGAGATGTTAACCAGGGCTTTAGCGGCCTTCAGTTAAAATATGGGGAACACCGAATTTATGACGTAGGCATTCGTGAGGCGACAATTATGGGACAAGGGTTAGGCATGGCCTTACGTGGGTTAAGACCTATTGCTGAAATACAGTACTTGGATTACTTGCTTTTCGGTTTGCAAACATTAAGTGATGATGTAGCCACTTTACGCTATCGTACGGCTAACGGCCAGCAAGCACCACTCATAGTCCGTACACGCGGGCATCGCCTGGAGGGTATATGGCACACGGGCTCACCATTGGGAATGATTGTAAATGCACTTCGAGGAATATATATCTGTGTACCACGGAATATGACACAAGCTGCCGGCTTTTATAACTTATTCTTGCAAAGCGACGACCCGGTATTAATTATTGAATGTTTGAATGGATATCGTTTGAAAGAAAGACTACCATCAAATATTGGTTCTTTTACGGTACCGCTTGGTATTCCTGAGGTGTTGCGTGAGGGAAGTGACATTACCTTAGTTACTTATGGCTCCAGTTGCCGAGTTGCAGCAGACGCATGTGAGAAACTATCCCAATTGGGTATTGAAGTAGAATTAATCGATGTGCAAACTTTAGTACCCTTTGATATCAACCACGGGATAAAGGAATCAGTCAAGAAGACAAATCGAATTGTTTTTCTCGATGAAGATGTTCCTGGTGGGGCAACAGCATATATGCTTCAAAAGGTTATGGAAGAACAAAATATTTTCCGCTATTTAGATATGCAACCTAAAACGATTACGGCCTCCGAAAACCGTGCTGCTTATGCTTCCGATGGAGACTACTTCTGCAAGCCCAGTGCTGAAGAAATTACCGATATACTCTATGCCATAATGAATGAAAGTGACCCGTCTGCTTATCCGGCAATTTATCGGTAGTTTATTAAAATGATAAGGTATAACGAAAAAGCCACTGTGATAATACAGTGGCTTTTTCTATTAAATAATTTGTCGGCTTATTTGCCACTATCGGGCAGAGTCGTTGTATTTTGTGGCTGAGGAGCTGGAGCGATGGGAGCCGTTAATTCAACATTTTCAAATTGAGATTTCGGCTTATTATCCTCTGTTGTTCCTGATCTGTTAATAAAGAATATGGTAAACAAGGATAATGCAGCAACGCTGATTACAAGCACCCAAGTGGCTTTTTCCAAAAAGTCAGTAGTGCGTTGCACCCCCATAATTTGATTAGAAAAACCACCAAAGGTTTGCCCTAGTCCGCCTCCTTTAGGGTTTTGTATTAAAACTACGGCAATGAGTAAAACGGCAGCCAGTACGATAAGGACTACGAGAAAGGTGTACATCTATTAAATGTTCTGTTTTTTAAATTCTTCAATAAGGGCTGCAAAGTAAAGCCTTTTTTCAGGATGTAGCAACTCAAGTTTTTCGAGTATGTCTATAGCCTTTTTAAACTTGCCCTGTGCGGCAAAGACTCGAGCCATGGTTTCTGTAATAATCTCTTTTGAATCGTCGAGGCTGCGTTTGGCAAGTTCTGAAACAGAAACAAGCAATTCGCCATCCAAGTTGATCGGCTTTTTCGGCTGTGCCTGCACAAATTCATCAATGTGCTTTATTTCATCCTTTATAATTCGGTTTAAATCAGCTTCCGTTTCTTTAAAAAACACGGAGGCTTGTTCTTCTTGATATTGTGAAGTTAGAGTGTCATCGTTAACGAGATTATTCGTTGTAGCCGAAGTATTATTCATTTCAGATGAAAGCTCCTCGGTGTTAACAAAAGAATTTACCGGTGGAGGAGGCACTAAATGATTTTCCTTTGTTGCACTAAATTGTTTTAACCATGCAGTAAATGTCCTTTGTTGACTTTCTATAATATTTGATTGTACTGTTGCAGGTATTTGAACCATACTCACTACATCTCTAAGTCGAGATGTGTTTTCCACAGCTTCTTCTAATCTTTGTGCACTAATACTTTCAGGCACTTCCTTAGATTCCGTGTGGACGGGGATCTTATTATTTGGTAAATCCTCAGCAGCTAATGCAGTGGAAAGAGCCTCTATGCCCGAATTTTTAATCTCTTCAATAATTTCCTGTTCGGCAATCTCTTGCACAATAGATATATTAGATTGCATCTCAGGATCAAGGTGTTCATCGACTAATCCTTCATCATTCTCTTCGTCAATCTCAATTTGTTGTGTGTCTATTTCGCCTGAACCGGTACGATTCATTAGTTCAAATTCTGTTTCTAAGTTTTCAATAACATGTTCCACGTGTTGTGCTTCCAATTCTTCTAATGCCAGACTTTCATCGGAGGTTGCTTCCACTTGTTCATTGCTCTCGTTTTGTGCTTGACTTGCCTTTTCGCTTATATCTGAATCTGACGCAAAGTTTAAGATGGTAGAAATCGGATCGGCGAAGTTTTCGGTAAAATCTTGTTTACTAATGCTGCTGCCCGAATCTTTTATCGAGCCCGTTTCATAAATAAGGCGGTATAATGCCTTGCGGTCATTTGCGTATGCGGCAGTGTGTGCTAGCTGATTTTGATATTCAGTGTTATTCTCAAGATGTAATAATTTTGTTAAAATAAGGTGCAGGCTGGCGCAGTATGGATACTTCTTGAGTAACGCAAAGACATCCTCTTTCGACAGGCTTTGAATTTGTGCCGGATCTTGGATTGCCTTATTAATATTTAGAATATTCACTACCAATTAACTACTGCTTTTTGAAAAATGGCCTCTGCTATTTGGTCTGCAATATCGTTAATTAATGCGTCTTGAACCACTGCTAAATCTTTGCTGCTGTCGAAATCAGCAAAGCGTGAGAAGGGGGCTTCCCAACTTTGTTTCGTATCGCGGTTATTCTTAAAATTAACTTGTACCGTAATTGTAAGGCGATTAAGTGCGGCCGTTTCACCGGCTTGTGCCGTAACGGCTGTAACGCGATATTCTGTAATTACTCCATCAAAGTCAAGGTCGGTATCTGCATCGTCTGTCAAAATTAAGTTTGTGTATGTAATAAACTTATTTTTTAAGGTGGAAGTCATTTTTTGACTCAACGAGGGAACAACAAGATTAGCCTGATTCAAGAAGGTTTTAATACGTACTTTTTTTACATTAGAATCAATGCTGGCACCAGTGAAGCTGTATATATGACAAGCACTTAAAAAGAAGCAGCTAAATAGAACGAAAGCCCAACGCATTTAATCAATATTGTAATCTTTAACCTTACGATATAACGTCCGTTCTGAGATTCCGAGTTCACGTGCAGCATCTTTGCGGTTACGATGTTTCTTTAACGCTTTCAGAATTAATTCACGTTCCATATCAACCAACGAAAGTGACTGTTCCAACTCTATTGTTTTTTCTTTTTTGGAATCGATTATCTGGGGTTGCGTGATATCTCCGTTAATTGTTCGTACACTGCCAACTACTTCTCCTGACAAAGGGACTGCGGGTTTGTTAATGTTTTCATTTTGGCTGCCTGAGATAATTCCGTACACCACTTTTTTCAAATCACTAACATCTGTCTTTAAATCAAAAAGTACTTTATACATAAGATCACGTTCAGTATAATCTACATGCTCGCTTGATGCTGAATGGCGGCTGAGTATTGGTAAGTCATTAGAATATGAATTGGGGATAAATTGCTTCATTTCGTCTGCTGTAATTAGCTTGTTTGAAGACAGTACCGATACTTGCTCGGCAATATTTTTTAACTCGCGTACATTTCCGGGCCACGAATAATTAATCAACAACTTTTTTGCGTCCTCATCGAGCGATATCGGGTTCGTGTTGTATCTGTCTGCAAAGTCAATACAGAATTTTCTAAATAAAATATAAATATCTTCTTTTCGTTCGCGCAGGGCAGGGACTTTTATAGGTACGGCATTTAGGCGATAATATAAATCTTCTCTAAACTTACCACGTTGAATTAGCTCTAAAAGGTTAACGTTGGTTGCTGCAATGACCCGTACATCGGTTTTTTGAACTTTAGATGAGCCTACTCGAATGTATTCTTTGGTTTCAAGTACTCGTAATAATCGGGCCTGAGTACCTAATGGAAGTTCGCCGACCTCGTCAAGAAATATAGTACCGCCACTCACGGTTTCAAAGTAACCTTTGCGACTCTCCACGGCACCGGTAAATGACCCTTTCTCGTGTCCGAACAATTCGGAATCAATGGTACCTTCGGGAATAGCTCCGCAGTTAACTGCAATAAAGCCGTTATGTTTTCGAGGGGATAGATGGTGGATTATTTGAGAGAAAACTTCTTTACCAACTCCGCTTTCTCCGGTTATCAATACGGTCAAATCGGTTGGAGCTACTTGCACCGCAATACTTAATGCATGATTTAAACCAACCGAATTGCCATTTATATGATAACGTTGTTTTATACTTTGTATATCTATCATTTTTATTTGTTTTATTTCACAACCTTCCCAATTAATGTTGCAGCGGTACAACTTTCAACGAGGACTTGAACGTATTCGCCAACCGTGTAGTTTTCTCTCGGAAAAACGATCACCTTATTTTGTGAGCTGCGACCAAATAGTTGATCATTCGAGCGGCGAGAAACGCCCTCTATCAATACTTCAAATATTTTGCCCACATCCTTTAAATTATTCTCTGCCTGATGTTGCATTTGTTTAGCTACAATCTCATTCAAACGTTTTGTTTTTATTTCGTCAACAACATCATCTGCAAACTTTCTCTCTGCAAGGGTTCCGGGGCGAACAGAGTATTTAAACATAAACGCCATTTCATAATGGACGTACTCCATTATATTTAATGTATCAGCGTGATCTTCATCAGTTTCTGTGCAGAAGCCTGCGATGATGTCGGTGGAAATTGCGCAATCGGGTATAATTTCACGGATACGATTAATTTTTTGTAAGTACCAATCTCGGGTATATGTTCGATTCATCAACTCTAAAACTCGAGTACTGCCGGATTGAAGAGGTAAATGAATATAGTTGCAGATATTATGATATTTAGAAATCGTATATAGCACATCATCCGTGATATCTTTTGGATGTGAGGTGCTGAAACGAACACGCAGAAATGGGTTCACTAAGGCGACTTGTTCCAGGAGCTGAGCAAAGTTTATTGATTCCGATTCGTCTTCGCTCTGCCATAAATAGCTATCTACATTTTGCCCCAGCAATGTTATTTCACGATATCCTTGTTCAAAGAGTTGGAGGGCTTCCTTTACAATACTATGCGCATCGCGGCTGCGTTCACGACCGCGGGTAAATGGTACTACGCAAAATGAACACATATTATTACAGCCGCGCATAATCGAGATAAAAGCTGTAATACCATCGCTGTTTAGTCGTATCGGGCTAATATCTGCATAAGTTTCTTCGCGGCTTAATAATACATTCACTCCTTTTTGACCACTCCCTGCACTTTCAATTAGCCGAGGAAGGGTTCTATAGGCATCCGGGCCTACAACGAGATCTACAATTTTTTCTTCTTCGAGAAATTTGGTTTTCAAGCGCTCAGCCATACAACCTAAAACACCGATTAATGCTTCCGGGTTATGACTTTTAACTCGCTTAAATTCTTGTAGCCGATGGCGAACCCGCTGCTCGGCGTTTTCACGAACGGAGCAAGTATTGATTAGTATCAAGTCAGCATTTAGATATTCAGTTGTGTTTTCGAACCCGTTTTCGGTTAAAATACTCGCTACAATTTCACTGTCAGAAAAATTCATCTGGCAACCATAGCTCTCGATGTAGTATCTTTTAGCAGAAGGCAACAGCGTATGGCTACCTTCATTGGCAACATATACCTCTCCCTGCCTGCTCTCGTTGTGAATCTTGTTAATTCGTATCAAGGCATCTGACAGATTTTCATCATTTAACATCATACGTGCAAAAATAGTTAAGTGCAGGATAATGGCAATAATTAAGCTCAAAAGCTGTTTTGCAGGTAAGCGTAAAATGTTGCTTCTTTGCCCAGTCGATGAAAAGGAAAATAATCATTGCTATAGACGGATATTCTTCGTGTGGGAAAAGCACGCTCGCTAAGCAGTTAGCTGAAAAATTAGGCTATATATACATTGACTCAGGTGCGATGTATAGGGCTGTGACGTACTATTTTCAAAAAAAACATATTAATTGGAAGCAAGAGTCAGAGGTTACAGAAGCACTGAAGCAGATACAAATTAATTTTCATTACAATTCAAAGAATAAGCGCAACGAAACGTATTTGAATGGTGAATTGGTTGAAGATGCAATTCGCAGCTTGGAGGTGTCCAATTCGGTAAGCCATGTGAGTGCAATCCCAATGGTGCGTGATTTTTTAGTAGAACAACAGAAGCTAATGGGTATCAATCGCGGGCTGGTAATGGATGGGCGCGACATAGGAACGATAGTATTTCCCGATGCCGAGTTAAAGTTATTTATGAAAGCCAATAAAGGGATTCGGGCACAACGACGCTGGCTGGAACTGAAAGAGAAAGGTGTAGAACTTGACTTTGACGAGATTTTAAAAAATATTGAAAGTCGCGATTACGAAGACACACATCGTGCATATAATCCCCTGAGTAAAGCTACCGGTGCTATTGAGTTAGATAACTCTGACCTTACTCAGCAAGAGCAATTATTTCTTGTGCTAAATACCGCAAAAGAAATTATCGGTTAAGTAGGAGTGTATGTTCTGCCAATGTGCACTAAGCTGATAATGTATAATTTTGTGATATGATGAAGATTGATATTGAGCAACACAGTGGGTTTTGCTTTGGAGTCAGCTATGCAACTCAAATGGCCGAGGACGAATTGGATGAAAATGATACATTATATTGTCTTGGTGATATAGTCCATAATGAAGTTGAGGTTAAACGCCTTGCAGATAAGGGGCTTAAAATAATCAGTCATGCTGACTTGGACAATTTGCATGATTGCAAGGTACTTATACGTGCACATGGCGAACCACCACAGACTTATATCACCGCAAGGAAGAATAATATCCAACTCCTTGATGCTAGTTGCCCGGTAGTCTTAAAACTACAAAACCGCGTTAAGAATACGTTTGATGCTAATGACCCGAATACTCAGGTCGTTATTTATGGTATTGATGGGCACGCAGAAGTTAAGGGGATATTAGGGCAAACTAAAAATAAAGCCATTGTTATTACTACTGAAGACGATTTGTTAAAAATAGACTTTACGCGCCCAATTGTTCTTTTCTCTCAAACCACTAAAAGCACAGATAAATATTATGCAATTCGTGACCTCATTATGGAACGGGCTATAGAACATGGAAATGAGAAGGTTACGGCACACGATACGATATGCAGGCAAGTTTCTAATCGTGCTCCCCATTTAGAAAAGTTTGCACCACGTTATGATGTCATGATTTTTGTTAGTGGACACAAAAGCTCAAATGGGAAGGTTTTATATCAAGTTTGCAAAACTGCTAACCCCAATAGTTATTTCGTGGCAGGCCCTGAAGAACTAAAAGCAGAATGGTTTATAGATAAAATGAGCGTTGGGGTGAGTGGTGCCACATCTACACCTATGTGGCTAATCAATGATGTCGTTAAGAAAATCGAAGAACTGGTTCCGGCAAGTTTATAACTACCATACCGGGTAATTATCGAACCAAGCTAGTTTACCCCCGATTTGTTCGGGATAATGTATGTTAGACTGGCGCAGTAATAAGCGACTAACAACTACATGATCGCTATTGGGTAAAGTAATCCGAAGTCGAAATGTGTTTATCGGTAAGGTCATCGTGTAGTGAATCCGCAACCAATCTTGATAAACTGATGAAAGTAGTTTGGGGTGAATCTCATCATCGTGGTAGTATTTATCGCCTTTTTCATCAAAGACTTCGACACGGATATATGGAAATGCGGCCTTGATTCTATCCACTTTCATCCAAAAGCTTAGATCAATAATGCTATCGTTTGAAATTGAAAATATACTGTCAAGAAGTGTATTATTTCCAAGGCTAGCGGTTAAAGTATAGGAAACAAAGTCTTTTTGCGAAGGATATGCAACGTAATTTAATCCGGTTAGATGAGATGCAGTATCAGTAACAATTCGTGTGGAATCACTTATAGAGGATTGCGCTATGTAATGTTGCATAGGCTTTTGATTCAAAATCGTATCGGGATAAAGTGCATACAGTTTAAGATTATGATTAGAATATATCGGCGTAGAGTGACGTATTAAGAACTGCTCCCCATTAGTTAGAGGTAGATTGTTTACTACTAACAAAACGGGCTTTTTAGACGGCAGAATTTTAAAAATTGTTTTTGGTAACAATGAATCACCCGCACATTGCACAGTTAGCAAAGTTTGAGAAATTGAACTGCGGGTCATTAGTTTATTAATCATAGGTAATCCGCTTTGGTAGCATAGCTTCATAGCTAGATAAGGGTCTCCATTTTCAAGGTAAAATTTTTCACTTCCCACTTCGAAGTAGGGTAGCGATAATATGCATTGAAAATCGTCTGTCTTATAATCTGTTTCATTAATAATGCTGTTGTAAAAACTATTATCGAGGAAATCGGCAGTGAATTGTCCCATGTATGCAACGTTACGGGTGGCAATTAGATGATGAATACCGTCCATCCACCAGAAAGCGGACGACAGAAGAATAATTATCAAATACATACCCGAATGAACGACCATTCTATATTGATAACATAGCTTGACGATGGATACTGAACAAAATAGGGTTATCGCATAATAAAATGCCCAAGACATTCTTCCCAAGCTTCTAAAGTTTCTAATCGGAGGAAAAATTTTAGCAAATAAGTCTTCATTGAAAATAAAAGGCCACCCGAAAGAAACTATTAACATAAAAACAGAACAGACTAGAACTGCAGAAAGTGTTGGATGAAAGGATACTTTTTTAAGTATTGAAGGTCTTCTTTTGATAAAAGACCATCCAAGATTGAATAGAACAAAAAGTACGAAGAGCGTTCCTGTAATGCCAATGTAGGAAAGACCTTCGTAATTGTATTTTATCGGAATGCTGAAGATTTTATGTATGTTGAATTGATTGTATTCTAAAGGAAGCAATACGGACTCTGCGTTTGCAACATAAACAGACATCCCGTAAGGCTGCTCAATTCTATCCGTTATCGGATCGGTGAGTTTCTGATAAGTTAAAATAATGATTACCGGTAATAGGGCAGCAGCAACCAGCATAATATTTTTCATAGAAATACTCCTTGTAAAGAATGGATAGGATATGCCTGTGCCTGCAATAAATAATAGCAGCAATAAGCTATAGTAAACATGGATAAAAGTGAAAGCTACACTTACAATAACAATAAGTAACCAATAAACGTTAAACCATTTCTTGTGAGACAAGTACCTTATTATGAAATACCAAATGGACGGTATCAGACAACTAAATGCAAGTCCATAGTGACCGAAGTATCTTAATACCTGTGGCGACATTAAGGTAACGCCCACTGAAAACAAGATATTTACTATATCGCTAACCTCATAGATAGATAATATTAAACTCACAAAATAGGCGGTCAATAGTAAAGAAGCCAGTAGTAGTAAATTGATTAATCCTATGATATGATCGGGGTTAAAAATATTAATATGGTATAACCCTTTCAAAAGCCAAGATAATAACGGCTGATTATCTGCATAGACGACATTGTCACCAAATGGGTAATTCATTCCTGAGAAATGTGTGCCACTGTCGTAGTGCACAAAATACATCGGGGTGAAATAGTTTTTTAATCCATCACTTGCACCCGAAAAGAAATATGCATTTGGATCAAGTATTAAATCAAAGTAAATAATGTCTGTTATCAGCAGTATAATAATGGCTGACACCACTGCTAAGACCTGCGCACTTCTGGGTAATAATCGATCGTTTGTTATAGGCAAGGTGCTAACTATGCTTCAAAAGAAAAACGTCATTATTTCATTAAGGTAAAATTGCCCTGTTGATGAACCGGCTCTTTGCCTACAGTCGATTTGCCGCTAAATTCATAAACATAAGTGTCCACCTCTTGCGGCACTCCTTTGAACATTCCATCCCAACCCTCAACAGGACTTTTTGTTTCGTATAATAACTGCCCCCAGCGATTGTAAACTCGGAAGTAATCTACATCTACCAGACCAACAATCCGTGGCCTGTAACGATCATTCTTGCCGTCATTGTTGGGTGTAAAGGCACTAGGAAAAACAATAATTGGTTCGGTTTTCACTTTCACAATAACAGAGTCGTAAGATTTGCAGCCGTCGGGGAAGGTAATGGTAACATAATAGGTTGTCGTTACTGTCGGGCTGGCGACGGGGTCAGGGATGTTATCATTGCTGAGAGTCTCACTTGGAGTCCATGAATAATTACTGCCTCCGTTTGCATAAATACTAACGCTAGTTCCTAGTACAATTGTAGTTTCAGGTGAAACGGTGAATGGATTTACGATGATGCCAACGATAATGCTATCGTGCAGTGTTACAGGACAACCATTAGCATCTGTAGCTGTTACATAGTAAGTTGTAGTAACAGAGGGGAAAGCCCAAGGGTCAGGGACATTTGTTGCGCTTAATCCCGTGGCCGGTGACCAAATAAAATCGGTACAACCCAAGGGTTGTATATGTACCGAATCACCTTTACAAATATTCGTCTGCTCCGGTAGAGTAAGAGTAGGCACAGGCAGCACTTGAACGGTTATCGTTTTTGTATCACTACATGAACCGACACTGGTAGTAAAAGTATAAACCTGAGTAGATGGCGGACAAGCCGTTACATAAGGCTCATTCGTTGCGCTAAGTCCGGTAGCCGGAGACCAGCTATAATATAAGCCTCCTATACCGCTTAACTCCGCACACTGTCCCGGGCATAATACCGTATCAGAAGAAACCACAGCAGTAACATGATCAAAAACATTAATCACTACGGAGTCTTTTTCTATGCAGCCGTCAGGTGATGTAGCAGTTACGGTATAAGTTGTAGTAACTTGAGGGTGTACTATTGGGTTTGCAGATGTCGGGTTGTTGATTTCATAATTTGGAGTCCACTGAAACGTTCCGATTGCATTAACTCCTATTCCGACATAATCCAACTTACACACCGTTGTATCTCCATAGGTACTTGTAATCGGGCCGGTTAGCATTACAACTTGTTGTTGTATTGTATCCTTACACCCAAGGTTTGTCGTTACAATTAATGTAACCGTATAGGTGCCCGCACTATTGTAGGAGTGGGTTGGATTTTTAATTGTGGAATTATTTGTATTGTCGCCAAAACTCCAATTCCAAGTATTCACATTGCCGTATGTAGCGATTGACTGGTCGGAGAAATGAATAATGTTACCGCTACATCCATCAGGGGCTTCCATTGCAGCCGTCAGCGTAGGGTATATGGTAACGGTAGTGAATGCCGTATCGGTGCATATTGTACCGGGGTTTACGATGAGCATTGCTGTATAAACACCAGTATCAGGATAAGTATAGCTTGGAGCCATCAGGTTGGATGTATCATTAGTTAATGAGGGCACACCAAAATCCCAATGATAGAATTGCCCGCCAATGCTCGAGTTTGTAAAATTCACGTGTGTGTTGGAGCAATTAATAATGCTTGGTGTAGTGGCTGCCAGAACAGACAATTGACATTCGGTAACGTTGAATTGGAAATCGC
>JBDHXV010000040.1:0-25142 GCA_039810885.1 Chitinophagales bacterium | reverse complement strand
GTGTTTTACGATATTTGCCTTTGATGAATTACATAAAGAACTTAGTAAAGTTAAATCAGCAAGAATAATACTCTTGGTGCTTCTTTCGGAGACGTTATTAATACAAGAAAATTTGCCCTACTGGGCGATCCGGGAATTTATTTAAAGTATCCCCAAGAGAGAGTGGTTACTACTGAAATTAACACGCAGCCCTATTCCCCGAGCGACACGATAAAAGCACTACAGAAAATAGTTGTAAAAGGTAAAATAATCGACCATAATGGAAATGTTTTAACTGAATTTAACGGACGAGTTTACCCTGTAATTTATGATAAGCCTCAAAAGATTCAAACGTTAGGAGATGAATCTCCTAAAGTCAATTTCGACTTACAACGCAACATACTATACCGCGGGAAAGCAACCGTAAGCAGCGGCTTATTTACCGCCGTGTTTGTAGTCCCCAAAGACATTAATTATCAATATGGTGCGGGCAAAATCAGCTACTATGCAGAAGATGGCGTAACAGATGCGCAGGGATACAACACTATTATAGTCGGCGGGGTATCCGACTCCACCATTAATGATAAAGATGGTCCAGAGATAAAGCTATATATGAACGACGAGAAATTTGCCTTTGGCGGATTAACCAATGAGAGTCCCTTTATTTATTTGAAATTAAAAGACGCCAACGGCATAAATACAACCGGAAATGGCATTGGACATGATATTACTGCAACACTCGACAATCAAACCAAGTCCTCTTTTGTAATGAATGACTTTTATGAAGCCAATCAAAATGATTACACATCCGGTACAGTTCGTTACCCCCTACGCGATATCACAATAGGCCGGCACAGCATTGAAGTGAAATGTTGGGATGTACTTAATAATTCTAACACCGCTTATACTGAATTTATAGTAGCCTCCTCGGCCGGGGCTGCGCTTTCTCACGTTCTAAACTACCCTAATCCATTCACCACACAAACAGAATTTATGTTTGAGCATAACCTTCCCGGAATGAATCTGGATGTGAGGGTAGAGATTTTTACCGTATCCGGTAAATTGATTAAAACAATACACACGAACGTAATCGGAAACAGCATAGAAGGATCCTCTAACTGTAATAATGAATTTTCCGAAACCGGCGGATACCGAGTTGATGGAATTACTTGGGATGGTAGAGACGATTTTGGTGATTTAATCGGTAAGGGCGTTTACGTTTATCGTGTAAGTATCCGTTCGGAGAATGGATTAAAGGCGGAGAAATATGAGAAGTTAGTAGTTTTAAAATAAATTGATTCACTTTGCAAAAACATCCCAAATTCATAATGAAGAGAGCACTTATCCGACTGACGGCAACTTTAGTTCTTATTGCCACCAATATTAGCGGCTTGTTTGCACAATTAAATCCTAACAGCACCAATCTGAGTGGAGGCACGGTCAATACCATCTTCACGGCCGTCCCATTTTTACGTATCACCCCCGATGCGCGAAGCGGAGCCATGGGCGATGTGGGTATTTCTTTAAGCCCCGATGCTTATTCTATTTATTGGAACACGGCTAAACTAGCCTTTTCTGAAAATCAAGCAGCAGCAGCTATAACTTATACGCCATGGCTGCGGCAGTTAGTAAATGACATCTTCCTTGCTTCGCTATCAGGATATTACAAGCTGGATGATGATCAAGCCCTCACAGCTTCCCTCCGTTATTTTTCTTTAGGCGAAATTGCCTTTACGAATCAACAAGGACAGTTCATTCAAAACTTTAACCCGAGGGAATACACGCTCAATGTAGGATATGCCCGCAAGTTATCTGACCATTTTTCAATGGGGTTAAACCTAGGATATATATACTCCAACTTAGCCGCAGGGCAAATGGTGAACGGCACTGTTATTAAAGCCGGAAATGCCACTTCGGGAGATTTATCAGTAGCTTATACAAAGAATGTGGGGAAAGACACATGGAACTGGGGATTAACGATTGCGAACATTGGTTCAAAAATAACTTACACTCAATCTGCCGAAACTAAAGACTTCTTGCCTACAAATCTTGGGCTTGGAACAAGCTATACCTTCAACTTTGATGAATATAACAAGCTAACCTTTGTTGTTGAATGTAATAAATTATTGGTACCGACTCCTGATAGCACAGGGAGTTTTAGAAAGAAGTCTGTACCGGAAGGCATCTTCGGCTCTTTTAATGATGCTCCGGGCGGCATGAAAGAAGAGTTTAGAGAAATCAATCTGTGTACAGGCGCCGAATATTGGTATAAAAACCTGTTAGCTATACGTGCTGGATATTTCACTGAAAGCAAGTTCAAAGGAAACCGTCGTTATTTAACTGCCGGTCTTGGAATTAAATACAATATTTTCGGGTTAAACTTTTCTTACCTGATTCCCACCTCTAATCAGCGCAACCCTTTGGATAATACCTTGCGTTTTTCATTAGTATTCGATTTTAAAGATTTTAAGAAGACTGAATAGCCGCTTATGTCCAACATTCGTGTAGGATTGGGGTTTGACGTTCACCAACTTGCGAAAGAGCGTCGTTTTATTTTAGGTGGCGTTGAGATTTTAACCGAAAAGGGACTACTTGGACACTCTGATGCCGATGTATTAATTCATGCAATTTGCGATGCTCTTCTTGGAGCTGCCAATCTGCGAGATATCGGATACCATTTCCCGAATAATACCAATGAATTTAAAGATGCAGATAGCAAAGTCTTGTTGAAGAGGGTATCTCATCTTCTTCACGAGAAAAACTATCGCATCATAAATGTTGATGCGACCGTTGTTGCAGAGAAACCGAAAATCAATCCATACATTCCTGAAATGCAAAATGTTTTAAGCACCTGCATGAATATTTCTGCTGACGATGTTTCTATTAAAGCCACAACCAATGAGCGCCTTGGTTTTATAGGTCGAGAGGAGGGTATAACAGCGTACGCCGTTGCCTTAATCGAAAAAAGAAATTGACCTATCCCTATTTCATAAATATGATTCAAACTTGTCGCAGATATACTGTTTTACGATAGTTTGAGAAAATCAATTCGTCTCGTAGTAGTCTAAGTCTTTGCCAAATGTTTCACTAATACTTAATATTGAAACCATGGCAAGGGAAACACATATAAAGCCGATAATGAGTGCGGAATTAATATTTCCATATTCAGGCTCTAAATATTTGAATCCGATTGTTATTGGAACCACCGCTCCTCGAACAAAGTTGGGAACTGTAGTGGTAACTGTAGCCCTGATATTTGTACCAAATTGCTCTGAAGCTATAGTAACAAACAATGCCCAATAACCTGATGTTGTGCCTATTAAAAAGCATAGGGCATAGAATATGGGGGGCGGCAATTGACGTGTGGAAAGAAAAACACCCACCAACAGAGAACAAGCTATCAAATACACAACTACTATTTTTCTCCTGCTTCTAAAAATCTGACTAAGCCATCCGCTTAACACGTCTCCGAATGAGAGTCCAAGGTATGCGTACATAATTGCATTGCCTACAAGAACGGAGCCTCGCACTTCGGTTGTTATAGCAAACTTTTCTGAGAACTTAATTAATATGCCCATGCAATACCACACCGGCAATCCTATAAAAATACAAGCAAGGTATTTGAACATACGATTGGAGCTTGTAAAGAGGATGAAGAAATTTCCTTTTGAAACTTTTGCAGACTTTAATTGATCAAACATCATTGACTCAAACGTGCCGAAGCGAAGTATCAATAAGAAAAGGCCCAGCCCTCCGCCAATGATATAAGATGTTTGCCAATGAAATGTAGCGGTAATAAGATTTGCTGCCACAGCGCCTAATACTCCCATAGCCACAATAATCATTGTTCCATACCCGCGTTTCTCCTTATGCATTATTTCAGATACAAGTGTAATAGCCGCTCCTAATTCACCTGCCAAACCTAAGCCGGCAATGAATCGAATCCATTGATATTGTTCGATCGTGCCCACAAATGCATTGAATATATTGGCTAAAGAATAAAGCAAGATAGAGCCGAATAAAACCGACTTTCGACCAAGCCGATCTCCCAAGATACCCCACAATACGCCTCCAATAAGCATTCCGGTCATCTGCCAATTAAACAACACATAATCGTACTTGTCTATGATTGCCGTGTCTGTAATGCCTATGCCGTATAGACTTGCTTTACTCACCAGATTAAATAATTGTAAATCGTAGATATCAACAAAATAACCCAGCGCAGCGACAAGAACCGTGATATTAGTAGTGCCGAATCTCTGTTTTGATGGGGTTTTATTCATGTAAAAATTCGTAGTTTATCTATGCTGTTTCCAATGTGCAAGGTCAAAGTTGGTAAGCTTCTCGGTTTGTTCAATATCCTCTATAAAATATTGTTGCAGAACTCGGTTATATATTTCTGCATCTATCTTTTTCTCTTCCTGTCTCATCGGTTTTAGATTTTTTGACAAGATATATGTCCGTATTTTTTTTCGCATCTGCTCATCCGGCACCAACCTTTTTAATAATGATTTTGCTTTAGACCCTGTATGAATTATTTGAGCTACCCATTCCGAACGAGGCTTTTGCGCCTCATTACTATGAGTGTAAGCATTCAACTCGGTAAAGCAATTAATGTTAAGAAAGCGGCACACTTCGTTTATCACATCGAGTTGATTTGTGATAAAATTTTCAAACAATAATAACTTTAATGTTGAAGGGTCGGTTCGTTCTTGTATATATCTTACCATAGGAGCATAAGTACTACGCAGAATATAGCCTTGATGATTCTTTTCGAAATGCCCAAGTTCTTGTGAATAATAACCTAAATGCGGCTTAGGGTTTTTTATTCTGACGGACTCTTGTTCTAAAGCATTTACAAAGGAAAGCGGCTCAAGCCCACGCTTTTTGCTCATTAAATAATGCGAGTAAGCTCGCTCTACAGGATTGCGCAGGATAAAAATAAATTTTGTCCCAACACCGAACGTTTGCCAAATTCGGTCCACAGATCTTGTTTCTATTTGTAAGTTGGGATTGACATTTCCAATCCATTTTTGCCCCGCATAAGTTGAGTAGTGGTTCTTATATAATACATCAAGTCCTTTATTAAAATTTTCGTTTACGTCTGTAAAATGCGCTTCTTTATGGCGCGGAATAAATACTGCCGGATGCTGAGCAAGAATATCTCTAAGCGTACTTGTGCCAGCTTTTTGTGCTCCAATGCAGAAGAAATGGATGGTAAAGTCTGAAGGTCGTTGCAAGAATAAAATAATCTAACAAAAGTGCGCAAAAGTGAGGTCCTTATTGAATTTTTATTAGCCGATAAATTCTCTGCTATTATCCACACTGTTTCTTTATCTTCATTAAGAGATCAAAACTACTGTTAATAGATTACAGAAGGGGCTTGGAAGTACGCTGCCCATAATGCACCTTTGCTCCTCTTCATGAAATCAAGTTCTTATCAAATTGTTTTACCCCAGTTCGAAGGCCCATTCGATTTGTTGTTGTTTTTTATTGAGCGCGATGAATTAGATATCTATGATATTCCTATTGCTGAAATCACTAAAGACTTTTTAAACTATTTACATCAGGCACAAGAAATGAATATAGAGTTGGCCAGTGAATTTATTCTGGTTGCTGCAACTCTTATGCGTATAAAAGCAAAGATGCTTCTACCCAGGAAAGAATTAGATGAGCAAGGGCAGGAAATAGATCCTCGTAAAGAGTTGATTGACAAATTGCTTGAGTATAAGAAATTTAAGTCTGTGCTTGATGATATGCGCAACTTAGAGGACAATCGCGGAAAGATATTTGAGCGGAGTAATGTTCAAGCAGAGATAAAGTCTATTGCTGATAGCCTTGCTGCAGAGGCTGAGTTACACTCGCTTACTCTTTTTAAACTTATGAAAGCCTTTGATCGAGTTATGCATCGTTTTGAAGAAGAAAAAAACAGGCCCGTGCATAAGGTGATCCAATATCCATATACCATTGAAGCACAAAAAGAAAATATTTTAAGTCGTGTCAGAAAAGAGCGCAACGTATCTTTTGCGCGCTTGTTTGAGTTCTGCGATAATAAAATTCATGCCATTTTCACTTTCTTGAGTTTGTTGGAGCTTGTTCAGCAACGCCTCGTAGTGATGCAAATCGGTATTGGCAAAAACAACTTTTGGCTCAATCCGCCTGATACTGCAGTAAATTAATCTTTATATACTTTTTCCCGAATCCAACCGATGTACTGCTGTAGCAATAACAATATCTCCTGTTACATTTAGGGTCGTTCTGCACATATCCAGTAAGCGATCAACGCCATAGATAATTGCAATACTTTCTGCTGGTATTCCCACCGAAACTAATATGAGCATAATAACCGGAAGCGACCCTCCCGGAACACCCGCCGTACCAATTCCGGATAATATTGATATGAATACAACAATAATTTGTTGTGACAAATCAAGGTCTATCCCAAAGCACTGTGCTAAGAAAAGTACGGTTACCCCTTCATACAAGGCTGTGCCATTTTGATTTGCTGTGCTGCCTACCGTTAAGATAAAATTTGTGATGTCCTTTGGCAGGCCGACCTTGTCGTGTGTTACGCGTATAGCCGTAGGAAGGGTGGCATTGCTCGATGACGTAGAAAATGCAGTGAGCATCACTTCACTAATATTTTTAAAAAATTTTATAGGGTTGAGTTTGCTTATATATTTTAGAACCAAACTATAGGTTACAAACTGATGAATCAATAGGGCGATAATTACAACAAGAACATATTGCAACAAGACAGAGAAGATGGAAAGGCCAAGTTTCGCAGTTAATGCACATAGCAAAGCAGCAACCCCTATTGGCGCAAGTTCCATTGCCATTCCAATCACTTTCATAATTACTTCATAGCCGCCTTCAATTAATTCGCGGAGTGTTTTTGTTTTTTCTGCATCGGCTCGTGCAAGTGCTACTCCGATGATCACAGAAAAAAACATAATGGCCAATAACCCGCCCCCACTATAATTCGGGTTAAAAGCATTCACCATTTCTTCTAATGGATTCTTGGGCACAATAGCCGTTATGATATCTGCAACGCTCCGCGTTTTTGTTTCAGATAGTTGTTTAACAACAGTCTGTGAGTTCGATCCATATTGCTCCAGCAATACTTGCCTGTCGGCGACTGATAAGCTATTTCCCGGCTTAAACACATTTGCCATACTAATTCCAATAAATACGGAAACAGAGGTGATTGCCAAACTACTAAACAGCGTAATCAGTCCTATTCTTCCCAACCTTTTTAAATCTCCTAAATCTGCAATACCAATAATAAGTCCTGTTACTATCAGCGGTATCACCATCATAAAGATCATGCGCATAAATATGTCGCCAATCGGCTTTACCCAGGTTATTATCGAATCAATCGTCTGAACGTCCGCAATCGTGTTTCTTAATATGATGCCGAGCATTGCCCCAACTATCATTCCCGCAAATATTTTTTTATATAAGGGCCATGTCTTCATCTTGCTATGGGACATTCCATCTATTGTTTATTATTGTCTGAAAGCACGTGTGGTGGCTTGGCTGTCAGATACATCATTTGGATTAGAATAAATAATAATAGATATAGGCCGAATATGGCTAAAGCATGCATTGAAGTTACTGATTCAAAGTTTTTATAAATAAGCACCGTAATACCGTTCATTAATAAGGATAGAGAAAACAATATAAAAAACACATGTCGATCTGTAAACCCGTGATAAACCAGATGGTGGGTTGTATGGTCGCGGCCTCCAACAAAAGGGGAGTGTTTTCTGCGAATTCTATGAATAAAAACTGTTGCTGTGTCCATAATAGGAACGGTGAAAGACAAAAGTGGAAGAATAAATTGCTTGATTTGAATTCCCGGAATATTTGGCTGTCTTTGATCCCAAAATAACATAATCGATATCCCCGCCAGAAAAACTCCTAAGAATTGACTCCCCGTATCTCCCATATACATTCTTGACGGATTGAAGTTGTAAAACAAAAATCCGATTAACGCCCCGCAAACCCCTATCATCTGAAATGATTGAACAGTAAAAAAGTTTTGTTGCACTGCCATAACTGCCAAGCCGGCAAGTAAAATGCTTAATGCGATAGAGGAGGTTATGCCATCCATATTATCCAGCATGTTAATGGAGTTCATTATTCCGATTACCCAAAAGGCAGTAAAGGAAGCATCAATAATAAAATACCCTGTAAGGTTAATCATAATGCCGGTGGAAATAAGCAGGATAGCACATACAAGTTGACCAGCAAACTTTAATGTAGGAATGGTGTTGTATGCATCATCCGCCAGGCCAAGGAGGAATCCGAATGAGGAGGATAGTATTAATCCTATTAAGGGAAGATTAAATTCATTTTGTTTGCTAAGTTGGAAAATGGAATAAGCACTGACCGAAATCAGGAATAAAATATAGAAGCTAATTCCTCCTATAGCCGGTTTCGTTGTAGTTGCCCAGCGAATCATATTTTCCGGTTGACGAATACCAAGTGTTTTGGCGAAACGCAGTAAGATGCCATTAATGAGTATAGAAAAAATTACGGATAGAACAAAGAAAAGGAGATAGAGGAGGTCGTGCGAGTAAAAGTCAATCATTTCAAATCTAACTGAAGAAGTCCTTTATTCGAGTCCAAATCGTTTTTACCTGAGGGGTTGTGTCTGAGTAGTAGCCGTAACCATAATTATAGCCACCATAGCCGTAGCCATAGCCGCCACCGTATGCACTGCCATAGCCGTAACCATAGCCGTAACCATAATTATAGCCATAATTATATGTGTATCCAGAGGCTCCAGACCCCATGCTGTTAATTAACACCGATAGACGAGTTAATTTATTTTCAACAACTAAGCGATTTACATTATTCAGAAAGCTTCTTTGTGAGTAATCTGCCCGTAACACATAAATAGGATAATCTGCTTGCTTTAGCAATTCAAGCGCATCCGTAACTACCCCTATGGGAGGGGTATCCATCACGATTACATCATATTTTGTTTTTAGGTAATCAATTAGGTCTTTAGACTGCTGTGACATAATGAACTCTGCAGGGTTCGGAGGAATTGGCCCTGATGTGAGATAATCCAAATTTTCCCACTCCGAATGTTTTATGCATTCCTCAACCGTATATTTTCCAATAAGTATCGTACTTATTCCTTTATTATTCTCTGTTGAAAAGGCTTTGTGAATACGCGGCTTTCTTAAGTCAAAGTCGAGGATAATTGTTTTTTTACCGGCTACGGAGTATATGCCCGCAATGTTTACTGCTATGAATGTTTTTCCCTCTCCTGCAATTGTAGAGGTTACAGTTACTATACGCTTATCAGACTGGTGCTCAAGCGGAATATAATCAAGGTTTGTACGAATGGAACGAAAAGCTTCAGAGATGATAGACTTAGGATTCATGTTCACTACTAACTGTGATATATCCATCGGTTTTCTATAAATAGGAATTACTCCAATAAGGCCGGCTCTGCTGCTGCGCTCAACTTCTGCCGGAGATAAAATCTTGCTGCTGAGCAAGTAGCGGATTAAGATAAAAATTACGCTAAACAATAACCCTGAAATAATACCTATCATTTTAATCAGCGGCACATTGGGGAACATAGGAGTTAAAGGGGGGTCGGCTTTTTTTAATATTATAAAGTCTGAAACAAAGCCCGCCAATGAAATACTGAATCCCGACTTCTTATCTAAAAGCATTAAGTAGTATTTTTCTTTGAGGTCGCTTACTTTTTGCAATCTTGCAAACTCCGCCTCTAACTCTGGAAACTTATTAAACTCGTGGGTATATTTTGCCAACTCATCAAACTGCGCCTTTCGTTCTTCTTCAATGGCTTTAAGTGTGTTGTTAATGTTTTCTTTGATATTGAGCCTTAAGTCGCTTATCTGCTTTTCCAAATTAATAACTTCGGGGTTGTGTTCTGTTTTACTCAAGAGAAAATATCTTTTATCTGCCTGAAGCTTATCTAGCATTTTTACAAATTCTTGTAATGCAGGAAATTGCGCATCTACAATTCCCGAGAATAATCGTGTGGAATCTTCATACTTCTTGAAATAATCCTGATAGCTATAAAGCATATTTTCCTTAATATTCAGCTCCACTTGTTTTTGTTTAATTGCATTCAACGCGTTAAGGATCTCATTAATCTTCGAATCGGTGCTTATTAATCCATTTTCAATTTTAAAGGCTTTAATCTGATTTTCATACGCTTGAAGTTCAGTGTTGATCAAATTAATCTGTGCTTCAATAAAGTTAAGGATAAGTGTAGCACTTTCTGTTTTCTTTTCTTTGTCGTATGATATAAACTCATCATTCATTGCATTTACGATGTCTGCAGCCCGCACCGGATTTTTATCTTGAAAGGAAATCATGATGGAAGGGGTATATGGGCTTATTCTTATGATATCCCGAATTCGCTTTGCTACGGTTTGACGGTTATTAATAACAAAAAAGAATTTACCGCTTTTTAACGCCTCTATGTTTGTGCTCGTGTTGCTTCGACTTGTATTCGCAGTGAAGTCAAAGTGTGGTGTATTTATTTTTTTATTAAATGCTCCTGTATAAATATATTTTTGTTGACCGATTCGATAACTTATTTTAAATGTTTTAGCATTGATAAATTCGAAGTTAATCGGCATGTCATAAATAACATTATTCTTTACAATCGGCAGAATTTCAAATGGTGCGTTTTTATATTTTTCCTCAATTAAGATTTGCCCTGCATTGAAATAACTAGTCAAAAGAGGTAGTCGGTCAATGACTCTATCCATGATCAAATTCGACTTCATCACTTGAATATCCCGCTGCAAATCTTCGTTGCGGCGCGACACATCTAACCCCAAATTATCTAACCCGATTGCTTTAGAAGTGTTCTCCGGCTTAATCATTAACGTGGAGCCTACCTCATACAGCGGTGGTGTATATCTAAGATAAAGTAACGAGGAACTCATCGTAATTAAAATGATGAGTACACACCAGATAAAACTCTTTTTGGTAATAATGTATAGCAGACCCGGATTAAAGTCCGTGCCTAACAACTTCTGGAGTGGTGATAATATGACTTGTTTTTCGTCTTGCATCTTTCTTTCTATTTGCGTAATACAAACACGGTGTAAACAAATAATAATGAAGACATAATAGAAAGGAATGGACCTACGGTCGAATAGAATTCCTTAGGCCCTCGTATGGGTTCGATATATACAATGTCATTGTTACGCAAGTAAAAATTCATTTGTTTATACCCTTCAACTGTTGACAAATCGAATTTATAGACTTTTGCATCCTGCCCAACACCTCTTACCACTCGAATACTCTTAGCCCGGCCTCCAATGATACCTCCACTTGAGGCTATCGCCTCAACCAGAGTAACATTATCATTCTTTAAATCGACAATTCGTGCTGTTGTGCGCGGAGAAATCACAAACACTTGTTTATTCTTTATGTTAATTCTAATAAATGGGTTAATAAAGAAATAACTGTATTTGACCGAAAGCGTGTCTTCTAATTGGGCCGATGTTAAGCCTACAACATAGACGCTATCTAAAAGCGGGATAGATGCATAACCAGAAACGTGAACATTATAGTCTATCGGCAGATACGACCCATTAAAGCCGACAACGTCAACTAACGCATATCCATTATTTGACAATACCTGCATAGAGAAAACATCTCCTTGCTGTAATCTGTATTCTTTAACAATAGCAGAGTCCGGCTTATCGTAAGTGTACTTCCTATTGGTTTGAAACATTAAGTCCGGGTAAAAAACACGGCAAGATGAGAACAGGGTACAAACTAATAAAACGGCAAAGACGACTCTCAATGGGGACACCTAAATTTTGAGTGCCAAATGTAATTATTTTGCACGATTATCGTACGCCCGACAGCAATTCTTTATATAGCAATGCGGTGTCTGAAACAAGTCTGCTGTAACTAAACCGATTAAGCACAAATGCTCTGCCGGCTTCTGAAATTTGTCGTCTTAGCTCTTCGTCTTGAACAAGGATAAATAAGTTCTTTGCCAATTTTGACACGTTGCCTTTAGTAGATACTAATGCGGTTACATTGGGGATTACCACATCGCTAATACCACCAACACGTGTCGTTACTATTGGTTTGTTTGCAGCTTGCGCTTCGATTAGGCTGACCGGGGTTCCTTCGTTATTTGAAGTCAATGCGACAATATCGGATCCTGCATAAACCACGTCAACATCTTTATGCCATGAGGTTAGCGTTACCGGAGTTGTGCGCTGCTCTTGTGGCCAATAAACAAAATCTAAATCCTGCTCTTTTAAGTAATTAATTATATTTTGTCGCTCCTCCCCATCTCCTACAATAAAAGCTCTAACTTTTTTATCTGTATTCTGAAATACCGTTTTGAAAGCATCAATAAACAAGGGATGGTTTTTTACTGGAACCAAGCGGCCGACAATAGATATGACAATTTCATCATCTTGTATTTGATATTTAATTCTAAATTGTTTACGCTTTTCTTCTTGTGCGTCCGTGAAATCATGCAAGTCAAACCCAATGGGAATAACTTTTATATCCTCTAAGGGCGCCACTTTATATATTAAGCCCAACTCTCTCTTTTGCCGATCGCTTATCGCAATGATGGCGGTTGATTTTGATGCTAAGTAGCGTTCTATTTCTAAGAAAAATCTTGTTTTTAACGGACTAAAGTAGGAGTGAAACACATGCCCATGAAAAGTGTGCAGAATAACCGGGACGTTACATGCTGATGCGGCCAGTCTTCCTAAAGTCCCCGCTTTAGCGGCATGCGTGTGCACTATATCCGGCTTATACTCTTGTATTATTTTCTTTATTCTTTTATAGGCCTTTCTATCGTTTAAAAAATCAATCTCTCGATGCATTTCTGGAATATAGATCGGCTCTACCCCTAATTGTTCAGTAATAAACTCTGAACTTCCTTCGGTTTCGTCAATCATGCCTGAAACGAGTTTCGTTTCAAATTCGGGAGTCAAGTATTTTGTTAAATACGCAACTATGGCTGTTGGCCCCCCAATGTTTAATCTGTTAATAATTGTAAGTACCCTTGGCATTCCTTCTCACTTGCGCTGCTAATGTAAAATAAGATTAAGATAATATTTAAGTCTAAATTCAGGTTTTCTTTGTAGCAGCCTTCGAAAAATTATTTGTAGTAATTGGCTGTTCTTATTAAAGAATATTAAATCAAATCTCTTGTAACCCGGAGTAGTACTTATCTTTGTATAAGAAAGTCATAAGCCTATGATGAAGGAAATATATTATCGGAAAATGTTGTCTCTTGACGATTTAGCTCTTACTCCGATTTATTTCATATTAATTATCATGCTTGCCTACTTCATTCGTAATTTTATTGTGGGCGACAATTCTGCTGTAAAGAAGTATTTTATCCCTGGGCTTATAGCAAAGCTCATAGGTGCCATTTGTGTAGGATTAGTTTATTTCTTTGTATATAACGGAGGAGACACCAGTGAATACTATAACAATGCCATGGTTTACTATGGCGCCTTAGCTGATAATCCTGCGGCTTTTTTCAAATTAATGGCGGCTTCTAAAGATTTCACCGACCCCTCCATATTAGATTATAGACCGTGGCTTTTCTTTCTTAAAGATGATCCGTCTTTCTTCTTTGGGAAGATCACCGGCATTTTTGCAGTACCAGGCTTTTCTATATACTTGCCCACTGCGTTATTACTTACGGCGGCATCATATGTTGGGGTATGGTCTTTGTTTATCACGTTTTACAAGATTTACCCACAGCTATCTAAACAATTTGCCATAGCAGTATTGTTTATTCCTTCGGTAGTGTTTTGGGGGTCGGGGATATTAAAAGATACTTTTGCTTTGGGGAGTACCGGATTATGTGTTTACGAGTTTTACAATATTTTCATACGTCGGCATCGCCGGTTCTTGAGTTCCATTATTCTTGCAGGGGCCGTTTATGTTTGTCTCAGTATAAAGCCTTATATCATTATGGCATTAACGCCGGGTTTGTTTTTTTGGCTCATCTTTTATTATCGAAGTAAAATACAGTCGGGGTTTTTAAGATTCCTTGCAGGACCGGTTTCAATATTTGTTGCAATCCTTGCCGGGTATTTTGCCATAAGAGCATTAGGAAACGAATATTCAAAATATTCCTTAAAAGGTGTGTTAGGAACGGCAGAAGGATTCCAAGAATATCATTCCATATTGGCAGAGAGTGGATCCAGTGGATACTCTTTAGGGGCAATAGACGGTTCTGCTCGCAGTATCATATCAAAAATCCCTGCTGCAATTAATGTAACACTATTTCGGCCATATCTGTTTGAGGTTCGCAACCCCTTTATGTTATTATCAGCATTGGAAAGCACCCTTATGTTACTATTTACTATTCGAATCCTATGGAAAACAGGGATTCGGCTCACTATCAGGTCTATCTTTTCAAACTCAACGGTTTTTTTCTGTTTGTTTTATTCTTTGTTTTTTGCTTTTTGTGTTGGGTTCACAGCATATAATTTTGGAGCGTTAGTACGCTATAAGATACCCTGTATTCCATTTTTTGTGGCCGGTTTATATATGTTGAATATGCAGACGAAAATAGAAATTGAAAAAAGAAAGCGACATTTTACAAAAACAACGATGAGTGCATCCTAATTAAATAAGCACATAAAGGTGTCGAGTTGTGAGTCTTTTGAATAATATTTAACAATATGTAATCTCCCTGTCTTTCCCATATTTGTGCGAATGTCTTTATGTGTACATAAGTAAACTAACCTGTCAATCCAATCGTCATCCGTTTTGCAGAGAAATCCTGTAATTCCTTCTTGAATAATTTCCGAATTTACCCCAACAAGCGTGGCTACTGCGGGCTTTTCTACTGACAAATACTGTATTAATTTAAATCCACATTTTCCTTTTGACCATTCGGTATCGGGAAGCGGCATGATTCCAATGTCAATCTGATTTATATCGGACACCTCGCTTGAACTATTCCATTTTAGAAATTCATATTTCAGATTTTTAAATCGGGGAGGCTCATTAGATATGAATAAATATCTGCAAGTTGTTTTTTGTTGTACAACTTGTAAGACCGATTCTATATCCTCTAACCATTTATTCGTGCTGACCGACCCTGTCCATCCAATAGTTATTGGTTGTTGATGTATGTCTTTGCTCGGTTTGAAAACATCTGTATTTACAATAGTGGGAAAAATAATAACATTGTTATTTCTTAACCGAGCATAGGCAGCTAAATACTCGTTCCCGCATGAAACCCTATAAGCCCATTTACATATAGATGAAACTTTTGAGTACCCCTTCAATTTACTTGCAAATTTGTTTGAATCCGATACATTAGGCAGCCATATCGCATCATCAAAATCATAAATTATTTTTTTTCTCAGTATTCGGGCTATAACCCATTCAAATATTGGCGGACCGATGGGAGCAGCCTCTCTATGAATAAATACCCAGTCGTATTGATTAATTGTGGTTAACAATTTAATTCTTCGAACAAACCCTTTAAAGACTCCTAATAATTTGTAAATGGTGTTTCCACGTTTATGTAAAATCCTCCATGTTTTTATGTCGAAGAACGCCTGCGTGTCATATTCAATTTCACGTTTTCTTAAATCATCATAGAATTGCTCAAATCTAAACCTCTGGCTGGGGCCTTCGCCTATAGGATATGGAAAAATAAAGATGATCCTCATGACAATAGGAGTTTCTGATACACCTTTCTATATTTATCTATTGCTCCGACTAATGAATACCAAGTTGTTGCCCCGGCAATGATGCTTTTTGAATCATATATCTGATTTATTTGAGCTATTGCGCTTCTATACCCCTCTATAGTGAGTGTATCAACAACTACTCCTGCTTGGCTCGTTTTAACGATTAAATCAGTGTCTCCAATGCCACTGTTACAAATTACAGGAATGCCCATGCTCATCGCTTCGCCTTGTTTTACGGGAGAGGAGGCTTTTTTTGAATACGTTGGCTTAATGAAAAACAGCGTGTAATCACTTAACGAAATATACAAAGGCATTTGTTGTCTTGATGCTTGTGTAATAATAATATCCTTGATGGCGATGCCTCGCTCTTGTGCTTTCTTAAGGATTTCTTCTCCGGGATTATTTGTAATAAATAAGAACTTATAATTAGGTGTTTGTTTTTTAAGTTCGGCATAGAAGTCGAGCATTTCATTTAACATATACCATGTTCCTAAAGAACCTATATAAGATAATATTTTTTCCCCTTGCTGGATTCCCAGTTGATTCTTTAACTCGGTTTTATCTGATTCTGTGATTTTATTGGGGTTAAATAAGTCCATATCGACACTACAGGGAATAATTTCGATCGGAATAGGTTGATTTATTATATTATTCCATGAGTGTATTTCATCTGCTCCATTCTTTGTCAGGCTGATTACATAATCTGCATTATTAAAAAATTCAATTTCTCTTTTCTTAAAGTATGTATATATCATTCGGAATAATGGATTTCTTAAATTCCACATTCCCCCGTCAATTTGTTCATTAACCCATAACCCTCTCATATCAAAAAGGTACTTTATCCGTTTCTTCCTTTTTAATTCATATCCGATTATAGAGGAAATGTAACTGCGACAATGAACGATACGAAAGTTTTTGCGACCGGCTAATTGGAATGCTCGCTTTCGAATTCGTGAAATGTCGTAAAGCGTAGAAACTACAGGTGGTTTCTTGGTATAAGATATCGGATGCCATTCAATCGCATGTTTTTTACATACAGCTTCGATAATTTCTTTATTGGCTTGAAATTTATTAGGCTTTTCGCAACTGATTATAGTAAATCGAAACCCAAATTGGGATAAGCCAGCCAGATAGGGCAATATCTGTGACTGCCCCAAGGGGTCAGTCAAGCCATCGTATGAAATGTATAATACCTCCGTTGCGTTATTCAATATATCTTTTTTAAAACTGCGGCAATTTATTAATGTATTGTTATTCCGAGCTAACTTTTTCGTGCTTACTAGAGAATCAACAACTCAATTAGAAGTATATCAATAAAAATGTTTTTTTCATTTCAAATGAAATTTCTCTCTATTAAACAGCTCTATTTATCGAAAAAATCACTTATTCTATTCGCTATACCCTTATGACCTATTATATTTGATAAACCGAATCAACCAATCACTATTTTATCATGACAGAACAACAGGCAAATCCGGAAAATATTTCTGAACAGACCCAACAGGAGCTTGAACAACGTACTGTAGTACTTGAAAACGCCCCATTAGATGCAAGCTTTGACTTTAAAGAGTTTTGGGCATATACAAAAGCGACGAATGAAAGAATCCGCTCATCAAAATTTTTAGACCCGGAGATATTAGCGGGGCTAAGATCTCGAGTAGATGCGGCTTGTGAACGTGTAAAACAATATCAAGATACGCGAAGTGCGTTTGTAGATGGCGTGTCTGCATTAAAAAGAAAATATATCGAAGAAAGAATTTCTCGCGCAAAAGAAATTATCGAGTCCGATAACAATAAAAGCCAATTATTGTTACGAGAAATACTTCCCTTGTTAAAGGATGAATGGAAAAAAACAATGCCCGATCTATCTCTAACGGATGATGAGGTTAATATAAAAATGAATAAAGACGACCGTGAGGCTTGTTGGCTCTATTGGAGGCAGGTCAACGATCAATGCTTCATTTTTCACAGAGAGTTAAAACAAAACAATTTCATTCGCCTACGCAATGAATTATATGCCTTAGCAGATATAGTTAATAACGCCGAGCCCTTAGACGCATTAACCGCCATAAAAGAATTTCAGAAAACATTAAAGGGGACTGTAATGGAAAAAAGTGACTGGGATGAGGTTCGTGCGGAGGTAAACAGCTTATGGGAGCGCGCAGACCAACGTTTTAAAACGTTTAAGTCCCAACGTTCTCAAGACAGAATCGAGCGCAGAAAAAAAATGGATAAGCACCGCGAGCATTGGCGTGTAAGGCAGGAAACAAATATTCAAAAATTTAACGACCTGATTTCAAAAAACTTTGATGTGATCACTAAAATCGAGAATCACATTGAGAAACTTCAAGGCGATTTATTGCGTGCCCGCAACAATGATTTCAAAGCGAAGATTGAAACGTGGATTAATGAACAGCAAGATAAAATCGCAGATATTCAAAAGGCAAATCGCGAGTTAAATCAAAAAATTGCCTCTGTGGAGGAAAAAATGGAACGGGTGGCTGCCGGAGAGGATCCCTATGCCGACAAGCAGGCAAATCGCGCTGTGAAAAATTCCACCCCGATCCAAGAAAACAATCTTAGCTCTGACGCATCTATTGATTCTTCTCTAACAAATGCTCCAAATGAAAACAATGAAACCAAACTTGAATAAGTTAATCCTTATTGCTTTTGCGATTACGATACTTACATCTTGTAAAGAGAAAGATAAAATAGGTAAAATCTCCTTAGTCATCCCTGTGATTGTTTTTACAACAAATCCTCATACATACGATGGCAAGGAACTTAACCTGATAGATACCACGGTATTGACCGGATTGACACAGCGTCTGAGTCAAGAAGGCATTTCAACAGACAAACTAAGTTCTATTAAGATTAAATCGTTGATTGTAAGCACAAGCACCCCCGGCTTCAATTTTGATTCGTTTGAATATGCCAATGTGCGTATGGCTGCGAGCGGGTTAGATACAATCGTATTAGCTAATAAAGCGCCTATTCCACACACCGGACTTACTAAAGTGAGCTTTGATGTTAGTTATGAAGAACTCATTCAATATATTTCGCAGAATAATATCTTTCTTCGCCTAGTTACCTATCCTACACAATCATTGCCCGCTGCTCAATATCGCATTGATATAGAGTTTGAGTTAACGGCTAAACTCAATTAATCTAAGTGGAGCCTTATTTTAAGCAGCAGAAGAATTAGATATGACAGAATTACCCTCTTAGATTTTTTTGTTTTTAAACATGTTGTCTAATGAAAAGTAAAGCCTTTATCGCATCAACATGCTTATTTCTTGCATTCAAAATACAAGCACAAGAAAGTTATTTCCATTGCAGAAATACCAAGTTTCACAATGAGTTAAGCAAGTATCCTGAATTTATACAATCTCAGCAGCAGCTTGAAGAATATACGTAGTAATATGTCCAAAATGCTGTCGCTCACGCATCGGAGATTATATTATTCCAGTGGTGTTTCATATCATACAAACTTTGGCGTTGATAATATAAACCCTACTCAACTTATCCCGTTCATCAGTTATTAAATCTTGATGTTACTGATTTGCCCGGCGATATGTATTTGCTTAACATTCGCGATGAGAATAGTAATAACTACAGCAAGCAAGTAGTTATTCGCTGATTGGAGTTCAGTAATTCGATACTCTATACTTAGTTAGATGTTTCTAAAAATGCCTGAATCTACAATTAGCTCTACTTGGCTACGCACAAAAACAAAAATCTGCAATTAGTAAATCGGGCTTGTTTGTGAATTTTCATAATATATATTTGTTCGTCCAAAAAAAACGTCTAATCCACGATGAAAATTTCCACCGGCGCTTTTGCCACCGTTCTTTTGATTCTTATAAGCACTACCCTTTTTGCGCAAGAAAATTATTTCCATTGCGGAAATGCCAAGTTGTACAATGAGTTAAGCAAACACCCCGAATTTATACAATCTCAGCAGCAGCTTGAAGAATATACGCAGTGGTATGTCCAAAATGCTGTTGCCTCACGCGCCGGAAATTATATTATTCCCGTGGTGTTTCATATCATACACAACTTTGGCGTTGAAAATATCAGCGATGCTCAGGTATATGATGCCCTTAGAGTAATGAATGAAGATTTTTCAAAAACCAATGCAGACACGGCACAAACTATTTCAATCTTTAAGCCTATAGCCGCTGATTGTAAAATAGAATTCCGATTGGCTCGGAAAGACCCCAATGGGAATTGTACAAACGGAATAGATCGAATACAATCTCCTCTTACTTATGTGGGAGATGATAATGCCAAACTGAACCCCTGGCCTCGTAATAAATATTTAAATATTTGGGTTGTAAATTCCATGGAGGATGGCGTTGCAGGGTATTCTTATATGCCGGGTTGGGTAAGTGCAAATGTAGATGGAGTTATCATATTACATAACTATATCGGCGCAATCGGAACGGGCTCAGCACAACGTTCACACGCCCTATCTCACGAGGTTGGTCATTGGCTTAATTTACAACACACATGGGGAAATTCAAACAATCCCGGCGTTGCTTGTGGAGACGACAATGTTAATGATACTCCCGTTACTAAGGGATGGACATCTTGTAACTTGAATGGCGCTATTTGCTCTCCGGGAGTGCTTGAAAATGTTCAAAATTTTATGGAATACTCTTATTGTTGCACCATGTTTACTACCGGACAAGGGAACAGAATGCAGGCCGCCTTAAATAATAGCGCATCATCGAGGAATAATTTATGGACGGCTTCCAATCTAACTGCCACAGGAACGGATAATCTAAATTATACCAATTGCTCTCCCAAGCCTGTTCTTAATATAGGTCTTCCTCAATTCATTTGCGCCGGAAGCACCGCTAACTTCTCGGCTATAACCTTAAATGCTCCGGCCGATACTTGGAATTGGTCTTTCCCGGGAGGGAATCCCTCCAGCTCAACAGCTAACAACCCTTCTATACAATATATAAACCCCGGAACGTACAATGTTTCCGTTACTGCTGCAAATAGCTCCGGCAGCAATTCTACAACTGGGAACAACTATGTTGTTGTTATGCCCAATACAGGACAAAAATTAGCCGCATCCTTCTCTGAGAGTTTTGAGTCAATCACCTTCCCCAACAATGAATGGTTCGTTGACTACCCATCTGCCACTTATGGTTGGAAACAAATTAATACTACCGCAGCAACAGGCAGCAAATGTTTAAAAGTAAATGCCTCTACTTCTTATGCCGGAATGACCCATGAGTTTGTTTCCCCGACTTTCGATTTCACCGGAATGACCGCTCCTAAAATGAGTTTTAAGATTGCCTTTGCACAGAAGACAACTACCGATGCCGATAACCTGCGCGTTTTTGCTTCTGTTGATTGTGGAAAAACGTGGACTTTGCGTTACAGCAAATCAGGAACAAACTTGTCAACCATAACCGGAACTTCTTCTTCCTCCTTTACGCCTAATGCTTCTCAATGGCGCGAGGAGTCTGTTAACCTAAGCTCTTACGCCGGGCAAAGCAATGTTCGATTCAAATTTCAATTTATATATAAAGGAGGGAACAACTTCTATCTCGATGATATTAACTTTGGAATACCTACATCTGTCGAAGATATCTCGCGCGAGATTGCACTTTCTGTTTTCCCTAACCCGATTACTAACAATCAAGTTGCGGTTTCTTTTAACTTATTAGAATCTCACACGATTTCTGTTTCTCTCATTTCTATGGACGGACGGGAAACAATGTTAGTAAACCCTACTCAACTTACCCCAGGTCATCAGTTATTAAATCTTGATGTTATTGATTTGCCCAGCGGTATGTATTTGCTTAACATTCGCGATGAGGATAATAATAACTACGGCAAGCAAGTAGTTATTCGTTAAACAGCATTTCTTTTTGGGGAAAAATAAATTAAAGCATTTTGCCGAATTACTCGGCTTTGCCAATGTATATCAATCCAACCCGGACTATAAAGGAAGTTGGGCAAGCACGTGTTTTAATAATAATCTTCCAATTGTACTGGAATTAGCTTGCGGCAAAGGAGAATACACCATAGGCATGGCCCGTTTAAACAAACACTGTAACTATATAGGTATAGATATCAAAGGGGCGCGAATTTATACCGGGGCGAAGCAGGCTTTGCAAGAGCCATTAACTAATGTCCGATTTATTCGCATGCTGATTGATCACTTGCCTGATTATTTTGCCCGAGACGAAGTAGATGAGATATGGATAACGTTTGCTGACCCTCACACGCCAAAGCGAAGTGCAAAAAGGCGATTGACCAGTCAGAAGTTTATTGATATATATAGAAAGATATCCAAGCCGAACGCGATTATACATCTAAAGACAGATAGCGATTTGCTATATGAATACACTCTTGAGGTGATACGTGAATGCAAATTAACTTTGCTTTATGCTAATGATAATATTTATACCGGAGCATTATTTGATGAGCGTCTTAGTATCAAAACTTATTATGAAGGAAAGCATTTAATGCAGGGAAAGGCCATTAAATACATAAGATTTCAACTGGCATAACCATGCCTTACTGTTCATCTTTCCACCTCCACAAATGCATACAAGCATACGTTTCATAAGGATGCCACTTTGCCGCAATTTCACTTAAACTTTTCCGAAGTTGTTTCTTATTTGTGTCTTGCAGTTTATATAGTCTTTTCATGGCTGTCTGAATTCCATAATCATCTACCGGAAAAACATCTTCGCGTGCAAGAGTGAACATTAAAAGCATTTCTACCGTCCAGCGGCCCACTCCTTTAATTTGTGTGAGATAATCGATTACTTCCTCATTGCTCATCATCGATAGTTTGCGCGGCACATTATGTTCTCTATTAAAAAAGTCTGCGACATTTAAAATATATTCTGTTTTTGTGCGGCTTAATCCTATGCTCCGTAAGACTTCAAAAGGCAACAATATAATCTCATCCGGACTTGGATTTTGTGTTTCAAATAATAAGTAAAATCGTGTTCTCAATGTATTTGCCACCTTAACTGATAGCTGTTGAGAAAGAATAGACCTTATCAACATCAGATGTATCGGTCTTTGCTTGGTGAGTTGAATTAGCCCGTGCTGTCTTATTATCGGATAAAGTTTTTTATCCTTGACAAAATGAGCAATATATGCTGTCATAGCTTATTTCCGACTCCAGGATACTGTTCCATCTTTTTCATCTTTTAATTGTATTCCTGCTTGCATCAATTTATTTCGAATGATATCTCCTGTAACAAAATCTTTTTTTACCTTGGCTTCTTTGCGCATCTCGATTAAAATTTGAAGTGTATGATCTAATACCGTATCATCCATACTATGCTGTACTTGCCTTAGACCAAGGATATCATTAATAAAAAAGATAAATGCCCTTTTTGATTCTTCAAACATATTTTGAGATATGGTGTTCCATGTTGTCTGCTGGTTTTTTAACGCATTGAAGCGGGATGAAAGGTCAAACAACGTAGCTACAACTTGTGCTGTGTTAAAATCATCATTCAATTGCTCTGTTAAAGCATCAATCAGTTTCTTGTATTCTTCATCTGCCGTTCCGACAGAGTTTGCATTCGGGTGTTTTAATGTATTCAATATGTCAACAGAGTTCATCAAACGTTCTAATCCTTTTTCTGCTGCTTGCAGTGCTTCATTGCTAAAATCAAGTGTACTGCGATAGTGTGTTTGTAAAATAAAGAAGCGGACGACCATGGGATGAAAGGCTTGTTTCAATTCAGGATGCCCGCCATAAAACAACTCTCTAAGTGTAATGGTATTATTGTAACTCTTCCCCATTTTGCGCCCGTTAATAGTAATCATGTTATTATGCATCCAATATTTTACAGGTTCTTTACCGGATGCTGTTTTGCTCTGTGCTATTTCACTTTCATGATGAGGAAATTGCAAATCCATACCCCCGCCATGAATATCAAATTGTTCTCCTAAATATTTCGTTGCCATTGCGGAACACTCAATGTGCCAGCCGGGGAAACCCTCTCCCCATGGAGAGGCCCATCGTTGAATATGTTCCGGTGGAGCTTTTTTCCAAAGTGCAAAATCTGCAGCATTGCGTTTTTCTTCCTGCCCCTCCAGATCCCGGCTTCCTGCAATCATTTCCTCAATTATGCGCCCGCTGAGTTTACCATATTCGTTATTCTCAGCATATTTCAACACATCAAAATAAATAGAGCCATTGCTTTCGTAAGCCAATTCTTTTTGAAGAATCGTTTTTATCATCTCGATTTGCTCAATAATATGCCCTGTTGCTGTGGGCTCTATACTGGGCCTAAGGCAATTCAATTCGTCCATCATATCGTGATAGAGATTCGTATATTTCTGTACTAACTCCATGGGCTCCAATTGCTCTAGTTTTGCTTTTTTTGCAACCTTATCTTCAGCCTCGCGTCCTTCTTCTTCAAAATGTCCTGCATCGGTAATGTTTCTCACATAGCGTACTTTGTAGCCGAGGTGTTGGAGCCAGCGATAAACAACATCGAAGGTTACATAAGGTCTTGCGTGACCTAAGTGGCTTTCTCCGCTTACTGTAGGCCCACATACATACATACCCACATACGGTGGATTCAGTGGCTCAAACCTCTCTTTCTGTTTGGATAACGAGTTAGTAATAAGTAAGATGCTCATAATGATTACAAAAATAGAGAATGGCTAATGAACACACGTGATGCTCTCGTGACTCAAATTGGGAAGAGGTGCAATTATTCAATATCTCGAGTTACATCAGCCCGCACTAAAGCATTTCCCTTTAAAACCGGGACAACATCAGTTAAATCAGGGCGAAGGCAATATTTTATATCATTTATAACACCAAATTGTGCCAATCTTTTGTAATGTGAAGACTGCTTCATAAAGTGCATCATATTACGCCTGGAATTGAGATATAGTTTTTCTGCAGCAAAAGCAGCATCGCTGTCAACAAGGAAATATTCTTTTAGATGGTTTATTACTGCGCCTGCAAATACGGTATCTTCAAGGTTGAATTTGTCGCGCCATCCACTGCACAACAACAGCGTATCTCTGCTTTCGGCAATAATCCATTTTGTAAGAGCTGTAAAATTTAAAAAGCCCCCGACTATTACTTTGTATGCCCCTTTACTATATTCAATTGCACGTGTTCCGTTCGTTGTTGTAAGTACTAATGTTTTTCCTTTTATTACTCCGTCCATAAATTCAAAAGGAGAGTTGCCGTATGAGAACTCCTCTACTCTCTGCCCTCCGCGTTCGCCCGCCAATAAGTGATTGGGTTTGTCTTTGTATGACAAGCACTCTTCAATGCTCTCGACAGGAATAACTTTTTCGGCTCCTTGATCTAAAGCCACAGTCATTGTTGTTGTTGCTCTAAGAACATCAATAACCAGAACAACCTTTCCCTCCAAGGGGTAAAGGGGAAGCAAGTTAGGTGTAAGGATTACATCAAGCGTAGATTTATCGGGC
>JBDHXV010000039.1:0-25466 GCA_039810885.1 Chitinophagales bacterium | reverse complement strand
TATGAAAAACTGATGACTGCGGGAGTTATAGACCCGACTAAAGTTACTCGCATTGCTTTGCAAAATGCTGCATCTATAGCTTCTATGATGTTGACTACAGAGTGTGTAATCGTTGATAAACCTAAGGAAGAAAAAGCTGCGCCTGCAATGCCTGGTGGCGGTATGGACTATTAATAGGTTTCTTCGGCAAAAAGTAAAAAGCCCCGCATTTGCGGGGCTTTTTTAATTTAATTAGTGGAAGATTGTTTGATAGTTTAAAGAATCATTCTTTTAAAATAATAATGATTAACCTAAGAGTTCTTAATCGGATTAATCCGGGCAATTGCTATTTAAAGGCACTCAATCCTGTTACATCCATTCCGGTTATGAGCAAGTGAATATCGTGTGTGCCTTCATAGGTCACCACGCTTTCAAGATTCATCATGTGACGCATTATTGGAAATTCACCTGTTATTCCCATACCACCATGTATCTGACGCGCCTCACGGGCTATATTGAGTGCAACCTCTACGCTATTTCGTTTGGCCATAGATATTTGAGCCGGAGTGGCTCTGCCTTCGTTCATAAGTACACCCAAGCGCCAAACCAACAACTGTGATTTAGTAATCTCAGTAATCATCTCGGCAAGCTTCTTTTGTGTTAACTGAAACTGCCCGATTGGTTTGTCGAATTGAATGCGTTCTTTAGAGTAACGAAGTGCTGAGTCATAGCAATCCATTGCTGCACCAAGTGCACCCCAAGCAATACCATAACGTGCAGAGGATAAACACGTGAGAGGTCCTTTTAATCCTTTAATCTCGGGAAAGATATTTTCTTTAGGCACTTTCACATTAGAAAACACCAATTCGCCTGTTGCAGAGGCGCGCAAGCTCCATTTTCCTTTTGTTTCCGGCGTAGTAAATCCTTCCATACCACGTTCTACAATCAACCCACGGATCTGCCCTGTTTCATCTTTTGCCCATACTACGGCGATATCGGCATAGGGTGCATTAGATATCCACATCTTTGCCCCATTCAATATCACATAATCTCCCGCATCCTTAATATTGGTAATCATATCTGCGGGGTTACTCCCATAGTCTGGTTCCGTTAGTCCAAAGCAGCCGAGGTACTCTCCACTACCAAGTTTTGGTAAATATTTACGGCGTTGAGCTTCGCTTCCAAATTTAAATATGGGATACATCACTAAAGAGCCTTGTACGGAAGCGGTAGAGCGAATACCACTGTCGCAACGTTCCAGTTCTTGCATAATAATACCGTAAGAGATATAGTCCAATCCACCTCCGCCATACTCCGCCGGAATGGTTGGTCCAAACGCTCCAACACTCGCCATTTCCGATACAATATGTTTTGGAAATTCTGCACGTTGTGCATAGTCTTCAATAATTGGACTTAAACTTTTCTTTACATATTGACGTACCGTATCGCGTATTAATTTGTGTTCATCCGTCAATAATTCATCGATCTGATAATAGTCCGGATGTTGATAAAGATCTTTACTCATTAGTTTCTGTTATGATGCTCGCAAATTTAACAGAATAAGATATTTACGTTTGCAAATGTTTACTATATATAATCATTCTACCTAAACCTATATTTGGCCTATGAATCAATCACTTTCAGTTGGGTGCCGTGCAATAAAAAAATATGTTTCCATTGGCGAATGCGAAGAGGAAAGAAAACTGAAATGTCTTATTGAATTGAATTGTAGGATTGATGTAGATATGAATACTGCTGAATTTCTGGGTCAGCCAACGTTTAATTACTTAAACATAATTGAAGTATATCAAAAGGCCTCTTTGCAGAGCTATATACTTTTAGAAGATTTGGGTAATGCCATTTTAAAACAGTTAAGGCAAGATTTTTCCGGAATTCTTTCCGGTGAACTTGAGTTGATAAAACATTACCCGGTGATTTCCTCAAACTGTGGAAGTGTTTACATGATTATGCGTTTCTAATTACTTCGCCATTAACGACTTAAGTTTATTAATGAAAGCCTCATTTATGGGTTTACCTAGCGATTGAGCGCGAGTAACAGCTTCTAACGCCGCTTGATAGTTACCTAAGTTGTATTGTGCATCAGCACTTACCAAATAAGTATCGGCATTGTTAGGATTAAGTTGTACCGCTTTTTGAGCATCTGCTAACGCTTCTTGGTACCGTTTCATCGTAACATAAGTTCTGGCACGATTACTATATGCTTCCGCATTGTTTGGATCCAACTCAATTACCCGGGCATAATCTTTTAACGATGCATCAAACTCACCGCGCAAGGCTAATAAATTAGCACGATTACTATGGGCCTTTATGCTGTTGTCGTTAAAAGATAGTACTTTATTAAAATCCTGTAGTGCTTCATCATAGCGCCCTGCAATACTTAACGCAATGCCGCGATTCATATATCCGCCTTCATCATTCGGTTGTAAGCGAATGGCTAGATTACAATCTGCTATGGCAGAATCCAATTGTCCACGTTGCCTTAAAATATCGGAACGGTTAATAAGTGCTTCGGGGAAATCATGCTGTAATGCAATGGCTATATTGAAATGTATCATTGCAGAGTCAAGCATTTCTTTTTTCTGATAATAAGAACCGAGGTTATTATGAGCATTAGGAGCATAATTGTATTTTGAAATAACATCGGTCCATAAGACTTTACTATTATTCCAAACTTTAACCCGCGAGTACGATTGATATGAAAAGAAGAGTAGCCAAGCACTTAGGACAATGAAGGTTGCCTTTCTGTAAGCAGGGAATTTATCTATCCATGCTTTTGTAAAACCAAGTAAAAGTATAATCAAGCCGATATAAGCTAAATAGGTATATCGCTCAGCAAAAATAGCATTACCAACGGGTAACAGTTGAAGAATTAATACGATGTTGACAAGAAATAATCCTGCACCGAGAATAAATAATTTATTTCTTAGCATATAAATTATGCTCAATATAAAGCCAATGATAAGTGCTGCCGGTGCGATGTAATAAAATATCGGATAATCCTCGCTACTGCTCTTTAACGGATATGGATGGAATGCAGCCAGTTTTATCGGAGCGATGAATTCGTAGATATAACTATATAATGCATAAGACGCAAACAAGATTCGATCAGACCAAGTATAGAATGGAATAAAGTGAATGGCCTCAGATGCTTGCTGTGCTTTGATTGCCAGCACCCCGAAGAACAAGCTTAATGTGAAGAAAGGTAATTTCTCAATTATATTTTTAGTAAAGCTTTTTCTTGCTTCATAGTAATCAATAAGAAATAAGACTACAGGCAGGGTTACAGCTTGCGCTTTTGATAAATTAGAAAATATAAACAGGAACAATGCTATACCATACCACATCCATCTGCCCGGCCCTACTAAATTATTATATCTGAAGTATGCAAGCATAGCCAAAAAATAGAACATCACATATAACACATCTTTTCGTTCAGCAATCCATGCAACTGACTCAACGTGCATAGGATGAATAGAAAATATCAATGCCCCAAGCAAGCTAAACCACGGTGTGGCAAATAGCTGCTGTAAAATAAAATACAATAGAACTGCATTGAATAGATGTATAAAAAATGAAGTTCTGTGAAAACCCGATGCTCGATCTTTATATAAGTTATAATCCACGGCTAAGGAAAGCATCGAAATAGGATGATAATTACCCATTACACTCAGGTGTTTAAAGTGCTCGGTCCAATTGGATAGTGTTGTGTGCTTTACTAAATCATTATCTAATACATATCCATTATCATCCCAATTAGTCCAACCATTATCAAACGTTGGCCAGTAAGAAACTGTTGTGAGAAAAATTATTAGAACAAGGTGGAAGTAAGTGGATTCCCACCACAGATGAATTGCATCGCCCGAATTACTTTTTATTGAAGGAGCCTTTTTCTTGTTCTTACGCATAGGGAACAACAAACCTAATTAGAGATTACGAGAAATGCGCTTTGTGTTCTGAATTATCGAGTCAGGAAAAAGTATGTGGGTTACTTCGTATTGTATAGATTCATGGTTCGATCTAATCCGATAGAAACAAAACTCAATACAGCCTCACACGATTTTTGAATTGACTCGGGTAAGCGTGCAGTTTCCTCTTCATTCCATTTGCCTAAGACATAATTTATCTGCGAACCTTTTGAAAATTGGTCCCCGATACCGAAACGTAAGCGTGGATAGTCGGAAGACTGCAACATCTCAGTAATATGTTTTAGCCCGTTATGCCCCCCATCGCTACCCTTTGCACGCATACGGATGGTTCCGAAAGGTAATGCCAAGTCATCTACTAATACTAAAAGGTTGTTTTTCTCTATGTCCAATTTCTGTAACCAATATCGAACTGCTAAGCCACTCAAATTCATATAGGTTGTAGGTTTAATTAAATGCAATTGGCGCCCCTTGTGCTTGAGTAATGCATAGTCTGCAAGGCGTTCTGAAAAAAAAGATGCACCGGCTTTTAGAGCCAATGCATCGCAAATGTTAAATCCAATATTATGTCGAGTGTTTCGATATTCGATACCGATATTACCCAATCCAGCGATTAAGAACTTCACACCCGAATAAAAATGATTTATTTTTTAGCTGTTGTAGGAGATGACGCAGCCGGTGCAGCCGGTGCTGCAGCCGCTTTAGGTTCTTCCTTAACGGTACGGGGGATAAATACGGAAGCAACCGGAATGCTTGCAGAATGCATTATCTCGTAACCTTCTATGTTAATGTCCCCTATTCGAAACGTCTTTCCTAATTCAAGGTTTTCCAAGTTTATTTCTAAAGACGGCATTAATTTCTCCGGGGTTGTTTTAACTTTCAACTTCCGAACCTTTACTTGTAGTTTACCCCCATCACGCACTCCCTTAGGCGAGCCGCCTGTAACGCGCACAGGAATCTCAACAGTGATCTGTTTTCCATTTTCAATAGCTAAAAAATCTAAGTGTCTAATATCATCGGTTAAAGGGTGCATTTGTACCTCTTTAATTATGGCACGATAAGTAGTTCCATCCACATTGATATCGACAACCTGAAAATCCGGTGTGTGAATAAGGCGATGAGCATCAGATTTTGTCAAAGTAAAGGATTTGTTTTCTCCTGCTCCGTAAAGATTACACGGTACCATTCCTGCTGTCCTTGAATTAGCGGCAGCTTTTTTCCCTGTTTCAGTTCTGGCGGTTCCGTTTAATTGAATTGCGTTCATAAAAAGTTTAAATGTTTATGTATGATTGAATTGAATTTAATTAATAAATAAAGAAGAGATGGATTTATGCTCGTACATATTTCTAATAGAATGTGCAAACAGTTCACCCACACTCAATACTCTTATTTTTTCCGATGTTCTTTTTAATGGAATTGTGTTACAAACAACGATCTCACTAAGATGAGAGGTTTCAATTTTTTCTATTGCCGTGCCTGATAGAACAGGATGTGTACATAAGGCTCGTACTGACTTAGCACCTTTTTCGGTTAGCAACTTTGCAGCGTTGCACAAGGTACTTGCTGTATCAATAATATCATCTACAAGGATTACGTCTTTCCCATCAACCTCTCCAATCACCGTCATTGAAGCTATTTCATTTGCGCGCTTGCGATGTTTGTCACAGATAACCATTTCTCGACCAAAAAACTGAGCCAAATGCCTTGCACGATTCGTACTTCCTACGTCCGGTGATGCAAAAATTATGTTATCCAAATTGGGCAGTGAACTGAGATAAGGTATAAAAATGGTATTGCTTTCCAGATGATCTACCGGAATATCAAAGAATCCCTGAATTTGTGGCGCGTGTAAATCCATTGTCATAATACGATTAGCACCGGCAGCTACTAAAAGATTAGCCATTAACTTTGCTGCGATAGCTACGCGGGGCTTGTCTTTTCGGTCTTGTCGCGCATAACCGAAGTAAGGTATCACGGCAGTAATGTATGATGCTGACGCTCTACGCGCAGAGTCTATCATAAGCAATAACTCCAAGATGTTCTCAGCAGGAGCGAATGTAGATTGAACAAAGAAGACGTAGTCTCCACGTACCGATTCAAGTATGACGGGTGAAATTTCGCCATCTGCAAAACGCTGAACTTTTAAATTGCCCAGTTCTACGCCATAGGATAAAGCGATCTCTCTTGCAAGATATTCAGACGAGGTACCGGAAAAAATACGTACTAAGGATTCCATCGTTGTTTTTGGGTGCGCAAAGATATTAAACTATCTGACTTCTCGAAACTTACCTCACTCTTTGAACTTCAATAAAATATATCCTTGCGGTTAGTAAATTCTATCCTATTATTAAAATAATCACCCATCCGCTTATTTATTGAAACTCAAAAGATGATTTAAACATCTAGTCCGGCTGTTCCTTACCCGTTGAATGCCGGTCTATAGAATCGTGGTGTGTTGTTATTGTATCAATAACAATAATCGTTGTCTCTTCTAAAGCAGGGTCATAATTATTCGGTACCGCATAATCAGCATCAGAATTTCGTCTTGCAGTACACGACCAATAAGGCAAAGCTATGATACAAATAAGGATAAAGTATTTCAACGATGCTATTCTTTCTAAGAAGATTAAACAACGCTAAGATAAGGAACTATCCACTTGGGCTATCTTACATATACCTGCAACAAATGAAAAGCCTGTGTTAAACAGGCTTTTCTAAACTGAAAAAAAGTAATAAATAGTAGCGAATGCGCTATTTACTTACAGTGAATTTTATAGTTAGTCTTTCGTTCCCTAATAAGATTGTAGCAAAATAATTCCCTACCGGAAAATCTTGAGTATCTATATTATAATTATTCAAACCAATGCCCGGATTTAATTGAATCTGCTGCATTAATTGACCCAATTGATTGTACACAAACAGATTGGCGTCAGCCTTTGCGGGCAGATAATATTGCAGGGAGGTGCTATTTATTGCAGGGTTAGGAGCTATACCTATGATGGATGGTTCATTCCCGTTAATCATTTGAATAGATGAATTTGCTAAAACAACAATTTTGTAATAATCGATGGTGTATGGCTGTTGAACGGGTGTAGAAGTCTGATTAATTGTTGCATTTGCAGTTACAGAAAATTGAATAGGATAAACTCCGGCGCTTCCTGCAGCAGCCGTGCCTGTAATTAAGGCACAACCCAATGATCCACCCGGAAAAACTCCGTTTGAAGGATTTGTTACGTAAGTAAAGGGTATAGTGGCAGGTATGGCTGACAATCCGCTCACACTAGTTACGGTGATATTATTTATTGTTACCGCTACATTAAAGCCGCCAATGCTAGCTGTTGTGTCTAAAGGTACTTTAAAGTTCACGTTTGCGCTATAAGGAACCAGTTCGTAAGCAACTGGCAAGTTGGTTAAACTGTCCGGATTTATTCCGGCACCGCCGCCTGTAGGCCAAGAAGGAGTGCAATTTTGCGATTGAGCAAAAAAGACGCAGAACACTAATGTTAATGCAAGTAATAGTTTTTTCATTTATGTAAGTGGTTGTTTATATAATCAAATGTACAGACAAATATGAAAAATTGTAATGAATAAATAGTATTTCCCATTTTACCTAATAATATATGAGTATGGTCTATTTATGGAATTTTAAATAACTCAGAATTTATCATCCCTCTGTTGAGAGAGGAAATAAATTAACCCAATACAATAGGGGTACACGTATTTTTGCTTTTTAAATTAATTCTATTGAAACAACTTACGCTGATTCGTCATGCTAAAGCTGAACACACACACTCATATTCCGATGACAAAGAGCGGTGTCTTCACAGTAGGGGCCATCGTGATGCTCATAACATTGCTGAACTATTTTCTCGTTCAATAAAACCTCAAGAGTGGTTTGTATCACCGGCTATTCGTGCACAACAAACCGCACGATATTTTACAGAATCTATGAATGTAAACCAAAAACATATTCATACTCAAGAAGTGCTGTACTCCTTTGACTTAAATCGTGTGCTTACTTTCATTGAAGCAATAGATGACCAATGGACATCAGCAGCGTTAGTATTTCATAACCCTACAGTAAGTGAAATCGCCTGTTACTTTTGTTATAACTTTCAACATCAGATGCCGACGTGCGCAGTCGTTACGCTTCAATTTAATGTATCTTCTTGGGGAGAGCTGTCCGAAAATAGTGGAAGCGTAGTTTATTTCGATTATCCGGAACGGCACGTTTGGTCACAAAAAAAATAAACTGACCATGTCTCTAAAGAATAAAGTGATCATTATTACAGGAGCCTCGTCAGGTATTGGGCGTGCATTGGCTTTGGAATGTGCAAAGCATGGCGTCCACTTAAGCTTAGCAGCTCGAAATCTTAATCTGCTGCAACAACTTAAAGTTGAAATTGAATCAAAGTATAGGACGAAGGTGCTGTGCATTCAAACAGACGTTAGCGACCGAATGCAATGTGAACGTTTGATTCAAGAAAGCATAAACTATTACAACAATATTGACATACTTATTAATAATGCGGGAGTGAGCATGCGCGCCATTCTGAATGATTGTGACTTAAAAGTAATTGAGGATGTGATGCGTATTAACTTTTGGGGAACGGTTTATTGTACCAAATATGCATTGCCATATATTTTAAAGCAACAAGGCAGTATCATCGGGGTTTCTTCCATCGCAGGTTACAAGGGCTTACCGGGTCGAACGGGTTACAGTGCATCTAAATTTGCAATGCAAGGATTCTTGGAAGCACTACGAATTGAAAATATAAAAAATAAATTACATGTCCTTATTGCTTGTCCGGGGTTTACCGCATCCAATATTCGTAAAACGGCCTTCGCAGGCGATGGTTCAGCACAAGGAGAAAGCCCACGTGCTGAAAAAGAGATGATGAGCTCTGAAGAAGTTGCAATACATATTGTTCGTGCCATTGAGAAAAGAAAGCGCACCTTGATTCTTACTCAGCAAGGTAAATGGACCGTATTTTTAAATAAATTATTTCCGGCTTTTATGGATAAAATGACCTATAATCACATGCATAAAGAGTCGGGCTCTCCATTCTGATATTTAACGCAAAATGGTGACCGTACCTGTAGGCTTCACTTCGCCACTTGGATAATGTTGCCCTTCCCACACGCTATCGTCAAGGAATACAGCTTCCACTTTCCAAACATAGACATCCTGTTGTAATAATTTACCCTTATAGTATCCATCCCAACTTTCTGCCGGCTCTCCTTTATCGGTTAGTTTAGTGCTTTCCCATAATAAATTACCCCAAGTATCAAAGATTTGAATCCTATACGACTTAATGTTGAACCCTTTAGGTGTAAAAATTCTTGTGGCAGGGTCACCATAATCGGGGGTCATCGCATTGGGTAAATAAAGGCCCTTAAAAAATTTGACCTGAATTGGTTTCACGATGGTATCAATGCAATTATAATCATTTGAAGCAATAAGCGTAACAAAGTATGTCCCATACTGCGCATATTGATGTATGGGATTAATGGCACTGCTGTTTGTACTATCACCAAAGTCCCAATTGTACTTATTAGAATTGAGCGAATTGTTATCAAAATGAATTTCGCCGTTTAGTACCGGATAATTACTTTGAACCCAGGCAAAATCTGCAATCGGTTGAGGCCATACCGTTATGGCATCGGTAATTATTTTAGTATCGTTGCAACCGCCTTCACCTTCTACATATAATGTAACACTATAGTTACCGGGTCCGCTAAACCAATGTGTTGGATTTAATAAATGGCTTATTGTACCATCACTGAAAGTCCAAAGGAAAACATTGGCGTCTGAACTCAAGTTAGTAAACGTAACCAATAAGGAATCGCACCCTGCAGGCGGCGAATAAGTAAAGTCTGCTTCTGGCTGCGGATGGACCGTTATGGGTATATTCAAGGTGTCTGCACAGCCATAAACATCGGTACCAATTAAGGTATAGGTTAAGCTTGTTGTTGGCGAAGCAATCACCGTTGCTGAATTGGAATTACTTAGATTTTGTGAGGGTGACCAAAAATACTGAACGGCCCCCGATGCAATAAAAGTTTGTGATTGTCCGTAACATATTTCTGCACTCGGTGGCGCAACTGTAATGCTCGGAACATGCACGGTTACAATCACGGAGTTTGATGCTGTACAGCCAAATACGTCTGTGCCGATAACGGTGTAAGTTGAGCTGACTGTGGGAGTAGCCATAACCGATGCACCAATGGTTGTGTTTAAACCAAATGCAGGCGTCCAAGTATAGGTTGAGGCACCATTTGCTATGATATTCACCGTTTCCCATTGACATATCTGAGGTTGCACGTTAAAGGTTATAGGTGGTGGATGTACTATTAGACTTATAGTCTCTGTATCCTGACATCCGTTCGCATCTGTTCCGGTTACCGTGTACGTTGTATTTATGGTTGGGCTTGCAGTTACAGTGCTACCTTGAGAGCTATTTAAACTACTAAATGGTGACCAAATATATGTACTTGCACCACTTGCCATAAGCTGCGTGTTAGAACCAGAGCATATCCATGGGTCTTGTTGAGTTAAGATTACATGTGGAAGTGGATTAACTGTTACAACGACCTGTTGTGTGCTTACACAACCCGAAGCCGCAGTGCCGGTAACGGTATATGTAGTTGTTGCGGTTGTGGAAGTTGTAACTACGGCACCGGTAGTTTGATCCAGATTCAGAGAAGGTGACCAAGTATATGATGCTGCTCCACTTGCTGTAAGGTTAATAGTTTGGCCTATACACATAGCTGCAGCAGAAGGGGTAATAGTTATACTGGGTAGTGGATTCATTGTTATGACGATCGTTGAAGATGACGAGCAAGAATTAGCATCAATGGTCGTAACCGTATAGGTTGTTGTAATTGTCGGTGTTGCGATTACATTAGCACCTGTACTCGCACTCAAAGAAGCTGAAGGTGACCAGATATAAGAATTACCTCCACCTGCAGTAAGGTTTGCCATTTGCCCTGCACATAGCGCATTGGAAGAAGCAATGACATTGACCGTAGGCACATCGTTTACCGTTATGAATATCGAATCTTTATAAATGCACTGTGAGGCTGGAGGGCTGTAAATTAATTTGTGCACCCCTACTCCAGCTAATGCCGGGTTAAATGCTCCTGTTGCAGGATTTGTAATTCCCATACCCGACCAAGTACCTCCGGCCGGGGAAAAGCCGCTGAGATTAAAGGCCGGAGCATTGACACACACGGCTTGATCAAGTCCTGCATTCGCAGCTACAGGGCTTAAAACATGTATTGTCATGCTGTCCAGGTTGGTGCAGTTATATATATCAGTAACAGTGTAGATAATAGTGAATGTGCCCGTTCCCGAAACTTGCGGACTAAACTCTCCGGTAAAACCATTTGTAATCCCGGTGCCGGACCAAACTCCTCCATAGGGTGAAAAATTAAAAATGTAAGAAGGTGGATCAAAGGCGCACAGTGTTTGATTTGCTCCTGCATTAACCGAGGGTAATTGATGTACAATCACCGGAACGCTAAGTGTATTATTACACCCGTATGAATCTGTACCGAGTATCGTATATGTTGTATTCACAGTAGGAAAGGCTGTGACGGTGCTACCTGTTGATGATGATAATGTGTTTGACGGAGACCATGAATAAGTTTGAGCACCATTAACATTTAATACAGTATTGCTGCCAATACAAATATTTGCCGGGTTAGGACTAGAGCTAAGATTGGGTGCAGAACGGACAAAGACATAGGTTGTATCTCCTGTAGTGCATTGCCCCTGACCAATATTGTATATCACGGGATGCAATCCGGGTCCCGCTAATGTGGGGTTAAACTGCCCCGTTGTTTGATTTGTAATGCCAAACCCTAACCACACCCCCCCGGTAGGAGAGTTACCGGTTAAATTAAAAATCGGATCAAAATAACACACCGTATCCCCCGACCCTGCATTTGGATAGATTACCGGTGTAACCGTGATATGAATTGAATCTACATTGGTACAACCATTGGCATTTATAATACTATAATAAACGGTATGTGTACCTAACCCTGCAAGAGAAGGGCTAAATATTGCTCCTGTGCCATTGATCATTCCAGTACCGCTCCATATTCCTCCTTGCGGAGTAAAACCACTTAATATGATATCAATTGATGTATTACAGACTGTCAAATCATTTCCCGCATCAATTGAAGGTAAAGGATAAATAGCTATTGTGGATGTTGCACTGCCTGTGCATCCAAAAGCGTTAGTACCTGTAACCGTATAAGTTGTGGGGCTGCTTGGATTTGCCGTTACATTGCTTCCGGTTGTGGAAGATAAAGCCGTGTTCGGTACCCATGTGTACGTTACAGCACCGTTAGCTGTGAGAGTAATCGGTGTGCCAGCGCATTGTACTAAGGATGTCGGTGCTATGGATACTGTAGGAAGAGGATTTACCGTAATCGGAATTGTTGCTGCCGTGGTACAACCACTGCTTGTAGAACCTACTACAGTATATGTTGTAGATATCGTAGGTGATGCATTAACCGTAGCACCAGTTTGCGATGACAGCCCGTTTGCAGGTGTCCAAGAGTATGTAACTGCGTTAATGGCAGTCAATATGGTTGATCCTCCAATGCATATAGCACCATCTGTTGCGCTTACAGATGTAGGCGGATTAACAGATACCGGTAACAGCGACGTTGCCGTACAACCAAAGCCGGTTGTTCCCGTAACGGAATAAGTCGTATTAACAGTTGCAGAAACATTAACTGTAGCTCCGGTTGTAGTATTTAACCCCGATGCAGGTGACCATAGGTATTGCGAAGCTCCGCTTGCTGTTATATTAGTAGAAGAGTTTAAACAAAGTGAGACCGGATTTTGGTTAAAACTCAGATTAGGTAAAGGATGTACAACGACCTGAGTTACAGTCGTTGTAGTGCAATTATAAATATTGGTAGCCGTAATCGTAAAATTCGTATTCGTTTGAACGTTAGAAGTAACACTTGAACCTGTTGTAGCGCTAAGGCCTGAAGCAGGCGACCACATATACGTATTTGCTCCGGTTACAGTAATAATGCCTGAACCACCAACACAATAGGATGCAGGTGTAACTTGCAGAGTTGGGTTAGGGTTTACAGTAACATGAATCGTGTCTGATGTTTGACAAGTTCCGGTGCCAACGGTATAGGTCAAAATGTAATTACCCGGAGTTACGGATGAGGTCGTAAATGTGTTCGATGCAACACCACTACCCGACCAGTTTCCACCGAGCGGTGTCGGGGTCAAAGTGTTTAAATTTACCGGAGTTGCTTGATTACAAATACTAAAACCTGTTCCTGCGTTTGCGGCAGTCGGGTTGATAACGGTAACAATGATTGCATCGGCATTTGTACATCCTGTACTAGGATTAGTATAAGTGTAAGTCAAATTAAAAGTGCCGGTAGCTGAGGGCGTAAAGACGCCTGACGGCGTAACATTTGACGAACCACTCCACGTTCCCCCTAAGGGTGTATATCCGGTCAAAGTATAAGGAATAGGCTGATTGCAGACTGCAACATCGGGACCTGCATTTACGATAGGCAATGGATTAACCGTTACAACACTGGTCGTGGAGCTTGTACAACCGGAATTATTGGTTCCTATTGCTGTGTATGTCGTTGTAATTATAGGACTGGCTGTTACAGTATTACCGGTTGTTTGGTTTAAGCCGAGAGATGGCGCCCAAGCATAAGTGCTTGCTCCATTTGCAGTTAGTGTACCGCTATTACCTGCACAAATATTGATACTTGCTGCAGTTACTGTTGGCACAGGAAGCACGTGCACAATAATGGTATCTACAGATAAGCAAGTTCCACTACCCACAGAATAGGTCAGTGTGTAATTACCTGCTGTTAAGGAGGCCGGGTTAAAGGTAGTACCGCTTATTCCGCTTCCGCTCCAACTTCCGCCTGTAGGAGTTGGATTTAAAGCAGTTAAATTCACTGGTGCAGCATTGTTGCAAATACTAAAACCTGTCCCTGCATTTGCGGCAGTCGGGTTGATAACGGTAACGATGATTGCATCTGCATTTGTACATCCTGTGCTTGGGTTTGTGTAAGTATAAGTTAAATTAAAAGTGCCTGTAGCTGATGGCGTAAAAACACCTGACGGCGTGACATTTGATGAACCACTCCACGTTCCTCCTACAGGCGTGTATCCGGTCAAAGTATAAGGTATAGGCTGATTACAGACTACAACATCGGGTCCTGCATTCACAATAGGTAATGGGTTAACCGTAACAATATAAGTACCTGTAGCAGGGCATCCGGCTCCACTGTTTGCTGTTACGGTATAAGTAGAAGTAACAGTAGGCGACGCAGTTACCGTCGCTCCGGTTGATGTGTTCAAGGAGGCAGATGGGCTCCAAGTATAGGTTGTGCCTCCGCTTGCCGTTAACGTTGTGCTTTGACCGATACAAATATTTTGATTTCCATTTATTACAAGAGAAGGCGAAGGGTTCACCGTGATAATAACAGAGGTAGTTGCAGTACAACCATTCAAATCTGTAAGGTTGACAGTATATGTCTGCGTAGTGTTGGGTGTAGCTATCGGACTTTGAGAATAGGGATTACTAAGTCCCGATGAAGGGCTCCACACAAAAGAATAGTTCGGAGTGCCTCCTAAAGGTGATGAGGTAAGAGTAAGTGTTTGCCCACTACAAATTGTGTTACTCGGTATGGTACTTATTGTTGGTACAGGATATACAGTTACACTACCATTCACAGTCGTGGTACCACATTCATTTGTAACGGATAAGGTAATGGCATGAGCCCCCGGTGTGTTAAAGGTAACAGGCCCTGGAGTAGCTGAATTGCTTGATGCCGGTGTCCCTCCTGCAAAGGTCCAAGCGATATTACTAATTGTTCCTCCTCCGTTTCCTATTGTTGCGGTTGGACTTATCGTAACCGAGCCACAACTGTTGCTAAGTGTGCCAATAGTTGCGGTTGGTGGGGTTTTTATAGTAATGGTTTGAGAAATCGGAAATGTGCCACATACATTGGTCACATTAAGCGTTATGGTGTAAGTACCTGCTGTATTGAAATTAAATGAAGGCGATGTGGAAGTTGAAGTGCCTGATGCATAAGTCCAACCCGTACTTGGAGAAATGTTCCATAAATAGGTTAACGGAGAACAAGCAGTTGCAACGGAAGTATTGGTTGTATTAATAACAGCCGGAGCGCACCCTGGTGTGTTAATGGTAAAATTCGGTGTGGGAGGAATGGTAATACAGATATTTTGTGTCATCGAATCAACACCGCATTGATTTTTCACAATCAACTTTACAGTATAGGTGCCGGCGGTATTAAAATTAAATCCGATACTAGAAGTCCCCGGTGTGTTTGTTGAAATAGTTCCTTGACTCCCTGAAGCCACAGTCCAGCCTGTTACAGGCGAAATACTCCAAAAGTGGTTAGCTGTTGTAACGCAATTTCCTGCAGCATTCACGAAGTTAGCCGTAGAAGTGCTATTAAATGAGGCTGTTTGATTAATACATGATACGGCAGGTCCGGAGAAATTAACAATCGGCGGCAACCCAACGCGTATGGGTTCAATAGTAGCAGCCGATGTACCACAAGGATTAGAAGCTACAATACGCACGTGAAACGAATTAGTAAAACCGCCTAATGAGGTAACACCGCATGAAGAAGTAGTAAACGTGTGTGTAATGTTAGCGGGAGGCGGATGGATATATACTTCATTCGGGGAGCCATCATTATATGAAATTGTATAGGTAGTGCCCGGCGGGTTTGCAGAAGTATTGTTTATGGGAATAACTAAGGTTGAAGGTGCACACAAGCCAACGGTGCCGCCCGGATTTGCTAAACCTACTGATGGGTTTGATCCGTTATAAACATTATATGTCTGCGTGGATACACAACCATTACTTCCGGTTACGGTAAGTGTAAGCGTGTTATATCCGAAACCAGAGTATGTGTGCGATGTACCATCCGGTAATGTACTTCCCACATAATTTGGTGAAGCATCTCCCCAATTGATGACATAATTTGTATTTGATGCCTGTGTGGTTGAGCCATTGTTTACCGTTACGGTAAATCCATTGGAGCCATCACAATTTGAAAAATCATTACCACTTGGATCTATTAATACGGCACTCGGAGAATTTTGAACACTAACAGTATGACTCGTGCTTGCCGTACAACCATTTGCTGAAGTAATTGTGAGTGTTACGTTGTAATTGGAGTTCCCCGTACCAAAGGCTGAAAATAAATGTGACGGGTTTTGTTGTGTTGATGTATTTTGTACACCCGATGGCGCATCATCAAAATTCCAGCTATACGTTAACCCTGTGCCTCCGGTACTTGTGTTCGTAAAATTTATTGGTGTTGACGAACACGGCGTACTGTTGGGAGAGAAATTAAATCCTGCACTTGGAGTCGATAATACCGTAATGGCATAAGTTGTATTACTGGAAGGACCACACCCACCCGCATTAATCGTGTATGTTGTACTCACCGTTGGGCTTGCTGTAACTGTTGTTCCCGTTGAGGCACTTAACGAAGATGCCGGATTCCAAGTAAATCCAGTAGCATTATTATTATTCGCAGTTAAGGTAAGGGATTGCCCGTTGCATATAACACCGGATGAGGGGACTGCCGTAATGGTGGTAGGGCCGCAAGGCTGTGCAATAAGGTTCGCAAAAGACAAGCAATTTAGATAAAAAAAAATGAATAAACTTCTATAGAAATAATGCATAAGGGTTTCAAGTGTGGGTCAAATCTATGTTAATCCAAGCTTTGGTCATTAAATTTCAATTAATACTTACGAAATAATCTGATAAGAAGTTTGCTATATTAGACATTGTGTTCCTTACTATTTTTACTAAATAATGTTACACCTGAAATTAGCCACCGATCCTCGTTGGGTAAACCTTGCAGAAAAAAGTATTGAAGAAATACTTACTGATCATGCATATTGTGAGCAAAAAGCAGCATCATCCTGCATTTCTTTGATTCAAACATACCCTTATTTAGAAAAGTTAGTAGAGGAACTTTCTCCTATTGTTACCGAGGAATGGAGTCACTTCAGAAGTGTACTGAAAGAACTGAAGAAAAGAAAGTTGAAATTAGGAAAGCAACGAAAAGACGAGTATGTAAACAACTTGCTTAAACATCAATATAAAGGAGGCAGCCAAGAAGATCGGCTATTGGATAAGTTATTGATTTGTGCATTGATAGAAGCAAGAAGTTGTGAGCGGTTTAGGTTGCTTAGTGAGGGACTGGAAGACGACCATCTGAGAAGATTTTACCGTGTATTTATGGAATCGGAGGCGGGGCATTACACCCTGTTTATGGAGTTAGCCCGTTTGTATATAAATAATGATAAGGTGAAAAAGCGTTGGGAAGAATGGCTGAAAATTGAATCAGATATTATGCGTAGCTTGGCTCTGCGAGGTGATCGCATGCATTAATCTTCTTTCACCTTTTCATCATTGCTAACACGAAAAGAATAAAACTTATGCAGCGTAAAACTAAGCACCCCAATACTAATTGCTGCAACGGCTCTAGAAATTGTAGGATACCATTCAAACTGGCGTATTAATACACTCATTAAAATATAATTCAGCAATAACATTAATAACGCCACAAGCACATATCTTACAAATTGATGGCGTGTGCGCAAGTCACTTTCTTTAAATACGAACAACTTGGTTAATGTGAAATTGGTTGTCAATCCAAAGCAAAAAGAAATTCCTAAGGAAACAGTAGGCGCCGTAATTGTAATAAAGCCTAGGGGTAAATCCTGTTTTCGAAGAAGAAAATTATAAGCGATAAAATAAACAAAAACATCTACCAATGTTGCTGTAATAGCAGTAAAGAAATATCGAACTACTTTCAGCTTCAATAATTTTTTGCTAAGGGCAATCACCATAATTAGTTTGGCGAAAATATCTTTTTAATCTTTTGTTTTTTTGCGAATTCGATGTCTTTCCCTTTTCAAAAGGCAGTTATATTGTTTTTTTCAAAAAAAGTTAATTTTAAACCTTTGAAAAAACATCTAAAGTTTTACCACAGCACAATGATTAGAAAAATCACATCCATCGCAATTACATGTCTATTTCTGTTTAAAATATCGGCAGCCCAAGTTCAACCTTATAGCTTTGATAAAGTAGGGTTTGCACATGATATACCTACCAGAACATTTCCTGTGCCTAACATCAATGAGCTACTTTCAGAAGATGATGCAAATGTAAACAAAGACGTACCCTATCGTTTTGGTTATAAATACAGCACTAATCTAAGCGCCTATAACAGTGGCGTTAAAGAAATTATGAAGGATGGCTCCATCCTTTGGCGCGTAGGAATAAAATGCCCTGAAGCATTTAGCATTAATATGATTCTCGAAGATTATCAGGTTATGCCGGGTACGGTATTGTATGCTTACAGTGCCGACAAGTCTTATGTTATTGGCCCTTATACTTCAAGAGACAACAATAGTGACAAGACATTAGGTACAGATTTGGTTCGCGGTGGCGATATCATTGTTGAGCTGTACGTTCCTTTCTATAATACCGGAAACTTAATGCCAAGAATTACTACAGTTACTTATGGATACAAGGATATGTTCAGCATTGCTAAAGGCTTTGGTACATCGGGTTCTTGCAATGTTAATATAAATTGTCCTCAAGGCCAGCCATGGCAAGATGATAAACGCGCCGTGGCTATGATTATCGTAAATGGGAATGCCGCGTGTACGGGCACGCTATTAGGGAACACTTCATTGGATGCCACCCCTTATTTCCTTACTGCAAATCACTGTTATAGTGCCAATGTTTCCAGTTGGGTATTTCGCTTTAATTGGGAAAGCCCTACTTGCACTCCAAATCAAAATGGACCTACCAACCAAACCGTTAGTGGTTCTACACTGAAAGCGCGCTACTCTCCTTCTGATTTTTGCCTGTTACAGTTAAACTCACAGCCGCCCGAGACTTATAATGTATTTTATGCCGGATGGGATCGGCAAAATAATGCTGCTACGTCAGGGGTAGGCATACATCACCCCGATGGCGATATCAAAAAAATTTCATTCTATACCACTCCTTTGACTACAGACAGTTGGTCACAAAATGATAATGCACATTGGCTCGTTCATTGGAGCACTGCTGTAACAGAACCCGGCTCATCCGGCTCGGCCATCTTTGATCAGAATCACCATGTAGTAGGTCAACTTCACGGTGGAAACTCAGGTTGTACATCTTCTGACCAGTCCGATTTGTACGGAAAATTCTTTTCTTCTTGGACTGGCGGTGGTCAGTCAACAAATAGATTACGCGATTGGTTAGACCCATCCAATACCGGTTTAAACTCGATTAATGGGTATTACACGGCTATGCCAACCAATACTTTAGATGTTAACTTATTTAAGGTTAATGCGCCAACACAATATTTCTGCTCTGACGATTCCATTAAGCCGGAAATTTTATTTAAAAATGAAGGGCAGAATACGATAACCAGTGCTACTATAAGTTATAATATCAGTGGTGGTTCGCCGGTAATCTATAATTGGACGGGATCCCTTGCTACGTATCAGCAGGCAATAGTTGTCTTACCGGCTTTTACAGAAAACGCAGGTAATTATCAGTTTAATTGTACCATAACAAACATTAATGGCAGTGCGGATCAAAATATGTCTAATAATAGCAAGACGACTAATTTTCAAGTTATTGATGGAAGTAAAATCACCATAGAACTCAAGACGGACAATTATCCGGGCGAAACTTCTTATTTATTGAAAAACTCTTCAGGAGATACTATTTTATACCAAAATGCTTTTGGTGCGGCAAACACCGTTTTTACTAAAGAGGTCTGTGTAAATAACGGCTGTTATACACTAATTATCTATGACGGATATGGCGATGGCATCTGTTGCACGCAAGGTAATGGTTACCTAAAAGTTTTTGGTGAAACAGGAGCTCTACTAGCTCAGGCTCCTCAGTTTACTACTTCTGCCACTATGAATTTTTGTATCTATACTCAATCGCCTACGGCCGTGTTGAATGCCCCCATAACTCAGGCATGTCAAGGCTCAACGCTAAACTTTACACAAAGTAGTACGAATTACTCTTCCCTTACTTGGAAACTCACCGGGCCTGCGAACAACAATTCAACCAACACTGCTTATAGTTATACATTTAATATAGCAGGCACCTACACACTAAAATTATTAGCCTCAAACAATATAGGTGCAGATTCTAATATGGTTACCATTACCATTTTTCCAAAACCAACCTTAACATTAAATGCTAACCCGGCCTCTTCTTCAAGCGCATCGGATGGTTCTGTAAATACACAAGTAAATTCAGGAACAGCGCCCTTTACTTTTACTTGGAGTAATGGGGCCACAACACAAAACCTATCTAACCTTCCAATCGGAACTTATACTTGTACAGTTACTGATTCTAAAGGTTGTTCTTCTTCAAAAGCGGTCATCATAACGGCTCCATCTTCAATTAACGAGTTAATTGGAGAAGATGGCATAGCTGTATTCCCCAATCCAACGACAGGAGTAGCACAGATTAACTGGAATCGACATTTTGTGGTCATTGATGTAGATGTGATGAATGCGCTTGGTCAGAAATTAAAATCTTACCATTATGAAAACACAGACAATGGCAGCGTGGATTTAACTTCTTTGCCAAAAGGCATGTATTTTATTCAAATGAACATAGGCAACAAAGTGATTACCCGCAGAATAATGGTTGAACGGTAAAATATTGTATTTCACAAAATAGCAAAAAGCCGCATTTATTAAAAAAAGTGCGGCTTTTTGAATTTACACAACAACCGTAAATTAGGCTTCCCTATTTATTTCATTATATTCACTGAAATTAAATGGGGGTGTTATAGCCTATTTAGACTTGAAGATGATCATTAAGCATTTTGTTTGTCGCTTAACTCCCTCTTTACTTTCTGATATCGCAGAGTAAAAAACCACAAACCTGCAATTCCGAATATCATTAATAATAAGGCAATTAACTGTGCCTGAGAAATGTTAAAACCCATGATGTGGTAGTGTGGATTTACACGTATCATTTCAATGCTGAATCGTTCGACACCATTTAATACGAGATATATTGAGAACAAAACACCTGGTGCTGCAATGCGTTTTCGCAAGCTCCAAAGAAGAATAAAAATAAACGTGGCCATAATAATCTCATAAAAAGCTGTTGGATATACGCCTTCTGCTAACTCATAACAAAAACGTCCTTCACAGCCAGGAATCGGCACACCCTCACCGATTACATTGTGTGGAAATTTAAAAGACCACATCCAGTCCGGCAGAAACGACATCCAGCTCGGCTTGCTTGATGTGTTTACAATGCCCCAGTCGCCATCGCCGCTCAATTGACACCCACTGCGCCCTATAGCATAAGCAAGCATTAATCCTGGTGCTGCAGCATCAATCATGTGGTAATACTTGATTCCAAGTTTTGAGGCATAATATAAAACAGCAATTGCACCGAATATAAAGCCACCGTAAAAGGTTAAACCACTAAATGAAAAAAGGGAACTGATTGGGTCGCGTACAAAATCACTCCAGTTTTCGAAACTGTCAAATAGTTTTGCTCCAATTAAACCACTAATTGCAGCGGTGATTGTAATATCTCCAATCATCTGATGCGGCATTATTTTGACAATTGCCTCTTTTGGTGTGGCAAGTTGAGATTTCTTCTTCTCATAATAGCGGTAAGCAGCCAATGCTACTCCTACTATAATGCCGGCAGGCCAGTTTCCTCTTGAAGATAGAATAAACTCCTGCGGGTTGTTTGAAAACTCTTGATAATGAAATATTACTTCTATCAACTTAAAGCCCAAAATAAACCCTCCGATAAAACCCCAAATCAGCTCGCTCGTTGTAGCAGGGTTACCGTGCACTTCCTTACGTGTAATTTCTTTTATAAGCCCGATTTGCTCTTTACGCTTTAACTCGAGTTGTAGGGTGTATGCTGCAGCAAAAAACGAAACGGCCATCATAAAACCGAATGTCTGAATAGGCATGGCGATAAATACACCCGTAAAATATTCTATCAAATGTGAAATAGTTGGAAACATGACTGCAAAAGTAAGGTTTGCTCTAAGTAATAAACTTCAAATACAAGTACACAAGAATTTTAAAAATTCTTAGAATGAAGTCAACAATTTGATATGTGGATAAATAATTGAGTTTAAACTATTTATTGTGGACACACTTATTATCTTTGCGCCGCCAAAATGAAACATCTACTTATTACCCTGTTTTTAGCGCTTCTAATAACTTCCTCGGTTACATCTTCTTTCGCGCAGCAAAATGATAATAGTACAGAACTCTTTAAACAATACCGTGTGTCAGCTTATGAATTAGGCTTTAGCGGATTAGGTTACCATTTCATCAACATCATGCCCGAAAAATTCCTAAACGGATTTCATACTGTTCAAAATCGTGGCTTAATGTTCAAACGTTCCATAAATGAGAAATTCATTGCGCGTGTCGTTTTTGAAAATGAGCGGTTTTCTATTAATCATGCAGGGACTCAGTATTATGAATTTGCCGACTCAATGAACATTGCCGGTAATTACTCAGGGAATAAACTATCGCTCGGATTAGAACGTCGCTGGCAAGTTAGTGATCACTTATATGTAAATAGCGGCATAGACCTTTTTGCAGCTCAGTATGTATATTACGGATTTGCCGAGCACTTACCCAGCGTATATAAACACTTGGATAGGTCTGTTTACACAACTGCTGGTATTAGCCCATTCATTGGTTTACAGTACACTTTGTTAGAAAAGTTCAATATGGGTTTCGAGGTTAGTTTCGATGCGACCTATATTCACCGAAACTCGTCTATTGAAACCGTGCGTCCAGAGCCGGGAGCCTATACTAGTGTATCTAACGCATTTGACGTTAATCCAAGTCCGGTTCGTCGTGTATTCGTGACCTATTCCTTTTAAGCTGCATAGCTGTGTAATTTCACAGCCGATGTTTGATCTTTCTCGAGTTACAGAACAGAATTTTAATGATTACGCCTTGGAATTATTCCATTGGCAATATGAGCATGTAGCCGTTTATCGTGAATATGTGAATATTCAGAATATAAAACTAAACCAAGTTCATTCACCGGAATCTATCCCTTATTTACCCATACAATTTTTCAAAACACAAAAAGTTATAGCAGCAAGCAACAATGCCGAAGTTACTTTTACTTCTAGCGGTACAAGCGGTACCCTCAGTAAACACTTTATCGCTGACTTATCTGTTTATGAACAAGCCTTCTCGCGTGCCTTCAACTTATTTTATGGTAAGCCTGAAGATTATTGCATAATTGCCCTTTTACCATCATACCTCGAGCGCAAAGGTTCTTCACTGATCTATATGATGCAAAACCTGATTGAACGAAGCCAGCATCCGCTAAGCGGCTTTTTTTTGAATCAGTACAATAAAATACAAGAGATCCTGCAACAAAATGAAAAAGCAAATCAAAAGACGCTGCTCATTGGTGTCAGCTTTGCCTTAGTGGATATGGCAGAGCAATGGAATGGCGGCTCATTACATCATACCATTGTAATGGAAACCGGTGGTATGAAAGGGCGTCGTAAAGAGCTTTTAAGAGAAGAAATGCATCAAATCTTAAAATCAAAATTCGGGATCCAACATGTTCACAGCGAATACGGAATGACAGAGTTACTCTCGCAAGCGTATTCGTCACACGATGGCCTCTTTTCTACACCGCCCTGGTTAAGAATTCTTGTACGTGACGTGTATGACCCGATGGAAATTCACACACGTAACAAACAAGGTGCTCTAAATGTCATAGACTTAGCCAATCAATATTCCTGCGCATTTTTAGCAACAGATGATCTTGGTTACGTTAATGATGATGGAACATTCACGGTTAACGGACGAGTAGATAGCTCTGAGATACGCGGCTGTAATCTGATGATTTATTAATGGGACACCCAAGTAGCTATATTTGCTCTCCTCTCGATTATGTCTGATCTAAAATCGCTAGACCATGTAAACTCCTCGGTTGACACTACTGCTAAACAAAGCCAAGCTAGACGCTTACTGGCATTTATAGGGCCCGCATATCTTATCAGCGTAGGGTATATGGACCCGGGAAACTGGGCTACTGACATTGCTGCCGGCAGTGCATTTGGATACGAGTTGATTTGGGTACTTCTCATGTCTAATCTTATAGCGTTACTGTTACAGAATCACTGTGTCCGATTAGGTATTGTATATAGACACGATTTAGCGCAGGCAAGCCGCCGGTGTTTTCCTAAGCACATCAACTATGTCTTGTATGGCTTATCGGAAATTGCAATTGCGGCAACAGATTTGGCAGAAGTTCTCGGTCTTGCCATTGGCTTAAATCTCCTGTTTCATATTCCCATACTCTATGGTGTACTCATTGCCGTGTTTGACAGTATTCTCATTTTATTTATACTCAGTTTCGGAATCCGCAAGATGGAAGCATTCATTATTTCCCTGGTGTTCACTATCGGTCTTTCATTTTTTGTGGAATTACTATTTTCAAAACCCGATATGCTCGATATTATGAATGGATTCAAACCATATCTTCGAGATGAAAACGCCTTGTACATAGCTATCGGAATTATAGGAGCTACTGTAATGCCTCACAATTTGTATTTACATTCTGCTTTGGTCCAAACAAGAAAGTTCTCTCTGGATCCGCAAGGTATTAAACGCGCCCTAAAATATAATTTCATTGATACTGCCATTGCACTCAATTTAGCCTTCTTCGTCAATGCTTCCATTCTTATCCTTGCAGCAACGGTATTTTTTAAAAATGGGTATTTCAATATTGTCTCTATTGAAGATGCACACAAGATGTTAGAACCTCTTCTTGGCACTTCTTTAGCGCCCACTCTATTTGGTATTGCTTTAATTGCTGCAGGCCAAAGCTCAACGATAACCGGAACCCTCGCAGGACAAATCGTAATGGAGGGATACATCTCACTTCGTATTGCTCCATGGCTACGTCGTCTCATCACTCGCTTTCTTGCAGCCGCTCCGGCCGCTATAGTCATATATTTATTCGGTGAAAATGAAACCGGAAAAATGCTCATCTTCAGTCAAGTACTGCTTAGCTTGCAATTAGCCTTTGCCGTTATTCCTTTAATACGATTTGTAAGCAACAAGGAAATGATGAACGACTTTGTCGTATCGCCCACGCTTACTGTCGTTTCGTGGATATGTGCGCTTATCATTATCGCATTGAATATAACACTGGTTCAAGATGTCGTTCGTGAAATTCTTTTCGGAGACTTGTTGCCGCCCTCGTTGGTGTATCTTCTAATCTTTCCACTTTTAGCCTTCTTACTGTATGTATTAATTTTCATCACTATTACACCCATTAAACACAATAAGGCTTCATCATCAGTTGACTTACGAGAAGTTACGATAATGCAGAGTCAGCCAAAGCGTCGCATTGCCGTTACACTTGATTTTAGTGCGGGAGATACTGCTGCAATTCAACAAGCTATTGAGGTTGGAGGGAA
>JBDHXV010000038.1:0-26278 GCA_039810885.1 Chitinophagales bacterium | reverse complement strand
TATGGCTTTTCTTTTTACTACTTATTAATAAAAGGGGTCTTTACTATTATTGCCTTTAAGTCTTTATCTCGAACACGAATAAAGATTTTATTCCCTTCTTTTGAAAGTGCGGTATTTACATACCCCAACCCTATTGCTTTTTGTAAAGTAGGCGATTGAGTTCCCGATGTAACTATTCCAATTTTATTTCCGGTGGCATCAACAATTTCATATCCGTGCCTGGGTATGCCTCTGTCGATCATTTCAAAGCCGATTAATTTTTTTACAACGCCCTCATTCCTTTGTTTCTCAAAGATACCTTTTGAGATAAAGTCTTTGGTGAATTTAGTAATCCATCCGAGTCCCGCCTCAATAGGGGATGTGGTATCATCAATGTCGTTACCATATAAACAAAATCCCATTTCAAGTCGTAAGGTATCTCGTGCGCCAAGACCCGCAGGTTTAATGTTATACGGCTCACCAACTTCCATAATCTTATTCCAAATTAATACCGCATCCTTATTTTCAAAGTAAACTTCAAAACCACCAGCGCCGGTATAACCTGTATTTGATATGAGCACACGACTAATTCCTGCGAACTCTCCCTTAACAAAACTATAGTATGGAATTTCCGAGAGGGGTATTGCCGTTAAGGGCTGTAAAACATCAATAGCTCTGGGTCCCTGAACTGCAAGCAGTGCCGTGCGGTTGCTGATATTATGCATTTCAACATTTTCTGTATTGTATTTCAATAGCTGGTTCCAGTCTTTCTCGATATTAGAAGCATTAACCACCAACATCCACTCATTAGTATCAAGGCGATAGACCAGCAAGTCATCAATGATGCCTCCCTGTTCGTTTGGGAAACAGGAATACTGCACCTTTCCGGTTGTTAGTTTTGAAGCATCATTTGATGTTACTCTTTGTATCAGATCAAGTGCCTTCTCTCCTTTGAGAATAAATTCCCCCATATGGGAAACATCAAATATTCCAACAGAATTTCGTACCGCATGATGTTCTTCATTGATTCCCGAGTAGGATATAGGCATATTGAAACCCGCAAAGGGGGCCATCTTGGCACCAAGAGCTCTGTGTATTTCTGTTAATGGTGTGCTTTTCATTTTATTAAGTTGTTGGCAAAAGTAGGAATAGCAATAGAAAAATAAATTTTTGCTTTCTTGGAGAGGTATAATTCAATTCATTTATTTTAATTACTTTTCAGTACCTAAAACCATCCGCTATGAATCAAGATAGTATTGTAGATCTTTCTATGCTAAAAACAATTTCCGGTGGCAGCGAGTCAATGATGAAGGTATTTATCTCTTCGTTTATCACCTCGGCTGAGCCAAGTATTGCCGATTTAGAAAAAGCTCTTTCTGCTAATGATTGGAAGTTGATGAAAAAGGCTGCACATACCTATAAGCCACAAATCAATTATATGGGCATAAAAGCCATCACCGGCACGATACAACGATTAGAGGATTCAGCTGCCTCAGAAACCAACCTGGACGAGATTCCTACGATGGTTGCACAGATTAAAGAAGTGTCTCTTCGTGCTTTGGCAGAATTGAAGCAGCATATAGAACAGATGTAATTCTTAAATCTATATATTTGCCCGTACGCAAGAACTATTATGTATGGCTAAAACTAAAAAGATATTTATAATAGACGATGATCCTACGCATAATGATATGCTCAAGGCTTATCTGCTTGAGAAGTTCAATGTCGAGGTTTTAGCTTTTACAAACGGGGAGGATGCCCTTCGCAACTTGCACCTTAAACCTGAGTTTCTTATTCTTGACTACTACCTCGATCGCAATAACAACAACGCATTGAATGGTATTGACATCTTGAAACGAATCAAAAATACAAACCCGGATTGCTATGTATTAATGTTATCCGGTCAGGACAAAATTGAAGTTGCGGTGGACACAATGAAGTATGGAGCATTTGATTATATAGTAAAGAATCCTACCGGATTTATTCGTGTTGAAAATTCATTAAACAATCTCTACAAAACATTACGTGATAAATATCTGATTAAGGCCTATCGAACTTCTACTTTTATATTAATTGGAGTACTTGCCCTAATCATTATTATGGCAGTTATACTTAAACAAACCGGAATTGCCACGAATAACCCTTCGTGGTTTTAATTATTCATTAACCTAAATATATAAGTATTGAAAATAGGCTTCGGAATTATCGGGTGTGGATACATAGGAACAAGGCATGCAAAACACATTTTAGAAAATCCGAATGCTGACTTGTTGGGCGTTTATGATATTGACACCGCCAAGTACCATGAGTTTAAAAAGTCTTTCTCAAGCGTTCCTCTTAATGATACTCTTAATGATCTCCTGCAAACTCTCGGTATAGATGTTGTGTGTGTTTGCTCTCCCAATGGAGATCACTTCCCCTCTGCTAAAGCCGTATTAGAGGCAAGCAAACACGTTGTAATTGAAAAGCCTATCACCCTAAAATCATCGGAAGCACAATACTTAATTGATCTTGCCGAAAAAAAGGGGAAAAAGATTTTTGTTGTAAAACAAAATCGATATAATGCCCCTGTTCAAGCCTTAAAAGAACTTGTTGATGCCGGAAAACTGGGAAGGGTTTTTATGGTTGTAGTTAATTGCTTTTGGAATAGAGGCCCGGAATACTATTCTCGCTCTAACTGGAAGGGGACTAAAGAGATGGACGGAGGAACGCTATATACACAATTCAGCCACTTCATTGATATCTTTTATTATCTGTTTGGAGATATTAAGGGCATCAATGGCATTATCACCAATGCGAATCACAGGGGGTTAATTGCATTTGAAGACAGCGGAGTCTTTACCTTTTCTTTTCTTGATGGAACTCTTGGTTCTTTTAATTACACTACAAACAGTTATAAAAAAAACATGGAAGGTTCTATTACCGTGTTTGCTGAACATGCTACTATCAAACTAGGGGGACAATATTTGAATAAGTTAGAGTATCAGCGCACAGAAGGGTTCGATATTACAAACCTCCCACAAGAAGGCCCGGCAAATGATTACGGGTACTATCAGGGCTCTATGTCCAATCATGATAAGGTTATTCAAAATGTTGTTGATACTCTGAACGGGAAAAGTGAGGTTATGACCAGTGCTGAAGATGGCATGCGCGTAGTACATATCATTGAACGAATGTATGAAGCAGCAAAAAGAGTTTAACGACCCACTACATAATACATGCAGGTGGTAAAATAGTTTCTGACCACCGGAATGCTTGCCACAAAAGCATTCTGCTTTTTCGCCTTCAAGCCAAACTTATATTTGTAGATAGGATTAATTAAATAATAGGTTCTTTTTTTGACAATCAAGCCGGCATCACGCACGCACCTTTCAAAGCGCTCGATGCTAATCCCCGTTTCTTTTACTTCCAACAATTCATCAATGTTTAACTTAGACTCGCCGCCCATCTGGAGTATCCATTTGTATAATGAGGCGGGCAATAAGTGGTAGTACGGAAGTTTGGATAACCACTTGCTTTTACATATCTGCTGATGTCCCCCAAAAGGCATTTGCCAAGGCGGGAATCCGAAAAAAATCGCTCCGTCTGGTTTTAGAAATTCTTTCAGCCTTATGATAGCCCGTTGTTGATTATGAATATGCTCAATAACATCTTTTAACACAATAAGATCGAAGCCCTGAACAAACTCGTCCTTAAAAGAATCATCATAAATATTCTTTGAGATGATTCGTGCTCGTCCTTTTTCAATCTCGTCTTTCAAAAATTCTTTCGCCAGGGTTGCACGATAATCTATCAACTCCACTCCCACGCCGGTGAGTCCTTTGTCCAGAAAAGCCTTTAATACTCCGGCCTCTGCACACCCCACTTCCAACACTCGCATGTCTTTCTTTAGGGGCTTTACTGATTCGATAAAGGGCAAAACATATTCTTTTGCATTATCTGTTTGTTGCTTAAAGTATCGCTCTTTGTCCTTATGAAATTCAAACATACCTTTTCCTCTCTTTTATTAGACCTTTGTGCATGTTCTGTTCTAATCAGAAAGAAATGCTATCATCTTTAAGAGTAGCAAATGTATATAGAACACGCTTATTGTACTGTATTAAATCTGATAGAACAACCTCCCGAGCCCTTTTAATCATGAGTATAACAGCGAGATTCTTTATGAGCTGTATGAGCTTTACTTATTTAAGTCGGCGAGGGCTTACAACGCTCTTGTTTATTGATTAATAATTTTATTTCTTCTCAGCGTAACTCCATTTATACTCTTCACTTCAACAATATACATTCCAGGCATATTAAGATTCATTACTGTATTATTGCTAATAATATTCTTTGACGTCAATACACGCCCAGCCAAATCTCGGACCTCGATATAGTCTCCATAATTGAAGTCAGGGGTATAAAGACTAATAGTCCCACTAGCCGGATTGGGGTAAGTAAATAATCCGCCTAACACAATCGGATTTGATACCATTACTCCTGTTCCTCCTTCTATCATAATATCATCTAACCAAAGTGCAGATAGTTGTTGATTTGCGGAGTCTGTAATAGATGTTGAAGCAAACACAATAATCGTGTCCGGGATGTCTGTCAAACTGTATTCAAAGTCTGCTGTGAAGGCATTCCATGAATTTTGTACTCCGGTAAAATAAAGTTGAACGGATCCCACCTCTTCAGATTGTAGCGCCGCTTCATTATAGTGCATCAATGTTATTGCAAATGTAGAGGTATCTATTCCCGGTACGTTGTACTTTGCCCATCCGGTAACTTTGATTGGCCTCACGTTGTATGGTACACCAAAAGAAAACGCTGAGGGATCATTACTACTAAACATTAGTGCCGATACTCGTCCGATATTTACATCTCTCGTCTGTAGTTTTACTGAATAGCTTCCACTGTGAGCGTCTGTTGACTGAGTAACAAAGGGCTCATCTAACAATTGATTAAAGGTTGCATACCCCACCGGGTTAGGAAGAGAGTCGCTCGTCCATTCTTCAAAACCATTGTTTTGAATTTGCTGTCCATAAACAACTGAAACACTCACAATTAGAATTAATAACAGGAACGTTTTTTTCATGATATTTATAATTACGAGTGGGCCCACCAGGGCTTGAACCTGGGACCCCCTGATTATGAGTCAGGTGCTCTAACCAACTGAGCTATAGGCCCTGCAATTTTTCAGCGGGGCAAAAATAGAATAATTTTACGCACAAGGAAGCTTTGAAACAAAATATCCAAAATATAATCTTTGATCTAGGCGGTGTCTTATTGAATATTAACTATCAAAATACCATTCAGGCCTTTCATCGCCTCGGTATTCCGAATTTTGAAAACATATTCAGCCAATATCTACAAAATACCATATCACAACAGTTTGAGAAAGGACTAATAACTGATGTAGAGTTTCGTAATGCGCTGCGATCGCTTTCTCGTGTGCAGTTAAGCGATACCGATATTGATCAGGCGTGGAATGCGCTTCTTCTCGATTTTCCCGTACAACGATTTTATATGTTGCAAAGCTTGCGGAAACGTTATCGCCTGTACTTGCTTAGTAATACCAATATTATACATTATAGAGTATATCAACAGTTAATAAGCAACACCTTTTCTGTTGAATCTTTGGATGCGCTTTTCTCAAGAGCTTACTATTCTCATGAGATCCAAATGCGCAAGCCTGATGCCGCAATATTTCAATTTGTCCTCCAAGAGAATAATTTAATTCCGGCACAAACTCTATTCATTGATGATAGTATTCAGCACATTGAAGCTGCCAATAAATTAAGCATTATAACTCATCATCTCAAACAAACTGAAGAGATAAGTACCCGGCTACCATCACTCCTTTGTTCGTAATGCTCTCTATATTTTAGTTACATTAGTCAAATAAATTTGTTGAATGTTTCTTATGTCACTGCCTAACGAAGAAATACAAGTTCAAGTTTCAACGCCTGATGTTGATCTCTTATTACAAGCGCATGTACTTCTTTACAATGATGAGTGGCACACTTTTGATGAAGTCATAACCCAACTTATACTTGCGATCGGATGCACAATGGAGGTTGCCGATAGTATGGCGTGGGATGTACACACAAAAGGAGTATGCAAGGTCTATCAAGGCAATATTGAAAAGTGTCTTAAAGTGAGTGGCATTTTAGAAGAAATAGAGTTAAAGACTGAGGTGCGATTCTAACTTATCTTTTTCCAACCGGTATATTTCCATAACACTTCGGGTATTTCGATGCCATCTTCTTTTTGGTAAGTTTCCAGTATTGCTGCTACTATGCGCGGTAACGCCAGAGCGCTGCCATTTAAGGTATGTGCTAAGTGCGTTTTACCATTTTTATCCTTATACTTCAACTTCATTCGACTACTTTGAAATGTTTCAAAGTTAGAAACCGAACTCACTTCTAACCATCTGTTTTGAGCCACACTATATACCTCAAAGTCATACGTCAATGCAGAGGCAAAGCTCATATCCCCGCCACATAATCGCAGGATGCGGTATTTCAATCCTAAAGATTGCACCAATGATTCAACATAATTCACCATTTCGTCTAATATCTTGTATGAGTTTTCAGGATGCGCAAGTTGAACAATCTCAACCTTATCGAATTGGTGTAATCTGTTTAGCCCCCGCACATCTTTCCCATACGAGCCCGCTTCACGGCGAAAGCAGGGGGTATAACCTGTCATCTTAATCGGGAAGTCTTCTTCTTTAATAGTAACATCTCTGTAAATGTTTGTAACCGGCACTTCTGCTGTAGGGATAAGATAAAAGCCATCTTCTGCAACGTGATACATCTGGGCATCTTTATCGGGTAATTGGCCCGTGCCAAATCCCGATGCCGCATTTACCATAAGAGGTGGTTGAATTTCAAGGTACCCTTGTTCATTTGCCCTTTCCAAAAAATAAGAGATTAATGCTCGCTGCAGTTTGGCACCTTTTCCCATATAAACAGGAAACCCTGCTCCGGTTATTTTATTTCCTAATTCAAAATCAATGAGCTTATATTGTGTTGCTAGCTCCCAATGTGGTTTTGCTCCAGAGTGTAGTGTTATATCCGGACCGCCGGTTCTTAGCACCACATTGTCTTCAGGGGTCTTTCCCTGCGGCACCAAAGGAGAGGGCATATTGGGCAGCTTAACCTGAAGCATTAGCAAGTCGTCTTCAAACTTCGCTTTTTGCGCTTGCAATTCCTGTGTGCGGTCTTTGTGGCGAAGTACTTCTTGTTTTCTGGCTTCGGCTTCTTCCTTTTTCCCTTGAGACATTAGCAGCCCAATCTCTTTAGATACCGCATTAGATATTGCTAATAGCTGATCTAATTCTGCTTGTGATTTTCTTCTTTTCTCATCTGTTTTCTCTATTTCTTCAATGACCAAAGCTGCATTGTAGTGCTTTGTATTCAATCGTTTAATGACTTCTTCTTTTTGATTTAGAATAACGGATAGTTGGAGCATTTTAATAAGAGTAGAATTACAAAATTTAGGGCGACAAAGATATAGGAAATGGATAGGGTCGGCGTTTCTCTTTTAATTTCATTTGGTAATTTCATTCAATAAATTACTTTTACATCTTAAATTATGCCGTTAATCCTATGAGCATAATTATTCCAGAATAATTTACTGCCCGATTGAATTTGTTTTTTTGATCCCCAACTACGTACATTTTATACTCATTCCACCATGCATACTATTTTAGAGTTGACAGAGATGCCTCTACCTGAATTGAAGGAAATTGCTGAAAAGTTAAAAATTATAAATAACGACAAGCTCAAAAAAGAAGACTTGATCTATAAAATTCTTGACCAACAAGCTATTTCCCCTGATGTCTCTAACGCTGAAAAAGTTAATACTTCTACAGAAAAAGAAATAGCTGCGGAAAAGCCGAAGCGTACTCGTATAAAAAGAAAAAAGGAAGAGGAAGCAACACCAGAAGCAAGATCCGAGAAGAGCACTCCGCCTGAGGTTGCTGAAAAACAAGTTGAAGCTCCACTTGAAAAGCAACCTCTCAAAGAAGTGCCACAACGCGGGACCATCTATACTGCTGATTTATCGAAAGGAAACGCCCCCGCCACCTCAACCCAGCATTACGAAAAAAGAAACCAAGAATCCCATACACCAAAGCCTGTAATCCCCACCAGCCCAACAAATGAAACTTCGCCTGAGAGCACGGTTCAACGACAACAACCTGCTCAAAACCCGACACCTCCGGCTAAGAAAGAATCGGCATTCAATATTGATTTAGACGGAGCCGTTACCGGCGAAGGCGTATTGGAAATTATGGCGGAGGGATACGGGTTCCTGCGTTCTTCAGATTATAGTTATCTCAGCTCACCCGACGATGTTTATGTATCACCATCACAAATAAAGTTATTTGGAATTAAAAATGGAGATACCGTAATCGGCAGCGTTCGCCCACCAAAGGAAGGAGAAAAGTATTTCGCCCTAGTTAGAGTTGAATCTGTAAATGGTAAGGCGCCAAACGAGGTTAGAGATCGCGTGGCATTTGATTATTTAACTCCACTTTTCCCGAATCAAAAGTTGACTTTATTTAACTCTCCTACAAACTATTCAACACGTATAATTGATTTATTTACTCCAATAGGGAAAGGGCAACGAGGCTTAATTGTAGCTCAGCCCAAAACGGGTAAAACAAATTTATTGAAAGAAATAGCTAATGCTATAGCGGCCAATCACCCTGAATGCTATCTAATGGTGCTCCTTGTAGATGAGCGCCCAGAAGAAGTTACCGACATGGAGCGCAGTATTAGAGGAGAGGTAATCGCCTCCACCTTTGACGAGCCAGCAGAACGCCACGTAAAGGTAGCCAGCATTGTTTTAGAAAAAGCAAAACGAATGGTAGAATGCGGCCATGATGTCGTTATTCTACTTGACTCCATTACTCGCTTAGCGCGTGCACATAACACCGTGGCCCCTGCATCGGGAAAAGTCCTTTCGGGCGGCGTGGAAGCAAATGCTATGCAAAAGCCTAAGCAATTTTTTGGTGCTGCTCGCAATATTGAACGTGGCGGCTCGCTAACCATATTGGCTACAGCATTAATTGATACCGGCTCCCGAATGGACGAAGTTATTTTCGAAGAATTTAAAGGTACGGGCAACATGGAGCTTCAACTTGATAGAAAACTTGCAAATAAGAGGATATTCCCCGCAATTGATGTAATAAGCTCCAGCACGAGAAGAGATGATTTACTTCACGATCGCGATACTATGCAGCGTATGTGGATTTTAAGAAATCATCTTGCAGATATGACTTCCGAAGAATCTATGCGGTTCTTATTAGAGCAGATGAAAGGAACCAAGTCGAATGAGGAATTTCTTATTTCAATGCATGGTTGATGTGGAAATGTGGATAATTTTAATACCTTTGCCCTCCCTTTAAAAATTCATAAACATCAACACGTTATCAGGCAATGAAAAGGACATTTCAACCTTCCGTTAAAAAGAGAAAAAACAAGCACGGGTTTCGCTCTCGTATGAAATCTGACACTGGTCGCGGTGTATTAGCGAGCCGTCGTAAACAGGGCAGAAAAAAACTGACTGTTTCTGACGAAAAGAGCTTGAAGTAATCTTTAACTCCAGCGGCAGCAATGACTCCGCAGTACATTCGTTATACCTATAATAAAAGAGAACGGATAAAAAGTTTAAAAACTATTGACGAGTTGTTTAAAGACGGCTCGTCTTTTTTTTTAACTCCGTTTAAAGTATTATATGAAGCAACACCGGCATCTGCTCCATCTGTCAAAGCGGCTTTTATGGTGTCGAAACGAAATTTTAAAACTGCTGTCGAACGAAATCGAATAAAAAGAATGCTGCGCGAAGCTTGGCGATTAAACAAACATACACTTCTTGAGTGCAGCATATCCCAACACTATAATGTTATCGTTATCTTTAACGGGCAATCTTTACCAAAGCAACAGGAACTAAGTATGGCGATGATAAAGTGTATTGGGCGAATCATTCGTGAATTAAATCCATGAAATCACTCTTTTCAAGTATTCTTATTTTCTTAATCAAAGGATATAAAACAGTTATTTCCCCTTGGTTGATGCCGGCTTGCCGTTATACGCCAACGTGTTCGGTATATGGAATTGCGGCAATTAATAAACATGGTCCTGTAAAGGGATTATGGTTAACCTTCAAAAGACTCGCCCGCTGTCATCCATGGGGAGGGCATGGGCATGATCCCGTTCCTTAAAACTAAATTATCGGAACTAACGTTTCACAAGCTTTAAACAGTATAGTAGCTTACTTTTGCCTCAATTTTAACTTTAAAAGAATGAAAAAATTCAAGCACGTTTATTTATTATCATTGATGCTTGTTGTTGCAGGGTTTTTATTTGCATTTAACAACACTAATTATTTCGAAATAGCCAAGAACCTTGACATTTTCGCCTCATTATATAAAGAGGTGAACACCTATTACGTCAACGACATAGAGCCGGGTAAGTTTATGAAAAAAGGCATCGATGCTATGTTAGAATCTCTTGACCCCTATACTAACTTTATTACTGAAGATGATATTGAGAACTATCGTTTTCAATCAACCGGAAAGTATGGCGGTATTGGCGCTTCTATTCGCAAAGCCGGCGACTATGTTGTAATAGCCGAACCCTACGAGGGCTTTGCTGCATATAAAGCAGGATTGCTTGCTGGGGATATTATATACGAAATTGACGGTAAAAGCATAAAAGGAAAATCAACGGACGACATCAGCAAGTTATTAAAAGGGCAACCCGGCACAGAATTAAAGCTAACGGTGAAAAAATTGGGGGCCACAACGAACGAAATTGTGCCGGTTAAGCGTGAAGAAATTAAAATAACGAGTGTCCCCTACTCCGGAATGCTAAGCGGAAACATTGCGTATGTAAAACTCACACAGTTTACTGACCGTTGCTCAAAAGACGTTGAAAATGCGTTACAAAAACTCAAAGAAAAAAATGAAATACACGGTATTATATTGGACCTGCGCGGAAATCCGGGTGGATTGCTTAATGAAGCCGTGAACCTGACAAATTTATTCATAGATAAAAACACCTTAATCGTTAGTACTAAGGGGAAAGTAGAGGAATGGAATAAAACATTTAATGCCCTAAACAATCCCTTTGATACCAAAGTGCCTTTAATTGTCTTAGTTAATTCCGGTTCTGCGTCTGCCAGCGAGATTGTTTCCGGAGCATTGCAGGATTTAGATCGTGGTATTATCTTAGGTCAAAGAACTTTTGGAAAAGGATTAGTACAAACTACTCGAGGATTAAGCTATGGAACTCAACTAAAAGTAACGACGGCACATTATTATACTCCCAGCGGGCGCTGCATACAAGCCATTAACTATGCAGAAAGAAATGAAGACGGCAGTGTGGCCAAGGTTCCCGATTCTTTAAAAAATTCTTTTAAAACAGCCGATGGCCGTATTGTAACCGATGGAGGGGGCATTCTTCCGGATGTTGTTACAGAAGTCAACAAACCTCAAAGCATCTTGATCAGTTTGATGAACAAGAATCTCATCTTTGATTTTGCAAGTGCTTATTATTTAAAGCATAAAGAAATTTCCACCGCAGGTGATTTTACCTTGAGCGATGTTGATTTTAACGACTTTGTTGATTTCCTTAAAGGGAAAGATTATGACTATACAACAAAAACCGAAGATGCGCTAACTAATTTTGAGAAAATGGCAGAGAAGGAATCATACAATACAGCTCTCAAGCCGGACATTGATGAACTGCGTCATAAAATGATGCACGACAAAGAACAAGACCTGGTTAAGTATAAGTCAGATATTATGAAATTATTGACCGAGGAAATTGTGAGTCGCTATTATTTTCAAAGCGGACGCGTAGAGAACAGTTTAAATAGCGACCCGGATGTATTGCGTGCATTGGACCTTTTTAAAGATTCTACTGCATTTAACAAGTATCTTATTCCATCAAAATAATTTTAAACCCACGCTCGTCTTTAAGTGAAAAAAGCACTCATCTCTTCTTTCCTTCTTTATATTTTTCTCTGTCAGATATCTTTTGCTCAAAAGTCAAAACAAGATATCATTTATCACCTGAAGCAGCATATCTACATTCTTGCTGCGGATAGTCTTGAGGGGAGAAGAACCGGCAGTGAGGGGGAACAAAAAGCCGCCCGGTATCTATTAAACCAATACAAGCAACTGGGATTCAATACTAAGAACCTCACTGCTTACACACAAGATTTTTCCTTTACTTATGGGTACGAATATGCGGGTAATAATTCTCTTAGCATCAATGGAATATCTTTTAGTAAAGACAAAGACTTCTTCCCGCTACCGGGTTCGGGGAGCATGTCCATAACCGCCAAAGCGGCACTCTTTGCCGGTTATGGTATAGATGCGCCCGATATTTCATATAACGATTACCAAAATGTACGGGATAGTGCTGTTTATATTATATGTTTAGGAAGCCCTGAAGGAGAACAACCGCATTCAAAATATTATGCCTATACAGATGTCTCAACAAAAATTCAAGCTGCATTAAAACACGGGGCAAAGGCAATTATCCTTATTAATACAGATTCAACAAAGTACGATGACTTAAAATGTGATTTTAGTAAAAATGCATCTGACAAGAAAGTGCCCATTGTTTTTTTAAAATATCATGCCGCATCGCAAATTATATTTGAGCCTAAGGCCTTTTATCGCATACAATTAGAAACGACTATTAAGCCTGTTGTCAGGAAAGGAACAAACGTTATAGCTTTCATTGATAATAAAAGTAAAACAACGGTAGTTATTGGTGCGCACTATGATCATCTCGGGCACGGAGAAGATGGCAACTCTCTTTCTGCAGGCTCTCACGACATTCACCGCGGAGCCGATGATAACGCCAGCGGAACAGCCGCCGTACTTGAATTAGCTCGACTCTTAAAAACGTCAAAGAGTAAAAAGAACAACTACCTCTTTATTCACTTTTCTGGGGAAGAACTTGGATTGGTGGGTTCAAAATATTTTATTGAGCATGCCACGATTGATACAGCAACAATTAACTATATGATTAATATGGATATGATTGGTCGGTATCAATCCGACAAGGGCTTAGAAATAAGTGGTCTGGGTACTTCGCCCGATGCTTTCAAATTCATACGCACCCTATCTTATGACAGCATAAAAATAAAAATCGGAGAACATGGCGTTGGCCCGACCGATCATACTTCTTTTTACTATGCGAACATTCCCGTTTTAAATTTTTTTACCGGAACACATGAAGATTACCACAAGCCAAGCGATAGTGCTGATAAAATTAATTATAACAAAGAGGCTTCAATCATTTCATTAATTAACATCATCATAGATAGTCTCAATAATAAGGGGTGCTTACATTTTGTAAGAACCAAGGACCCCAACACGTCGGATATTCCGTCCTTTAAGGTAAAACTTGGTGTTGTTCCGGACTATATGTTTGACGGAACCGGATTGCGAATTGATGGCGTTAATTCCGGGCAGCCCGCAGCTAATGCGGGTTTGCAAAAAGGCGATATAATTCTTCAAATTGGAGATTATCTCATTGCTGATATTATGAGTTATATGAAAGCCCTCTCTATGTTTAGCAAGGGAGATAAGACCACAATTCGTTTCTTGCGCGGTGAAATAGAAAAGACTTCTCCTCTTCAATTTTAATATGCCGCGTTTTTTGTTAATAGACTCGTGCCGTTTAACATGTGCTGTGGGTATTAGTAATCAAGATATAATCATTGCACACTATGGGGTAAACAATAATAACCATGCAGAGTTTATTACTGTTGGAATTGAGGATTGTCTGAAACAAAGCAGCGTTACCCTTCAGGAACTTGATGCCATTGTTATAAACGGAGGGCCGGGCTCATATACCGGATTGCGTATAGGTCTTTCCGTTGCCAAAGGTTTGTGTTATGTATTAAACAAACCGCTGATAATGTTGGATGCCTTACGGATTATTTATAGGGGAATGCAAAAATCAACCTTGGCCGATCTGTACTGCGTTGTATTGGATAATCGCCGTGATGAATTGTTTTATGCCTTATATGATGCTAATGGAGCAACGGTTGTTAATACATGTTTGAGCATAGTAAATGATGATATTTTTAAAAACTTAGCTGCAGGCATTTATGATGGAGAAGAAAGGAGAATCATTTTTGCCGGCAGTGGTATAAAGAAACTTTCTACAGAATGCCCTTCGATTCCATTTATTGAAGTGGCTCCCGACATAACCCATTTACTGCCCGAAGCCCAATCTTTATATCAACAACAATGCTTCAGCGACATTGCATACAGTGAGCCTTTTTATCACAAGATGGTTTACATCAATGCTAAAAAGGGGTAATGCCATGCGCATACTGCCTTTACTTTCCTTATAAAACCATTATTCTTATTTAATACATTTACCCTCAAGAAAATGATTAAGAATTTATTATTAGTCGGCTTTGGAGGTGCTGCAGGAAGTATATTCCGATATCTGATCTCCACAATTATTTACAAAGAGCCCCTCAGCGTATATCCGTGGGCAACCTTTTCTGCTAATATGATTGGGTGCTTCCTTATCGGAGTATTTTTTGAATTGTTTCAAAAACATCTGCCCTTACAGCCAGAGCTGCGCCTCTTATTGATTACCGGCTTCTGTGGGGGACTAACCACTTTTTCCACCTTCTCTGCTGAAGGCATGAGCCTGATGCAGGCCGGATATCAAGCAACTGCACTTCTATATATTATTAGCAGTATTCTTACCGGATTATTTTTTCTTTGGACCGGAAGTTTCATAATTAAGCTAATAGTATCCTAAGACTATTTATTTGTAGGCTCCATTAGCTTAAAGAATTGGTCTAACTGCGGGAGTATAACGATACGCGTGCGACGATTTAATGAGCGGCCTTCATTGGTATCATTACCGGATACGGGAATATATTCACTTCGGCCGGCTGCTATCATCCGCTTAGGATCCACATTATACGTTTTTTGTAGTACTCGCACAACTGAAGTTGCCCGAAGAGCACTCAAGTCCCAATTGTCTTTTATACAACTTGTGTTGATGGGTTTGTTATCTGTGTGCCCTTCAACCATAAATTGAATATCCGGCTGATTGTTGATTACTGCGGCAACTTTGCCTAACACAATTTTTGCCTGAGGAGTAATATCATAGCTTCCACTTTTAAACAGAAGCTTATCTGAAATAGATATGAACACGGCACTTCCTTCAACTTTTATTTCCACATCTTTATCATTTACATCGGCCAATGCTCCCTTTAAATTCATTACGAGTGCCATGTTTAACGAATCCTTGCGGGCCATAGACACTTGTAAATCTTTTATGTACGCATCCTTTTTACTCATATTCTCCAGTGATTTTTTAATACTTTCAGACTGTGTTTTTGTTATGACACTTAAATCTTCCAGTTGCTGTAACAATACCGATCCGCTTTTTTTCAATTCGGCAACCTGCTCTTCAAGCTCCGAAATCCTATTTGTTTTGTTATTCTTATCACTGAGGCAAGTGCGAAGTTGGTCTTCGATTTTGTCATAGTCTATTTTCAAGTCATCATATTTCTTTACCTGTGTTTTATATTTCTTTGTTGAAACGCATCCGCCAAGAAGTAGTGTAGAGGTTATCAAAATACTGATTAATATTTTTTTCATGAGTGTTTTACTTTATCGAAGTGATGCAAATATACCCGCACCAAGTTGTCTGAAGGGAAATAGCAGATAAGTTTTTGATTAAAGATTAGTGCATAGGATGGCCTGCTCGTTCTCTGCTATGTTTTGTTGCTCTAAATATTTGCAGAATTAATAAGTGCCATAATAATACTTCTTTAGTGTCTTATCCCGTCACGCTGCAGCTTTTTGTGTGTGCAAGTGATTGGGTGAGCCACAAAAGTTCGTCTATAAATAATTCTATATTCCTTTCAAAACTCAGGTCAAGCAATCTTCCTTCATCATCAAACTTCTTATTTACCTGTGAAACGAGAAGCATTTGTGGTAAGGGATATCCTGAAAGCGCGGTGACAAGGTTCTGCATTTGAACCGCTCCTCGCATGCCCCCTAACGATCCGGTTGTAACAGAAACAACCCCAATCGGTTTCCTATAGAATGTAGATGTAGGGAGATGATCTACCATATTTTTTAATGCGGCTGTATAGCTTCCATTATATTCAGGCGAAACAAAAACGAAGGCATCTGCAGCCTTTAGTGTTTGGTAAAGATGGAGAACGGTTTCATTCGGGGTATCTATTTTATCTATAGTTTCTTCAAAAACAGGAAGCTGGAATTCCGATAAGTCAATTAGGGAGATAAAATAATTCTTTGCGCTCAGGTGTTCTTTTAAAAAGAGTGCTGCTCGATGTGATAATCGTTGTTTGCGTGTGCTTCCCGAAATTACGGCTATGTGTATCGGTGCTATGAAAAGGCTATCGCTCATTTGCGGTATTATGATGATTTCAAACAATTAGAGTTTCAAAAAGTTTTTACTTCTTCTTTTTTAAGAAGGCCGCGTACATAATGGGGATTTTTAATTCTGCCGCCATTGCATCATCCATATCTTCCGAAACCACACTCAGCTCGCGATCTATTACAAAGCCTGCTTTCAAAATTAGGTTACGAATCTCTTCTATATTGTTAAACAGAAAAATGTGATCTATCATAGGAGCATTTACCGGAGTCGTCATATATATCGTCCCCTCTGGCATAAGTAACGATGCTAGATGCAACAGCATGTGCTCGGGAGAGACCAAATGCTCCAGAACTTCCCCGATTGTAATAAAATTGTATTTATAAGCGGGAGAGAAGTCAAAAATATCCTTGTGACAGTAATTTATGGTTTTGTTATTTAAGATACCTTGAGAGAGGTTCAAAGAACTTTGACTGATGTCAATCACGTCAAATACGGTGTCTGATGGAAGTTGCCGGAATGCGGCATCCACATAAATTCCATGGCCTCCTCCAATTTCAAGGTATTTAGATATGGGTTTGTAGTTGATTAAGTTGTCGCGGAAAAAGGTAAATCGTTGATATTGATCGGGCCATAAGAATTGTGCAAGCAGTAATCCGTGTATATGATACTCCATAACATCAGCATTAGCATATATCGCTCGATTAACCTCTTCAAATGATGTGTTAGCATATCTGCCGGTTTGCAAGAATTGGGCTCTCATTTCAATCATATCTTGAATCAATCGCACATAACAATCTACTCCGTATTCTATAGTTTGGTTTCTCGATATGAGATAAGACTTATATTTTAAAAAATATTCTTGAGCAAATGCTGCGTGCCGATCGTCCATCCGTTTTAAGTTGCGCTTCATCTTCTTTGCAGCTAACGGGCTTTTGTGTAATAGTAATTGATAAATCTCTTCTAAAATATTTTCGTTGTACATATTCACGTATTAATTATTGGATCGGTTGACCCGATATTCTTTCAAATCGTTTCTTTAGTCTCAAAAATGGCTTTTCAAAATACGCATAAGAAAGGTAGGCAACAAGAATCGATATGGCGACAACAGACAGAATAACGGTTACATAATTTACGACTCCATAAGGTATTAATAAAAGGGCGACTCGGCCAAGGAGGAATATCACCAAAATATGTGTGACATAAATTCCATAAGAAATTCTGCCGATTAAGTCTAACACCTTATTTTCTAAATTTATTAACCGAGGTTTTTCTTGAATTTGTTCATAGATGATAATTACTGTAGCTACACTTAGAATTTCATGATCTAAAAATGATATTATATGAAAGCGGTTGAATACGCTCGATAGAATACAAATCCACGCCACGGCATACACCCAACGATGACTGAGGTATGCTACAATACGATGCCCTTGTTCAAACAGAATCGCTGCAATGACCCCAATCATCATTGTTTGAAAACGGCTGAATAAAAAAAATCGATATAGAATATCGTAAGACCACTTATACATCAAAAACCAGCTCATGGATTTAAGAGACATAAAAACGATAAGTGCAATAAGGGTTCCTTTCAACAATCGTCTCGTGCTATATCTCGTAAAAGCCGGAAAGAAAAGGTAAAACTGTTCTTCCACTCCCAAAGACCAATAATGGCTGATAAGGGGTATTGATTCCGATAGAATAAATGGAATATTGGCCATGAGGAAGATATATAAAGGAAGCATCGAAATATTATAAGAAATATTAAAAAAAGATGCTGCCACTATCGCCACAATGAGATAAGTGTAATAAAGCGGCCAGATTCTCAAAATTCGTCGTGCATAAAAATTCTTTATAGATACCGTTCCGCTAAGTTTTTTTTCTTTTAACAATAAGGTCGTTATCAAAAAGCCACTTAGTGCAAAAAACATCGTCACTCCAAATTGGGCAATGTCTATGCCGCGCGGGCGCCCCATTTCGGTTGTTCCTAAGATAGTATTATCTAGTCCAAATTTATTTAATCCAAGAATCGTATGCGACAGTACTACCCCCAACACGGCTATAGCTCGTATTCCATTTAATCCGGGCAGAAAGAATGATGCGCGTGTTTCGTGCTGAGGCAAGTTTTGTTATTTATTCTTTAATAATTGCTGTATCAAACGTTTTAAAGTCTTTCAAATTCAAATGATAGAAGTTGCCTCGATGCACAAATTGCATCTCTGCCAACAAGCGACTTACCAATGTGTTCTTCGCGGTAGGCTTATATTCGGCGACAATCTCTTCAAATCCCATTTTTCGTGCTGCATCAGCAATAGTATTCATCACAAAATGCTCTACTCTTCGATTTAATACCCTGCAACTCATCAACCATGTATCTATAAAGATAAGCGATTCCCTTTTCTCAAGAATAACCACACTAATAAGCCCATATTTTCCAAACTTATCGCTTAACGAAAAAGCCATTCCTGTGTGTTGCTCGCTTTGTGAAATAGCTTCAATTTCAGTGTCGGTATATCTTATGGTTCGCAGATTAAATTGATTAGAGCGCTGCGTCAATTGTGCAATACGAGGAATATTAAATGTATTAAAAGATTCTATACGAGCTTTCATATTCAGGCTATGTAAGTAGCTCGTCTCATCGGTATAATGTTTTATACTCTCTGTGCGCAGAAACTCTTCATGATATTGTCTTGTCCGGATTATATCTTCTTCGGTTACACCGCTTGTTTCAAACAAATTCAGTGTGCGCAAATAGCTTAAATAGGCTGCCGGGTCTTCAGGAAGTTCCGGGACAGAAACCTCGGACAATTCACTACGCACCATATTTCGCTCAAATGCACTATTATCTATAAAAACCATGCTGTCAAAACCAATCTGTAATTCATCTTGTATGGCTCTAATGTTATCTGCTTTATTGTTCCAATTCGCTACAAACACTGCAATATCCTCCGGTTTCAGAATCATGTCCGGATGCTTTAAAAAGACCTCACGAGCTACGTCTTCATCATTTTTACTGCACACACAAATAAGCACGCCTCGTTGTTTCAACTCTTTTATCCAGTATTGCATTTCTGTATAAGCTTTACCAATACCTAAATCTCCCAGTTGTAAATTCTGCCAGCCATCGTCGCCAACTGTTCCACCCCAAATGGTATCATCTAAATCAATGATAAGGCATTTCTTAAAATTTCCTTGTTGTGTTTTTACGATATCTACTATGCGTTTTGCAGCAAGAGGCATAAAATCAAGAGACCACACAAAGCCTGATTGGATATAAATGTTTGGTGCAAAAGCCTGCTCTGCTCCTATTCGGTGATAGTCGCCGGCCACATCTGCTATTAACAGTCTTGGCATGTTTTCCGCAATATCGCATAATGCTACATTTAATCTACGCAACTGATTGATAAAAGCATTCTGCGTCTTTGCCTGATAATTGCCATACACCATATCATCCAATTCATAGTAGTTATAGCAAATAATCTGTGCAGATGAATTTAAGCTGATTTTATTTATGATCTGCTGAATAGATTCTGAGATGCTTAATGCAAAATTCTTCCTTTGACTCATTTCTGTTTTGTAAAACTTTGATAAAAGGGTTTCACTTGAAAAAAAGAGTATGACATAATCCGCATCAAATTCATAAAGTGCTGATCCCGGATTGCCTGTTTGTAATTCAATTTCATTGTACCCGGCCTCCCACAATTCTATGTTAAATCCTAAAAGCCTAAAATATCCTAGAATTGCTTGTGCAAGTAACTGTGTCGGCGAGTCGCCTAATAATGCTATTCGCAAGGGAGCTTCTTTACTATTATTATGCACCGCTTTCTTTAATTCATTAAATGAAGGAATAGCTTTCATGTAGAGTGGTAAAAGTAAATCAACTCCAAATAGAGTAAAGAATAAGTCTTAATGAAAAACTTATTATCGAATTAACGTAATATCTCCGAATAGCTCTTCATAACGCCCGGAGTCGTATTTTACCTTACAGTAATAGACATATACACCAACATTCATCAGCTTGCCATGCAATGTTCCATCCCATCCTTGATTAATATCGGTTGATTCGAATAGTTTTTCCCCAATTCTATCGAACACAATTAATCGCATCTCTACAACTCGAGTGCTGTATATACGAAATACATCATTCCGTCCATCTTTATTAGGCGAGAATGTGTTTGGAATAAATGTGCTTGCCGCGGGGGTTATAAGAAAAGGTCCTTTTGATATGGTATCTGAACAGCCAAGATAATTGGTGGCTATGAGTTGTACAGTATAAAGCCCGGGCATAGCATACGTATGTGTGGGGCTTGTTGCGGTACTATTGCTGCCATCGCCAAAACTCCATTTATATATGGTTGCATTTGATGATGTGTTGTTAAATGTAATACTGCCTGTTTCGATATCAAGCGAATCTTCAAACTTAGGTGAAGTAACAAATGAAGCTATCGGTGTAGGAGCCACATTGATAAGACCTATTGCAGTATATGTATTAAAGCACCCGTTGGCATCAATCATACTTAGCGTAACATCATAGCTTCCGGAATAATAAGTTGTAATAGCGGTGGGGGTATTTGCTATTGTACCGTTTCCTAAGTTCCAGTTATAAGTAACTGCATTGCCGGGCGTAGTGAACAGTACAGTTAATGAGTCGCAAGCAGAACTAAAATCATTAATAATGTTAGGGCTGGGAAGTGGGTTTACTTGTACACTGACTTCATATAATTGTGAAACACAAGAACCCTGTGTTACTGTAAGGCCAACAGATGTTGTACCTGCTTGATCAAATTGCACAGTAATCGGGCCCTGCCCGGAGCCACCGATAATAGCTCCCGTGCCGGGCTGCCAGTTATAGGTTGCTGCCGCAGATGCTCCTCCAGTATAGGTAAACACCAGAGTTTGTCCTTGGCAAACGGCTAATGCCGAAGCAGTAAAGGGGGCATCCGGTGTTTGACTCACTACAATGTTATTTGAAGTTAGGGTTGATGTGCAATTGTTTTCGGTTACGGTCAATGTAACGGTATAGGTTCCTGCATTGTTGAAATGAATTGAATAGGGCCCTTGACCGGAGCCACTTATAATTGTACCTCCTCCAAAGTTCCAGTTGTATGTAGCTCCAGCCGTTGCGTTTCCGGTGTATGTTATGGTTGCATTATCAACAATACAAATGGAAGAAGTTGCTGTAAATGTTGAGGACGGCGTTGGATTAACGGTTATTGCCACTGTCGCCGACACGGCAGTGCACCCATTCGCATCCGTATAGGTTATCGAATAATTTCCTGCTGTTGTTACAGTAATGCTGCTTCCTATTTGGTTATTACTCCACACGTTTCCTGTAGCATAATTTGAGGTTAGGGTTACATTATTTCCCGAACATATTGTTGTTGGGCCGTTTGGTGTTATCACAGGTGCTGTGGGTAGTGCATTAACAGTAACATTGGTTGGACCCGTTGTAGCACTGCATCCGTTTGCATCTGTTACCGTTAGCGAATAAGATCCCGTTGTGGTTACAGTTATACTTGACGTGTTCTGATTATTACTCCAAGTATTTCCTGTATTTGAATTAGAGGATAGAGTTACACTGCCTCCTTGACAGAAGGTTGTTGGGCCGCCGGCTGTTATTGTAGGGTTTGGCAACGGATTGACCGTAACTGTTGTAACCGCTGACACGCCGGAACAACCCCCTGTTGCCGTTACAGTAACCGTATAATTCCCCGATGAAGTAACGGTGATGGATGATGTTGTTGCTCCATTGCTCCAGATATTTCCAGAAAGATAGTTAGATGTAAGTGTTACGCTGCCTCCTTGGCAAAAAGTTAGGGCTCCTGATGCATTAATGCTTGGGGATGGAGGCGGTACGACGGTTACAACAACCGGCAATGATTGTGATGAGCATCCATTTGCGTTGGTTGTTACAACTGTATAGGTTCCGTTACTGCTAACGGTTATCGAGGCTGTAGTTTGACCCCCTGGTTGCCACGTAATATTATTTGATGGTGTAGCACTTAGTTGAACCGTTGCACCTTGACATAGTAAGACGGTGTCTGAAGGTGATATTATAGAAGGGCTTGGCGCAGGAATAACTTGCACCTGCTGGCTGCCTGTGGCCGAGCACCCCACTCCGGCGGTTACAGTTACGGAATATAATCCGGATTGCGTTGCTGTAAGGGAAGACCCGGTAGAGCCATCGCTCCAGTGATAAGTAAAGCCGGTTCCAGCCGGTGCATTTAATATTACGCTACCGCCTTGACAAAATGTGGTCGGACCACTTGTGGTTACCGTTGCCGTTACCGGAGGTGGTTCATTAACGGTGAAGTTTAAGGTTTGCGATTGCCCTCCATTCGTTATCGTTACTGTATAAGTTCCGGCTGTAAGGTTGGATATATCTTCTGTTGTTGCGCCATTACTCCACAAGAATGTTGTCTGCGAACCAACCATAACGTTATAATCTTCTGTTTCGCCAAAAGTGAGGGAGGAGCATGGATCGTTGGGAACCGTAGAATATGTGCTTCTTACACGCATCCGCTTCATTCCGCAAGTTGTATTTACCGGACAAGTGATTGTGCCGTAAAACATTTGTGTGCCCGATGTTCCGGAATTCCACACATTTTCTCCGGCATCGTAAAAGTCTCCATCGGCATTCCAATCTACCCAAACTCTAAATCCTTGCGCGAAAGTAGTGAAGCAGCCCATACCCGATTGCCCGCATTGAACCTGAATATTAAACGATTGCCCCGGGTTTATACTAACCGTTTGGTTCACATAAGAATAATTATTGGGCAATGTTCCATTACACCCTGATTGCAGGTTGGAAATATTGGTGCTTCCGCCACTTGTACTAAAATTCCAAATCATATCCCAAGTTATGCTGCAATTTCCACAAGGTTGCGAGTAAAGCGGCAGGCAGTAGCCGGTTGGGTTTCCTGTGGAACCCGAGGTAACCGTAACGTCTATTGCACCATTATTCCCTCCATTACATGCTACATTTGTAACAACTCCACTTGGAGTTATCGGGCACTGAGCATAAAGTTTATCAAAAACCGTTATTAGAAGTAGGACAAGAATCAGTCTGTTCATTACGTTTTTATTAGAGTGTATGGCAGGCTTATTTGCCCTATTTTGTTTAACTGCAATAAATGTAAAAATATTAGTCTTATAATAAAACGGACTTGTCATTTATTGCCTTAAAATTTGATTAACAATATAAGACAGAATTTGGATAAATCTAGTGATCATAACAACAAACAGGCTCAACCGTTGATTAATGGATTAAAGCTTAATTCATTTTCAACTACAATCAGCATGTTCAAAGACATGCCGGGCGTATTGTATGTGTTCTTAAAGATCAAGATGATAAAACCAATTACGTGATAGGGGCTCCGCCTGTTAGGAAGATCTATTATGAATTATGCTCCAGCCATCGGTGCAGGACAATTAATGCCCATATTCGTTGATTGTACTTCGTTCTATTTTTTAAAAAGTCTTCTCTGATTTTTATAGCTATTTCTTTGTTCACAATTCCATGTTTTTCGATTACCTCGTTTGAAAGGTATTTGTCAATCAGATAACGCAAGTCTTTTTTTAACCATCTCTGAATAGGGATTCCGAATCCCCATTTGGGTCGGTTAAAAAAATCGCGTGGAATATGATCATACAGAACTTCTTTGAGTAAGTATTTTGTGATATTTCCTCGTTTGCGTAAATCGGGGGAGAGATTTAAAGCAAATTCCACAATGCGATAATCCAATAATGGAACTCGAACCTCCAGAGCGTATTGCATACTGGCTATATCAACCTTGGTCATTAAGTCATCTCGCAAGTAATATTTCAAGTCAAAGAAAGATTGCAACTCTTCGGGCGTTAATTCTCTTGATTTGACTCCCCGATAATCTAACGCTATGGGGGCAGAAGGATTTAGCAATAATTTCTCTACTTGTTTTATTGAAAACAGATATACATCCTGAGAGAAAATTTGCTCCGGCATAGATTGGTATGTGGGGTAATTAAACATTTCGGCTACATGTTTCATGCGCTCGTTACCAATTGATAAAAGACCTGCTATAGGTTTTCTCATTAAGTTCAAGAGTGGCTGATTAAGCCTTTGTGCCCATTGATGAGATCCATAGCCCATAAATAATTCATCACCGCCATCACCACTTAATACCATGGTTACGTGCTGTCGTGCCAACTTTGAGAGGAGCATGGTTGGAATGCCCGATGAGTCATAGTAAGGCTCATCATATACATCCAACATTTGCTCTACAATGTCCAACGCCTCTTTTTCGGTTACTGTAAATTCATGGTGCTCTGTTTTTAAATGTGTGGCCACATTCTTTGCATAAATTGATTCATCGTACTGCGCTTCTTTAAAAGCAATCGAAAAAGTCTTAATCGGTGTTGAGGATATCTTCTGCGCCATTGCAGTAACGATACTGCTATCTATCCCCCCACTCAAGAAAGTGCCATAAGGCACATCCGATATCATACGATATTGAACAGATGAAAGTAATAATCTCTCTAGTTCTTTCTTAGCATCTGATTCATATTTAATTGTAGTAGGGAATATTTTTTCTTCCGGAACCCAGTAAGATTCTAGTTTAAATTCTCCTTGAGCTATCTCTGCAATAGTTCCTGCGGGCAACTTCTTTATTTCATAATAAATTGTTGCCGGACCGGGAATGTATCCCAATTGTAGAAAAGAGCGAATAGCACTATGGTTAATCGTTAATTTATTCTTCGGTACAACTTTCGTGATTGCTTTCAGCTCTGAGGCAAAAAACAAATCTCCTTCGTTGAAATAGTAGTAAAGTGGCTTAATTCCAATTCGATCGCGAATTAAAAACAACCTTTCTCGAAGTGTGTCATAGAGTGCAATAGCGAACATCCCATTCCACTCATTGATTGCCTCTTTTTCCATGCGTGAAAAGAGTTCTAAAACAACTTCAGTATCGGAGTGTGTGCGCAATAATAGCTGATGGCGCTCTGCCAGTTCTTTGAAATTATATACCTCTCCATTATAGACTATTATCCAGCGCTTATCGGCCGTGTACATTGGTTGATTCGCTTCAGCAGACAGGTCAATAATACTCAATCTCCGATGTCCTAACGCAACTCTATCTTTATAGTAAAACCCTTCTGCATCGGGTCCGCGATGTGCAATTGCATCGGTCATTAACTTAATGACTTGTTGCTCCAAGGGGTGTTGCGTAAAGAATCCGGCGATACCACACATAAGTGCAATATTAAATGAAGTGATGAATAAGAAAAGAGGTTTAGTAATTACTTTTGGGCTTCTTGAAAAAAATATTAATTCTCGCCTACGACTTTCCTCCCAACACCTTTGTAGGTGGACAAAGACCTTATTCATGGCTACAGTATTTGTGTGAATTCGGCTACTACCCTATCGTTGTAACAAGGCACTGGGATGGAGATTTAACAAGGATCGAAGATCATTTATGCAACTCCACTAATCAACAAGTCAGTGTTGAGAAAACTGCGCGGGGCAAGCTTATTCGTGTGCCCTATCGCTCCAATTTACGTGATCGTCTTATTATTAAACAGGGCAAGGACAACCCCACCTTATTCCGTAAAATAGTCTCTCTCTCTTTTTACCTTGGGCAATATTTTACTACAGTTTTAGATCCTATTAATGCAATATATCAACAGGCTCAAAAGGTCATAAGTCAAGAAAAAATAGAATTAATTATTGCAACAGGAGAGCCCTTTGTACTATTTAAACATGCTTTTTTATTAAGTCGGGATAATAACATACCATGGATTGCCGATTATCGCGATGGATGGACCGATAATTATACTCGCGAGTATTCCGGTATCTTACAAAAACTTCTAACTAAAATTGAATTGTCTAGAGAACGGAAATATACCTCTAATGCTTTATGCATTAT
>JBDHXV010000037.1:0-27191 GCA_039810885.1 Chitinophagales bacterium | reverse complement strand
TTCATTAATTGATTGATTCTTCTTTTGTGTTTCATTAAGTTGATCCATCGCTGCCTGAAGTTGTTTTTCTATCGACTCCTCATCTGTTTTTACTTTATCATATTGTTGTTGTGTAGTTGCATTATTAATTAAAAGATTGTTATAGCGCTTCAGTTCTGTTTGAGCATAACTCAGCCGTATTTTCAGTTCATCAATTTTTGACTGAACGGTGCTGACACCGACTTGAGCGGCTATAGCGTTTGACTTGGCAACGTCAAGAGTAGCAAGTGCATTCTGCATGGCCGCTTGTGCCTGATTCACTTTTATTTTTAATTCCTGCGCATCTAATAATACCAACGTATCTCCTTTACTTACCGATTGATTTTCTTTAAATCTAATCTCTGCAATGTATCCAGGGGCCCTTGAGATCACAGGGACTATATCCCCTTCAACCTGCGCATCATCCGTAGTTTCAAATTTCTGCATTTCTCTATATTCGATAATACTGATCACTACCGCAGCCAAGAGGATAATCCCCAGAACAATCCTTGCAATGGTTTTTCTGTTCGTATTTTCTTTTCTTACCTTGCTCATCTTATACTTTATTTAACTTGAAGTTTATTTTTTTTATAGGAAGCAGATGAAAATTATCCTCGATCAGATTTAGTGTAGCATGGAAATCCGCTAACTGCGTTTTAGTTAACCCTTTTGTTATTGATGTATTTATTTCATCAATAGCCTTTTTAATAAGAGGCAAAGTACTCTTTGCTTTCTGGGTAAGCAGCAAATGATATTCTCTTCGATCGTCTTTGTTTTGCACCCGATTGATATATCCGTGCTTAGAAAGATAGTCAATCACCTTAACCATGGTTACCTTATCCATCTGTAATTTATCGGCAACATATTGCTGTGTGCATTTTACCTCAATAGCATCAATTGCTAAGAGCACAAAGAAGTATCTTTCAATATCCAGGTGTTCTAACTTTTTTGTTACAGCTCCTGCATATAATTTAGTCAAACGAGCTAAATGCCTTCCGATGGGTATAGGCTCCTTCATTTATGTTCCAAGTTTTAAAAGGACACAAATTTAGTTAATTGCGTTAACTGTTAGCCCAGACAACTAGTTTTTATTTTATAGCATAATACTCGTATAAAATTTTATTATGAATCTAGTTAATAGAAATATTAAAATTGAAAATAGTTCATTCTTCTTTGTTACAAATCCTTACGCTTAAAGCGGTACAGAGAAATCCAAAAGGGAACAGCAATCCAAAGAAACAGAATGAAGAAGGCCATGAAAACGCCGAGTGTTGTTCCAAAAAAATCTTTAAAAATGGCTCCTGTATAGCCGAGCATAGCAGACACATCAAGATGTAAAAGAATTAAAATGCGCGCCATGTCAATAGGGTTGAATGCTGCAATGCCTACCATCATTTTCTCAATCGGATAATCAGCTAATTGAAATAACAGAAAGAGCACCATCCCATCAAAAAGCAATGCAAAAAACAGCCAAAGGATAATAGCAATGCCTATACCTTTAGCTTTATCGCGGGTGAGTATGGAACTAAGAAATGCAATGGAAATAAATACTGCTGTGATGAACAATCCGACGAGTATCATCATAAAACCAATATCTCCTTGAGTATATACGATTATGGGAATACCTACGCCCATAAAGAAAGATAAGAGTAATGAGATGTTTAAACCAAAGAGTAAACTCCACCATAGCTTAGAACGATTCATCGGTTGACTCAGCAAGAGTTCAATAAACTCACTGCTGTTATATAAATAAATAGTAGAAAAAATCACGGATACCAACGGAACGGTCAGAAGAATAACGTTTAATAAGGTTAAAATCCCCTTCGTACTGTTGTCTTCAAGGCTGAATACACTCCATGATAATATCGCCAGCAATAAGGTATAGATAAGAACAATTTTATTTCTTAAAATATCAAGAACGATATATTTAATGATACGACTCATACATTTTATTCCTTAAAACTGTGGCAATGGCTTTTGAAACTTTCTCTTCACTGGTTGTTTGTTGCAGGTCCGAGATTGTTTTATGGAATTTCACTTGTCCCTCCTGCATAAAGACAACATGCGTAATCAGATCGTCTAGTTCGCTTAATAAGTGAGAGGTAATCAGAATAAGCTTTCCCTTTTCTTTTTCTGTAATGATTTTATCTTTTAATATTTCTGAAGCAATAGGGTCTAACCCTGCAGTAGGTTCATCGAGAATTAAAATATCTGGATTGAATAAAAATGCCAATGTGGCACTCACCTTTTGAGTAGTGCCCCCCGACAGTGTTCGCATGCTTTTATCAAACATATCTCTGGACAAATAATGTTGTAGTAAGTATTCGTCTAAAGGTTCTTCCGACTTACGGATATTTTTAATCATTTCGATAATTTGCCCTATAGTCATGTTATCGGGATACCGCCCAATCTGTGGCATATAGCCTATTTGTTCGCGATATTTATAACTCTTAGAGATTAGTTGCCCTTTAACCTTAATGATTCCTTTGTTGGCCATAACCATTCCAAGAATACATTTTATGAGCGTTGTCTTTCCGCATCCATTCGGACCTATTAATGCAACGCACTCCCCGTTATTAAACGAAAGGTTAATGTCATCTAATGCTTGAAGTTTTCCAAACTTCTTATACAATGAAGTGATCTCAATCATAAGGCAAGCGGCTTCATCAAAGGCGTGTTATCTACAAAGTTATCCGGTGTTAGGCTGGGTACTATTTTCTCTGATTTATCGAGCAAGGTTACCATAAAACTTCTGAACAGTAACATTGCCGGCGGATTTTTCTCTACTATAACAGAAAATATGCTTAATGGATGATAAGGCACATCGCCAATATTATCCTTGTTTAAATCATAGCCTTCATATTTGTCCCAATAGTTTCCGTTAAAAGTATTCAGCACAAGGCTCCCATTCGTACTAATATCAAAGGTGTTGCCGATAAAATTGTTCTGTGTAATCTCATTATCCATGCTGCTTGCTTGAATTTTCAAACCCCATCCATTAGCTTCGATGCTATTCCGCTCAACTTTAATACGATTGGCTCCATCCATGAAAATACCTGTTGTATTATGTATAAATTTATTACCTAGGATATAACTGTCTGATATGTCTTTCAGCATGAGTCCATACGCAGCATCGCCCCAGTTCTCTTCAAAAGTGTTATTGATCATCTTCACCCTGTCCGTGTACATCACGGCTACACCGGCACCATTATTCTTAAACACATTTGAGATGTAAGAATCACTATTGGAGAACATAAAGTGCAGCCCGTATCGTTGGTTTTCTGTTGCAATGTTTCGCCAAATAATAGAATTGGTTACAAACTCAAAGTAAATTCCATCACGATGTCCTTTAACGCGGTTTCCGATAATTTGTAAACTATCGCTCTTCCAACAATGGATGCCATTTCCTATTTCTTGCTCTTCCACGCTATAAGCAGTTAGCTTATTATTTTTAATAATGCAATGCTTACTGGATTGTAAATAAATTCCAAAAAAATTATCCTCGAGAATATTCTCTAAGATAGATACATGATGACTGTCATATACCTTTATGCCGCACGGATCATATAAAGAGGCATATCCTGATCGGATAACTTTAAACCCTGTCACTAAAACATGACTTGCCTTTACCGACAATACTTCGTATTTCTTCTCTCCGTCTAATACGGGCCAGTCTCTACCGATAAAAGCTATTGACTTGTTTATTACTAAGTTCCCTTCTCGGTAAGTACCACTATAAACTATTATAGTATCGCCATCAATACATTGATTCAACGCCGCATTTATTGTTGCATATTCCTTATTGTTGCCAACTTGTAATTGCTTTCCTTCCATTTTGAATGAAAAGAAAATAAACAACAGCATGTAATTCCATTTGTTATTCATTTCAACGAATCAGGCTGTCCCAAGTGGTCGATTCTGCTTTCCATTTAGTAAGATAGAATGATGCGCTGTCTTTATTAGAGAATGCCGCTATATTGCCTCCCATTGGGCTACCCATATCTTCTCCTCTTATGAAAGTCAATTCTTTAAGATGAGTAAGTTCATTGGGTGCTAAAAAATCACTAACAAAAACTTGAGCATTTATTGTTTTGTCGCGATTTGTTTTTTGATAATTAATCAAACAAGACAAGTCGTCAAACTTATAAACTCTTCCTTTCTCCGTTATCAGTTCGCAACCATACCGTTTATCTGAAACCGGCATTTTGCAATTGCTGCACTCATCTTTATTCAAAATGATAGGTTCGGGACCTTTCACTCCACAGGAAATAAACAACATGATACCTATGAAGGAACTCAGCGACGAAATGTCTTTTAACATCTTTAGCTTTTTGAAAACTTAAATTCCTTTATGCTTGCAATTAACATTAGCAGCCCGCTGCCGATAAAAAACCATCCGCCGATATCCGGTACAGAATACGCTCCAAAGTTAAGTAACTGCTTGAATCCGATTAGCGGTGGCTGATAGGCCATTCCGGGGACAATGATGGCTGCGTTAGGATCTAAGTCGTGCCCATAGTTATATTCCCATCTCCAAAAATCAACCATAGCAATAATGCCAAACAAGATAAACATAATGAGCAACGTATAGAGTACTTTCTTTTTGCCTAAAAGGGCTGCAACCAAAGCAAAAGCCGCATAAAAAAAGATGATATATTTTAAAATAGTGAACTCTATAAAATTATCAGCATGTAAGGTCTTCATACCGATATAGTGATTTAATCCATTAATAATTTCCACATTGCCACCAAGTTTATCAGAGTATATCTTGAGTGTTAATCCTTCGGGGTATTGTGGTGCTTGTAAATCTATTTGCCAAATAGGTACGAAGGCCGATACTACCAGGAGCAAGGCTGCTATCACTAATAAGGCCTTTGAGAGAGGAGAGATGTTATTTTTCATGGATGAGATTTTTTAAGATAAAAAAAGGGAGCGAATTTTATTAACTGCTCCCTTTTTGTCTTAGTTCAGTATTTTACTTCAGGAGCCTTATTCTTTTGGAAGATTTGTGCCTACACTCCATATCAACGGTACATTGCTTCCTGATGGAGATACACGAACGTATCCTTGCATCTCCTGGTGCAGTGCACTGCAGAAATCTGTACAATATATAGGTATAATGCCTACTTTATTGGGAACCCATTTTAGCGTTTGAGTTTCACCTGGCATAATTAACAACTCAGCATTGGCTGCGCCTTTAACTGCAAATCCATGAGGTACATCCCAATCTTGTTCAAGGTTTGTGATGTGGAAGTACACCTCATCTCCCATTTTTATACCTTCGATATTATCCGGTGCAAAGTGAGAACGAATACAAGTCATATACACGTGAACTTTATTTCCATCCCGTACCACCTTAGACTCACTTTCGCCTTTGGTTACATACGGATTTTTGTTGTCGTCTATCTTATAAATCTTAAGAGAATTCTTCATGATCTTATCAGCTAAAATAGCCTGTGCATAGTGTGGCTCCCCGATGGTTGGGAAGTCGAGAAGCAATTCCATTTTATCGCCACTAATGTCATACAGTTGAGCGCTTTGACACAATTCTGGGCCCGTTGGCAAATAGCGATCTTTTGTGATTTTATTATAAGCAATCAGATATTTTCCTGTGGGGTTCTTGGAATCGCCTTCTACCACGCACAAGTGGCCTACTGAATAGAATGTCGGCACACGATCAAGTACTTTTAAGTCTTTTATATTCCATTTTACCACTTCAGACGAAACGAAGAATGAAGTATAAGCATTACCATTTGCATCAAACTCGGTATGCAGAGGACCCAAGCCCGGCTTTTTTACCTCCCCATATAATGCTTCTTCATATTTAATTACAGGTACGCCATCGAAACTGCCGTCGAAAGCTTTATTCTCGATAGCTTTTAACATCTTGGTAAAACTGAATACAGGAATCAATGCCGCTAATTTTCCACTGCCTACAATATACTCTCCTGTTGGGTCAACGTCGCAGCCGTGTGGTGATTTAGGACAAGGCATCATATAACAGATATCCGGGAAGTCTCTAACATTCAACACCGTAACCTCGTTTTTCATTTCTGAGGATGCTGTTTGAGTCGATTCATTAAATGTATTATGAATATATTTAGCCGGTGTCTTTTTGCCCTTTCCTGCTTTGATGTATTCTTCGGCTTTCTTCCAGTTTACAGCCATAATAAAGTCTTTATCGTTCTTGGAAGCATTTACCTCCAGTAAGGTATTCGCCTGCTCGGTATTGTAGCATGAGAAGAAAAACCATCCGTGCGATGCGCCTTTACCTGCACGGCTTAAATCGAAGTTAACTCCCGGGCACTCTAATTGGAAAGCAATATCCATTTTGCCATCTTCTTTGCCAACGCTCACAAAACTGATATATCCTTTAAAGTTTTGTTTATATGTGTTAATCGGCACATCACCATTTGCATTGTCTGGCGGAACACTGAAACGGGTTCCGGCAACAACATACTCCGTATTTTCAGTCAAGAAAGGTGAAGAGTGATTACCTGCGCTGTTTGGCAATTCAATAATTTCAACAGTTTTAAACGTCTTTAAATCAATACGTGCAATACGGGGTGTGTTATTAGCATTACCAAATACCCACCGGCCATCTGCATCACCATTTGTTTTAGAAAGTTGAACATGGTGTAAGTCATCCCATGGTACAAAACCATTCGAAGTATTCAACATAGGTTTTGTTTCTTCGCTGTATCCCCATCCTTTTTCCGGATCAACAGAGAACACCGGGATTACACGGAACAAGCGCCCGCTTGGTAGTCCGTAAACACTCATTTGTCCGCTGAAACCACCGCTTACAAAGTTGTAAACTTCATCATATTTTCCTGGTGCCACATACGTTTTCTGTGCCGCATTGCCGGTTACAGCATTACTGGTGTTGCTTGGTTTGCACGATTGCAAAGCTGAGGCAATAAGTAAACTGCCGACAGCGATAGTTAAGAAGTTGTTTTTCATATATAGTTTTATTTTAAACCGTCATTTTTGCGCATAAACTCAAGAATTTTCCGTGCTTCCTCATCCGATAGGTTTTGGTTAGGCATACGCACTAAACATATCTCCAGCATGGCTTGAGCTTCAGGATCTTTATCTAACATTGGATCAGGATTAGTAATAAAATTCATAATCCACACTCCTGTTCTTCTTTTAGTAACATCTTTCCACCCTGGACCTACTAATTTTTCGTCTGAATATTTATGACAAGATGCACATTTTACATTTGAGATCTTTTCACCCTCATCAGCCATAGTGATATCCAATTTATCGCTCAACTTTAAGTTCTCTGTATTGTACTTGCCCTCCCCTCTCGTCGGGTCATAGTTATCAGTAGTTTTCGGGGTTGTAGATTGCTCAGAGTCAGTAGTCTTTTTCTGCTCACTCCCGCAGCCTATTACTGTTAGCATCGCAAATAAGGAAACAATAGAGAGTATTTTTTTCATAGTTTTTTTATTTTGCCGCAAATGTAATTGAAGCATTAGCAATTTATATATGCGAGTTCAAAATTATTATTTTATATACGATGAAAACGAAATTGATGTCAATGTCAAATATGATACATATCATAACATAGCATAATACGTGGCCATGTCCGCTATTTGCTCTATTGTTTATATATCTTAAACTATGCAGATATTAATATATCATCATTACAAGTATGAATACGATTGAAAGTAAATCGATTAACCAAGAATACCATTCAGGATGAACAAAAAGCGTGAGTACCGCAACATTGAATAATCTATAATTTCTTTATTAAATACAAGATTTGGCGTTGCATCATAAACTCATTAGTCAAAAATAAGTGTACATGCGGAATCGGAAGAAGAATCGAAAAGTAGATTAGTGTTATATCGCTGTATTGTTGGATATTGCACTCAGGCAGAGTATTGTCAGGAGAATCAAATCGACCATTTTTAAAAGTTAGAAACAACTGTTTTGATAGGAAGAGAAAGGCATGAAAAGACTTCGATACACATGTACTGCTGTAACAATAACATTTATATAGTCATTAGATTCCCTATGCGTTTTTTTGAAGAGGCTTAATTAAGTATTGATTATCAATATAATTTTGGCGCAGGCTATAAAATAATATCTACACACAGCTTGTTTTTTCAAAATGGTACCCCTACTTTTGCCGTCCCAAAATTTAAGAACAGATAAAAATATTAATCAAGTGAGTACTACAAGTTTTAAAACCATACACGCTAACGATAAAACGGTTACCCGTGAGTGGCATTTGATAGATGCAGAAGATAAGACGTTAGGTCGTTTAGCATCTAAGATCGCCGCCTTGCTGATTGGCAAGCATAAACCCTATATTACCAAGCATACTGATTGCGGCGACTTTGTCATTGTAATCAATGCGGATAAAGTGCGTCTTACCGGCAATAAATTAGATCAGAAAGAATCCATACACTACACCGGTTATCCGGGTGGGCTCCGCAGCGAAACAGCACGCAAGGTACTTGCACGTCGTCCGGAGAAATTAATTGAGGAGGCCGTTCGTGGTATGCTGCCTAAAACAAAATTAGGCGATAAGATGTACACAAAACTTTTTGTTTATGCAGGCGAAAAACATAATCATACTGCTCAAAAACCTAAACCTTATAACTTTTAATACGAAGAATACATGGAAAATAAAAGCACAATAGGACGCAGAAAAGAAGCCAGTGCGCGAGTTCGTCTCAGCAACGGCTCCGGCAGCATTGTCATTAATGGCAAGGACTATAAACAACATTTCCCTCAAACTATTTATCAGCTAATCGTTGAACAGCCATTCAAAATTCTGGAGCAGGTTGGGAAATATGATGTGTCTGTAAATGTTAGTGGTGGCGGAGTAAAAGGTCAGGCAGAAGCTATTCGTCTGGGCATTTGCCGTGCATTGCAGAAAGACAATCCGGAATGGCGCAGTATTTTGAAAAAAGCCGGCATGCTTACTCGCGACCCTCGCGTGGTTGAGCGTAAGAAGCCGGGGCGCAGAAAAGCTCGCAGAAGCTTCCAATTCTCTAAACGTTAACCCTATTACCAATCACAATAAAATTATCCTTACACAACATACCATGGGAAAAATAACCTACTCGGATCTGTTAGAGGCAGGCGTACACTTCGGACACCTGCGTAAGAAATGGAATCCTAAGATGATGCCTTACATCTTTATGGAACGTAAAGGCATCCATATTATTGATTTAAACAAAACGCTTGAATCTCTTGAAGAAACTGCCGGAGCCATGAAAGCTATGGCTCGTTCCGGAAAGAAAATTCTTTTTGTTGCGACTAAAAAGCAAGCGAAATCTATTATTGAAGAAGCCGCTAATCGTGTCAGTATGCCTTTCGTTACAGAGCGATGGCTGGGTGGTATGCTTACCAACTTTGCCACCATTCGTAAGAGTATTAAGAAAATGCAAAGTATCGAACGCATGATGACAGACGGCACATTTGAAAACATTACCAAAAAAGAGCGCCTGCAACTGACTCGTGAGAAAGCTAAGTTGGAAAAGGTTCTTGGAGGTATCGCCAATATGAGCCGCCTCCCTGCTGCTATATATATAGTGGACATCGGAAATGAACATATTGCTTTAGCAGAAGCTAAGCGCTTGAACATACCAACATTAGCTATGGTGGACACAAATTGCGACCCCACCCAAGTTGACTATGCCGTGCCGGCCAACGATGACGCAACGAAGTCAATAGCTATTATTACCAACTACCTCACTAATGCTATCATAGAGGGCTTGGAAGATCGTAAGCGCGATAAGGATGAAGCTGATGCACAAAGTGAAGGCGAAGAAGAAACGCAACTTTCTTCAACCGAGCGCGTGTTGCTGGCTGTCGATCAAGAAAGTACTGAAGATGGTGAAAAAGCAAAGAAACCTGCTGCAGGAAATGCTCGTCGCAGAACTACCGGTCCACGTCGTGCGGGTGGATCAAAACCTGCGGGTAAGTAATTTTAATTAACTACATAAATAATAAAAATGGAAATAACAGCAAGTTTAGTTAATCAATTACGCCAAAAAACCGGCGCTCCATTGATGGACTGCAAAAAAGCATTAACAGAGTCAAATGGTGATTTTGATGCCGCCATTGACTATTTAAGAAAGAAAGGAGCTAAGGTTTCGGCTTTGCGCTCTGAGCGTGATGCTAAAGAAGGTGTCGCTATGGCTATCGTTTCAAATGATCAAAGTAAAGGAACTATCATCAAATTAGGCTGTGAAACCGACTTTGTTGCTAAGAGCGCCGACTTTGTAAACTTTGCTCAAAGCGTCGCTAACCTCGCATTGAATCATAACTACTCAACCGTAGATGCCGTAATATCCGCAAATCTGGATGGAGTGTCTGTAGCAGATCGCATTACGGATCTCGTAGGTAAAATCGGAGAGAAAATTGAGTTACAGCAAGTAGAGCAAGTAAGCGGTGAGTCTGTCGTGGCATACAACCACGCCGGATTTCGTATCGGTGTGTTGGTTGCTATGAATATGGCAAGTAATGAAAAGATTGAAGCCGTTGGAAAAGATATTGCAATGCAAATAGCAGCAATGAACCCTGTAGCTCTTGATCAAAGCAGCGTCTCACAGGAAATTATTGATCGTGAGTTAGACATTGCCCGTGAGCAAATTCGTCAAGAAGGCAAGCCGGAAAACATGTTAGAGAAAATTGCTGCCGGAAAATTGCATAAGTTCTTTAAAGAGAATACTTTGTTGGCACAGCAGTTTGTTAAAGACAACAATAAAACCGTTGCCGACGTATTGAAAGAAACTGATGCTAATCTAAAAGTCATAAGTTTTAAGCGAGTTTCTTTAAACTAATTCATCAAAAAAAGAGAACCGAGGTTCTCTTTTTTTTTGTACTTACTTTAGTTGCACTTCAAAAAGAAAATTATGTCTATCAAATACAAACGCATACTGTTAAAACTCTCAGGAGAATCACTAATGGGAAAGCAACAATATGGCATTGACCCCGAGCGGGCTTTGTTGTATGCTAATGAAGTTAAGAGTGCTGTTCAATCAGGGTGTGAAGTAGCTGTAGTTATCGGAGGCGGTAATATTTTTCGAGGTGTGGATGCAGAAGGTACAGGTATTGAGCGCGCTACCGGTGACTATATGGGTATGATGGCAACTATTATGAATGGTCTTGCATTGCAAAGTATCATTGAGAAAGAAGGAATTAAAACCCGATTGCTCTCTGCCATAAAAATGGAACAGATTTGCGAACCTTATATTCGCCGTCGTGCTATTCGGCACCTCGAAAAGGGACGTGTGGTCATCTTTGGTGCAGGCACAGGCAACCCCTATTTTACTACCGATACAGCAGCCTCATTACGTGCTATCGAAATTAATGCCCAAGTACTATTAAAGGGAACACGGGTGGATGGGATTTATTCTGCAGACCCTGAGAAGGATAAAAGTGCTATTCGCTATGAAAACGTTTCGTTCTCGGAAGCATTCAGTAAAGATTTGAAGGTAATGGATAAGACCGCTTTTACGCTTTGCCAGGAAAATAACATGCCCATCATCGTATATGATGCAAACAAACCCGGGAATCTGCTATCCGTATTGCGGGGCGAGAAGGTTGGAACGATAGTGAAATAATTTATGGCTTAGTCCATCTAAACTATTTTTTACATTGCCTGCATACGCCCTTTCTGAAGATACATACACCGTTGACAAGTCGAAAATGTTTATTCCGTTTCGTAGAGGAATAGATGATATCAGGCAACGTCCGGGCTCTTTATTGGTGGATATTGTTCCGTTTCTTATTCAAACTGCAAAGCATAATATACTCATTGACCCCGGACTTGGGTTAAATCTTGCTAATGGCAATTACCATATCCTCGAAAACTTATTAACCTATGGCTTATCTGCCTACGATATTGATATAGTATTGCTTTCGCATTTACACAAAGATCATTTCTCGGGATGTGTTATCACAACAGAACACGATAAGTTAACTCCGATGTTTCCCAATGCCATACACTATGTGCAACAGGGAGAATTAGATTATGCTTCGGGAATAGGCTCCCTGTCTTATGAAAAAGAAAAAATTGATTTCTATCACCAACACGAATTGTTTCAAACGATTAACGGAAATATTTTTATTGATGAAGGCATAATGTGTGAGATAAGTGGCGGACACACTCCATATCATCAGGTCTTTATTATAAAAGATGAAAGTCGAACTTATTTTTATGGAGGAGATGTATTACCACAGCCCCAACAACTCATCAGGCGCTTTGTAGCAAAATATGATTACGATGGCAAACAAAGTGCAGACAAGCGTATTGAGTATGGTCACCGAATTGCAAAAGAAAATATGACGGCTCTCTACTTTCATTCAGGATTGCAACCTATAAGTCGTGTATCCTTTGATGGAGAGAAATTTTCCATCATATAAACTAAGTCCAATGCTTCAATCCACCTGAAATATTGATTGAATAAAAATTATTGCACAACATAGAAACTTTATTTTTGCGACTTATCATTAAAAAAGTCTTATGTACAGAACGCATACCTGCGGAGAACTACGAATAGCTGATGCCGGAAAACAAGTTACCCTGAGTGGTTGGATTCAACGACTAAGAGATCTGGGCGGGTTGTTGTTTATTGATCTGCGCGATCGTTATGGAATTACCCAGATCCTCATCAACCCTGAATTACAATCCCAATTGTATAATCAGTCAAAAGAATACGGACGAGAATATGTGATTCAGGTTAAAGGAACGGTACAAAAGCGCAGCAACAAAAATAAGAATGTGCAAACCGGCGACATTGAAATAATCGCTGATACTATTTTATTGCTTAATGCCTCGGCTACTCCTCCATTTACAATTGAAGATAATACAGATGGTGGAGATGATTTAAGAATGCAATACCGCTATCTCGATATTCGTCGTGCTCCAATACGTCAAAATTTATTAGCCCGACACAAGGTGGCTCAGGCAGTGCGTGAATATATGGATCAACAGGGATTTGTTGATGTAGAAACTCCGTTTCTTATTAAATCAACTCCCGAAGGAGCGCGCGATTTTGTAGTTCCCTCACGCCTGAACCCCGGCGAGTTTTATGCGCTCCCTCAATCACCGCAAACATTTAAGCAATTGTTAATGGTTGCCGGAATGGACCGTTATTATCAGATAGTACGATGTTTTCGTGATGAGGACTTACGAGCTGATCGCCAACCCGAGTTTACACAAATTGATTGTGAGATGGCCTTTGTAGAACAAGAAGATGTTTTAAAAACTTTTGAAGGAATGGTAAAGTACGTGTTTAAGAAAGTGCGTGACATAGACTTACCCGACTTTCCACGTATATCATACGCAGATGCAATGAAATACTATGGTAATGATAAACCAGACCTTAGGTTTGATATGAAACTTATCGATGTTAGCACGATCGTTAAAGGAAGAAATTTCAAAGTGTTCGACGAGGCTGAGTATGTTGCCGCTATAGTTGCAAAAGGATGCAGTGAATATTCCCGTAAGCAACTGGATGAGTTAACCGACTTTGTGAAGCGCCCCCAAATCGGAGCGGGTGGAATGGCTTACATACGCTGCTCTAACGACAAAACACATAAATCTTCCATAGATAAATTCTATTCCTCCGAGGATTTAAAGGAGATTGCTTCATATTGCAACGCAGTGCCGGGTGATTTGATTTTGATCTTAAGTGGCCCTTTAACAAAAACACGTAGAGCAATGAGTGAGTTACGATTAGAAATGGGAACTCGCCTTGGCTTGCGTACAAAAGAAGATTACAAACCCTTGTGGGTCTTGGACTTTCCACTGCTCGAATGGGATGATGAAGACCAGCGTTGGAATGCCATGCATCATCCATTTACTTCGTGGAAGCCGGAAGACGAAATGCTTTTACAAAGCAGCCCCGGCTCTGTTCGTGCAAACGCTTATGATGTCGTCATTAACGGTGTGGAGCTGGCAAGCGGCAGCATTCGCATACATAGTCGCGCCAAACAAGAATTGATGTTTAAAACCATTGGGCTATCAGATGAAGAAGCGAGATATAAGTTCGGGTTCATCCTGAATGCGTTTGAATATGGCGCACCACCGCATGGCGGAATTGCATTCGGGTTTGATCGCTTTTGTTCTATTGTAACCTCTAATCTGGATTATATCCGCGATTTTATTGCGTTTCCAAAAAACAATGCAGGAAGAGATGTTATGCTCGATGCCCCCTCAGATATTGATGGCAGGTTAAAGAAAGATTTAGGATTGAAATAAACACTTCTTTTTCTATTTATTTTACTACTCTAGGCCATCATTTTTTGATTTATTCATTTCGAGAACTCACCTTACGAGAGTTATATCACCATATTTCAGTAACGAATCACCATTTTGCAGGATAGCTCGTAACTGATAAACATAAGTTCCTTCATTTAACTTCACTCCATTAAAAGTGCCGTCCCATTCCGCACCTATATCGTTTGAACTAAAGACCTGAGTGCCCCAACGATCGAATATTTTCAATTCAAGCCCTTTTAGTCCGATGGCATAAACTCTGAATAAATCATTTCGGCCATCTCCGTTTGGCGAAAAAGAATTTGGCACATAAACCGGAGGCATTCCTTCTACGATGTAAGGTCCTTTCATTATTTCAGCCAGGCACCCGTGTTCACTTATGGCACTTAGCTTTACCATGTATATGCCTTGAGACAAATAACGGTGTGTGGGATTCGTATTATTATCTACTGTGCCATCGCCAAAGTTCCATGAGTATGTATTGGCACCTTGAGACAAATTCGTAAATGCTACTAACGCTTCTGTGTACTTCATCACCACTCCGCTATCCGGAATTGAAGAAAACTCTGCAAGCGGCGGCGGATATACATGGATGCCGGTTCCGAGTACCGTGGTATCGCTGCATCCGACAGCATTAGTGGCAACCAAGCTGGGATAGTATGTACCAACAGGGTATATCATAGTGGCATTTACACTTGTTGAAGTTTGCCCATTACCAAAGTTCCAGAAATAAGTGGTTGCATTCGCGCTACTGTTCGTAAAGGAAACCGTAAGAGGGTCGCACCCATTATCGGGCTCCACAATGAAGGACGATATAGGATATGGAACCACCTCCACAACTACTGTTCCGTTTCCCGAGCAACCACTACCGTCAACTCCCGATACCGTATAGGTTGTATTCACAGGTGGGCTTGCAATAACGATAGAACCGATCGTAGAAGATAAATCCGTCCATGGTGCCCATGAATAATTGATGGCTCCTGTAGCTGTCAATATCGTTGAATCACCCTGGCAGATTATACTATGGCTGTTGCTGGCTGTAACGGTTGGTGATGTTAATACTTGTACAGCTATAGTTGTTGAGCTTGTACAGCCGTTAAGATCAATCCCATTAACGGTATAAGTTGTTGCCGTCATTGGTGTAACGGTATAAATACTTGTATTCTGCCCCGCCCCACCTGTCGGTGTCCATGCATACAGGTTTGAATTTTGAGCAGTTAAAATCACCGTGCCTCCGGGACACACGACACTTAAATCTGATGTAGCAATTACTTGTTGAGGTTGTACCAAGCTAATGGCAGATGTTGCAGATGCGGTACAGCCATTTGCTGCTGTTCCGATAACGGTATAGGTTGTATTAATGGTAGGGTTAGCTATAACGCTTGAGGAAGTCGGGTTGTTTAAGGTATTCGACGGAGACCACAAATAGCTGATGGCACCAAACGCACTGATGTTAATATTTGCACCATCGCATAATTGTGATGTGGAAGGGTTTGTCGTTACCGTTGGATTATTTCCTAAGGAAACAACGACTGTTGTTGAACCGGTGCAGCCGCTGTTTAATGTTCCTATAACCGTGTAGGTGGTTGTGCCCGATGGTGATGCCGAAACAGTGGCCCCTGTTGTTGCATTCAGCCCTGCACTGGGTGACCAAGTAAACGTATTAGCTCCGGAAGCAGTCATTGTTGCAGCAGCACCGCTGCAAACAAAGGGATTGTTTGGAGTAACCGATATTGTTGGTGTGTTCACCACAGTAACAACAACGGTGTGCTGTGTCGTGCATCCCGATGCAGAGGTGCCGGTAAGGGTGTAGGTCGTTGTCGTTAAGGGGTTGCTCGTTACATTAGCTCCTGTAGTTGCTGTAATTGCGATATTCGGAGACCACGTATAGGTTGATGCTCCCGATGCTGAAATGTTTACGTTTTGTCCACTGCAAATAATAGGTGCAGCAGGGTTAACACTAATCATCGGTTGAGGTAATATCGATATAGCCACCGTTGCGCTTGCGGTACATCCGACAGCATTTGTGCCCGTAACGGTGTAGGTCGTTGATGCATTAGGCGTTGCGGTTACGACTGCTCCTGTACTTGCGCTTAAGTCCGCTGAAGGGGTCCAAGTGTAAGTTGATGCTCCCGATACATTCAATATGGTAGATGTGCCTGCACAAATAGTTGTGTTCGTTGCTGATGCGGTAATACTCAAGTTGGAGCCAATATTGACCACTGTAGTCGCACTGTTGCTGCATCCGCTTGCATCGATCGCTTGTACAGTGTAAGTCGTATTTTGAGTTGGTGTTGCTGTTACGGTAGCCCCCGTAGATGAAGACAAGGTTATAGCCGGAGACCATGAATACGTTGCTGTAATAGGGGGACTTGTCAAAGCAGATAGCGTTGCAGTCTGCCCGGGACAAATAGTTTGTATAGCCGGCAAAACGCTAATCCCCGGACCGTTACTTACTACAGCAGTAGTCGTCAAGGTTTGATTTAAACAGGCATTGCCCATTGTGCTGGTTATTTGTAATGACACATTATACGCTCCCGGAGTATTGTAAGTATGAGTTGGATTAGCCAATGCGGAATATGTGCCATCTCCAAAGTTCCAATTGAAAACTACATTGGATGCAGGGGCATTGGTTAAGGTAAAGGTCGTGGGGTTGCCCAGGCAAACGGTTTGTGCACTAAGTGTTGAGGCATTGAGGCCTATTTGTGCAGTCCCACTAAAGGATAGTGTGTAGCCAACGATAGAGCCGGTGGTGTATCGGTTAATTAATAAAGCGTAAGTATTCCCCGCCGTAATGTTTTGAGTAGGATTACAACCCGGTAGTCCGCATCCTATTCCTGTTAACCCTGTGGTAGCTGCGTAATTGCACAGTATTTGTGTAGCCGCAGAGATGTTGCACGTTCCCGGAGCAGAGCCTGTAATATTAAAAAGTGCAAAATCATAATCTACAATGGCCGTAGGCGCACAAGAGAAATTAAACGTGCCCGACTGCGTGCAGGTAAAGATGTACCAATGCGATGATGTTTCTCCCGTAAACATGCAGGTGCCCGATTCCTGAATATTACCCGGCCCCCAAGCACCATCCGGTACTATAATGGGGCTGAAGTCGCAAAGTTGCTGTCCTGCCGGGCAATCTAATAAAGGAATCGGCTGCGCTTGTGCCATGCATGGATAGCTGAATGCGAAGATTAGTATTAAAAGGGTGTGCCGAAAAAGGCAATCATATCTTACCCGAAATAAATGATCAACGGTTCTATATATTTTAAATCGTTGAATGATCATAAATGAATAATCTGTTTTTAAAAGAGTGGTAAAGCTATGGATTGACTTCAATTAACAAGTGCTTTTAAAAAAAATTCAGCATTATGCAAGAATACGATCCGGGATAAACGAATAAACATCTTATTGATGATTTAGTATTTCAAGTGCCTTGTCTAATAGTTCGTCTCTTTTCAGGCGTATTCCCTCAACCGTAGGTTTGATTTCAAAATCAGGTTTAATTCCCACCCGTTGTGTTTGTTTGCCATCGGGATAATAGACTCCGATACCGGATATACTCGTGCGATAATTACCGGGAAAAATAATAGACATAATGTCTCCATCTGCTCCTGCCGTTTGGGATCCTATGCTAAGTACCTGCGGAGCTGTTTGCAAAGCCATAACTGTAAATTCAGCATGGCTTTGTGTTCCTTCATTAAATAGTAAGACCACCTTACCTTGATAATGTTTACGATTTCTTTTTCCGCAGTAATAAGGCTTTGTAAAATGAAACGCCCCCGGGTGATGGATGACGGCAGTTGTGAATGTTGCAAAAGGTTTTCTTTCACTATTTAAAAATCGTGCAACCTTGTACAATGTGCCAAGAGGATAATTCCGCAAATCAAACACTATAGCCTTGGTATTTTTCAATTTATTCAGATAGTTCATTGTTTGACTTGGCTTTAATAAACCCATATTGATATACCCAATATTCTCGTCTATGATTTTGTATAGCACGGTATCGGAATGATTCCATGAAAATCTCATATCTGTTAATAGGTATCTATGAATTGTTTTCTGCTTGACCTCGCCATTTCGTTCAAAGACAACTGTTACCGAATCGGTGTTGCCGCTGAATAGCTCATACCACATATAAAATAAACGAGCCTCATCATTTGATGCTGCAATATATTTCGACCTTTGTTTAATAATTTCTTCAACCGATAAATCATCTATCTTGAGAAAAACATCTCCATACTGAATTTGATCTCTTCGGCAGAGTGAGTCATTAAATGACCCTATAACGACAGCTTTGCCATCAATGATTTTATATTTGAAGGGCACGCGTTTTTGTCCAAAATATTTTTCTGTGTATTGTGTTGTAAAAAAAGCATGTCCATCGTTTGTTTTAGCGGTTAATTCAAGCATAGCCAAGTGGTATGCGGTGGTATCTTTTGCATTTATAAATAGGGGAATCATCTCACATAATACCTTCCCCCAATCTTCTCCTATCAGATATTTATAAGGATATAAATAATTTATAATGTTCCAATATCGCGAGAGACCCAATAAGCGCAGTTCAACAGTAGGATAAACAGAATCCATATAAACCTTTTCGTGCGTAAACTTTAGGCATCCGGTTGACTTGTTCTTCGCATAATAATAATTTATCTTTTGATTTCGATTGTTACGAATAAAATCCAACTGATTAATTACTGTATTCGAAAGCCTGGAAGTATCGTATAACCAAGCGAGGTTAAGTTTAAAGGGCATGGTATCAAAGGGTTCGTTGTTGCACTTTTTACATTTCTGAACAACTCCCAACTCGTTTATCCAATTCGCATAATAGATATTGGTCTCCCTTTTCTGCAATTTCCCAACCTCTTTAACTCTTTTCATAAATTCTTTATCCCAATCATATTTTCCTTTCGACACTATAGGATGATAATATTTTAGGAAACCCCAGACCTTACAAAATAGTGCTATATTATCTACTTCTGATGGATTGCTCTGTGCATGACTTCCTGTGGCAAGAAATAACAAAGCACACAATAATGTATTGATTCTATGCTTCACACTAATAGTCTTGTGAATCATGATAATTTATTACCCTTCTGCAATTTTAGAATGCTTGCGTCCATATAACAAATAAATGCTCAACCCAATAGCCATCCAGCAAAAAAACCAAAGCCAGCTAATTGCGGGAATTTCTATCATCAAATACAAACAACTTAGAGCTCCCATGATAGGAATAAAATTTAATCGCTTCATAAAGGTGATAAAGGCAGTAACTGTGGCAACCAGTATGAATACGATGAACAATAATTCGTGATAGTTTTCGGTGCTCCAATTTTGCAAAGCACTGATACTTCGTTCACGAAATAAATAAACAAATACAATGAGCAATAACGGAATGATATATCTGCCATTGATATAAGGTAGCCTGAATTTATTTTCATTTTTTGATTCTCTCAAAGGCAACATCAGGACGCCAAAGCAAACTAATACGAAGGCGAATAAGGTGCCTATGCTAGTCAGGTCCGTTACGATATTTCCAGAAATAAACAATGCCGGAACGGCGGCAAGCAGTCCGGTAATTAGGGTAGCAAATGCAGGAGTTTGATGTTTGTGGTGTACTCGACCAAACCTTTTGGGCAGTAACCCATCACGGCTCATACTCATCCATATACGAGGCTGCCCAAGCTGAAATACCAACATCACGCTAGTTGTGGCAACTACGGCGCTAATTGAGATGAGGTAACTGATTTTATTTAATCCTGTTTTTTGAAATACGTAAGCAAGCGGGTCAGCAACATTCAACTCAGAGTAGTGAACCATCCCCGTTAGCACCATTGCAATTAGTATATACAGTATCGTACAAATAAGCAGGGCATAAACCATTGCACGCGGCAAATCACGTTGCGGATTTTTACATTCTTCTGCCGTAGTGGATATGGCATCAAACCCGATATAGGCATAAAATACAGCCGACACTCCAGCAAGTACTCCTGTAAAGCCGTTTGGCATAAATGGTGTCCAATTGGATGTATCTATAAAAAAGAACCCGACGATAATGACAAATACAATCACCGCTACTTTAAACAATACCATGGCATTTGCACTACGTTTACTCTCTTTGATTCCAATAAAGGCAAGCCATGTAACAAAGGCAACAATCAAAAAGGCGGGCAAGTTGATGATCAATTTCATTCCAAATACTTCGGGAGCCTGCGTATAGGTTTTAAAAGCAAACTGCATAGCATCCGTTGCTTCGTTAGTTAAGGTACCCTCTCTAACAAGAGGTAAGGCGCTTTGATAATCCTCCTTAATGCTATCGTAACTTACAGTCAACCATGTCGGCAAATTCAGATGAAATGCCTTTAGTAAATTATTAAAGTAGCCACTCCAACTGATGGCTACAACAATATTCCCAATAGCATATTCAAGAATTAAAGCCCAGCCGATAATCCATGCAACCACCTCTCCAAACGACACATAGGCATACGTATATGCACTACCCGATATAGGCACCCTGCTCGCAAACTCTGCATAACACAGGGCACTGAAACCGCATGTTATCGCTGTAATTACAAACAGTGTTGTAACTCCGGGCCCCCCGTTAAATGCCGCCGCTCCTATAGTTGAAAAAATTCCTGCCCCAACAATGGCTGCAATTCCCAGCGATGTCAAATCTCGAACGGTAAGGGATCGATCTAACTTATGATGCGTCTCCGGCTCAGCATTGGCATGGTCTTGAAGAATTTTATCAATATTCTTTTTTCTGAAAAGCGATTGCAACATAAAAAGAGGTCCGGTTTATGGGGTGAAAATAGTTAAATAAGCGATGAATATATCTCCCGGTGAGAATAAAGAGGTTAAACTCGAAAACGATATCTTTGGCCTCTTCTTAAAAAGAACTCATAGCCTTAATACAATATGAATTTTATTGTTTCTTCTTCTGCTTTGCATAAGCAATTGCAACAAATAAGCGGCGTGGTATCTAACAATACTGTGCTCCCCATACTTGAAGATTTCTTATTCGTCATTGAAAAAGGAAAACTCAACTTATTTTCTACCGACTTGGAAATTTCGATGATATCCGGACTCGAGATAGAGGCTAAAGACAATGGGAAAGTTGCTATACCGGCAAAAATGCTGATGAACATTTTAAATGCTCTACCCGACCAGCCCCTTACATTTAGTATTGATGAAAAAACATTTGGTATTGAATTAAAGGCTAGTAACGGTAAATATCGTGTAAGCGGCGAAAATGGCGACGACTTCCCTCGTACTCCCGTTGCGGAAGATATTAAAGATATCAAACTGGCCTCATCTGTGTTAAAGAATGCTATTACTGCATGTTTATTTGCTGTGGGTACGGATGAAATGCGTCCGGCAATGACCGGTATCAACTTTGAGCTTAGCAACCAGGGACTAACTTTTATTGCAACAGATGCGCATAAGCTGGTTAGATTTAAGCGTCATGATGCAAAGACCTCCAAATCTGCTTCGTTCATTATTCCGCGCAAAGCATTACTACTTCTAAACAGCACATTACCTGCAGATGATACTCAGGTAACCATATCTTACAATTCTTCTAATGCATTCTTCGCCTTTAATAATATCAGCCTTATTTGTCGTCTGATTGATGCCCGCTACCCTGATTACAACGCCGTAATACCAAAAGATAATAACAATCATCTTACCATTAACCGCAATGAGTTAATGGGAATGCTCCGTCGTCTCATCATTTTCGCCAACAAGACGACCAACCAAATTACATTTAAACTCAGCGGCAGCGAGTTAAATGGTACCGCCCGTGACCCTGAGTTTGGTAGTGAAGGAAGCGAAACATTGGCATGTAGTTATTCTGGCGAAAATTTGGAAATCGCTTTTAACGGTAAATTTTTAATTGAAATGCTTTCCTCTACTTCTTCCGAAGAAGTATCTTTTGCTTTCTCCACTTCTAACCGTGCCGTTTTAGTTTCTCCGCTAACTCAAGATGGCAATGAAGACTTATTAATGCTCGTGATGCCCATTATGGTGAACTAAGTGTGATAACAAATCTTCGTTCTTTGTTGCAATGGCTAATAGTGAAGCTAAGTTAAAATAGATTAAGAGATATCTCAATTTTTTCAAAAAATCTTTTGCCTTACCCGTAGAAGTCTTTACTGCTGAAGTTTAGTACACAAAACCCAAAAAGCCACCCAGAAATCGGGATGGCTTTTTTAATAATACAAGATTATTTCTTACAGTTTAAAATGTTACCAGTTTCATTACCTGTTTGTTCTCACCGCAAATAATGTGCAGCAGGCAGATCCCTTTTTGCACTATCTGTGTTCGTACGAAATCATCATAAGGGATCATTCCGGCATAAAGCGAGCGTCCGTTGATGTCGGTAATATGATACTGCACCGCCTGCTTGCCCGTGTTACGGATTTGCAGGGAACCATCCTTGTTGTAATAAACAATTGTGTTGCAAATATTTCTCACATAAGGAGAAGTTGAAATAGTAACTGTTATTGTTTTAACCTCTGTACAGCCCTGCCCGTTGGTTACCTGCAAGCTGTAATTTCCATTTTGTGTGGCGGTGTAATAGGGGTTTGTTGCGTTGCCGATAATATTGCTATTGTAATACCATTGATAGGTATTGCCCGGCAGGATATTGTTGCAATACAAAGAATCGCCGCTTTGCACAATCTCAAATTGAGGCGGGGCATATACCTGTATTAAACCAGACATATAAGCCGTATCGGAGTACCCGCCGTGATGAGCCACCAGCATCACACCAAAGGTGCCGCTATTAGGGTAGCAGATGTTTTGCGGGTTTTTATCTGTAGAATACGAAGGCACAGCCCCTTCAAAAAACCACTCGAACTGATAAGCATCGCAACTGGTGTTCTTAAATGCAATGCACGAATCGGGACAGATTTTCAAAACATCAGCCGTGAAAAAAGCCTGTGGCGGATAGTGTTGGGGAGAGGGGATGACAACCTCGTTAGGCATACCAATCCTACATTTGGTTAGTAATACCACCGCACTATCAGACAAGTTATTAATACTAAAGCTGCCTGTTGTGCTTAATGAACTGATAAATTTTTTATGCTCTCTTGCAATGTAAAGAGAATTATTAATTGGTCTGGACAATCGAGCGGGTACAAAGCCGATATTAATAGAGTCAATTGTAGTTTCGATTTCACCAACAGAATTAGTACTAATTATTAACTTATACAATCTATGGGGAGATTCTGTTGATATAATTAGTGTGCTGTCATCAATAAAGGATGCCCCTTTAATAAAACTAACATTTTGTTTATTAATTAGAATAGGATTATTTAACGCTCCATTAGATAAGTTAAAATTCAATATTTCTATTTGTCTTTTAAACCAAGAATAGTTTGCTATAAACGTCCCAGAAGTGTTTAAAATAATTTCTCCAATTTTATATAAAGGATGTTCAATCATCAAACTTAATGGATACGAAACAGGGCTCTGTATTCCAGACTCATCAATGTCATAAACAATGTAATTGCCTTGCTCTTGATAGGTAACTACCCAGTAGCCTAAACAGCCTGGTCTTTTAACGGCAATTAATCGCTCTGTAATACCGTTTGTTATTAATGTTTGTTTCTTAACATAAACTTTCCCCAAACCTCCATTTTCAGCCATATTAACCTTGCTCCAGCAAAGCCCATTTTGAAATTGGTGCTCGTAAGCATCCGTGGTAAACAGATAATATTCATTCGTGTTACCCGGGTCAGGGACAATAACAACAGACTGCGCCGAACTGTTATGCCCGCCAATACTGTCGCCATTGTCCATCACCTGGTTTAGTTTATTATAAACTGTTTCACCATTGCTATAAAACAAAAGGTTTCCCGCTGCATCACATTGTGTAGCGCAGCCTTCATTCGATTGCATAGCGCTCCCTGAAACATAGGCAGGTTCGCCTCCGGCAAAATCTAAACATACATTATAACCAAAATGCCAGTACCTATTTTGGTATTGTGCTGTGGAATGTATATACGAAATCAGGATAACAATAAGCAAAAACAGTATTCGCATAATGGTTAATCTTATTGTTAGAGTTTAACCAGCTTGGTTCTGTATTCCTTGCCCTGCAAGTCCTTTATCATTGTAATATACACCCCTGAATTGCACTGGGAGGCAAATTCATTCATGGCTTTATTCAATAGTGCCAGTGTATTTCTCTGTGCAAATATTTGTTTGCCATTTATATCTGTTATCTCTATGGCATATACATCATCTGCATTTCCCGTAATGCTCAGGTTAGAATGGAATGGGTTGGGGAATACGGATAATGCAGATGCTTCTTCCAACCGCAACGTAGGAGCCAGCCAATCCACTTCTTTATAAAGAATATCATTTGTGTTATCAAAGTAGAAGGTATATAAAACATTGTGCGTGTAATGGTCGTTATCCCGGCCCGCCAAAGACAGCATATATTCATACGTATTGTTTGTGTTGCCCGAATTCACCACCAAGAAACCGTGATATGTAATGTTGTTATCTGTGATCGGATTATAAGTGCCGTCATACTTACAGCGCAGGGCAACAATCCCGTACGGGTTAAATTCGTGCGATTGGTCAAAGCCGCAGCTCCACCCTACCATATAGCCCCGTGGGGCATTGCAATATGTTACCACAGGAAACCTATTGTAGGTTTCGTAGCCTATATCGCACAGGTTGGCGCTCATGCTACCATCAGTATAAACCAAATCAACCACCGCGTTATCCCACATCGTATGGCCTATTATATCATTCCTGTCCTGATATGGCCTTGCCGCCACTACCGTCCATACATTGTATTGATTGGTGGGTGTTCCCACTACTTTTGAGCTGCTTGCAATTCGTGGATGGTCGAGGTTATCGTTATGCTGTTGCGAAAATGGCGTGGCGTTCGACAAATTAGCGGCTCCCGTTAAATCGCTGAACAAATCTGTTCCAACATATATGGTTGTGAAATCGCCGCTTAAGTATGAATAGTTTACAAGAATAGTATTATTGTAATTGGTATATAAACAAACATCCGGCAGATAATGCCCATCTGTGTTTGGAATAGTTTTAACACCACTTGTGCTTAGTGCCGGATTGCTATTTGTCGCAGTTGTACCGCCAATCATTTCTATGTTGCCCGTATTGGCATCATCCCATATCACAGCAAAATTACCCGCCATGTCCGCATCTATGTTTACATTGTTCAAGTAGGCATAAGTGTTTGATGATAAAAGGATGTCAGTATTACCTGAGAGTGGTACAAATGCACCAGGTATAGTTTGCCATTGGTATATATCCAAATAAACTCCTTGGTCAGCAGCAGACGTGCGCGCCACTAGGGCATACCAGTCTGTCCCGTTATGGATTAGGGCAACATCCGGGTCACCGCAATCCTCTATCATTAATAAACCGGTATGCGTTGTTGTGCCATCAAAATAATCCCAACCTAATCCGCAATAGCTGCCATCCCAGACATTCACTCGCATAACTTCTTCGTCAACTACTTTAACGTCGTTACCGGTCCAGTTTATTCCACTAATATTTCCCGGATCGGTTCCGCTCTCGTTCACTACAGCAGGTTGAAAACACTGCGCCATAGTGTAGTGTGTGGCACTCAACTGAAAAATGTTAAACATTACTACAAGAATGATAAATCTTGTAAATGGGGGGGGGGGGATAAAATTTTTCATAACAATTATGGTTTTTGTTAGAACGAATGTAACTAATTAACTTATGAGAATCAAGTAATTAAAAACTTAAGTTCCTCCGCATTGAAAGCGGCTATCCTCTGCTCCATCCGAAGAAGTAATGTTCGAGTTCTCTACTCCAAGCCGCGCCGTGCTGGTTTCTCCAACCATACAAAACGATAACGAAGATTTGCTGATGCTGGTGATGCCGATTATGGTTAATTAGGAGATTTTCTAAGCGTTTATTGCTTTTCGTTGTAAAAGGCAATGAGTTTAATCCTTATGAACCGGCTTATGCAAATTCACTCCAGTATCAGAGAAATGATTGCCCTTATAAACTATTCCCAACTATTTTTTAAAAATCCTTTGCGAAATAGTCTAAAAGCATAAATTTGCCGTCCCGAAAAAACGGGAAACTCCTCCTTAGCTCAGTTGGTTAGAGCGGCTGACTGTTAATCAGTAGGTCCCAGGTTCAAGTCCTGGAGGGGGAGCAAACAAAAAGCCACCACTAATCGGTGGCTTTTTTATTTATACGCAAGTCATTCTATTTGCAGAACTTACTGTTACCTTTGCCACTCAATCAATTAAGTCATGTTCAACAATCTTTTCCTCATCAGTATGCCGGGTGGCAGCGAGTGGATTCTCATCTTCTTGGCCATATTACTTCTATTCGGTGGCAAAAAAATACCTGAATTGATGCGCGGCATCGGTAATGGCATTCGCGAGTTTAACAATGCCAAAAACACCGCTCAAAAGGAAATTGAGGATGGTATGAAAGAAGAAAAGAAAGAAAGCAAGAAAGATTAATACCCGCGAACAACGTTATAGCTCTTGAAGAAATATTCTTCGTTTACCGACATTCAACAACAACTACAAAACGGCAGCCTGAAATTGACTCAGGTAGTGCAGTATTATATTGACAATATCAATAAACACGCTCATCTGAATGCCTTTCTGGAAGTATATGCCGAGGAAGCGCTTCAACACGCTACCCGAATAGAAGAAAAAATTAAAAACGGCACAGCAGGAAAACTGGCAGGCATGGTAATCGCCAATAAGGATGTGCTGAATCATAAAGGACACCATACCTCGTCGGCTTCTAAAATACTTGGTGGATATACTTCGATTTACAACGCCACTGCTATTCAGCGCCTGCTGGACGAAGATGCCATCATCATAGGCCGTTGCAATTGCGATGAGTTTGCCATGGGCTCGTCTAACGAAAATTCTTCGTTTGC
>JBDHXV010000036.1:0-27783 GCA_039810885.1 Chitinophagales bacterium | reverse complement strand
ATGTAGAGCGGGAGACGAGACTCGAACCCGCGACGTTCAGCTTGGAAGGCTGATGCTCTACCAACTGAGCTACTCCCGCTTATTTATCTTTTTGCCTTTTTAACTGAGGGGACATTTTTCTTGTCTATTCCTTCAGCTATAAATTGTGGGGAGAGGAGGATTCGAACCTCCGAAGACATAAGTCAACAGATTTACAGTCTGCCCCATTTGGCCACTCTGGAATCTCCCCGCGCAAAAGCGAATGAATTATGTTAAAGAACCTGAGCCGATGGAGGGATTCGAACCCCCGACCCACTGATTACAAATCAGTAGCTCTGGCCAACTGAGCTACATCGGCGATCATTTTCAATATATTATATGTGTGTATCACATAATAATCTCGAAAATTTTAGGCGTGCAAATATACATGATGCTACCAAATTCAAAAATCGAATTTCTTAATGGCAATAAATAAAAAAAGTGCCGCATCGGGCACTTCCTTATTCTCAGATTAAGATGAGATCATCCTTTTATCTTTTCCTTATGTTTTTTTACTTGTTTTAGGATAGAGTTTAGAGCTGTATCAAAGGATTCTTCAAAAACTTTACTTCGTTCCTCTGAGAATAAGACCTTACCCGGTAAGGTTACTTTGATTTCAGCAACTTTGTCTTTTACGTTGCTCCCGTTACTTTCTAGCTTTAAGAAGACTTCCGTACCGGTGATTTTGTCAAAAAACTGGTCAACCTTGGATATCCTCTCTTGAATAAAAGAAACCAGTTTCTGATCGGCATGAAAATGAATGGCGTGAATTTTTACTTCCATAATGGTATTTATTTTTTATGAAACAATGTGTGTTTATGCTTTGGGATGTGCTTTCTTATAGGTATTCTTTAATTTTTCGATTGAATTATGCGTATAAACTTGAGTCGCAGAAAGATTTGCATGCCCGAGTAGTTCCTTTATTGCATTAATCTCAGCACCATGATTTAACAAATGTGTTGCGAAGGTGTGTCTAAGTATGTGTGGGCTCTTCTTTTCTATCTTACTAACCATAGCAATCTGACATGTAACTATGCGGTGTATGGCTCTGGGATATATAGGACTTAGCCTGTTGCTCAGAAATAGTGCTTCTGATAACTTATCCTGCAGTTGTTCTTCTCTGATAAGCATGTATAATTTCAACTCCTCTAATATAGACTTTTCTAACGGCATTATTCGCTCTTTGTTACCCTTACCCAGCACTTTAATGTTTTTTTGAGAAAAGTTAATATCTGCACACTTTAGAGAAGCCAGTTCCGACACACGTAATCCCGTAGAATAAAATAACTTTACTATTATGTAATCGCGAAAGCTTTGATACTCGTTACTCTCAGGCTTTACAACCAATTTAGCCATACTTTGCTCATCAAGGAATATGGGTAACCGTTTTGATACCTTGGGAGCGGTAACTTTTAATAAAGGGCTTTTTGAAATACGTCCATTCTTGAGCAGATATTTATAAAATGATTTGAGCGTGCTGAGTTTTCGATTCACAGAGCGAGGCTGAATACCCTTAGCCATTAATTCCACCATCCAGCTTCTAATGTGGATATGACAAGCCTCCTGAATCGGGATGCCATCATATTTATCTTGTAAAAAATCTATGAAGCCGGTAAGATCATTCCGGTATGAGGTGAGTGTATGCGCAGAATAGCGCTTCTCAAATTGCAGGTAATTAAAGAAAGATTGTACGAGATCCACGGAAAGATGTCAAATGTATCTTTCCAATGGCTTTGCGAAAGGAGAATTATCCTTCGTTTTCTAACATCATTCCGTTGCGGTATATGGCTTTGAGTACAGTAGTACGGCGACGGATTGATTTTTTTGTAAATGACTGGCGATTACGAAGTTGTTTCAAGATGCCGGCTTTTTCATACTTCTTTTTGTACTTTTTTAAAGCCTTGTCGAGAGATTCTGATTCGCGAGTGTCAATAATTAACATGTATTCAGTTTGTATTTTGGGTTGGCAAAAATAAGAGGATAATTGAGAAAATCAAATTTTCATAGAAATGACAATGTTTATGTGGCAATGCTTGAGGCAAGTATCTATTTGGTAAGTATATAACTTTACGAGAGCTGCTTACTCATTAGAGTTGCGGTTTGTGACGAACGAACTCTATATTTATCGCATTTATATTTAACAACACTTTGGAACTAAAGTGTCAATAATCCGAGCACAGATAGTGTAATCTTGTATAGAACTTTGCAAGGATGAGTTACAGAATTGCTTTTATCTTCTTATGTGTTTTGCTATTTTTTAATCATTCATTATTGGCACAGAATAATGTCGCTTGGATTAATCATTATGGCGGTCAGTTTGCGGATAATGCACAACACATAGTAACCGACAACAACGGGAATATATTCGTGTGCGGCCAATTTACGGATAGCATCATGGTTTATAACAACTTGTATGTTAGCAATGGACTGTTCGATGGCCTTCTTATCAAGTCGGATAGTACCGGTATTAGCTATTGGGTAAAACAATTTAAGGGACCCAAGGACGATCAACTTATGCGTATGGCATGGTTTTCTTCTTCTCAGCTTATCATTGCAGGCACTTTTAGCGATTCTTTAGATTTAGGAGATTACAAAGTCTATAGTCATGGGTTTGACGATGTGTTTATTGTTTCTATCAATCCTGCAACCGGAAATACAAATTGGATTAAAACGGCAGGAAGTCAAAATGGATATGAATTTGTTGGAGGGTTATCTTGTAACCGAAGAGAGATTTTTTGCGCGATTAATTATTCAGGCCCTTGTTATATAGAATCGGACATATACCCATGTACTGGCACTTACGATTTTTTGGTTGCGCGAATGGATTCAAGCGGATCGGTTGAACACGTTACATCATATCACGGCGTTGGAATCAATTTATCGTCTGCGCTCGCCGTCGATAGCTCGGGGCGTGCCTTTATATGTGGAAAATTTGATTCTATGCTGCAAGCAGATACCACACATGTTTTTTCAAATGGAATGTTTGACATATTCTATTTATCTCAACGACGTGATGGGGCATTAGATTGGATAAGAACATCAGGAGGTGCTTCTACCGAAGTGGCGAATGCAATCAATATCGGTCATGATCAGGATGTTTATATGGGTTGTTGGATGCAAGACACCCTTACCTTTCAAGACACTATTATGATACCTGATCCGAGCGGGGAAATTTTTGTTGTGAAGCTCGATTATGAAGGGAACAAGCAGTGGCTATTTCGCGGATTTCCAGATACAGGAGCTGATCAAATCAGCGATATCTCCATTAATTGCAAAGGTGATATTCTATTTACCGGCTTAACCACCTACTTTGCAGGTGCTACACCCGAATTGCCGCAGCAACAAAACATAATACACACAGAACGTTGTGCCTTTGGGGACACCTATGTTGCAAAATTGAACACCCAGGGAGAATTGGTTTGGCTTAAGAATACACTTGGCACCAATAGCAATCTCGGTACCGGAGTAACTGCCGATAAATTTGGTAAAGTTTATGTGTGTGGGTATTTCACTGATTCACTTTATGCTGGCATTCATAGAATAAGAGGTAAAGGCGGAAATGACATGATGTTCTTTATGTTGAATGATGATGAGAAGTGTTTTACATCACCTGTCGGAGTTGAGTATATATCGCACTTAAACACCTCGATGCTTTATCCCAACCCATCCGCTCGTGATGTAATGCTTTTTGTTTCGGGTGATAAGGAAACACAAATAGTTATAACAGATATGCAAGGCAATGAGTTAACTCGATTCATCGCTCGTGCTGATGTTCGATTTGTCTCGTTGAATTCTTTCTTACCGATTAGCTTAAGCAACGGCATTTATTATGTTCATCTGCAAGATGCAGATGGGGTCTGTGTGCTGCCGTGGTTTTTTTTATACTAACTCCTGGAAAATAATTTTTTCAGCAAACTGCCTCCTGTGGGCGTAAACGTCCCTTTATGTACTTCTTTAATTTCTTCTACACTATAAAAAGCATCGGGGTAATAGTTTAAAATCATCTCTTCAATCTGAGGAACCTCTTTACGGTTTGCAACAGTGTAAATCATCTTAATGGGGCCTAAAGCACCTCTTCCGTCAAGTACAGTTACGCCTTGCCGTTTCTCGCGCAAGGCTGCAATTATTCTTTCGCCATTATCTGTTACTATAATGCGAACTACTTTCAGCCCCAGTGCAAGTTTTTCTTCTATGGCCATCCCCACTATAGTACCTAATGAATATCCCGAGGCCCAAGCAATGTAACACATCCAATTATTAAGGTTCTTCATTATTTGCGATATCACGATAATCCAAAGCAGTACCTCGAAGAAGCCAAAGACGGGCACCATCTTTTTAAATCCTTTATGTAAAAAGATACTTCGTATTGTGCTAAGCGACACATCGCAAATACGTGAAAGGAAAATTAATAATGGTAGGATTAGCCAATTGTAATAATCCGGGTGTTGAGCGATGAAAGATTGCACAGCTTAATTATTGAAATGCAAAATGAGAACTACTTAAAAAGGAGAGCCATTGCGATTGTTTCTACGCGATGTCTCGAAAAATGAATTAACAATGGACAAGATAATACTAAAAAGCAAAGCCCACCAAAAGCTACGTACTTCAAATCCCGGAACAATCTTGGATGCTAAGATCACCATAAATGCATTTAGTACCAGAATAAACAATCCTAACGTAAAAACGGTAATTGGAATAGTAAGAATAATCAGTACAGGTTTTATAAAATAATTTAACAAGGCGAGAACGGCAGCAACTACAATGGCATTGAGCATATTTCCTACTTGCACACCTGGTAACAATAGCGTAACCAAATAAACGGCCAAGCCATTTACCAATAGTCGTGCAACAAGTTCGATGTATTTATTCAAGATTTACTTTTTTTTCTATAAGTTGAGATGATTTGTCTTGTTGTATTCTTGATATTAATTCGGCAAGAAAGCCTGTTAAAAAAAGTTGTGAGCCTATAATTAAAATAATGATACCTAAATAAAACATAGGCCTGTCCGTTATTTTCACAACATCATAAAATATTTTTAAACAACTGAGGTAAACGAGAATTGCAAATCCAAATATAAAACTGACCAGTCCCAGTGTTCCGAATAAGTGCATCGGGCGCTTGCTAAAGCGTGTAATGAATGTGATAGTAAGTAAATCAAGAAATCCGGGAATAAAACGTTCTAATCCAAATTTTGAATTTCCGAATTTCCGCTCTCTGTGTTCTACCACTTTCTCTCCAATATTTGAAAATCCAGCCCACTTGGCTATTACAGGCACATATCTGTGCATCTCCCCTTGTAAATCAATGGCTTTCACTACTTGCTTGGAATAGGCTTTAAGTCCACAGTTAAAATCATGTAGTTTAATACCACTGATGACGCCCGTAACATAATTAAATAATTTTGACGGTAGCGTTTTTGACACCGGGTCGTGTCTTACTTTTTTCCACCCGCTTACAACATCATAATGCTCTGTAATAATCATTTTGTACAACGCAGGTATTTCATCCGGGGAATCTTGTAAATCAGCATCCATAGTAATAATGACATCTCCTTCTGCCTTCTTAAATCCTTCATTCAATGCAGTGGACTTACCGTGGTTACGTCTTAATTTAATACCCTTATGGGTCGCATTCGATGCAGCTAATTTTTCTATTACATTCCAGGAATTATCGCGGCTACCATCATCCACCCAAATAACTTCATAATAATAGGCGTTTGCTTTCATTACGTGGTCAATCCATTGAGCTAATTCATCAATAGATTCTTCTTCGTTATATAATGGAATAACTACAGACAGATTCATCAGGCGTGAGGGGCTTCCATGTTTTTACGTTGCGTAAAGGATGCAACAAATAAGGATAATAATGCCCCTAGCAGAGTGAATGATATTAGGCTTCCGAATGCCAGAGTAAAGGGAATGAATATATACTTCTTATACATATCCATTGCCTGTGTTGCCTGCTCCTCCGATATATTTTTGTTGTTAAGTAATTCTTGCTCTGCCAAATGAATCATCTCCTGCATAGAATCGCGAGCAAGGAACTTAAAGTAGAGGTAGCTAAATACGCCATAAAGTATTGCACAATACAGCGCCGTAAGGAAACTCATCAGGTAGGCTTGACCATAGCTGATATATCCTCCAAGCAGGGTATCTCTATAGTTTTTTACTGCAAGCCACATCCCTATCATCATTAAGGCATAACTAATCCACCCCATATATTTATTGGTACTTTGCCCACCAATGTATAATATCATCGTATAGATAATTAACATTACGGCAATGAGTATCCCCATTCGTAGTGCCGATTTATGTGGCGATAGATTTGGATTGTTCGGATTATATGGCAGCGTTTCTTCATTCATATTTAGCAATATTGAAATTGATTATTATTAATAATTGCAATCGGACGACCTTTTAACTTTTTATTGAAATAAGGTGAGTTTGAAGATATGGATTGGTTCATCTCGGTAGTAAATGACCAAGAGGCATCCATACTGAATAAAGTAAGGTTTGCGTTTTGCCCCTCTTCAATTTTTATTGTGGGTAGATGTAAAAGTATTCTTGGATTATCTGCAAACTTTTCTGCTATCCACTCCGGATTATTTACTTGCATTGCTGTGTTTGAAATTGCAAACGAGGTTTGCAAATTAATAGCACCAAACGCCGCATAATCGAATTCTACTTTTTTCAACTCGTCATTTTGTGGTTGATGACCGGAAGCTATAACGTCAATGGTTCCGTCAAGAAGTCCTTTATGAAGCGCTTTCACATCTTTAGTCGTGCGAAGCGGCGGATTTAACTTTAGATTAGAGTCAAATTCATGTAATTCGGATTCATCTAAATATAAATGATGTGATAAGATGAAACACGAAATCGGAATCTTCTTTTTCTTGGCTTGACGAATCAATTCAACGCTTCCTGCCGTTGAAATAGGCCCAATAATAATAGGGGCCTCTGCATATTGAGCCAATTGTATGTCGCGCATCACAACCACCTCCTCTGCTAAAGCGGGTATCGGCTTTAACCCTAATGCAGCACTTGTTTTTCCTTCGTTCATTACCCCTTCTTGCGATATGCTTCGGTCATTCGGCTTGCTTATGATTACACCATTAAATGGCTTTACATATTGCAATGCCCGAACGATAACTCCTGAATCCTGAATAGATTTATCCCCATCGGTAAATGCCATAGCTCCTGCGGTGTGCATATCGTATAACTCCGCCAATTCCTTGCCTGCAGCACCTCTTGTAATGCACCCCGCTGTATGCAAGCTCGTGATATGGCCGTTTGATTGTTCTTTCACATAGGTAATTCCTGACTTATTATCAATCGCGGGTTTTGTATTGGGTAAAAGTAATACCTCAGTGAAACCGCCTGCTGCTGCAGCATTCAATCCGCTTTTAATTGTTTCTTTATGTTCATTGCCAGGGTCACAAAAATTTGAGAGCATATCGAACCATCCTGCAGACAGGTATAAGCCTGTGCCATCTATAACTTTTACTTTTTTATCGAAAGTCTTATGTGAAGTAATTTTTGAAATTATTCCATTCTGGATAAGAACATCTCGTTGTTTTAAATGATGATTGCCTGCTTCGTTTAAAATAGTAACATTTCTTATGCAGCAATTCATTTATTTAAAGAGTTTGAGCAATAATATTTCAATTACTAAAAAGACGATGGCAAAAATAACGCAATATTTCCACAGAGGTATTCCATGTGCGTTTTCGGTAATGCGTTGTGTAAGGTTCATTCGGGCTGAAGCATCTATCCATTGTGCTCCTTGTGAAATGGCTAATTGCTTTAATTCTTCATCGCTCAGACAATCTGTATTAGATTCTTTCCGATTGAAATTGAGTGCCACCTTTTTATAAATTGTTGTTCCGTCCGTTACATCATAGATACCTGCATTCAATAATTGAGTGGTCATCAATTGTGTCTCGCGACCAAGGACACGTTGTTGTGGCAGTATTTCTTCATTTTCTTTTTTTAACTTCAAAAGAGATTCTTTTGCACCGGAAACCACCGGCACGTGGATTATATCTGTACTCCCTACCTTGTAGGACAAGCTTTCTGTAAAAGTTTGCGGCAAACACATCTTAAAGATTATTGGAGCAAACAATGCGTTCATAGGAAAGTTATTGTAATCTTTATCCAATGGTATGGTACTAAAGAAGAATTGACCTTTCTGAAACGGCGCAGAAAGAAGAAGCGGCTGACCACTTAATGAGGTAAACACGCTTTGTGCTATTGTATTGGGTTGTAGATTAAGAGTGTAATACCCTTTACCTTGAGGCATAGCTATATTCTTCGGCAAGGATTCAAAAATGTCTTTGAGCAGGTAATGCTGCAGATTAAACTTATCCGTCTGCCAATCTGTGTTTATCCATGATGCGATTCGACCTTTTAAGAACACGGCAAGGAAATTATCGTAGCTCGTTTTATCAACATTAGGTGCTGGCACCAACATTAAGTTGCTGCCTTGCGATACTGCAGTTTGCAGAGCTTCTTGCAGACCTCCTGTGATTTCATTCGGGGCATTTAAAACAATTAATCGGTATTTACTCAAATCATCATACTGCAAATTAGAACTTTGTAACTGTGTCAGCTCAAAGCGTTGCGCCTGATTAAATAGTGTGCTCAGGTAAATATTCGACTTATTTTCATTAATAATCAATATAGGTAGTTTATCTACTGTTTCAAATGCTATATAATAGATATCATCATACGAAATTGGATAATCCTGAATGCGTACACTATAAGCTTGCCAGCCCGGTTCTGTGTTTGAAAAATTCAGCGTATCAATAACAGAGCTGTTAGATGCCACCTGGTATGTAGAAATTGCTTTGGTTTGGCCATTCTGTTCCAAAGTAAGTCTGCCATCCTTAATAGGCTCGCTGCTATAGTTAGTAATTTTAACAAAAAGCTTTACATTCTCGCCTTTGAGTTGTAATGGCTTTTCAAGCCAACACGAATCAATCGACACGTTATTAATATGTGAGCTTTGAAGTCGAATCAATTGCCTGCTGATAGTAGTATCTTGTTTAACGACTCCCCCGTTTGTAAATACCTTTTGAAAATCTGAGATAATATAAGACACACGATTAGGTGCATCTGCTTGCGTCAAGTACTGATTTTGAAATGCGATAATTTCATTAAGTGTTCTCCATTGAGGAGAAACTTTGATATCATCAATAATTAACTTCGCTTGATCTCGATTGACTAAACGTTGTTGGATCCCATCAAGGTTATTACTAAGAATTTGAAAATCATCATCGGGAGCATACGCATCTATTATCTCCCGACCTTTTGCTTTTGCAATTTCCAGCAACGGTATATCATTCTCCGTCGCTAGCATACTAAACGAATTATCTATATAAATGCTTATCGCCTTTTTTCCTTTTCTTAAACTTTCATTGCCCGTTTTAAATATAGGTTGCGCGAATGCCAGCACTATGGCAGTAAGAGTTAATAATCGAGCAATCAGAATGAGCCAGTGCTTAATACGTGTTCTGGAGTCACTTTCCTTTTTTACTTCTTGCAAAAAGAGTACATTAGGAAAATAAACCGTTTTGTATCGGCGAAAGCTAAATAGATGAATAATAACCGGAATACCCAGTGCTCCTAAAGCCCAAAGAAAATATGGATAGACAAAAGACATAACCGGCTGTTGTGTATTTACAGGTTGGCGAAAATAACGAACTTAACAATGGCAGATTGCATTACGGCTTGGTTCGATATAAAGAGGGTTAAAGCGTATTCAAATATTTTAATCAAATTTGCTGCCCCTTCTTCACAAAGGAAAGGAGAGATGTCCGAGTGGTTTAAGGAGCACGCCTGGAAAGTGTGTATACTGCGAAAGTGGTATCGAGGGTTCGAATCCCTCTCTCTCCGCTACTATAATATGCTTAGAAGCGTTTTATGCTTCTATCCCTTTTTTCCAGGGAGTGTAACCATTTCGTATTATTCTCGTTAAGGCATGCGTATTAAACTATTTTGTCACCTGAAAAAACATGTACATGCATTTTGATTACAAATTACACGCCCGTAGTCTGTATTACTGCAGCAGCAAATTAGCTCATCGCTTTTCACTAATATTCCTGATACAAGGAATCGGGATGGCGATTGGATTAAATCACGCCTTTGCGCAGGTTACATATACATGGAATGGCTCTGTCTCTTCCAACTGGGGCAATGGAAGCAACTGGACCCCCAACGGCGTTCCGGGTTCTGATGATGTTGTCGTTCTGTCTAACGTAGGGTATAATCCTATTTTTGATGGCACCGATGCTCCTTCAACCTTTACTATCAACTCAGGAACCTTTGATATCAATGGATACAACTTCGCCATAAACGGAAGCGCTACTTTAAACGGAGGGGTATTAACGAATGGTACATTCACCGTGAATGGATCTGAAAGCCAAACGTGTACTATAGGATCGATAACAACAAACAGCTCCTGCAATCTCAAGATTACAAGCGAATCAATCATAATTAATGGCGGGACTTTTAACGGTTCGGTAAACATGACTAAAACAGGAACAGGCACTTCCTCCGGAAGCGGTGGTGCTGTATTTAATTATACAACAAATATTTCTGTGAATGGGGGCGGCACGCTTCGTATTAATGGAGGGAACACGTATAACGGCATAACAACATTTACAGTAAATGGCTCTTCTACATTAATCCCCGAATACACCTCTTCTTCTACATATAATGGCGTTTTAAATATAAATAATACAGGAACAGGAAAAATTAGCATGGCTTACTCCGGTAACAGTAATGCCTTTAATAAAAATATTAATATTCGTATATCTGCAGGTGGCACCGTTAACTTTGGTGAAAATAGTGGCACCAGTGGATTGGCAAGTACCAGAACAATAAACGCTTACGGGTCGGGAATTACATCAGGGGTATTAAGATTAAATAATTTCATACAATTAGGCAGTACCGCCCAATCATTGAGTGGGAGTGGCGGTGCTTCACTTTATCTTGAAAAGGGTACAGAATTCAACGGCGTAGTTTCATTTAGCTTTTCAAAGATTCATTTGAATGGAGCCATTTATCAACAAGCCGCTACATTTTCAATAACGGATTCGGATAATAGCTTAAGTGACGGTGGAAATACGTTTCAAGCTGATGCAACTATTATAAATAATGGCTCAGGCAATGTTATTCTTTCAAATATGAATAAAGATATTTATTATGGTAAAGCTACCTTTACTAATACCTCTACCGGCAACATCTCAATAGCTTATAACGACAATAGCTCACCCACGCAATTTAATGATAACATCATTTTAAATAATACAAGTAGTGGGCGTATTCTATTTGGACAAGGTACAGGTAGTGCAGTGTTAGCTTCAGGCAAGGCGATGCAAGTAGGGGGCAGTGGAGTGAGCAACGGCGAAATTCATTTAATGCATTTTACTCAAAATGGAAGCACTGCACAATCTCTGAATTTTGCAGGAACCGCATCATTAATCCTAGGATCAGGCTGTGTATTTAACGGTGATATAAATTTTGCAGCCCCTCAGTTGCAACTTAATGGGGCTACCTTTAATAACACAGTAAGCTTGGAGAAAACAGGAGCTTCATCAAATATCTCCTCCGGAGGAAATAGCTTTCATAAATCAACCATAATAAAAAATAGCGGAAGCGGTAATTTAACACTTGCCGATGTATCGTCAGATACATTTTATGATAATGTTTACTTTATTAAAACAAACGATGGTGATTTATTTCCAGCGTCTAACACAACGTGCACGTTCGCAAAAAATATTTCAACGTTGGGTAGCAATTCATCCATAACCTTTGGCAACGCTATTGGGACGGTTGAAATGATTGGAACCGATGCTCATTATATACAAGGGGATGCTTCGTATCCCCCACTTTTTAATAGGCTTTCTGCAAATTGTATTGGCAGCATAACACTTCAGGTTCCTGTTGAAGTAAGCACTTTATTAAGTCTAACAAATGGAATTATTGTTACTTCGACAACAAATCCTATTCATATAACAAGTGAAACAGCTACAGTTGAATTGGGTAACAGCAATTCATATATAGATGGTCCTTTCCAAATTACTATGTCTAATAACGGTAGCTCAATACTAAACTTACCTATTGGAAAGAGTGGAGATTATCGCCCTGCAAAACTCACACCGATACACAATAAGTCAACTTCTTATACATATACGGCAGAGTTATTTAATGGAGATGCTAACGCTTTGAGTTGTTCCCCCATTCCTACAGGCATTTCACATCTTTCCGGAGTACACTATTGGAAAATTCATCGCTCTGATAATTCAGATGGGTTAAGCTCTGCCGTTGTTGAATTATACTACGGAACAAATGACGGTGTTACCGATTACGCCAATCTAAAAGTAATTAAGAGCTCAGGTAGCGACTGCCCCTCCACTTGGATAAATACGGGGGGCACAGCAACGGGAAACAACTCTGGGAGCATTACTTCGGGTATGTTCACATCCTTTAGCTCCTTTACAATAGGTAATGTAGAAGGTGGGGGAAATCCGCTACCCATACAATTAGCCAACTTTGATGGCGATTGTATTAACAATAAACACACCTTACGATGGACTACCTTATCTGAAATGAATTGCAAACAATTCATTCTTCAAAGAAGCTCAGATGGTCGCATCTGGATGGGACTTGACAGTTTACCTGGCTCCGGAACATCTTTTCGCACACACCATTACCAATTAGCAACAGCATCTTCTTCCGATACCTATTATCGTTTGAAACAAGTTGACTATGATGGTAAATTTGAATTTACCGCGCCTATATTGGTAAAATCATGCACCATCTCTAATACTGTAGTTGAAGTTTTGCCTAATATTGGAGATGGGTATGCGATTATTTCGTATGCCGGAATATCAACATCTGACGTTGCCTATGTTGCCGTTATAAATATTCTAAATAAAGCAATAATTCAAAATACAGATTATCCCTTATCTCAGATTGACTTAAGAAATCATCCTTCAGGCATATACATGGTGCAGGTAGGAATGAGAACTGGTGAAATATATCGTTGCCGGATGGTTAAGCAATAGAAACTCAAAGCGTATATACACTATAGTCTTTTCCTGAATAAATAGGTATCACACGCTGTTTAATCAGGCATCTTCAAGTATTTTTGCTGCCGCAAAAGAAAAATTATATCGTGGTAAATCTGAATGATATTGCCGTTTATTTTGGCGGCGACGTCCTATTTGAAAATATTACTTTTTTAATTAACGATCGTGATCGAATCGGATTAGTGGGAAAAAACGGTGCTGGAAAATCTACCCTGTTAAAAATTATCGCCGGTGCTTCGTCTCCTACAAAAGGGTCGGTAAGCATGCCTCGGCATTGTCGCATTGGATTTTTATCACAAGACTTAAAAACAAAAAGTGATTCAAGTGTGTTCGAAGAAGCACTTACTGCTTTTAAAGAGATAAAAGAATTAGAGCAAGAGATTGCACACCTTGAGCATCAAATCACTACAACAACTACGCACGATGGCGATGAATATATGCAGTGGTTGGATGATTTACACGAAGCAAATGAGCGTCTTCATTTACTTGGTGCTGCCAATATGAATGAAGAAACAGAAAAGATTTTACTTGGACTTGGCTTTGATCGTGCAGATTTTATACGCCCTCTAAAGCAATTTAGTGGTGGCTGGCAAATGCGTGTCGAATTAGCGAAGTTACTCTTATCCAAACCCAATCTTTTATTACTTGATGAGCCGACTAACCATCTTGATATCGAATCAATAACATGGTTAGAAAGTTTTATGAAAGACTTTGAAGGGGCTATTATTCTTGTTTCTCACGACAGGAGGTTTTTAGATAATGTAACTACACGTACAATTGAAATAACGAATAATAAAATTGATGACTACAAAGCCCCATACAGCAAGTACATAGAGTTAAGAAAAGAACGGCGTGCTACCTTACTTGCTGCACAAAAAAATCAGCAACGTGAAATTGAGCGCACAGAGCAACTTATCGAAAAGTTTCGGGCTAAAGCTAATAAAGCCAAATTTGCTCAATCCTTAATAAAGCAACTGGACCGTACAGAACGTATCGAGATTGATGATGAAGACCTGACAGGTATGCGGTTTCGCTTCCCCGATGCCCCCCGTTCGGGTCAAAGTGTAATACGAGTTGAGCATGTTTTTAAAGCATACGGAGATAAAAAGATATTAAATGATATCCATTTCGATATTCAACGGGGTGATCGAGTCGCATTTGTTGGAAGAAACGGTGAAGGAAAGACAACACTTGCGAAAATGCTCATTGGAGATGAATTCGTGACACAGGGAGAAATCATTATCGGGCATAACGTTAACATCGGATATTATGCACAACACCAAGCTGAGAAGCTTGATGGCAACGAAACTGTTTTTGACACAGTAGATAAAAAGGCATTCGGAGAAATCAGAACTCGCGTACGTTCATTATTAGGAGCATTTTTATTTAGCGGAAATGATATTGACAAGAAAGTTAAAGTATTGAGCGGTGGTGAAAAGTCTCGTCTGGCCTTAGCTTGCCTTTTGTTGGAACCACATAACCTTTTAATTATGGATGAGCCCACAAATCATCTTGATATGCGCTCGAAAGAAATATTAAAAGAAGCCTTAATGAACTTTAACGGAACCCTCATTGTAGTTTCACACGACAGAGATTTTCTCCAGGGTCTAACTAATAAATTATTTTATTTCCGTAGCGGTAATATTAGGCAACACATTGGAGATATAGATGACTTTCTCGCTTCGAGAAACATTGACTCATTACAAGAACTTGAACGTAAACAGACTCTTAAAACCAACTCTACTAAGCCCGCACCATCTACTAATCACAAGGATTTAAAGAAACTCGAAAATCAAATTCAAAAGACGGAGAAACAAATTGAAAGTATTGAACAGAAACTAAATACGTTAGAATCGATTTTGTCTAACCCCACGGATTTATCAACGAATGAGTTACAGCACAAAGTAATCGAATACGATAATCTGAAAAGTGATTTGGATAGAACAATGAAACAGTGGGAATCCTTGTGCAATGAGCGGGAATAAAGCTGATTCAGTATTTCCTTTTAGTGTACTTCCTGTAACTCAACCAAACGACGATACATTCCTTGTTGTTGAATCAATTGTTCGTGCGAGCCACGTTGAATTATTTTTCCTTCATGCAATACAACAATCTCATCAGCATGTCGAACAGTAGAAAGCCGATGAGCAATGATTATACTTGTCCGATCCTTCATTAGTTGTTGCAGGGCATCTTGCACTAATTGTTCGCTTTCTGTGTCTAAAGAAGAGGTTGCTTCATCTAATATCAATATCGGAGCGTTCTTTAATATTGCACGAGCTATGGCTATACGCTGGCGTTGACCGCCGCTAAGTTTTACGCCTCGCTCACCCGTAATCGTGTCATACCCATGCTCCAGCTTGATAACAAAGTCATGAGCATGGGCAGCACGCGCAGCTTTAATAATTTGTTCGTGTGTTGCGTTCATATTTCCCATAGCGATGTTATTAGTTATCGTATCATTAAACAGGAAATTATCTTGCGAAACCATTGAGGTAAGCAGCCGAAGGTCATGTAGTTTTATCTTACGTATATCAACCTCATCTATGGTAATGCTTCCACTGCTTACCTCGTGGAATCGTAATATCAAATCAGCTAATGTTGACTTCCCGCTTCCGCTTTGTCCAACTAAGGCAATGGTTTTACCTTTATCAAGCGAAATTGAAATATCTTGTAATACAAACCGATCGGTATATTTAAAACTGACATTATGCAATGAAATATTTTTCTCGAATACTTTCTTTTCTTTTGCATCAACCGCATCCGTTATTTTTATTTCCGAATCCATAACTCTGAATATTTTCTCACTCGCAACAAGGCCTCGTTGCAGGTTAGAAGACATCTGCGATAGGTTTTTTAATGGTTGTATAATTTGGGAATACATAGCCAGGTAGGCAATAAATGATGGTCCGGTAAGTGAGCTCATCCCGGTTAGAATCAAATACCCTCCAACTAGAATTAACACTATTGCGGCAAGTACCCCTGTGACTTCTCCTATCGGGGTAGCGAGTTCCTTTTTTGAAAACAGGTTTTTACTCACTCTAGAAAAGCGATAATTTAACTCTTTAAACCGCCTCATCATGTAGTGCTCCGCTCTAAAACTGTGTATTTGCCTGATGCCGCTGATACTTTCATCCGCATGAACCATCATTCGGCTTAAATCATCTTGGCTGAAATAACTCAGGTTTTTTAGCTTTCGTGTAATCGTGGAAATTATTATACCTGTAATAGGAAGAAAACACAGTGTGAATAAAGTGAGAAGAGGTGAAATGTAAAATAATACGATGAGGTAAGCTATAATAACAAATGGGTCACGAAAAAAAACTTGTATGGAATTGACAACCGACCCTTCGATCTCTTGTACTTCGTTGCTCATCACAGTAAGTAAGTCACCTCGTGATTGATTGTGATGAAATGAAAGCGACTGATTCAAAAGTGTCTGATATAGATCATTTCGAACACCTTCCATCAATTTGAGTTTAAGTCGTAATAATGTTTTAATGGCTAGATAGCGAGCAGTATTACCTATTAATACACTAAGCCCTACTATGGCGCAAACAAAGAGTAATGCATCAAATCGGCCATACGTGTGAATAAAATGAGATAAGGAATAATTGAAATAAGCTTGCAGATATTCTAAACTAAATGTTGCTTCGGGTTTGTCATATACAGGAATCGTATTTTGATCAAACAACAATTGTAAAATTGGAATGAGCAAGGTGAAGTTGAGCAGCCCAAAAACAATTCCTAATAAGGTATAGATTAAATATTCAGGAAAGAAATGATAGAGAGGTCTGCCATAAGGAATCAGGCGCCTTAGAATTTTCATGCTTCAAATATAACGAGTGTAGAAAGGCATAGTATAATCAACATTGCTATTACTTATTTGGGAATAACGCGCCCTGCTTATCCCGATTACGATGACAAGAGCCGAAGGTGGGACTTGAACCCACGACCTACGATTTACGAAACCGTTGCTCTACCAACTGAGCTACTTCGGCTGTTCTATTTTCAACAAAAATATTATTGCTGATGAAAGTGCAAAAATATTGATGAGTAAAAATAAAAAAGCCGCCTATTACAAGGCGGCTTTTTAAAGTATTTATCAACTTATTCTTCAAATTTTAGATCGAGCGTTAAGCCTCTCAACTCGTGAATCAACACATTGAATGATTCAGGAATATTGGGCCTAGGCAAGTTATCTCCTTTGACAATGGCTTCATACGCTTTTGCTCGTCCAACAATATCGTCCGATTTTATCGTAAGTAACTCTTGCAGTATGTGAGATGCTCCGTATGCTTCAAGTGCCCATACTTCCATCTCACCAAAACGTTGACCTCCAAATTGAGCTTTACCGCCCAATGGTTGTTGCGTTATTAATGAATAAGGACCTATAGAACGAGCATGCATCTTATCATCTACCATGTGACTGAGTTTCATCATATAGATGACCCCTACAGTAGCCTTCTGATGGAAACGCTCTCCGGTTTCTCCATCATACAAGAATGTTTGTCCGAATGCCGGCAGACCCGCTTTTTTAATTTCTTCATCAATTTCTTCAAGTGTGGCACCATCAAAAATTGGCGTGGCATATTTAACCCCCAACTTTTGCCCAGCCCAACCAAGAACGGTTTCATAAATCTGCCCTAGATTCATACGAGAAGGTACACCAAGCGGATTTAATACGATATCAACCGGAGTTCCATCTTCTAAGAAAGGCATATCCTCGGCGCGAACGATTCGTGCGACGATACCTTTATTTCCATGGCGCCCGGCCATCTTATCTCCTACTTTAAGTTTTCGCTTCTGAGCAAGGTACACTTTTGCGAGCTTTAATACGCCCGTAGGCAATTCATCCCCAATGCTGATATTAAATTTCTCGCGCTTGTTACGTCCGTTTAGCTCATTGAATTTAATATTGTAATTGTGCAAAAGTAGTTTAACGGTTTCGTTAGTTTCCTCATCATTTGTCCAATCTTTAGGATCAATTAATTGATAATCGAGACCATCCAGTACTTTCTGTGTAAACTTAACTCCTTTGGCTACTACCGTGGCTTTGTAATAATTCTGTACACCTTTCGATGCTTTATCTTTTAACAGCCGCATTAGCTTTTCTACTAATATCTTTTGCAGGTCAGCAAGTTGTGCGTTAAAATCAACTTCGAGTTTTTCAAGTGCTGCTTTCTCACGAATCTTCGCATTTTTATCCTTCTTAGCGCGTGAAAACAATTTCTTGTCAATTACGACTCCGGTTGTTGACGGCGGTGCTTTCAGAGAAGCATCTTTTACATCTCCGGCCTTATCACCAAAGATGGCACGTAATAATTTCTCTTCCGGGGTAGGATCTGACTCGCCCTTAGGTGTTATCTTACCAATGAGGATATCACCTTCTTTAATATGAGCCCCTACGCGAATGATTCCATTTTCATCTAGGTTGCGTGTAGCTTCTTCACTCACATTCGGGATATCCGGAGTTAATTCCTCTTCGCCTAATTTAGTGTCCCGAACTTCTAACTCAAACTCTTCAATATGTAATGAGGTGAATATATCTTCACGCACTATACGCTCTGAGATTACAATAGCATCCTCAAAGTTATAACCTTTCCAAGGCATGAACGCTACTTTAAGATTTTGCCCTAATGCCAATTCCCCACTTTGAGTACCATAACCTTCGCAAAGTACTTGTCCTAATTTAACCTTATCTCCTTTCTTTACAATAGGTTTAATGTTGATGCAAGTGCTTTGATTGGTCTTCTTGAACTTAAGCAGATCATATACTTTAACTGCCGTTTCAAAACTAATAATATCATCCAACTCGCTTCTATCATAGCGTACGAAGATTTGATTAGCATCCACATATTCAATCACGCCGTTACCTTCTGCATTGATCAATAACTTTGAATCCTGTGCTGACTTTGCTTCTAATCCGGTTCCAACTACGGGTGAGTTAGGCTTTAACAATGGTACAGCCTGACGTTGCATATTAGATCCCATTAACGCACGGTTAGCGTCATCATGCTCAAGGAAAGGAATTAAGGAAGCAGATACTCCCACAATCTGGTTCGGTGCTACATCCATGTATTGAATTTCCTTAGGTTCCAATATAGGAAAGTCTCCCTGATGGCGACACTTTACGCGGTCATCAGCAAACAATCCTTTATCATCAATTGCCGCATTAGCTTGTGCAATCGTTTTATCATCTTCTGCTTCTGCAGATAAATATTCAATCTTCTTCTTCTCAACCATTCCATCCTTCACACGCATATAAGGCGTTTCAATAAAGCCCATTGAATTGATAGTCGCATGTACGCAGAGAGTAGAGATCAACCCAATATTGGGGCCCTCCGGAGTTTCAATGGTGCAAAGGCGTCCATAATGAGAATAGTGAACGTCACGCACCTCAAAACCCGCACGTTCTCTGGAAAGACCACCCGGTCCAAGAGCAGAGATACGGCGCTTATTTGTAATTTCGGAAAGTGGATTCGTCTGATCCAAGAATTGGGATAATTGTGAAGTTCCAAAGAAGGAATTAATCACAGAGGAAAGTGTGCGCGCATTAATTAAGTCAATCGGTGTAAATACCTCATTGTCCCGCACGTTCATTCGTTCGCGAATTGTGCGTGCCATACGAGCTAACCCGACACCAAATTGAGCATAAAGCTGCTCTCCTACTGTGCGCACTCGACGGTTACTTAAATGATCAATATCATCAATCTCAGCTTTACCGTTTACCAACATCACCAAATACTTAACAATGAGCACGATGTCTTCCTTTGTCAGTATTTTAACATTCAGATCTGTCTTAGTTCCTAGCTTCTGATTGATCTTGTATCTTCCTACTTCACCAAGGTCGTATCGCTTATCCGAGAAGAATAATTTGTCGATAATTCCTCTCGCAGCTTCATCATCCGGGGCATCTGAACCACGTAATGCACGATAGATGAAATGAACTGCTTCTAACTCCGAGTTAGAGGTATCTTTTTGTAAAGTGTTATAGATAATGGAATAATCCGCATCAGTATCTTCTTTTTGCAGAATGATGGTCTTAACATCAGTCTCAAGAATCTGTTCAATATTCTTTTCATCAAGAATAATATCTCGCTCTAAGATAACTTCATTACGTTCAATAGTGACAACTTCTCCGGTGTCCTCATCCACGAAATCTTCCATCCAGCTACGAAGTACACGAGCAGCCAATTTACGACCGACACACTTTTTCAATGTATCCCGTTTTGCATTCACCTCGTCTGCAAGGTCAAATAGTTTCAAGATGTCTTTATCGGTATCGTAACCGATTGCACGCAATAAACTGGTAACCGGGAATTTCTTCTTACGGTCAATGTATGCATGCATGACGTTATTGATGTCGGTAGCAAACTCCATCCAAGCGCCTTTAAAAGGAATCACACGGGCAGAATAAATTTTTGTGCCGTTTGGATGTAAACTTTGACCAAAGAAAACGCCAGGAGAACGATGTAGCTGTGACACTACAACACGTTCAGCACCATTAATAACAAAAGTGCCCTTAGGTGTCATATAAGGTATGTTACCAAGGAATACGTCCTGAACAATAGTTTGGAAGTCAATATGCTCCTCATCATTACATGATAAGCGAAGCTTTGCTTTTAGCGGTACACTATAGGTTAATCCACGCTCTATACATTCTTCAACAGTGTATCGAGGCGGGTCTATAAAGTAGTCTAAGAACTCCAGTGTAAAAATACTTCGAGTATCATTTATGGGAAAGTTTTCCATAAACACCCGATACAATCCTTCGCGATCGCGTTTATCCTGTGTGGTTTCGAGCTGGAAAAAGTCTTTAAATGATTGAATCTGGATATCTAAAAAATCAGGGTAATCCAGATGATGTTTTATTTTGCTAAAGGAGTGTCGTTGTAAACGGTTTGTTGCAGACATCGGGTTAATAAACTTGAGTTTAAGGAAATAAAATATAGGCGTAGCATCCGTGCACTACACCTATATATTATGATTGGAATGTGGTGTTACTGAATTTCAACTTCAGCACCGGCTTCAGCCAATTTAGCTTTTAAAGATTCTGCTTCGTCTTTAGAAACGCCTTCTTTAATTGCCTTTGGAGCGCCGTCAACCAGTTCCTTGGCTTCTTTTAATCCAAGTCCTGTTAACTCTTTCACTACCTTAACAACAGTAAGTTTTTGAGCTCCACCGTTTTTAAGGATTACATTGAAAGAAGTTTTTTCTTCAGCGGCTGCACCGCCACCGGCTGCACCGCCACCGGATACCATTACAGGAGCTGCAGCAGCTGGCTCAATACCGTATTCGTCCTTCAGTATTTTTGCCAACTCGTTTACTTCTTTAACTGATAAGTTAACCAGTTGCTCTGCAAATGCTTTTAAGTCTGCCATTGTTTGTGATTTTTATTGATTTAATAGAATTGTTTGTTAGTTATTACTTTTTTTCTTCTAAGGTTTTTAAGATGCCGCTCAACTTCTGACCGCCTGACTGTAGAGCGCTGATTACATTCTTCGCTGGCGATTGAAGTAATCCAACGATTTCACCGATAAGTTCATTCTTAGACTTAAGTGATGCCAAAGTATCTAATTGACTATCTCCAACATACACGGAAGCATCAATCCAAGCTGCTTTTAGCTGAGGTTTTTCATTACTCTTTCTGAATTCCTTTACGACCTTAGCAGGAGTATTTGCCGTATCACAAAATAATACAGCAGTAGAGCCTTGAAGCGCCGCTTCTAACTCAGGTGTTAATTTATTTGTATTTTGAAGTGCAATGCGAAGTAATGTGTTTTTTGCTACGCGCATTTCAACACCGGCCTTATAACAAGCACGGCGTAATTTATTCGTACTCTCTACCGTTAGTGCGGACGGGTCGGTGATGTAAATATTTTGTGCTGATGCAAACTTTTCGGTCAGCGCATCTATTTCTGCTTTTTTATCTGCCTTATTCATTTTTTCGAGGTACGGTTAAAGATTAGCTGAATGATTTAGTATCTATCAATATACCCGGGCTCATTGTGGATGCCAGATATACACTTTTAATATATATTCCTTTTGCGGATGACGGCTTCAATTTAACGATCGTATGGAGTAATTCAAGCGCATTGTCGTGAAGCTTTTCTTTGGTAAAAGAAACGCGTCCGATAGAAGAGTGGATAATACCTTGCTTATCTACACGGAAGGATATCTTACCTCCTTTAACTTCTTTTACTGCTTCAGCCACACTTTCTGTAACAGTTCCCGACTTTGGATTCGGCATCAGGTTTCTGGGTCCAAGTATTTTACCCAGTTTAGCAATTTTAGGCATTACAGAGGGAGTCGCTATAATAACATCTACATCAGTCCATCCTTTTTCAATTTTTTCAACATACTCTGTTAAGCCAAAATAGTCAGCACCGGCTCCATGTGCCTCTGATTCCTTCTCTGGTGGACACAATACCAAAACTCGCTTCGTTTTGCCGGTTCCATGCGGTAGGGCTACTGTACCACGAATGGCCTGATCAGCTTTACGAGGATCGATATTCAAACGGATATGCAAATCAACGGATGAATCAAACTTAGTGAGGTTGACTTCCTTAACTAGCCCGGAAGCATCGCCAAGTGTATAGGCGTAGTCAGGCTTTACTTTCGCCTGTAAGGCTTTTCTTTTCTTAGTTATTTTCACGTTTTGAGCGGTTATTTTTAAATTATTAACCTACCTTTCTTAAAAGGGAACGCAAAAGTAATAGAATTTCCGAAAAGAAAAAAAGTCAGCTCTCTTTTTTTCAATAATTTAGAAAATATATTAAATTAAGGGGTGAAGAATGCGAGGTGCTTAGAATTTCGGGCAAAAAGTCTTGCTCGGCTTACTTTTAAAAGCCCCTACATATTGAAACGCAATTTCAGGCCCTCCGCGACCGGAGCTCGCCGGTATTAAACCGGAAAGGTTAACATCGTAGCTCAATCCAAAGGTAAATGAGTCAATATCTAACTTGGTAGAAATAATTAAGGCATCACTACCTATTTTACTCTCGTTATCACCAACAATCCGATAAAATGGTCCTATATAAAAGGCGGTGCCGCCAAAGGCTGTTGTTTTGCGTTCATCCAAAATAAATTTTCCTAAAACGCCGGAGGTTAGTTCAAATGATGGCCCCTGAATCATCCCTAATAGATATGGGTTTAAATCAAAGCGTGGTTTTATTTTAAACCCGGCACCTGCATGTATGGTATATTTTGTATAAAGGCGATCTACACTATTGCCAACGAATGAAATATTGGGTCTGTTAACATGAAAAACGGAGGCTCCTATGTATTGAAAGCTACGGATATTAGAAATGTGATACCACATAACTCCCACATTGGCATCAGCAAAGCTTTTTGTTCTTCCATAAAATGTTTCACCGGTAGAAGCAAGTGCATCATAAGCATTTCCTGTCCATTGGCTTCCTGTGGTCATCTTTAAATAATTGAAAGAAGATTGTGTAATCGCTGCCTGAATACCTGCTGCGATATAATAGTCGCGGTTTCTTGAGAGAGCCAGCAAGTATGCTACAGAAGCTGAGACCTGTGTGCGAGAGAGGTTTAATGACCCAGCTTGATCAGAAAAGAAATGTAAGCCGCCTCCTACTCTATTATAAGTTCCGGATTTGCCTGATAAATCAACAGAGCCTGCAAATGTTCTAAATGGTACTGTGGGTAATACACTCTGCCATTGATTGCGGTAATTTCCCGTAAAACGATAGTTCCCATTAAAAAGCCCTGTCATTGCCGGATTTAAAGTTAACGGTGACATATAATATTGAGAGAAGTGCAGGTCTTGTGCCTGTGCAGATATAACCGCAAAAAATGCAACTAATATAACCGGTACTTGTACAAATCTCTTAATCATCTGCATAAATATAATGTAATTACGGAATTTACTGAACAATGTTAGCCGTTTTAATGGTTTTGTTCAACGAAACTAATAAAAACTATCATTTAATTTATTTGATTTTACACATGTATATTCTAAAAAACGAAAAGCACAAAAATTTTAAAACGAAAAGCACAAAAATAGCTTTTCGATTATTGCGCTGTAAAATAGTTTATTAAGCCATTGATATATAGGTTGCCGGCGTAACTTGCTCCTCCGGTTATAAGTGCTAAATCGCCATCGGTGTCGAGCGTTAATTCCCAACCATTCTGAATCTTGAAAGTAAGCACATTTTCGGGCCAATACGCGGCGGGAAGTGTTGTTAGTATAACTGAACCGGGAGGCGTGCCGGTATAGTTTAAAAAACCTTCAATCCTTGCTATGCCTTCTCTTTTTGTAAAACGCAACAATGAACTTCCCCATCCGCTGGCAATCGCTGGCTCCCCGGGAGCTCCAACAGTATGCCACGTGTCGGCGACGCCATATATGCTTCGTTGCAAGGCTGTCGGAATTCTCACAAAGTTGTCGGCGCTGAAGTAGCTCACGCCAATTTCCGCTCCGGGAGGCGTACCGTGAAAACCTAAAACAGTGCGCAGTTTATGAACATTTTTTAAAGATCCATCTTGAAATTCAACCGGGTCAATAGGATGGTTTTGCTCGAGTATACGATAGTATAGTGCACCACCGGGCACAACCGGTACTGCCGTAGCCGCCAATTGATAGTATTCGCCTTTGATAAGCACATATCCGCCAACAACAAGGTAGCTGCCGCCTATTGGCGATGATGGTATGCCACCACTGAGAACGATATAATCATTTAGTTGGCCTATGGCTTTTGCAAAGGCCTTGAATCCATCACTGTAGGCCTGTTGCAACATTTGCATAGTAACGTCAGTGAAGATCGGCTGGCCGCCACTCTGTGTAAAATCAATCTTATTCATATTAGTAAGTAAGTATTTTAAATCGTTTACCGGCAATCTTATATTGATTAACGTATGCACGCATTTGCTCTTCGTTGTACGTAAGAGCCGCCGGCACCCAAACAATAAAATCCCATGGCGGCATTGCATTTGAATCAAACACGTATGTGATATAATCTTCGCTGCTTTGATACAAATAGCCAACTTGCGGCAACTCGTTGTTAATGTAGAAGTAAGTAACGAGAGATTGCGGCACTTGATTCTCTATATATATGCCTCCAAGTGCATCAGGCCATTTGTCATTGAGCGCCAGCTCCAGCACCAATGTTTGACCATTATAGGCAATTGCCCACCGAGCCTTTTCTTTGAAAATATTAAACCATTCGACAACATCGCCGATTGGCCGCAACAGCACATATAACCATATCGTATGTTTTTTGCGCCGCAGAAAGTGCGGCAGCATACGCTGTATAAATTTAGTGATGTAGTTAAACATTGCTTGGTACGTAAGTAATCGTTGCGTTTAAGGGGTAAGCCGGGTCGATTTCTAAATACCCGGAAAGCGCCTGATATGTGCGCGGAATAATTGTGAATGCCGGCGACGCATTAGTTCTGCCAGCAATGCCATCGTTGGTTGCATCCACAACTCCATTAACTGCTTGAAGCGAATCTATTAACTCGTTGATAACAAAAATGCCGTTGAATTGAAGGCTTTTTAAATAACCTTCGATTGCCCCTTCAACTGCCATTTGAATCTCGTTTAAATCCTTTATAGGGTTGTAATATACTGTCATGTAACAGCGCAGCTTATCGCTTGGCAAACTGATGATGTTGGTAATAGTGCCGGCAAATTTTATATCATCAATATATGCGGCAAAAGCCGTTAACTCAGGTGCCGACAGCGGCACTGGTGCGCCGGCATTTTCTTTGGCAACTTTTATCAAAACAATACCATTTGTTTGCTCAACTATAGCGGCGCGTTTTATGATGCGCGCATTCTCATCCACAACGGCATAGCTTGCTTGATAATTTTCTATTTGAAGGGTATATCCATATTGGTATTCGAGGATTTTGCTATGATACCACTGTGGTGTGCCGGGCTTATTCTGCGAAATGCGCAGCTCTACTTCTTCTTTGAATAAATCCCATAGCCTTTCGTGAAACCAAGTAAATACTGCTATTATGTATGCCCACAAATTCCATATAGCTGTTTGACTGGGGCTATTAAGAGCCGTTAACTCCGGCTGTGCATTCTTTTCGTCGATGATGACTTGTTTTATTTCTGATACCGTACGTGACATAGTTATATGTAGTAGTAAAAAATTGTAACTTCAATATCTCCATCTCCTGTTAATTCACCTCCATAGTGAGCTAACCCAACTTCTTCGTAGAATTCAAATTCCGATATTGTATTACCGCCGGCAAATGCTGTAATATCTTCTTGAATCATCTTATGTGTTTTTCCATCAGCGCCGAGCAGACTTACATCAATAGAAAATCGTGCTCCAACGGGGTTAATCTCGAATGTTCCTGTACCTAAAGGCGTTGTTGCTCCTATTCTTCTTATATAGCAGTTAACAATATCTCTTCCGCGATACCCCATTTCATTAAAATACTCTCTCTCCCCATCGTTTAGATTAAATACAACACCATTGGTGACTTGAGGATCGAATTTAGCACTACGTTTTAAAAGCCTTGGTTTCTCTATAATAGTACCAGGAGTTGAATCAAGTTTTAACCTAATTTCTGTCTGCAATTTTTGAGAATACAAATCATTGAATGCATTTAAGTATGTATAAGAGCCAAGTAATGTAGATAACCTCATTTCCACAACATCATCTTCCCATGCAGCTTTAACTGTAAGATCTGCATTTTGGAAATAATCAGGAATTCCATTATCCCATATCCACTGCAATTGATCTTGCGTTAATGTTTCGTTGTACTCATAGAATCGTTTAGGCTTCGCTACAACGCCTACAAAGGCAATTGCCTTGCCCTTGCCTATACAATAACATGTATCGCTTAGAAATTCTTTATTGGCTGCCCAAAACCACATACGTAGAGGCTCACCCAAATCAAAAAAATCATCACTAATATCATTTACTTCGTAGATGCAGCCGGGTTGAAGTTTTTTATCTTCAATCAAATCTTGTAACTGAATTTTCGTTACCACGCGAAACATCTTTGGCTCATTCGTAAGGTGTAATAAACAATTTGTATTGGAATCATACACGCATATAATTCTTTGACCACTCGCAAGGTCGTTGATTGCCAACGTTTCATTCTTTGCCCCCCTCAGCTCGAGTTGACCTAAATCATTAATATCAATAGTAACAACACCCTCATTCTCAACTATAGTATCAAAAGTTAAAACATATACAGCCTCCTTAGTATAACCATCTACTCCTGCTATGGTACAGGTGAAATTGTTTGTGTCATCTGATTGAGTGAGATCGCCATAATATACTGTTGTTTCTCCAGCTGGCGGCGGCGCCACCAACGCTTTCGGCAGCACCTGCCAGTTAGCGGCATTGTTACCCGGCGAATCAATCTTAGCAATTATCAAATCTCCAGCAGATACATCCACGCCATCTAACGTGCCGCTTGTGCCGGTTTGAATAAACCAAGCATCGGCCTTGAGCACGGCGCCGCCTGCACCGGAGCCGCTGCTGCCATCGGGCGGAAATTCCCCAATGGTGGCATCCCAATCTCCTCTGTAATCGAGTAGCCCTGCAACCGCAGCATTAAGCTGAGCTATAGTTGCTCTTTGATTCATTTGGCCTTGCAGCTTAGCTAATGCGCCAAGCATAGTATCGCTTGCGCTTAGAGCGGTGTTGCCGCCAACACTATATCCCGTTAGCGG
>JBDHXV010000035.1:0-29679 GCA_039810885.1 Chitinophagales bacterium | reverse complement strand
GTTAATAATGCGAGTATTTGTCCGGGTGCTTCGGCGATCCTTTCTGCCGCCGGGGCCGCTTCCTATCTGTGGGCGCCTGCCGCTTCGCTTTCTAATTCTACCGGAAGCAGCGTGAGTGCTTCTCCAACCGTTAATACCACTTATACCGTTGTCGGTACATCGGTAAATGGATGTTCGGCGACAGCAACAAGTACGGTGGCGTTGTATCCCCTGCCTGTAGTTGCCGTGAATAATGCGAGTATTTGCCCGGGTGCTTCGGCGCTCCTTTCTGCCGCCGGGGCCGCTTCCTATCTGTGGTCGCCTGCCGCTTCGCTTTCTAATTCTACCGGAAGCAGTGTGAATGCTTCTCCAACCGTTAATACCACTTATACCGTTGTCGGTACATCGGTAAATGGATGTTCGGCGACAGCAACAAGTACGGTGGCGTTGTATCCCCTGCCTGTAGTTGCCGTGAATAATGCGAGTATTTGCCCGGGTGCTTCGGCGCTCCTTTCTGCCGCCGGGGCCGCTTCCTATCTGTGGTCGCCTGCCGCTTCGCTTTCTAATTCTACCGGAAGCAGTGTGAATGCTTCTCCAACCGTTAATACCACTTATACCGTTGTCGGTACATCGGTTAATGGATGTTCGGCAGCAGCAACAAGTACAGTGGCGTTGTATCCCCTGCCTGTAGTTACCGTGAATAATGCGAGTATTTGTCCGGGAGCTTCGGCGCTCCTTTCTGCCGCAGGGGCCGCTTCCTATCTGTGGTCGCCTGCCGCTTCGCTTTCTAATTCTACCGGAAGCAGCGTGAGTGCTTCTCCAACCATTAATACCACTTATACCGTTGTCGGTACATCGGTTAATGGATGTTCGACTGCGGCAACAAGTACGGTGTCGTTGTATCCTTTGCCTGTAGTTGCCGTGAATAATGCGAGTATTTGTCCGGGTGCTTCGGCGATCCTTTCTGCCGCAGGGGCCGCTTCCTATCTGTGGTCGCCTGCCGCTTCGCTTTCTAATTCTAGCGGAAGCAGTGTGAGTGCTTCTCCAAGCGTTAATACCACTTATACCGTTGTCGGTACATCGGTCAATGGATGCTCGGCTGCAAACACGGGGCAAGTATTGTTACTTCAGAATCCGGTAATAGCCGTGAATTTAGACAGCACGTCTTTATGTGTGGGCTCAACGGCAACTCTTCTTTGCACCGGAGCAACATCATATTATTGGAGCCCCCAAATAGGATTAAATAATATCAACACGAATAGTGTACAAGCAACTGTTACTGCTTCGATCACTTATACTGTGATTGGATATAATACCAGCGGATGTTCGGATACTGCTCATATTGTTCTTGCGAGTTTGGAAAATCCAATACTGATTGCGCAGGATACGATGATTTGTTTTGGAGATCAGGCCACGCTACACGTTGAAGGTGCCGTTCATTACACGTGGTATCCGCCTTTCGGATTATCACAAACTTTCGGTAGTCATCCTATTTTTTCGGGGAACAATAATTCTAATTATATCGTCACCGGAGTTGCTGCTAATGGGTGTTCTGCAACAGATACGGTCCATGTCGTGGTATTACCCTTGCCCATTGCCGAGGCGGGTGAAGACCAGCACGTGTGTGCGCATGATACAGTTCAACTTATGGGAAATAACGGTATCAGTTATTTATGGACCCCGTCATCATTTTTGAATGACTCTACAGCTCAGTCGCCCCTATCTTCACCAACAGAAAATATCACATATACCTTAACAGTCTTTGACTCTTATGGGTGCTCATCAAAAGATAGTGTTGCATTAATTCTGCATACACCATTTGACATTTATGCGAGCCCCGATGTTCAAATTTGTTCGAACAGCATGGTTCAATTATTTGCTGACGGGGCCACTACTTATTTATGGACCCCGGCAAGCGGTTTGGACAACCCTTTTTCTCCAAGCCCCATCTGTTCAGCATCGCAAACAACAACATACGTAGTTAGCTCTTATGATGGGTTTTGCTACCATGCATTTGACACTGTTGTAGTAACCGTAAATCAGCTGCCTGAAATTACGGCTGGAGCCAATATTGATGCAACTGCCGGAGAATCTGTGCAATTGAATGGATATACTAATGCATCTGACTATTACTGGATGCCTTCAGAAGAACTTTCTTGCAGCTACTGCTTTGATCCAGTCATCTCGCATATTAACGAATCCATGACCTACTATTTCTATGGCGTTGATTCTTCAGGTTGTCGCTCGGTTGATTCTGTTCGGGTAAATATGTTATGTAAAGACGATGCCTTATTTATTCCCAACACATTTACTCCTAATGGCGACAAGAAGAATGATGTTTTTAGGATTCGCGCATACGGGATGAGTCACATTTCTACCTTTAGAATTTACAGCCGATGGGGAGAACTAATATTTGAAACGAACAACATTAATGACGGATGGGATGGAACATGGAGAGGAGAGTTGTGCTTCCCTGCTGTTTATGTGTACTATATAGAGGGGATATGTAGCGATGGTACAAAAATCTTAAAGAAAGGAAATGTAACTCTTTTGCGATGAGATTATGTTTATTCTATTCTTTTCATATTATATTATTTAATAACTAATCAGGCTTTGTATTATTTCATCCAATCGCGATTTTGCTAAAAAATTGTTTTCTAGTGGAATAGCGAAAGGGACCGGTGTATCCAGTGATGCACAACGCATCACGGGGGCATCGAGATATTCAAAACAATGCTGTGATATCCATGCGCTGATTTCACCGCCAATTCCTCCAATCATTGTGTCTTCGTGTAGAATTAATACTTTCCCGGTTTTTTTCACTGCAGCCTGTATCGCTTCATAGTCGAGAGGTAGTAAGGTTCTTAAATCGAGGATTTGAACACTCGTATTCTGATTATTTTTTTGCCATTCTAATGCCCAATGAACACCGAGTCCATAGGTAATTAATGTTAAATCTTCTCCCTCCTTAATAATGTTTGCTTTACCAATTTCTAAAGTGTAGTAATCCTCGGGCACTAAGCCGCTAACTGAACGGTATAGTGCTTTGTGCTCAAAAAACAAGATAGGGTTGGTGTCTTCAAATGCGCTTAATAGAAGTCCTTTGGCATCATAGGGGTTCGAAGGGTATATTACTTTTAATCCCGGTGTGTGAACAAACCATGCCTCATTACTTTGCGAGTGAAATGGCCCTGCACCAACGCCTGCCCCTGTTGGCATTCTTACGACAACATCTGCATGTTGTCCCCAGCGATAATGACTCTTTGCCAAATTATTAATGATTTGGTTAAATCCGCAGGTTACAAAATCGGCAAATTGCATCTCCACCATTGCCTTAAATCCGTTGATACTTAGCCCCAGTGCGGCTCCAATGATAGCACTCTCACAAAGAGGCGTATTACGCACTCTGTCTTTTCCAAACTCTTTTACAAAGCCTTCCGTTATTTTAAAAACACCACCATATTCGGCAATATCCTGCCCCATCAAAATCAAATTATTGTTTCTCTGCATGGCTAAGCGTAGCCCATCGCTTATAGCATCTACCATTCTTTTATCAGAAGACGCTGCGGCTGATGTGTGTGTTGAGATGGATGTGAAATCATAAACATCATTCAACTCCTCAGTAGAGTTGGGCACAACCTCGGCTTCAACAAAAACCTGTTCAACGCTTTGTTCTATATAGCTCTTAATTTCTTTTTTTATTTCCGCAACAAAGACGTCATCAATAACATTCTCTTGCAAGAGCCAAGTTTCATAGCTTGTTACCGGATCTTTTTTACTCCATTCTTCAAATAGTCCTTTAGGTACATATTTCGTTCCGCTGGCTTCTTCGTGCCCACGCATACGAAACGTCATACACTCCACAAGGAATGGCTTCTGCTGGCTAATACAATATTTGCGTGCATTTTTTATGGTTTCGTGAACCACGAGTATGTTATTGCCGTCGATGATTGTTGACTCCATTCCGTATCCCTTTGCCCGATCTGCCAATTGTTTGCAATTATATTGTTCATTAACCGGCGTGGATAATCCATACGCATTGTTTTCAATTACAAATATGACCGGCAGATTCCACACACTAGCTACATTTAATGCTTCGTGAAAATCTCCTTCGCTGGTGCCGCCATCCCCGATAAATGCAACGGATACCTTCTTCTCATTCCTCAATTTATGTGCTAACGCTGTGCCGTTTGCTATAGTAGGTTGTGGTCCGAGATGAGAAATCATACCAACGATATGGTGTGCTTTGCTACCGAAATGAAAAGAGCGCTCACGGCCTTTACTAAATCCGCTCTTTTTTCCTTGCCATTGCGCAAACAATTGTCGCAACTCCATTTTGCGTGCAGTAAAAACTCCCAGATTACGATGTAACGGCATAATATATTCGTCTGCATCAAGTGCTGTTGTAACCCCCACAGCAATTGCTTCCTGACCAATCCCTGAGAACCATTTACTAATACGTCCTTGTCGCAGCAGATTGAGCATCTTTTCTTCTATCATTCTCGGGAGAAGTATCTCGCGATATAATTCTTTCAGTTGTTCGTTCGTATAGTTATTTCGGTTGTATGAAATCATATTTATTATTTGTTCATTTGTTTTGGGGATTCTTCTCAATCCACTGTTTGATATCCTGAGCTAGGGCGGCGGATAGAATGTTTGCTCCCGTTGAGTTTAGGTGATTATAATTAAAGAATCCGGTATTCTTATTTGATAAACTGTATTGAATAAAATATTTTTTATCCTTACGAATATAGAGGGTGTCATAATTAAAGAAGGGGACACTCAGAGAATCTGCTATAGTAGTAATTCTATCCATGATTTGTTTCTGGTTAACAAAAATAGTGTCTGCTCTTTGGTGTTGCGTAGTAAATAAAAATGCCGGAATTACATTATACTCTCTACAAGTAAGCACCATGTTCTTTAAAATCTTAAATCCATTCTCCCTTGCAATAAGGTGCACCCGTTCTCCCAGTGACATTGTCATGTTTCTTTGCCATAGGTGGTCCACCGGCTGAAATCCCTTATATTCCTTTATGAGTTGCTGTGGATACCAACGATTCATTTCTTTTTCTTCTAATGCCATTCCGCGTTCATAATCAGTTGTTCCCATAAGCCTTAAAAAGATTAGTTCCGTTTGTAAAAACTTATTTCTGTATTCTACCTTATAGGGAGAAAGGCAAGCATAGACTAATGAGTCTTTTAGATAGGGAAAGTAATCCGTGATATTAAACAGCGGACCATCTGTAAACAGGATATTATTATCAACATTAATGAAAATACAACGTGGGGGCGGGTGGTGTTTCAAATACACATTCATTAACATATTACTTTCTACAATGCCCATACCGTCTATACCCAGCACATAAGAGTCTAATCCCGTTATGGAATCTATAATTTCAGGGTTTACATGACGTATTACACGCGATGCCCCTATAAATACAATATCGTGGTGTGAAGAGCCATGAAGTGCATAATCTAAAGCATCCATCTTTTTTGCACTGCGCAAATGAGATGCAATCAAAAGCCAATAAGCCGTAGCAGGAATGCCTGCTGCAACCAGTACAATAATAAATGTGTATATCAGCCGACGCATCAGAATTGAAAATAGATAAATGATTTTTGATTGAATACGCCAAGCGTTAACACCAGAAGAAGGATGAATGAGGAAAAGAGAATGTCTTCTTTGTATCTATTATTGAGCTGTGAAATGCGGCTATCATATCGCTGCTCCAGCCAGAACATAATACCGGTAGTAACGAGTGCAATCATCCAACTGAGAATACCAAAGGATAGTGCGCCATTATTTACATAGAGCGGAATCTCCTTATGCGTATTCGTAAAAATATTTTTGATATAAGCCCAGGCATCCGTTAACGAGGTGGCTCTAAAAAATATTTGGACAAACGCTACCGTTAAAAAAGTTAAAACCAGGCTAACACCATTATAAACTTCAAGTGGCATCTTCTTCCTAATATTCTTGCGTTTACGTTTAGTATATAATTCAAAGCATAAAATAAGTCCATATAAAAAGCCGTATATAATGAAATTCCAACCGGCTCCATGCCATAGCCCACTTGCCACAAACGTAATCATTAAGGCTGCAGCAACGCCATGAATATCGGCGTTTCGCCATAGAATAGCTAAAGGTTCGAAGATATAATCTTTAAACCAAGTAGAAAGGGAGATATGCCAACGGCGCCAGAACTCAGTGATGTTTTTGCTTAGCAATGGGCGTTCAAAATTTATCATTAGGTGGATGCCCATAACGCGAGCTGCACCAACAGCAATATCGGAGTAGCCCGAGAAGTCGCCATAGATCTGTATAACGAAAGCCAATGCCGCAAGGATTAAATATATCGTATTCATCTCACTGCTATTTTGAAACACCGGATCAACAAACATGGCAAAACGATCTGCAATAACTGTTTTTTTAAAATAACCCCAAAGCATTAATCGTAAGCCGGAAAGCACTAATGTCGCATCAAAATTTTTCTTCTCGTGATATTGGTGTAATAGGTTTTGCGGGCGCTCAATAGGCCCTGCAACTAACTGGGGAAAAAACATAACATATAAGGCATAGATCCCGGCATGGCGTTCCGCTTTCTGCTGCCCGCGATAGACCTCTATAGTATAGCTTAATGCCTGAAACGTGTGAAACGAAAGCCCGAGTGGGAGAAGAATATTCATTACCGGTACGCTAAAGTGTATCCCTAAAGCCATGAACAATTCATTAAAGTTTTCGGTGAAGAAGTTGTAATACTTAAATATTGCCAGCACCCCCATATTTGCCAACACACTAAGGTAAAGTAAGGTTAATCTGTTTTTGCCCGTTGCTTTTTCAATTTGAATCCCAAGGATATAATCTACTGCAATGGTAAAGTATAGGATTAAAACATAAATTGGAACAAAGGCCATATAAAACAATGAGCTCATTGCCAAGAGCCACGCCCAACGAAAGCGATGCGGCAGGAGGTAATAAATAACAATAACTATTGGAAAGAATATAAGAAATCGAAGCGAGTTAAATAACATGCCTATTCTTCAATAATTTCAAGCCAGTGTAAATCGGGCGACAACACAAAACGTACTCGTTTGTGTTGATATGCTTCCGAAATAATGGTATCAAAAATTTTATATCCGCTTTCTTCTAATTCTTTGATTGTATTATCAAATTCACTTGACTTATAGCCGACATGATAGAAGTTAATGCCTTTCTTTTTAAAAGTGGTTATTGCCGATGGATGCCTCGTCTCTTCAATAAACTCAAAACATAAATCTTTACTTACTTGAAAAAATAAGACACTTACACCCTGAGAGTGCACTACATACCGTGGGCTTGTCGTTGCGTTCGGATGGAGCAGTCGATAGTGTTCTACGGCGTTATCAATATTCTCCACAATTAATCCGATATGATGCAAGCGCAGGGTCTTCAACCTAATTTTGATTGTATAGCTGAAACCATATCACCGACATTTTTGAAAGACTGAATCTCTACTGCATTGAATTTGATTTTAAACTTTTTTTCTATGGCGACAATTAATTGAATGTGCGAAATGGAATCCCACTCTTCGATATCTAATGCTGTTGTTGCGTGCGTGAGTGCAATATTTTGCACGTCTAAGGTGTCTTCAAAAATTAGCTTCAGTTCTTGTAGTATGGATTCACTGCTTATCATAGATAGAGAGGTGTCGTAAAAGTAAGTAATGATAAACAAGCCTATTTCTAAACATGTACATGCCTATTTGAAGCCGTAAGTTTTTTTACTGTGTCTGTGATAGCCTGAGCATCATAACCACATTCACGATATAATTCTTTTTGTGTGCCGTGTTCAATGAACCTATCTGGCACACCTAAGCGAATAACTTCGGCACTATAATTATGGTCTGCCATAAATTCTAATACAGCAGAGCCGAATCCTCCCTTAAGGCATCCGTCTTCAATGGTTATGATTTTCTTAAATCGTTTAAATACTTGATGTAACAGCATCTCGTCTAATGGTTTTACAAAACGCATATCGTAATGTGCCGGAATATGGTCATCGTTTATCAATATTTTTAGCGCTTCGGTTACAAAATTCCCGCTGTGTCCTATAGAAAGGATCGCTACCGTGTTACCATCTCTCACTAATCTTCCTTTTCCTATTTCTATTTCTGTAAACGGCTTTCTCCAATCGGACAGCACACCCTCACCACGAGGGTAGCGAATGCTGAATGGAAAATGGTTTTTTTCTAACTGTGCGGTGTACATCAAGTTCCGTAGCTCTTCTTCATTCATCGGTGCACTGACAACCATATTCGGCACGCATCGCATGTATGCTAAATCAAAAGTGCCATGATGTGTTGCCCCATCATCGCCGACTATCCCGCCTCGGTCCAAGCAAAAAACCACGTGTAGATTCTGTAAAGCCACATCGTGAATGACCTGATCATAGGCTCGTTGCATAAAAGAAGAGTAAATATTACAAAAAGGAACGAGTCCTTGTGTTGCCATTCCGGCTGAAAATGTAACGGCGTGTTGCTCTGCAATACCTACATCAAATGCTCTGTCGGGCATTCTGTTCATCATAATATTTAACGAGGATCCGGATGACATTGCCGGGGTAACGCCAATAATCTTCTTATTTTTTTCAGCCAACTCTACTATTGTTTCGCCAAATACATCTTGATATTTTGGCGGCATAGGGACATCTGCTATCTTTTTAATGATTTGCCCCGTTGATTTATCAAACAATCCGGGAGCATGCCATTTTGTTTGATTTTTCTCTGCTAATTCGTAGCCTTTCCCTTTTACAGTAATACAGTGTAAAATTTTGGGACCTTGAATCGTTTTGAGATCTTCAAAAATTTCAACCAGGTGCAAGACATTGTGGCCGTCAACCGGACCAAAATAGCGCAGGTTTAATGCCTCAAAAATATTTGAGCTTTTAGTAATTATTCCTTTAAGGCCGGCTTCAACCTTTGACAATCGCTGTTGTGCCGTTTTACCAAAATAGCGTCCCATGAAATCCCACATCTCATTGCGTGTTCGATTGTATGTGCGAGAGGTGGTGATATCGGTAAGGTATTGCTTCAAGGCTCCTACATTAGGGTCAATAGACATGCAGTTATCGTTCAAGACGATTAATAAATTAGTATCGCTGACTCCTGCCTGATTCATCGCCTCAAAGGCCATTCCCGCCGTCATTGCCCCATCACCTATTACGGCAATATGTTGTTTGCTAATGTGCTGATATTTATTAGCAACTGCCATGCCGAGTGCTGCCGATATAGACGTTGATGAATGCCCTACGCCAAACGTATCATATTCGCTTTCGCTGCGCAAAGGAAATCCGCAAATGCCCTTATACTTTCGATTTGTGTGAAAGCGCGAGCGCCGCCCTGTTAATATTTTGTGCCCGTATGCCTGATGTCCCACATCCCATACCAATTGATCGTCCGGGGTGTTGAAGACATAGTGCAATGCTACCGTCATTTCAACCACACCGAGGCTTGCCGCAAAGTGCCCTCCATAAACAGAAACGTTGTCAATAATAAATTGTCTTAATTGCTCACATAGTTGAGGCAATTGCGAGCGATCTAGTTTGCGCAAGTCGGAAGGATATACAATGCTGCCAAGCAAGGGTCCGGGCTTAATTTCCATCGTGTTTCTTTATTACTGTTGCTTAGAAAACAAAAATAGAAAAAGTATGGCGATACGTTACGGGTTAAGATTGGATAGAGATATTTAATCGAACAAGGAGCTTGTCCATAGTTTGCAAGAGTTGAGCAGCGTTTTCATCTTTGATTGCCGCATGCTCCCATTGCGGACAAAGCATCTTTGCCAATTTGAATAGTAATGTTTGTGATTCATTCAAATCCACCTTAAGTCCCAAGGTTTGAATGTGCTTGATGGCGCGTTCAGTACGGTATAAAGTATCAAATGACAATGTTTGTTCAAATTTTTGAATCTCTTGAAGAATACGCGCCTCGACTACTCTGGGTAGATAGAGGTCATCTATTTGAATTTGCCATTGCAGGGCTTCGCGAACATATTTTTTTAGTTTGGTGGGCTTTAGTGCACTTTCAACAAAAAACTTGCGAATCTCGGCATGCAATACGAGCTCCATATTTTTTCTCAGTGTGTAGGGCAATTTTAATCCTACAGAATCCAATGCATGTACTGCAAGATAATTTCGTTCAAATAGGTTGTGATTTATCGTTTCTGTTTCCTTTAAATCTTTCTCAATTATTTGTTGCAGCACCTTGCGTTGCTCATCTTTAAAGAGATTGTGAAATGAAAAATTCTCTCCGCCAAAATACTCCTGCATCAGATGGATAACTTCATTAATGTTACTCGATTCAAATTCTGTTTTCATTTTTACAAACATCTTCAGCAGCATAAATGAATTTAATTTATCTGAAGATGCGCCAATGATATGATGTTGGCCAAGGTGTAAAACCGCAAAGGAAAACTGCTTAATAGAGTGTGTTATTCTTGATTGAATGGAATACTTGCCTATTGCGAGTTTCATCTCTCCTGCTTCCAACTTTTCAAAGTAATCGCTCTTTGCCTTATAATTTAAGGTCTCCAGTTGCTCGGCATTTTCAGCGAAGAGCGAATGTACGGCACAATGCATGCCAACACGAGATAAGGTTAGGCGATTAGGTAGAACGTTTTTTTCATATATGTTTAATGCATTCCCATAATCAGCCATGTTGCTGGGAATATGTTTAAGCATCTCTTTAAAATTTTCACTGATTTTGGAATTACTCACTGATTCAGCTAATTGAATAGCTCGGGCTGCATACTGCAGAACTTGCACTGTTTCTATGCCGCTGACCTCGTCAAAAAACCACGCACAACTTGTAAACATCAGCAGTGACTGGCGCTGCATCTCTAATAGACGCAAACAATTTGTTTTTTGATCTGTGTCGTGCAGAAGAACTTCATTTTTTTCAAAAAATTGATTTACAAAATCTTCTTCCCGGTTATTTATTACATGGATATATTCATTACGCAGTTGCCACGGATTCAAATGAAATTTTTTCATCTCTTTATAATAAATACGCCCGAGGCGGTCACGTAACCAGTCAAGAGACTGGCGCAAAGGTGCTCTCCAGAGTTGATTCCAATCCGGACGCCCGCCCGTATTGCATCCACAATCGCTTCGCCAGCGCTCTACCCCGTGTACGCAACTCCACGATGACTTTTGATGAATCTCTACTTCAACTTCAGGTGGAAACTTTTCTAAATAGTATGCATAGTTAATAAGCTCTGCATCGCTATTATTTTCAATATCGTGAAGGCACGAAGCCAAAGCCATATCTCCATATTTGTGATGATGTCCATAAGTCTCGCCATCGGTTGCAACGTGAATCAATTGTTGTGTGTGTTGAACCGGAGTGGCCGCTTCAAGCAGGCGATTCGCCATTTTTCTTCCATCATTGAGCAGGCCATTGAATGCAAGCTCTTGAGAAATTGCGCCGTTATAAAAAAACAAAACGATGAACTTTCCCGATGGTAACTTACACAAATAAGGGCGCGTGGTGTCCAGTTGCTCGGCATTGACTGAGTGCCAATGATGCTCATTAAGATACCGAACGCGCTTAGCTTGTGAAGGTGCCAGAATAGTAAATTTTATTTGATGCTCGGCCAATACTTCGAGTGTTTCATTATCTGCAGCCGTTTCAGCAAGCCACATTCCCTCTGGTTTTCGATTAAATCGTTTTTCAAAATCAGCAATGCCCCATAACACTTGAGTTTCTTTATCGCGCTTATTGGCTAAAGGCATTATCATGTGATTGTAAACCTGTGCTAAAGCATTGCCATGTCCATTCATTTGATCCCTGCTTTTTAAATCGGCTTCTATTATAGATTCATAAGCCCGCGGCGCTTTGTTTTGCATCCACGATAATAGTGTGGGGCCAAAATTGAAACTAATCTTTTCATAATTGTTAACAATATCAACGATGAACTTATCCTGATTTAAAATGCGCGATGCCCCGTTTGGCCTATAGCACTCTTGTGTAATGCGCTCATTCCAGTTATGAAATGGTGCAGCACTTTCTTGAATCTCTATTTCTTCAAGCCACGCATTTTCTCTTGGCGGCTGGTAAAAGTGGCCATGAATGCAGATATATTTCTTCATTGTGGAAAGCAAAAGAATCTATTTGTTGCGATACTGATTGATACTTTTTTAGAAGTGCGGTCAGAAGTCTGTTCCTATACAGAAGTGCCACATGTGTTTTTGCCATTCGCCACTATCATAACCTCGAGCATAATCTAGTCTAACAAAATATCCAAATAGTGTTGTGCGCACACCCAGTCCGGTACCAAACAACACGGGTTCTCGAAAATAATTGACTTTAACAACGACCGGATTGCGTTCAAAGATTTTTGTATTAAAAGGGTTGTCTTGAGAATACGGTGATAGTCCGAGCCAAGCCGCGCCAACATCAGCAAATGCAACCAGCTGAAAGTTTTTTATAAACTCTGAATGAATCGGAGCATTACTGAAATAGGTAAATACCGGAAAGCGAATTTCTGTATTAAAGACTGCTGTAGAATTTCCTTTTCGTGACGATTGTGCAAACCCGCGCATGTTATTTGACAGAGTCATAAACCCATAGGTTGTTAAATCCGTTGTATTTTGTTCATAATTGACTTTGGGTAATAACCAGTTTTCTTCTCCGCCAAGAAGGTATGCTACCTTAGCGCTCCCCCAAGATGTCGCTGCGTTCAACCGATTAGCCCAAATAATCTGGCGGTGTATTGGCTTATACATTCTATAATCAATGCCGAGTGCGTACATGAAGAAGTTTTTCTTGTCAAGCAAGGATTGTACATCGGTATAAATTTTATAGCGTTGGCCACTAAGGATATTCAGTTGAATTCGTCGGGTGTTGTCGAACACATATTCAATACGTAGTGTTAGCCAGTTTTCGTCGTAATTCTTTTTATGTAAAGAAAAGGTATCCGTAGAGAGATAGGCCGCTTGTTCATTTCTGTAACCCAGGCTGCCGCGTAAACTGCGGTTGTAGTCGAATGGATAGCGCAATGAAGCTTCGGCATAATTTGTTTTTATTTTAGTGTTAACCGGCAAGAACCATTGGCCCGGAAAATCAAAAGAGCGATTCTGAACTCTGCGGTAGTAGGTATATTTCTTATCAAGACGCTTTTTATAATCTTCAAATGAAATAAAATATTCTGAGCCGCTGATGTTTGTTGGTAAGCGGAATCCTCCGGTTATTCTGTAGTCTTCAAATAAATCTGTAATACCCAACTTAATCAAAGCACCAAGATTTGGATTTTGAAATTGCCCCTCGTTGGTGTTGTATGCCTGATAACGATTTATCAATAATGAGTTATCCAATTGCGATGCGAGATAGTCGGTTGAAAACTTTACCGTGTATGGCAAAACTTTGCTCAACTTAAATACGCCCGTAGTGTTGCTTTTAAGTTTATCCTGTTGCGGCGGTACGACTAAGGGTTTAACTATCGGCTCTTGAGTGTTGTTATATTTTTTCTCTTCCGGCTTAGGTTTTATTGTAAACTCATTTTGAAAAACATAATTATTAATATCAATCTTCTTTGAAGTCTCTTCAACATTCGGCGATACGTCTTTCACATTATAGTCTTGTTTTATTTGCAACTCCGGTTGATTGGATGGTAGTTGAGGCACGGTTGTTTTTAGTGTATCGGTATTAAAAAACTTTACTTCACTTCCTGTATCTATGGTTTGCGGTATGATGCTTTTAACAAAATACGGCTTGCCTTGATTAATATATTGTTCAATTATCAGCCCTTTCTTAAATGCTACGCTTTGGTCAACCATCCCTATTGCATTATTTGTTACAATGAATGAGTGTGCCACATCTTTATATACCGAGACACGCGCTGTAGAGTCCGGGTTCCATTGACGAATTTTCCGAAGCGAGTCTATGTTATACCGTGGATTAATAACCGTTGAATCTGCGAAATAGTAATAATAATCATAATGATGAAATACACTGTCTATATAGGCAATATAACGATTATTCACTTGCTTCTCTGCAGATAAGTAGGCAAAATATTTTTGATTGTAGGCTATGGGTGCACTTTCGTTATAGAGTGGCGTGTTCGTAATTTGAACTAAGGCCTTAGATTGTGTTTTTGTATTATAAAAAAACAAATCGAATTTACCTATGGGCATCAAAGAGTCAATATTTTTTTGTGTTTTTAATGTGTCATCGGGGCGATTAGAAAGAAATAAAATTCCTTGGCGGTTATAGAGTTTTATATACTGTGGCGATAAGTCGTCCCAGAAATCATTTGTGATTTGGGTTACCTTGCTGGATGCAATGTTGTAAGTATAGATATCCGATTGTCCGCGATTGGTCGCAGATAAAATGAGTTGATTATTTCCCTCCCCATAACAAAATGAATTAATTTTTTGAAAATTGATAATCTGTTTCTTTGTTTTTTTCTTCGTATCCGTTTCATAAATTAACAACTGCGTAATGGCTTTCTTTTCATAAATCACCGCCAAAGTATTACCGCTGTTGTCCCAAGCCAGCATAGGGAAGCTCTTATCTACCGGCATGGTTTGGTCTCGATAGCCTCCGCTAAGAATTTTCTTTCGCTTGTTTGTTTCAAGATTATGAACATATACTTTATATAATCCGGCATCATTAATCACATACGCCATTTCAGTTGCTGTAGTGTTGATTGCGAAGTGATGATAATCCCGATGGCGCTTCATTTTAATCTGAAGCAATTTGTCTTTAGGGATATTGAACTCGATTGGGGTCTTTTTATATTGTTCAGCGTAATACTGAAACCACTCATTCATCACTTGTTTAAATGATTTTCCAATTACATAAGCAAATCCGGCCTCCACGTTATGATTGATACGTGTAAGGTAAAGGATATTGGGAATGGCCGGCTTGCCATACACCACAGTGATGTAATTCCAAAAACTCTGACCTGCCAATACAGCATCTTCGGGAGAGAGCTTGTTCAAATTTTTATATTTCCCGGTTAGAATATTATCTCTAAGAAGCGCATCATTTTCTGGCTGCCACCCCTGACCCACATAAGCAGACAAGCCATTGGTGTACCAAACAGGCAGGTTTAATAAAACGGCATTCTGAAGCACCTCTTGCACGCTTCCGCCATACATCATGTTTTGCAAGCAAAGTTTGGCAATGCCCGTCCTCAATTGTTGTCTTAAATGCAGATGATCTCCATCGAAATAAACAAAAATCTTATTCCCTATTATGCGTGTAATGCCTCCTGTATTGACTATATCTTGCGTGCGTCCTATGTTAGATTGTTTTAGATCACTAAGATTATTGTAAACCATAATGTCTATAGGGTCTTGAAGTTTGTATTCCAGCGATTTCTCTACTTCTTGCATTTGTGCCGTAGCATCCATTACAATAAACTTTCCTAATTCCTGCCCTCCTAAATAATAATAAACCATATAACGGTCTGCAGTATAAAATGACCAAATAAAATCTTTATACTGCACCCTATTGGTTCCAAATTCTTCTTGTGATGTTTGTGCCAAAGCCAGACAAGGCAACGAAACAAGAAGCACGGTAAACCAAAGTAGGTGTATTGTTTTCATTAAGGGAAACAAAGATATGTCTGAACGCACAGTTTCATTGGATATGATGTGGAATCTTTGCACAACAAATTTTAAATTGATTGTCTTATGCTAAAGCTTCATTCATTTACTTTCAATCCGTTTCAGGAGAACACCTATTTACTTTGGGATAATGATACTAAGGATACAGCTATAATCGACCCGGGATGCTGCACTACCGCTGAACAAGAAGATCTTGTGTCTTTTATTGCGCAGTATGAACTTAAGCCCGGCAGGATACTAAATACCCATGCTCATATTGACCATATTTTAGGAAATGCATTTGTACATGAGAAATATAAGATTCCTATTTTTTTGCACGAAGAAGATTTACCGGTGATGCATTCTTTAAGTGAGGTGTCAAGAATGTATGGTATTCCCGCTACGCCTTCACCCAATCCCGATGTGGTTATGAAAGATGGTGATTGTATTAACGTTGGGCGATATGAATTTAAAGTTCTTTTTGTCCCGGGGCACTCGCCTGGTTCTGTTGCATTTTATAACTCTAAGAACAATATACTCATCAGTGGAGATGTTTTGTTTCTGGAAAGCATAGGGCGCACAGATTTGCCGGGCGGAGACTATTTTACTTTAATGAACAGTATTCAAAATAAAATACTCTCCTTACAGGACAACGTTATAGTTTATTCCGGCCATGGCCCTTCTACGAATATTGGCCATGAACGGCGTCATAATCCGTTTATTCTTGAGTTTCTAAACTCCTGATTTTTATAAAATAAAAACAATCTCTTTAAAATCAAATACATTAACTCCCTGCTGAGTATCGACTATTAATTTGCCTTCGGGCGTAAGACCTGTAATTTTTGCTTTTATCTTTTTTCCGTTAATCTCATAGTAGTGTTTTTTTTCTACCCGAAACATGCGCGACATATAGTCCTGTTGCAGCATTTCTAATTTGTTTGTTTTTAGTTGCAGATAGCGAGACTCTATGTGTTCACAAATGCGATAAATTAATTTAGTAGTGTCAATCTCTTTTTTTAAAATCTGCTTTAATGAAGTGGCATGTTTTAAATTCTTTTTTTTCCATCCCGTTTCATTCACATTCAACCCAATACCGATGATGCTGTGCTGTATCAAAGATCCCTGTATTGTATTTTCAATAAGGATACCGCACATTTTTTTGTCTTTATACATTATATCATTCGGCCACTTGATCTTCATCTTTTCTTTGTCCAACCATTTCTCAAGCGCATCGTAAATTGCCAGAGATACCACCTGATTTAGATAAAACTGAAACCTCACTTGAAGAAATGTCGGCTGTAGTAAAAGGCTCATCATAATATTCTGACCGCGCTCACTGCTCCATGTGTTCCCTGTATATCCTCGCCCTGCATTCTGAACCTCACAGGTAATAAGTGTGCCTTCTGGTAATTTCTCATCGGCAAGCAGTCGTTTTAATTCACTATTTGTTGAGTCAATTGTTTGAAAATGCCGATGGTTTCTACCGCAAAAGAGCGATTGCAATAACGAGTTGTTCAAGAAATGTGTATTATTTTTGTTAGAGATAATTAAACAAACATATCATTTGGCTGTAAAACGAAAAACAGGGGTACGTCGCAGAACCACTAAACGCGCTCCTACCCTGCATAGTGTTATTATAGATGCTATAGAAGAAAAGAAAGGACAAAAAATAGTATGTCTTAAGTTAGATCATATCGCCGATGCCGTAGCCAAAGAATTTATTATTTGCGAGGCCGAAAGCACTACACAGGTAAAAGCTATAGCAGATTATATCAAACGTCAAACCCTTGAGATATTGGGTGAAAGAGTGTGGCATAGCGAGGGAATGTTAAGCAGCGATTGGATCATATTAGACTATGTAACCGTGGTTACACATATTTTTCTCCCTCATATACGCATGTTCTACCAATTAGAGGAACTTTGGCATGACGCCAAAATCGAGGAACATTAAAATAAATAGTTTGTTGATTCGTAATATTCAAGGATTACGTTTAAATAACAAGTAAAACAGCACAATAATCATGGAAATGAATAATGAGAATAAAGAAAAGAACAACTTGCCTAAGCCGCCAAAATTCAGCATCTATTGGGTGTATGCTATAATTGGCGCTGTGTTGCTTGCCTTAAACTTTTTTCCTTTTGCCAACACCACAAAGACAATCAGTTGGGAAGATTTTAATCAGAATATGCTGCAAGCACATGATGTACAAAAATTAGTTGTAGTGAATAAAGAGATTGTTGAGGTCTATATAAAGAAAGATCGCCTGAGTGAAGATAAATATAAAGAGGTAGCTCAAAATAATTTTAACATGGCCAATAATGGTCCGCATTATAAGTTTAAAATATTGAGTGTAGATGATTTTACGCGGAAGTTAGATGAGGCGGAGAAGGATTTTGCTCCGGCAGACATTGTAGAGGTCTATCCTGAAACACAGACTAACTGGTTTGATGCGCTAGGATGGTTGCTCCCGCTCATCTTTATTGCCGTGCTATGGTGGGTGTTTGCCCGCCGAATGAGCAGCGGAATGGGTGGAGGCGGAGGTCAAATTTTTAATTTCGGAAAATCTCGTGCGACACTTGTAGATAAAGGGCAGCGCGTAAATGTTACCTTCAATGACGTAGCCGGACTGGATGAGGCCAAAGAAGAGGTAATGGAAATTGTTGACTTCTTAAAAAATCCTAAGAAATATACCCTGCTCGGCGGAAAGATTCCTCGCGGTGCTTTGTTAGTTGGGCCTCCCGGAACCGGAAAGACCTTGATTGCAAAGGCTATGGCCGGCGAGGCACAGGTGCCGTTCTATTCTATTTCGGGATCCGACTTTGTAGAATTATTCGTGGGAGTGGGCGCTTCTCGCGTGCGCGATTTATTTAAACAAGCTCGTGAAAAAAGCCCTTGTATTATTTTCATTGATGAGATTGATGCCATTGGTCGTGCTCGCGGGCGCAACTTCGTACAGGGAGGAAATGATGAACGTGAAAACACGTTAAATGCCCTATTGGTCGAAATGGATGGGTTCAGTACAGATACTGCAGTCATTATTTTGGCAGCAACGAATCGCCCGGATGTATTAGACTCTGCGCTTTTAAGACCGGGTCGCTTTGATCGCCAGATAACTATTGAAAAACCCGATTTAAAGGGTCGCGAACAAATATTCAAGGTACACTTAAAACCCATCAAGGCATCTAAATCTTTAAACTTGTCGAAGCTTGCTGCACAAACTCCGGGCTTTGCAGGCGCCGACATCGCAAACGTATGTAACGAAGCGGCACTTATTGCCGCTCGCCGCGGGAAGAAAGAGGTAGAGATGGCCGACTTCAACGATGCTATTGATCGTGTAATTGGCGGCTTAGAAAAGAAAAATAAAATTATTAGTGAGGATGAAAAACGCATTGTTGCTTATCACGAAGCCGGTCATGCTGTTTGCGGCTGGTTTTTAGAACACGCCGACCCGCTGGTAAAAGTCAGCATTATTCCACGAGGCGTTGCTGCTTTAGGCTATGCACAGTATATGCCTAAAGAGCAATTTCTATACACCACAGACCAATTAAAGGATAGCCTATGTATGACATTAGGTGGGCGTGCTGCAGAAGAAATTATTTTTAATCGCATTTCAACCGGAGCTCAAAACGATTTGGAGCGAGTTACCAAGGTGAGTTATGCAATGATAACTATGTATGGTATGAATTCAAAAATTGGTAATGTGTCATTTCACGACCCTCAGAATGAATACGGGTTTCAAAAGCCATATTCTGAAAAAACTGCAGAGATGATTGATGAAGAAGTACGAATATTAATTGATGCTGCTTTTATAAGAACGAAAAACTTGCTACTCGAGAAAAAAGAACAACTGGAAATATTAGCCCAAGAATTATTAAAAAAGGAAGTACTTCATCAGGATGACTTAGAGCGCCTGTTGGGGAAACGCCCATTCGACACCAAGGCGATAGAGAAGAAAGAAGAAGCTCTTATTCAACCTAAAGCTGATTATGAGATAAAGCCAGGAGCAAGCGCCCCCTCCGGATTAGCTCCGGATGTAAATACTCCTATGGCTTAGTAATATTGTTAAATAAGAAAGAGCAGTTCACCTCAGCAGAGTGATTTTTTATCTGGGGAATTCGTTTAATGGTATTATTCGAATACGTATTTTTTACTTTATCAAGTCGAATACCACAACCCCATTGGGCGGAATGCTTATCAGCTCAAAATCTGAAACGGTGGCTCCGGTTAGTATATCTATGCCTTTTTTGTAGTGTTGCAGTTGTTCGTTGAATCTTTTTCCTTCTATGACTTTATTCTCTTGACTTGAATTGAAAACAACCATCACCGCATGAGAATCGGTGTAGCGAAAGTAAACCCAGGTGTGATCTTCAGGAACAAACTGCATCAACTTCCCATGCGTAATTGCCTCATTGTTTTTTCTCCATTGTGCCAAATTTTTAATAAACTGAAATGCCTCATTTTCCTTCTCGGTTCTTCCTGCTGAAATATATTTATTTACCGCATCCTCGGGCCATCCTCCCGGAAAATCCTTGCGAACCAGCCCATCAGGATTACTCATTCCTTCCATTAAAATTTCAGTGCCATAATAGAGCATTGGTATTCCTCTTAATGTCATTAACATGACAATAGCTTGCTTCCATTTATTAAAATCATTATTTAACTCGGAATATATTCTACTGACATCGTGATTGTCGAGAAAGATGACATTCATATAGGGGTTGTGGTATTGCATATCTTCAGATAGTTGATAATATATCTTTCCAAAACCCTTATTCCATCCATATTCTTCATTCAATCCGTCCTTAATCGCAAAGCACATCATAAAATCAGTAAGGCTTTCCAAATAAGAGTCCTTTCCGTCAAGTCGCAACGGATTTTTTGATTGCCAATAGGCAATAGAGGAGGTGTTTTGTTCCCACGTCTCCCCTACCAGCCCAATGTTTGGATATTCGTCTTTTAGTGCCTTAATAGCCTTTATCATAAAATCATTATCGTTATACGGATATGTGTCGAAACGAAATCCATCAATCTGCGCATACTCCACCCACCAGATTGTATTTTGTATTAAATAATTCTGTACATAAGGGTTCTGTTGATTCAAATCGGGCATATACTTATCAAACCATCCGTCAACGCATAAAATACTGTCATACTTTGAGCGATACGGATCACTAACGGCCGATGGTCTGTAATTCGTACGAGTAAATTCAGGCCATTGGTGTATCCAATCGCTCGACGGTGAATCTTTTATTAAATAATTATTATCGCCAACATGGTTATAGATATAATCCATAACGAATTTCATTCCTCTCTTATGACACTCACTAATGAGTTGAGTAAAAACGTTATTACCTCCAAAGCGTGGTTCAATACAATAGTGGTCCGTCGTTGCATAACCATGATAGCTCCAATGCTCTTCGTCGTTTATTAAAAACGGAGTCATCCATAAAGCTGTAGCACCAAGTTCCTTTATATAGTCCAGATGATTAATTACACCTTGGAAATCGCCGCCGTGGCGTTTATACATCTCGTTTCTATCTATACCATTTTCTTGCAATCCTTTTATCGCGTCATTTGTAATATCTCCATTGCTAAACCGATCAGGCATCAACAGATAAATTAAGTCTGCCGGGGTGAAGCCTATTATTTTTGATGCCTCTCTCTGCCTTAATTTGATTTCATATTTCGCCTTAATTGATTTGTTATTCTTAACAAGAACGATATCAAACACGCCCGGTTTGACATCTTGCGAAAGCATTAGGTCCACAACGATATAATTCTTATTTTCAAGATTATGTGTTTGCTTAATCTCCACTCCGGGGTACTTTATTAGTACCATGCTGCCCGTAAGATTTTCTCCATATATCAGTAGTTGCAAGTCTTTGCGATTCAATCCGGCATACCAGTGCATTGGATCTATTCGTGTAATTTTTTGAGCACTCCCGCTCAAAGAAGAAAAAAGAATCAATTCAAGTAGAATTAAATATTTCATGAATGCAAACATGCACCTATACTTATAAATATAAAAAAACGATACGCATGCCAGAGCCATTCATAATTTACTTCTTAATATTATCCTAATCACTTAATCATTTTTCGTTGATGAAAAAACTCTTTCTCTTAGATGCCTATGCACTGATCTATCGTGCCTATTTTGCTTTTAGTAAGAATCCTTTGATTAATTCTAAAGGGTGGAATGTTTCGGCAATTCAAGGGTTTTGTAATACTCTCGTAGAATTATTGACAAAAGAAAATCCATCCCATATTGCAGTATGTTTTGATACGGCAGCGCCAACAGAACGACATAACGACTTTGCCGATTATAAAGCAAATCGTCAGGAGCAACCTGAAGATATCTCTTTCGCGGTTCCCTATATCAAAGCCATTTTAAAGGCGATGCATATCCCGGTGATAGAAAAAGAAGGATATGAAGCAGATGACATTATCGGAACTATTGCTAAACAAGCGGCGGCACACGATTATCGGGTGTTTATGGTTACTCCCGACAAAGATTTCGGTCAATTAGTTGATCAAAACATTTTTATTTATAAGCCGCCCCGCATGGGCAATACTTTTGAAATCATTGGAGTAGAAGAGGTGAAAAAGCGATGGGAAATTGATGATGTCAATAAGGTCATAGATATACTGGGATTAATGGGAGATGCAATAGATAACATTCCCGGATTGCCGGGAGTTGGAGAGAAAACGGCAAAGAAACTTGTGAATGAATTCGGTACTGTTGAAAATCTTATTGCAAACACCGATAAGCTCAACGGAAAATTGAAAGAAACGGTTGAACAACATAAAGATTTAGCCCTTCTTTCAAAAAAGCTGGCAACCATTATTTCCAATGTTTCTATTGAATGGAGTGAGGAAATGCTTGAACGGAAAGCAATTAATAAAGAAGCCCTTGGTGAGATCTTCCAAGATTTGGAGTTTAGAACGTTAGGTAAAAAACTAATTGGAAGCGATTATAACATTACAAAAAACAATCTCTTTGAATCAAAAATTCAACAAACAGACTTATTTGGAGAAATGATTGGCAGCCCGCCTGAAAATAACAGCCCGCATCTCGTTGCCGGCCGATCTATTAAAAATACGGAGCATCAATATACCATGTGCGACACACCCGAGAGGATTCAAACACTGATAAATAAGCTCACGCACTCAAAGTCTATTTGCTTTGATACAGAAACCAGTGGCATTGATGCCAACAACGCACAATTAGTTGGCCTTTCTTTTAGCACTAAAGCGCATGAGGCCTGGTATGTCCCTCTTCCTGAAAATCAAGATGAATGTCGATCTATATTAAACTTATTCAAACCCATATTAGAAGATGAGAAGAAAGAGCTTATCGGACAGAACATTAAGTTCGATATGCTTGTATTAAAATGGTACGGCGTAAGCCTGGGTGGGCGTTTATTCGATACTATGCTTGCTCATTATCTGTTAGAGCCGGACATGCGTCATGGTATGGATTTTTTAAGTGAAACATATTTGGGGTATAAGTCCATCTCTATTGAGACCTTAATCGGAAAGGGGAAAAAACAGATGAGCATGCGTGACATTGACCCCATACGTGTCTGTGATTATGCCGCAGAAGATGCAGACATTACACTTCAACTGAAAGATTACTTTGAGCCCCTTTTATATAAAGAGCAAAGCGATAATTTGTTTCGCGAAGTTGAAGTCCCCTTAATCTCCGTACTATGCGATATGGAGTATGAGGGTGTAAATATTGACCACCTCTTTCTAAAACAATATTCAGATGAGTTGAATAGCGAGATAATTCAATCAGAAAAATTAATTTATAATCTAGCAGATGTACGATTCAATATTTCTTCTCCAAAACAATTAGGTGAAGTACTTTTTGAGAAATTAAAGATTCCATACAAGGGGAAGAAAACGGCTACCGGTCAATACAGCACCGATGAAGATACTCTGCTTAAACTTCAAACTGAGCATGCTATAATTGATTTATTATTGAACTATCGGGAATTATCGAAACTTAAATCAACTTATGTGGATGCAATTCCTGCATTAATAAATCCTAAGACCGGGCGTGTTCACACCTCATTCAATCAGGCTGTTGCCTCTACAGGGAGATTAAGTTCTGCTGAGCCGAATCTTCAAAATATTCCTATTCGTACAGAGCGGGGGAGAAAAATCAGAAAGGCTTTTATTGCACGAGATCACGATCACCTCATTCTCTCTGCAGATTACTCTCAAATTGAGTTGCGGATTATTGCTGCGTTGAGTGAAGATAGTAACATGCTCGAAGCTTTTCGCCTAAAGCAAGATATACATGCCGCTACGGCTGCTCGTGTTTTCGGCACTCGGATAGAAGAAGTGACACGTGAAATGAGAAGCAAAGCTAAAGCTGTAAACTTCGGTATTGCCTATGGACAAACTGCTTTCGGACTATCACAAACTCTTGGAATATCTAAAACAGAGGCGGCAGATATTATTAACAATTACAATCAGAAATTCCCCGGTGTTAAAGATCTTATGGAGAAAAATATTGCATTTGCAAGAGCTAATGGTTATACAGAAACGGTATTGGGTCGCCGTCGTTATTTGAGAGACATCAACTCTCGTAATGCGACCATAAGAGGATTTGCTGAACGAAATGCCGTTAATGCTCCTATTCAAGGAACAGCTGCCGATATGATTAAAGTCGCAATGATTCAGATACAAAAGGAGTTTAATCAGCATGAATTCAAAAGTCGAATGACATTGCAAGTGCATGACGAATTAGTGTTTGACGCGCACAGAGATGAGATTGACACCATAAAGTATATCATCGAAGATAAAATGAAGCACGCCTTGCAATTGAATGTTCCTATTGAAATAGGCATAGGAATAGGAACGAACTGGCTTGATGCTCACTAATTCTATAAAACATTAAATGAGAATGCCCCTGCAATGCAGGGGCATTCTTTGGTGTTTAATGCAATCCGTCCGGATTAGTTTTTCTTGATAAATTTCTGAGTGCAGATTATCGTGTTTGTGTCATCACGGAACTCCACTAAATAATTTCCTGCGGCAAAATTCTGTATATTCATGTCAATACTGTTTTTTCCTTCTTCTAAGGTTACCCGATTCAACATTAAAATCCTGCCACTTAGGTCAAATACTGTGTAAGTGATATCCTGTTTCTGAGAGGAGGTAATATCAGCAAACACATTTCCAACAGTAGGGTTTGGATAGAGAACAACCGTCGTACTCGTTGTGTGATCCACATTATTAATAGCAATTATATTCGAGTACTCGTATGAGTAATCCACATCAACCATTTTCAATCTATAGTAGTTTATTGTGTTGGCTGGAGTGTAATCTGTGTAGCTATAATTTAAAGGAGTGGTGCTGAATACGGCAGCCGCAACAGTACCTATAGATTTGAAGGTGACTCCATCGGTGCTGCGCTCTACATCAAATTCCAAGGTATTTAGCTCGGACGATGTTTTCCAGTTTAACTTATTTACTCTTCCATCCTTATGGCCGGTAAAAGTGGTTAGTTGTACCGGCAATGGCACCCCGGACAGACCTATTCCAAATTCAGAGAATGAGGTGTAACCCATACGTAAAGCAAACCCGTCTGAAAGTAGTCGTCCTGTTCCGCCCGCATTGTTAATACTTGTTCCCGGGAATGGTTTAAAGTCTGCGTATGTTAAAGATCCATTGCTGCGTTTTAAAACACCGAATTGATTATCTGCCATTCCGGCCAACATTCCGTTAAAGTATAATCTAATGTCATAAGTTCCTGATGCCGGTTGTGTATTAGGTTCAATAGTCCAAAATCCACCCGAGTTCATGGCTACATATTTTGTATGATAAGGATTGCCAGGAATAGAGGTTTCCCATGCGTCCATCTCTGAATCGTTACCCCCTCCCACAGTATGGAAGTTAACGTCGTAATATGAAACACCCGCAAGGCTGTTGCTGTATATAGTAGCAAGATTTCCGCGTGTTGCTATGCCTACCGGAAATTCGATAACCGTATTTGTGTTATTGATATTCCTACGCAAATTTCCATTTACCCAACTTTGGGTGTAATTCGTGTTTCCGGAACTCGCCACATAGCTTGTGGTGGCATTGGTTTCGACCCGATTTGCTCCTGTTGTAATTATTCCTTTTGTAAATGCAATCGTGTCTGTAACAACAATTCTTGTTGTACCGGATAGCGTAATTGCATTATTGTTTACCCCTCCACTGTTATCAATTTCTAATTCTTTGAATGTTTCCGTATTACCATTCGCTGTGCATAATATAGCTTGTGGGGCTGAGCCGCGGAATACAACGCGTGCGCCGGCATTATTCGTAAATGCGGATGACGCGCCTGTTCTTGTCCAATTTCCGCCAAGGCTGAATTCACTACCTGCACCGGGATTAATGGTGAAGGTGCCATTGGTAATCGTTAAATCATTTTTCAATGAACGTGCATCATTTAAGGTGAGGTCCGTACCGGCATCTAACACTTCAACATTATATGGTATTCCGGGTAATCCCGAGTTAATAGCTCCTGTTGCCCATGTTTTATCCGTTGATGGAACCAAGTAATCTACCGTATTGGCAAAGCGCAGAGTAGAACCTGTTTCATAGAAACAAGGATGCATGGTTTGTCCTACAGAGCCTCCAAGCTTCACTTGTAACACTCCTTTTATGAATGTAACCGGATTGCCTGCACTAACGCCAAAGTCACAAGAACCGTCAGCAATGGTCATCAACACATCACTGTTAAATGTCAGCGTGCCTGTTCCTGAAACGTCTTTTACTCCGGAAGTAAACCAAGTAGGCTGATTTGGATTTGCAGAACTGTAAAATTTGAATTCTCCTTGATTAATTCCGCTTGAATTTATAATCTCACGTGGCGCGTTAACCTCAATCCATACCGATGGGGACCCCGTGTTTGAGTTGTAATCTATGCCAACGGTGCGGCCATCAAGATCAAGTCCACCATTGTTATTTAACTGAAGTACTCCGCCTGATGTACCCGTAATACGCAAGTCGGTTTCATCAGGTGCTGTTTTATGCATTTTAACATACGTGCCTGCATTGGGCTTATCTATAATAACGTATGGAATAGACTCTGTTCCACTTCCAAGAACACGAATATGTTGATTCGCTGCTCCTGTAAAAAATACGGCTCTGTTGTTAGAATTAAATACTCCGGTTGCCCCATCGCGCTCCCAGTTTCCATCTAATTTTAAATCACCCCCGGCAGAAGTAGATAACGTTAAGGTTCCATTTATAAATAAGTTTCCTTTAACTGTTAATGCCGCTGTCATAACGGGTGAGCCGGCCATTGTTAACTCAGAACCCGAATTGATGGTAAGGCTGCCGCCAATTTGTCGAGCCGTTCCTGCACCGCCGTTGCCAAGGTTAAGTGTAGTGTTTCCTGTTACCAAAACGTGGTGCGGATATCCTATGCCTGAAGTTGCGCTCCATTCAAGGTTACGGCCATAAGTTCCTCCTGTAGCATATTCGAGCGTTGATAATACAGCATAATCAACACTATTTGAAATAAGGTATCCTCCTGTTTTGATACGGAATACTCCTTTTATTGTCGGTGTTTTATTAATGGTAAGACCATTATTAATTTCAACATCGTTAAACGTTACAGCTTCAGATCCGTTAATTGCGGCTGTCCCAACAAACACAACTTTTCCTGATCCAAGGATTAACCCTACTTTCGAGTTATCTATGAATCCGGCATTTGAAATAGCGATTGTTCTACCACTGGATACTGTTAAGTTACCTGTAACACCAATTGTAACACCGGTAACCGTATCGGGATCTACTACATTCACCGTTACATTATGATTAATGCATACATTAGAATTATGTGGTGGAATAACCCCACTCTCCCATGTAGCCGCTGTGTTCCAATCACCGTTTGAAACAGTAGAAATACATCCTTTAATGCCGTGTAAGTTACCCACGACAAACACTCTGTTCAGGATACCTGTATAATTTGTAGCTGAAGATGACGTATAGGGATTGCTGCCTGCTGTTGCACTTGTAGGGCGAATGTTATACCCCGCTCCCGTCCAATCGCCATGATAGACCGGATTATTTCTATTAAAGTTTGACGCCTCGTCTGATCCGCTCCATTGGAACTTAGTAAATAAGCTATTGCCTCCATTTACGCCTTCAGATATATACCACTGATAATTTACCATTTGCAAATCATCGTTTACGGCATTGTCAAATGGCGGAGCGGTTTTCACTCGAACTCCTATGTTATCTACTGTTCCGTACTGTGCCAATGTTGCCGGCGCATATTGTGTGCTGTTCGGGCCAACCGGATAAAGCGTGTTAGATCCGCCAAGGCTTTGAATAAGCAATCCATTACCATCGGTAATAACATACTTGGAGCTGTTAGCATTAACAATACTCGCAAAGGCATTAAGCGACGCATTATTTGCTCCTAATGTCAAGTGCCCGTTTTGCATATCCAATTGCTGAGCAACAATAATGCTGGCATTGTTTAAACTAACCCCGGATGTATTATCTATTCTTAAATAATCAAATGTGGTATTTGCCGGACCGTTAATTGATTGCGGTGAGGTTCCATTAAATGAAACCATGCGGTTATTCGAATTAAAGGTTCCTCCGTTTCTGTTCCAGTTTCCTTTCACATAGATATCTCCTCCAATTTGAGATGACAAAGTCAAAGTTGATGAAGAGTTTGTACTTACAAAAGTTACATTACCATTAACTGTTAATGATGCCGTCATCTCGCTACCTGCCTCATTCATAGTCAAAGTTGATGTGCCGTCTATTATTAAATCGCCTCCGCATATACGAGCTGTATTTGTCCCCGCATTTCCAAGATTCAATACGGTAGATGTGATTTGTACATGATGAGGATAGCCCGCTCCTGATGTGGCACTCCACTCCAGCGAACGACCATAATTGCCTCCGGTATTGTACTGTAATGTAGAGCCAGCTATGTAATATGGTGGATTCGTGTCAACATATCCACCGGCGTTAATGAGAAAGAGCCCGTGTATGGAGGAATTAGTGCCAAAGTTAAACCCTGTAGAGGTTCTCATCTCCCAGAAATTTAGCGTGCCGGTTGCTGATGAATTGTTAGTTGTCGCTCTTACAATACCGCCTTCATTTCCTGGTGCAAAATCACCTCCGTTGCCGTTAACGGTATTATTTCCTGCTAATATAATCATGAGACCTGCATTGCCAATTTTGAAATACCCATTGGATAAATTCAACTGACCATTAGTAGAAATTGTTGTGGATTGACTCAGTGTAACAAAATTATTACTTGCAGAACCGCTATTATTTATCGTTAAACGTGCCACATTTGTAGGAAGACCCAATCCTGTTATCTGATTAGATGTTCCATTATATTCATAATAGCTTCCAATATTAAACACTCTGTTTGCTGCAGCCGGCCCTGTTTGAATGTTACCCGTTGTATTTGGTGCTGTTGAAATACCATCAACCGCCCCCATTTTTAGTGTAGCAGCATTTTGTAGCGTAAATGTTCCTGTAGTTCCTGCGGTAGTTCCCTGTAAAATATATGTGCCACAATTTAATGTAGCGTTAGTTCTTACTGTGAAAGTTGCTGTAGCATTTTCTATGAAGTTAGACGAGAGTATCAACTCCGGTTGCGTTGTACCGTCTCCTGCCTCCCATTTAATTGGGTCTGTGGACACGGCCGTTGTGGGTGCTGATGCGCTAAATGTTTGCGTTCCTGTAGCTTTATTAAATCGGAACGTTGCATTATTTCCGTTTTGTGTTTTAGCTATTATGCCCGTACCCGTTATAGATACGTTGCCCGAGGCATTTAGCGTAATCGCTCCGCTTGTATTTGCCGAAGCACCTGTTAAGTCTAATGTGCCTCCAGAAATGAGAATATTTCCAGAAACATTTAAAACAACGGCTTGCGATCCATTTGAAGTAGCGTTACATAAAGACAACCTCCCCCCGGTAATCTTTAAGTTTCCTCCAATGGTTAAACTAGTGTTTGTATTACCTGAGTGAGCAAAGAGCCTGACTTCGCGCGTTCCTGAAGCCGTCATTGTTAAGTCTCCGTTTATGGCAACTATTTTCCCCTGTATTTGCAATGACGCTGTATTCTGCGACG